>CALYBC010000033.1 GCA_944393725.1 uncultured Alphaproteobacteria bacterium | reverse complement strand
CGCCAAGAACTTTAATGCACTGCACCTGACGAGCACCAGAGTTGTCGGCGACATCGAGGTTGGTTTGCATCTGTATCATTTTCTAATTCCTTTTCTCTTAGGCGTTATCAACGATTACAGTCCAAGTCTTTGTCTTTGACTTCGGAGCGCATTCTTCAATGCGAACATTATCACCGACTTTGAACTGATTGTTTTCATCATGAGCGGCATATTTTTTGCTTTTCTTGATGAACTTCTTGTAAACAGGGTGCATAATCTGACGCTCTACACTGACCACGACAGTTTTGTCCTGCTTATCACTAACAACAACACCTTGAAGAATTCTTTTAGGCATAATATTTCTCCTTTAATTAATTCTTCTTGCGCTCAGTGATGAGCGTGTTGATTTTGGCTACTTCTTTACGAACTTTTGCCAGCTGAGCTGTGTTTTGCAATTGTCCGGTAGACTGTTGAACTCTCAAGTTAAATTGTTCTTTTTTGCATTCAATCAATTTAGCTTCCAATTCATCCAGGCTCATAGCACGAAGATCTTTAGTTTTTACCATTATTCTGCTCCCAGTTCTGAATTAAGTTTTTTCACAAACTTGGTTTTGATGGGCAATTTTGCAGCACCGAGGGCCAAAGCCTGACGAGCAGTAGCTTCATCAATGCCTCCGCACTCAAACAAAATACGACCCGGTTTAACTCTGGCAACCCAGAACTCAACAGAACCTTTACCTTTACCCATACGAACCTCAGCCGGTTTATCCGACACCGGAACATCGGGGAAAATTCTGATCCACAACTGACCAAGTCTTTTCATTTCACGAGTAATCGCACGACGAGCAGCCTCAATCTGACGAGCGGTAATGCGATCAGGTGTCAAAGCCTTTAAGCCGTATGAACCAAAACTCAATTCTGCACCGCCTTTAGCCATGCCGTGAATACGGCCTTTGTGCTGCTTGCGGAATTTTAATCTTTTCGGACTTAACATTTCTATTCACCTATTATTTCTGTTCAGCCAACTTTTTGTCCTGAGCCATCGGATCGTGAGCCATGATTTCGCCCTTATAGATCCAAACTTTAACGCCGCAGGCACCATAAGTTGTATGAGCGGTTGAGGTAGCATAATCGATGTCAGCACGCAAAGTGTGCAAAGGAACTCTACCTTCACGGTAATGTTCGGTTCTGGCAATTTCGGCGCCGCCCAAACGGCCCGAGCAAGCAACCTTAATACCTTCTGCACCCAAACGCAAAGCTGACTGCATAACGCGCTTCATTGCACGACGGAAAGCCACACGGCGTTCCAACTGTTGAGCAACTGAATCCGCAACCAATTGTGCGTCCAACTCAGGTTTTCTAACTTCAACGATGTTTAATTGAACTTCTGAATCGGTCATTTTTTGAATTTCTTTTCTCAAGCCTTCAATATCCTGACCTTTTTTACCAATTATAACACCGGGTCTTGCAGAATGAATTGTAACTCTGGCTTTTTTGGCAGGACGTTCAATAACAATCTTGCTGATACCGGCCTGAGCCAATTTTTCTTTCAAGAATTCTTTAATTTTAACATCTTCGTGAAGGTAATCTGCATATTTGTCATCAGCATACCAACGAGAGTCCCAAGTACGGTTAACTCCAAGACGAAGACTGGTAGGATTTACTTTTTGTCCCATTAGATTACTCCCCACGCTCTGCAACAACGACAGTCATGTTAGAGAAGGGTTTCAAAACTCTTGCTCCTCTACCGCGACCGCGAGCGTGCATACGTTTCATAACTAAACCCTTACCGACATAAGCTTCTTTAACAAAGAGTTTGTCGATATTGAGTTGGTGATTATTCTCGGCATTGGCAATTGCAGATTGCAATACTGCCAAAGCTGTTTTAGCGATTCTTTTCTTCGAAAAGCTGAGTTCGGCAACAGCCTTAGATGCACTCAAGCCACGAATAGATTGAGCCACCAAATTCAACTTACGCGGAGAGGTACGAATAGAATGGCAAACGGCCATAGCCTCGTTAGCCTCTACTCTTCTTGCACTTTTAGCTTTACTCATTATTAACCTCTCTTAGCTTTTTTGTCTGCAGCGTGACCATAGAAAGTACGGGTCGGAGCAAACTCACCAAATTTGTGACCAATCATATCCTCGGTAACCAATACCGGGATGAACTTGTGACCATTATGTACACCGAATGTCAAACCGACAAATTGCGGCAACATTGTTGAACGGCGAGACCAAATTTTAATCACTTCGTTACGTTTAGAAGCTTTAACAGCCTCAGCTTTTTTCAGAAGATAGCCATCAACAAACGGCCCTTTCCATACGGAACGTGTCATTAGCGTTTCTCCTTATTTCTTTTTGTTTTCATGACGGGTTCTCAAAATGAACTTATCCGTCTTTTTGTTAGTACGAGTCTTAGCACCCTTAGTAGGTTTACCCCAAGGAGTAACCGGATGGCGACCGCCGGAAGTACGACCTTCACCACCACCATGCGGGTGATCAACCGGGTTCATAGCAACACCACGAGAAACCGGACGGTTACCCAACCAACGGTTACGACCGGCCTTACCGAGTGATTTATTTTGGTTATCGGGGTTCGAAACAGCGCCGACAGTAGCCAAGCACTCTTCACGAACGGCTCTCAACTCACCGGAACTCAACTTCAATTGAGCATAACCGGCATCTTTACCGACCAACTGAGCATAGCATCCGGCAGAACGAACAAGCTGTCCGCCCTTTCCGGCCTTAAGCTCGACATTGTGAACGATAGTACCGACCGGCATGTTCTTCAAAGGCATAGCGTTGCCCGGTTTGATATCGGCTTTTTCCGAAGAAATAACCTTATCACCGGCTTTCAATCTTTGCGGAGCCAAGATATAAGCTTTTTCGCCGTCATTGTAGCTGATTAAAGCGATAAATGCCGAACGATTCGGATCATATTCGATTCTCTCAACAACAGCCTCTGAATCAAATTTTCTGCGTTTGAAGTCAATCACGCGTAATTTGCGTTTATGACCGCCACCAATTCTACGACTGGTAACATGACCGAAATTATCACGGCCGCCGGTTTTGGTTAAGCCGACAGTCAAAGATTTTTCGGGTTTACCTTTATACAACTCGCCTCTGTCAACGATAACGAGCTGACGAAGTCCAGGAGATGTGGGCTTATAATTTTTCAATGCCATTTCTTATATTCCTGTAGTAACATCAATATTTTGACCTTCGGCAAGAGTAACCACCGCTTTTTTATAGTCAGAACGAGTTCCGACATGACCGCGGAAGAATTTCTCCTTACCGTTTGTACGAATAGTATTCACTTTGTTTACTTTGACATTAAAGATTGCTTCAACAGCAGCCTTAACTTCGTCTTTATTTGCAGACAAAGGAACGATGAATGTAACTTTTCCGTTTTCCGAAGAAAGCATAGACTTCTCGGTAATAACCGGACGCACTAAAGTGTCATACATTTTAGCAGTTACATTGTTTGTTTTTTTAGACTTACTCATTTCAATCTTTCTCCCAAGCAAACAACTGCATCTTTAGTCAAGACCAATTTTTCTTTTCTCAAGATGTCGTATACATTAGCACCGATAGTCGGCAAAACATCAACACCGATGAGGTTACGCGAAGCCAAAGCAAAGTTTGTATCAACTTCTTTACCATCGATAAACAAGCTATTTGTCAAACCGCAAGCTGCCAATTTGTTTTTCAAATCTTTAGTCTTAGGTTCGGCCAATTTAGCCTCGTCGATAATAACCAAATTACCGTCTTTAGCCTTAGCAGACAAAGCGGTTTTAAGACCGAGCTGTCTGAACTTTTTGGTCAAATCGTGCGAATGATCACGAACAACCGGACCGAATACAACGCCGCCCTTACGGAATTGAGCACCCTTGCGAGAACCTTGACGAGCACGACCGCCGCCTTTTTGCTTAAACGGTTTTGCCGGAGTCAAAGCCACTTCCGAACGGCCTTTGGTTTTGTGAGTACCGGCTTGCAATCTGGCCAACTGCCAAACCACAACGCGGTGCAAGATATCGGCACAAACTTCCAAACCGAAAATTGATTCATCAAGCTCGATGGAACCAACTACCTTATTTTCTAAATTTAAGATGTCCTGTTTCATTATCTTCATCCTTATAATCTTTATGCATTATCAGCCGGAGTTTCAGTCTCGGCTTTAACTGCAACAGGTTCATCAACTTTAATCAAACCGGCAGGCATCGGCAATTTAACTGAAGAAGATTTTTTAACGGCATCAGTAATGTAGACCCAAGAATTTTCACTTCCCGGAACACCACCTTTAACCATAATCAATCCCTTATCAGCGTTAACGGCAACGACTTTGAGGTTTTGAACGGTAACGCGTTCATCGCCCATATGTCCGGCCATTTTTTTGCCTTTGAATACTTTACCGGGATCTTGTCTTTGTCCTGTAGAACCATGAGCACGGTGAGAAATTGATACACCGTGAGAAGCTTCCAAACCGGCAAAGTTGTGACGTTTCATAACACCGGCAAACCCCTTACCGATAGATGTTCCGCAAACATCAACATAGCAACCGGGAACAAAATGTTCTACAGATAATTTATCGCCGACCGAAAGCAAGCAATCGTCAGAAACTCTAAATTCTGCCAATTTGCTTTTCGGCTCAACATTAGCCTTTGCAAAATATCCCTTCAAAGGTTTAGACAAGTTCTTTGCTTTTACATTGCCGCAACCCAATTGAACAGCGGTATAGCCGTCTTTATCCTGAGTTTTAACTGCAACAACTTCCAAGCCGTCAACTTGCAAAACCGTAACCGGCACATGAGTACCGTCGAGTTCGAAAATGCGGGACATTCCAAGTTTTTTTGCAATCAGACCTGTACGCATTATTAGTTTTTCCTTTTCTTAATAGGTTGACCTACCGAATTGATAAGCCAACATTAAATTATAACTTAATTTCAACATTAACACCGGCAGCCAAATCAAGCTTCATCAAAGCATCAACCGTTTGCGGTGTCGGATCTACGATATCCAGAAGTCTCTTATGAGTACGGATTTCAAACTGTTCGCGTGATTTTTTATCAACGTGCGGAGAGCTGTTAACCGTAAACTTTTCGATTCTGGTCGGCAGAGGGATCGGACCTCTGACATTAGCACCTGTTCTTTTGGCGGTATGCACGATTTCTTTGGTAGAGAGGTCGAGCAAACGATGATCAAAAGCTTTCAGGCGAATTCTTATATTTTGAGCATCCATTTTAAATACTTTTCCTTATAACTAGATGGCGAACCTCAACCAATTTAGAAGTTTGCCATCTAAAAGTTAAACCTTATACAGAGCCTTATGATTTCACATTTCTTGCCGATTTTTTCAAACCGCCACACCAAGCAAATGCTTGGAAAATCTAAGGTTGCGTTATGTTTTATATCCCAAAAGTTAAAGGCACAATATGCCCTTTCCCCTTTGACACAGCGGCTTTGTACCATATCTCAAACTAAATTGCAAGTAAAAAAATGAAAAAAATTAAAAAAAATTCGATTTTTTAATTTTAGCAAACCAAGACTCAGAGTCTGTTTGAGTCGTGTTTATTTTTTTGTCCAATCAGAGTCAAATTTGTTTTTAAATACAACAAAAGAGGAGCGAAAGCTCCTCTTTATAACAGGACATCATTTATAGTTCTGGAATTGATGCCTTAACCCTTTTCTCTTCTGATACCGGAGCATCACCGTCTTTGGTGATTGGTTTGCCGGCAAGCAAATCTTTGATTTCTTCACCACTTAAAGTTTCATATTCAATCAAAGCCTGTGCCAATTTTTCCCAATCATCATGATGTTCTTGCAATAACTTTGTAGCCCCTTCATAAGCATTGGTGATTAGTGCTTTAATTTCTGCATCAACCAATTTAGCGGTTTCTTCGCTCATGTTGCGACTTTGAGTTACCGATTTTCCTAAGAACACCTCTCCGGTGTTTTCGGCGTACAGAACCGGTCCTAACTTATCACTCATACCCCATTCCGTAACCATTGAGCGAGCTAAGTTAGTAGCTCCGGCAATATCCGAAGATGCACCGGAAGTAACCTTTGCCTTACCAAACTTCATTTCCTCGGCCACTCTGCCGCCCATCATGATAATCAAACGCGACAACATTTTGGTTTTAGAATAAGAATACTGATCTTTTTCCGGCAATTGCTGCACCATACCCAAAGCCCTTCCTCTGGGAATAATGGTTGCCTTGTGTATCGGGTCTGTTTCTTCAACAAACAACGAACAAATAGCATGACCGGCTTCATGATAAGCGGTTAGCTTTTTCTCATTTTCATCCATTGCCATTGACTTGCGCTCTGCTCCCATTAAGACTTTATCTTTGGCTTCATCAAAATCTTTTGATGTAACCTTGGTCTTATTTTTACGAGCCGCCAACAATGCCGCTTCATTTACCAAATTAGCCAAATCGGCTCCCGAAAATCCCGGAGTTCCTCTGGCAATAACCGAAAGTTTAACATCTTTTGCCAACGGTACTTTTTTAACATGAACTTTTAAGATTTCTTCACGCCCTTTTTTATCGGGGTTGGTAACCGTCACCTGACGGTCAAAACGCCCAGGTCGTAACAACGCCGGATCCAAAACATCAGGACGGTTAGTCGCAGCAATAACAATGACATTTTCTTTGTCTTCAAAACCATCCATCTCAACCAACAATTGGTTTAAGGTTTGTTCACGTTCGTCATTACCGCCGCCAAGACCTGCACCGCGATGACGCCCTACGGCATCAATCTCATCTATAAACAATAAGCATGGCGCATTTTTTTTGGCTTGCACAAACATATCACGCACACGCGAAGCACCGACACCGACAAACATCTCCACAAAGTCAGAACCCGATATTGAGAAAAACGGCACATCAGCCTCGCCGGCCACAGCTTTTGCCAACAAAGTTTTACCTGTTCCCGGAGGTCCTACCATCAAAACTCCTCTGGGGATTTTACCGCCCAAACGCTGAAATTTTGCCGGATCTTTCAAAAAGTCAATAACTTCTTCCAACTCTTGCTTAGCCTCATCTGCACCGGCCACATCTGCAAAAGTAACCTTTTTGGTATTTTCGATTAATCTGGCGCGCGATTTTCCAAAGCTCATTGCTTTATTATTACCGGAGTTGGCCTGTCTCATAAAGAATATCCACACACCGATTAACAAAAGCATCGGAAACCATGAGATAAATATTCCCCACAAATTACTGCTTGTATTATCTTCGGGTTGCGCCGTTACTTTAACATTATTTTTGCGTAGAGTTTCGACCATACTCGGGTCATAAGGAGCATAGGTATAAAACTTCTTTCCGCTTGTTTCGGTTCCCGAAATATTCGCACCGCTGATAACGACCTCATTTAATTGTTTATTTTCGGCTTTATTCATAAACTCAGAAAAGGCCAACTGTTCACCACCGCCTGAAGCAGGTGCGCCGCTCCATATATTAGCCAACAATGACAAAGCCACAAAAACGCCAAGCCAAATAAAGAAATTTTTTCCCATATTCATAGCATAATCCTTAAAAACAATAGACAACTCTTTATATATAGTTTTTTTATTTACAAAACACAAGAGCTACTTTATTTTTTGCCAAAACAAAAAAATACCGCCTCAATTTGAGACGGTATTTTATCAGCTATAAGCAACAAACTATTTTGCTTCATTGATTGCATCTTGGATAACCGAAGCATCCAAAGTTTGCAAAATTTTGTTGTTAAATACCAAAGTCGGTACGCCGGTAATTTGGATTTTTCCAGCCAATTCCGAAGTAGCGTTCAAAGTATTTTGAACTTTATCAGACTTCATATCAGCTTTATATTTATCCATATCCAAGCCCATAGCCTCGGCGATTCCGTCGATTTTTTCTTCGGTCAAACCACCTTCGGTCTCAAATACTGCAGAATAGAACTCAGCAAACTTACCTTGTTCACCGGCGGCCAAAGCAGCCTCAGCAGCATATTTAGAAACCGGAGACAAGAAAGTCATCGGTTTAGCAACGATTTTAACATCGGGGTTATTAGCTGCGATTTCTTTCAAAGCCGGATAAACTCTGTGGCAGAAGCCGCAAGAGAAATCAAAGAATTCAACCAATACCAATTCGCCGTCCGGATTGGCAATAATGCCATCACCTTCACGGTTATTCAATTCATCGGCACTTGCTTTGAGGTTTTCTTCCACTTGTTTCAAAGCAGCTTCTCTTTGATTATTTTCATAAGCTTGCATAGCATTAATAATCATTTCCGGCTTAGCCATCAAAGCTTCTTCAACATTGGCGCCGCCTTTGCTGGTGCAGCAAACAACGCACATAACCAATGCTACCAAAGCTACGACCAAAGCGGCCAAAGATACATAAACAGCATTAATTTTATTCATTGTACAATCCTTATAAATATATTTATAACATCAAAACACCCGTATTCTAATCAATGATAATTTTATTTACAAGCCAAAAATAAAATTTATTGATAATATAAAAAATATTAGTCATATAATATATGGCAACGAAGATAAAAAAATAAAGGGGATAAAATATAATGTTTCAGCTTCATATCTCACTATTTTCCAAAACCAAATCCTTAGAACGCGATATCGATGACTTTCACGATAAATTAATTGACGCCTCTTTAACTTTCAGCAGCGCCATCAAAATATATCTAAAAGAGGGCCGTAGTGAGAATTTTAAGAAAACATCATCACAAATAAAAAAGATTGAGCATTCGGCAGACGCTCTCAGACGCAATATCGAAAACCAACTCTACACCAACAACTTAATTCCCGATTTGCGTGCCGATGTTTTACAATTAAGCGAAAGCTTCGACCGTGTAATCAACAAATTTGCCGAAGCTACATATTCCTTTTATGCCGAAAAGCCGACAATCCCCGAAGAATACCACTCCGGAATTAAAGAATTAAGCAAACTAAGTTCCGACTGTGCCGAGAACATGGCTAAAGCCTCTCGCTCATTTTTCCGCGACATGAGCTCGGTCAGAGACTATTCACAAAAAGTATATTTCATCGAGCATGAATCCGATGTTTGTTCAAGACAGCTTCTTGAGCAAGTTTTTGATTCGGAATTAGATTTGGCTTCTAAGCTGCAATTAAAAGCTCTGATTAACGAAATTGCCGACATTGCCGACATTGCCGAAGACTTTATTGACGAACTACTTATATTTACGATTAAGCGGAGCCTTTAATGGACATTTCTTTTCTGTTTTATTTAAGCTCGGGTTTATTTTTAGGCTGGTCATTAGGCGCCAGTGATGCTGCCAATATTTTCGGCACGGCGGTAGGGACCAAAATGGTAAAATTCCGCACCGCCGCAATTATATCTTCCGTATTTATTATAATAGGTGCTGTTTATGCCGGATCTGGAGCTTCTCAAACTTTAGGCACACTTGGCTCGATTAACACCTTAGCCGGAGCATTTATGGCTGCCTTAGCCGCTGCGCTTACGATCTACTGGACAGTAAAAATATCCCTTCCGGTATCGACTTCACAAGCCATCGTCGGCGGCATCATCGGCTGGAATATGTTTGCCGGAAAGCCGACTGACATCAGCGTATTAAGCAAAATTGTCGGCACTTGGGTATTTTGCCCGATTCTTTCGGCGATAATTGCCATTTTGATTTATTATTTTATTCGTTTTCTAATCAACAAAAGCCATACATCTCTGATACGACTTGATTGCTACACCCGTATCGGGCTGATACTGGCCGGAGCTTTCGGCGCCTATGCCTTAGGCGCTAACAACATTGCCAATGTCATGGGAGTTTTTGTAGCTTCAAGCCCGCTCCACTCGGTTGACTTTGGATCAATGTTTACCCTAAGTGCCACCCAAGTTCTATTTCTCATCGGCGGAATATCAATTAGTGTCGGAGTTATGACCTATTCCAAAAAATTAATGACTACGGTCGGCAACGGTATAGTCCAGATGTCTCCGGTGATGGCATGGGTCGCCGTTATATCTCAGTCCGTTGTTTTGTTCTTATTTGCCTCACAAAACCTACAAAACTTTTTAATCAGCCATGGCTTACCTAGTTTTCCGCTGGTTCCGGTATCAAGTTCCCAAGCCATTATCGGCGCGGTTATCGGTATCGGCCTGATGAAAGGCCGCCCCCTAAACTGGCACCTAATCGGCAAGACAGCTATCGGCTGGGTGTTTACCCCTATTCTGGCTGCTCTGATTTGCTACATTTCGCTTTTCTTCCTGCAAAATGTTTTTGATATGGTTGTATACAAATGAGAATAGATATTTTAGCCATCGGCAAATGCAAAAAGAACTCTCCCGAAGCCCAGCTTATTGCGGAATACATTAAACGCAGTCATTGGCAAATAAACATCAAAGAAAAAGACAATTCCACCCAAGCCGACGAAGCCGAATTCTTGCAACAAAACATTCCGCATAATGCCAAAGTAGTTGTCTTAGACGAACGCGGCGTCAATATTAAATCCACCGAACTTGCCGCCAAAATTGCCGACTGGCAGCTTAATGGTACTTCGGATATTTGTTTTTTAATCGGCGGAGCTGACGGTCACTTACAATCGACCCGCGACAAAGCCGATTTAATCTTATCTTTCGGCAAATTAACTCTGCCGCATATGTTAATGCGTGCGGTATTAACCGAGCAGATTTATCGCATTCAGACCATTATTGATGGCCACCCCTACCACCGCGAATAGTTTTTATTTGACTCTTAAATGTTTTTCGTCTATCTTCGTCCATAGAAACAAATTAATTTATTATATTATGAAAACGATAAAAAAAATCGCAGATATCTTTCGCGGTGAAAGAGCTGCACAGGAAGAAAAGAAGAATATTTTTTGCCAGAGGTCTTTAGCCGAAGGATTTGAAATCAAAACCGAAAAGCCAATACTTTCGGTGGGGCAATTTCTAGAGGTAATAAACCCAATCCTCACCAAGGAAGGTATCAAGCCCTTGTTGGCAAAAGATATTGAGATGATGCACCTCTTTACCTGCGACGGCAAGCTCAAGCAATCTTGCTTCACAGCAAGAATTGCCGAGGGCATAATTTATGTCGGGGTAAATGAGAAAACAATCTCATTAACCTGTGAAAGACAAAGATTTTTACCGATAGACTATTTTAGAGTCTATCTAGATAAAAACCACTTTGCTTTATGCTACATAGACAAAAAGGGCGATGTTATGGCTGCCTCAATGTTCTATGAGCATCAAGACAGCAGGGGTGACTACCAAACAAATGTCATCTCACTGTTCCCTAAAGAAACATTATTTAGGGAAATCAAATAACCAAAAACAAAACACCATCTGATGAAAATCAGACGGTGTTTTGTTTTTCATATCCTTACTAATTTCTTTTGGCTGCCGACCACATTTTTTCCAAAGAATAAAACTCTCTCACTTCGGGACGGAAAATATGGACAATTACATCATAGGCATCAATCAACACCCAATCGGCTTTTTCCTCACCTTCGGCCACCGACTGAAATCCGTTTTCTTTTAATTTTAATTGCAAATTTTCGGCCAGAGATGCTACATGACGATTCGAATTACCACTAGCCACTACCATATAGGAAGCAATCGATGATTTTCCCTCTAAATCAATTACCGTAATATCCTCGGCCTTGCCATCATCGAGCGACTTTTTAACAATTTCTAAAATCTGCTCGGCTTCATCAATATTTTCTTGTTTTTTTAACTTTCTCATTACCACGACTATCAAAACTCCGTTAAACTAAATTGGTGACCAAGGCTTATTTTCTTCTTTAACTTCCACAGGCTTTTCTTCAACATCTTCTTTTCTTGCCCTATCACGCATTATGAACTTATTTACCGCCAACAAGCAATCAAAAATTCCTTTTTTTGCCACTGCCGAAATTGCAAAAACTTTTTTCCCGACCACTTTTTCCAAAGCTGCAATTTTCTCTTGCACTTCCTCATCGCTCAAGGCGTCGCATTTATTGAGAGCAACCACTTCAGGTTTTGCCGCCAGATTATCATCATAAAGCTCCAGCTCTTTTCTGATATCTTTATACACCTTAACTACATCTTCATTGGTAGCATCAACCAAGTGAAGCAAAGCATAACATCTCTCAATATGTTTTAAGAACCTGTCTCCGAGTCCCACGCCCTCGTGAGCACCTTCAATTAACCCTGGAATATCAGCAATTACCATCTCATATCCGTCGACCCAAGCCACACCCAGATTGGGGTGAATTGTCGTAAACGGATAATCGGCAATTTTTGGTCTCGCTTTTGTAACCACCGAGAGGAATGTTGATTTTCCGGCATTAGGCATTCCAAGCAGCCCCACATCGGCAATAACCTTCAATCTTAACCACACCCACAATTCCTGTCCCGGCCAACCCGGTTCGGCATACCGCGGTGCTTGATTGGTCGATGACTTAAATTGGGCATTACCGCGTCCGCCGTCGCCACCTTTGGCCAGTAAAAACTTCTGCCCCGGCTCCACCATATCAACGATTAATGTTTCTTGGTCATCGGCTAAGACTTCGGTTCCGACCGGCACCTTAATAACAATATCTTCGCCCTTAGGACCGGTTTTATCGGCGCCCATGCCATTGCGACCTTTCGGAGCCTTAAAATGCTGATGATAACGAAAATCAATTAATGTATTAAGATTCGGCACGGCCTCAATATAGACATTTCCGCCTTTACCGCCGTCACCGCCGTTCGGACCGCCGAATTCGATATATTTTTCACGACGAAACGAAACGCATCCGGCACCGCCGTCGCCTGATTTAACAAATATTTTTGCCTGATCAAGAAATTTCATGTTTCACCGTAATATTTATCTTGAAAATTAAAGGGGACGCTAAAAACACATCCCCTTTCAGATATAAAACCAATAAGGCTTTCGCTATTCCGTAACAACCGAAACTACGGTTCTGTCGCCGGCTTTTTTAGAGAACACGACCTTACCTTCGCACAAAGCAAAAATAGTGTGATCCTTACCCATACCGACATTGGCACCCGGATGATACTGAGTACCGCGTTGGCGAACGATAATGTTTCCGGGAATAACGGCTTGACCACCGGATTTTTTCAAACCCAAACGGCGTCCGATAGAGTCGCGTCCGTTGGCTGAGCTTCCGCCTGATTTCTTATGAGCCATTGTTCAAATCTCCTTATTACTTACCAGCTACATCGGTAATTTTAACCAATGTAATATTCTGTCTGTGACCGTTTTTACGACGATAGTTTTGTCTTCTTTTCTTTTTAAAAACAATAACTTTGGCGTCTTTAGCCTGTTTCAAGACCAAAGCCTTAACCGAAGCACCGGCTACCAAAGGAGTGCCGATAGTATCGCCCAAAGCCAAAACTTCGTTAAAAACGACCTCTTTACCTTCTTCTCCGGCAATTTTTTCAATCTTAATTACATCACCGGATGTAACGCGGTATTGTTTTCCGCCGGTTTTAATTACTGCATACATATTCTTTCACCTTTATATTTAAAAACATAAAACGTTGCTTTGCAATATACATAACTTTTTCCGCCTGTCAACAAGAATCTCTACATTTTTTATTTTTTATTAACTGCTTTGCGTTCTCTTTGCAAAGCTCGATATAATTCGGGGCGCATGAATTTACCCTTCCAAATTCCTTTTTTATATGCTCTTGCTTCATCTTCGGCTTTTTGATATTCATCTCCGTAAGACACGGCAAAACCATCTCTTACCATTTGTTCGCCGATACTCTCTCCTTTTGCATCGTAACATTTCATCAAAGTTCGCCCATATCTATCCTTCCCTAGCCGCTCACAAGAAGTAACCTTTTGCATCAATTTTTTTAGTTGTTTTGTTGCCTCATAACCGCAACGATATTTCCACCCTTGAGCATCATAGCACTTTTGCAAAAACTCCGGAGCATCAATTCCTTGCAAGCGAATTCTCTCTCCGTTATTTTCAAGACTATCACCATCAACCACCACAAACTTTGCCTCTGCACTCTGCCAAAGCCAACAAGCACACAAAACAACCGCTACAAACAGAACTTTATGCATTTTAAACTCTCCTGTAAATTATCTCCATAATTGTCCCAAAAATAGTATATATCAAGCTCTAAAAACAAAAACCGTGGAATAACCGTAAAAAACAGTTTGTAATTAATAACATCTGTCATAATATGAAAGCAAATATAACCATGGGATATAAATATGTTATTTAAGAAGCTCATATTGTTAGCAAGCGTTTGCGGACTTTGCGGCTGCGAGTATTTACGCAACCACACGGCTCAAGATATTTTCAGCCTTAAATTTGACGATCAAAAAGTCGAAGCACAAACAGTTGCCGCTTCGACCTCGCTCAAAGATTCCAAAAGACAAGTTGTGGTATGCCGTTCACACCAATGTGCTCCGGCTAATTTGTCAATGTCTAAAGAGTATATATACAATTCATTACTGCAACTTTTTGATAACAACAATTATCAAAAAATGCTGGTATGCGAAGCCGACAGCCAGTCACATATATGTTTGGAGAACAACATTACTCTTCCTTTAAGAGTCGGAGCCGTTCCGACCAACATGTATATTGACAGCATCAAGATTACCGATGTTATCTCTGGCAATCAAAATAACGCCCTAAATCTTATCTTAAACTATGATATAACCTATGGTGGCCAAACTGCCGAATGTTCTCCGGCAAAATCATTGTTATTTGCCAGACAGATTAACCATGTAATAATGGAAGATTCCGGTTATAATTGCAAGATGACCACCATCGGCATGAGCAATGTTAAAACTGTTTTTGCCATAGATTATATTGACTTGGACTATGGGTACATCGGAGGTCTTTATTCCATTGGTGTGTCCGGCCCGGCCTTTGGCGGCGGTTCCGGCTATATGCTGCTTCGTTTACCCAAGAATGCCCATCCGCTCTCTCCGGCACTAAAAGCACCGCAATCTTTCTCAAAAGCAGGCTCGCAAGCGAAGACCGCCGGAGCCAATACATCCGGAACCGTAGAGGTATTTCCTCTATCTAAATCCGATAACTAACAGCTTCAAAAAAATCGCCGTTAACACGGCGATTTTTTTACTTAAACTCCGTACGAAAAATACCTCACTGTCTCAAATATCACAATCCTTTCCACACCGGAAAACATTAATGTGTTGGGACCATAGATAATTCTTCCCTCAGGAGACGGCAATTTTCCGTTCTTGATTTGATATTCCCTTACATCCCGCAAATTCATAATTACTCCGTCGGCAAACTGCACTTCCCAACCATAAGTATCATATCCGACATTAACATGAATTGTCTTGCAATTATCGTTTGCCTCAAAGGTATTACTTTTGAAATTCTTACCTATTTCGTACATTTCATCATTTTCATTGCCGCTAAACCACCGCAAATTTGCTATATTATTTGTTTCTAATATTGGCGATTCTGTATCTAAATCATCCAGAGAAGAATAATCATTTCCACCTTTTTCATTTCCGTCATAGAGATCGCCATCTGCCTCCTCTGCCGGAATATCATTTTTATCTTCATCCGCAGAAATATTTTCTGCCAAAATATTTTCTTCCGCGACTTCCGACGCTCCCGCTTCGAAAGGCTCCGGTGTAAAGTCTTCAGCTACTGCACTTTCGCCATCTACATCAGCTCCAAACGGCGAAACCTCCGGCTCTTTTTCCGCCACCGTCGGCACATCTTCTGCCAAAATATTTTCTTCCGCGACTTCCGAGGCTCCCGCTTCGAAAGGCTCCGGCGTAAAGTCTTCAGCAACTGCACTTTCGCCATCTACATCAGCACCAAACGGCGAAACCTCCGGCTCTTTTTCCGCCTGCTACGGCGCACCTCCAGATATACTCTCTTCCCCTGCACCTCCCTCGGCCCACCCTCCGAAAGGCTCCGGCGTAAAGTCTTCAGCTACTGCACTTTCGCCATCTACATCAACACCAAACGGCGAAACCTCCGGCTCTTTTTCCGTCACCGTCGGCACATCTTCTGCCACTGGAGCATCCCAAGATATTTCTTCATTATCTTTTTCAAATATCCCGCCAGAACCCAAATCATCAAATGATAAATTGCTACCCTGATGTTCCGTAATTTTATCTGCACTTGTTTTATTTTCTTTTGCCAATATATCATCAAAGTTCAAATCTGCACTGTTTGTCTCATCCAGATTCAAATCAATATCGACATCTGTTTCCGGCAAATCATCAAAATTAAAATCCGATAAATCCAAATCATCAACACTGTCTTTAACATCTTCTGCCATACTCACACTCTCCGCTATATCGGCAACATTATAACAACCCGCAAACCGCCCAAATGACTGTCTTCCATAACTATTTTTCCGGCATGGGCGGTAATAATATCCTTGGTAATTGCCAACCCCAAGCCAATTCCTCCGGTTTCTTTATTCCTTGAATTTTCCAAACGGTAAAATGCTCTAAACACATCTTCGCGCTTATCCGCCGGTATACCCGGACCGTTATCATCAACGATTATTCTTATATCATGCTCGTTTTTCTCAACACGCACTTCAATTTTTTTAGCATACCTGCAGGCATTATTGATAACATTTGTTACTGCCCGCCGCAAAGATTGCTCTTTTGCCACTATCTCAACATTATCGCTTGTTCCTATGTATTTTATCTTAACGGATCTTTTCAGATGTCGTCTGACAATTTCAGCGACCAATTTTCCCACATCAACTTTAACGGCTGCCTCATCTCCCTCTCCTTTTACAAAGGCCAGATAGCCGTTAAGCATCTTTTCCATTTCGTCAATATCCGCCAGAAAATCATTTTTGTCTTGATTATCTGCAGTCATAGCCAACATTAATTTCATTCTGGTCAATGGTGTACGCAAATCATGAGAAATACCGGCCAACATCTGCGTCCGCTCCACAATCTGTCGCAAAATTCTCTCTTTCATTTTAATAAACGCCCACCCGGCTTTACGCACCTCTGAAGAGCCATAAGGCTTGAAATCATCGTCATCAATTCCTTTACCGAAATTCTCCGCAGTTTGTGCCAAATCTGCGATAGCTCTGACTTGTATTCTCAAGAATAAAACCGAAACCAAGAATAATAATATTGATGTAGCCACCATCCACACCACAAACATAAAAATCGATGACGAGAATATTTTTTTCTGCGAACAGGTAAACAAATAAACCCCGTCGTTTCTTTCAACCCAGATAATCAATTCACTGTTTTTATCTTTTGACTTATCTATCCAAACGCTCCATTCACCTTTATCAAAAACATTATCCAAAGCTTCCTTGAGATAAGCCACCACAATCGGATTAGCTTTCAAAACACCTCTTACGGTTTCGCTTTCTTTTGAATCATAAAAATTAAAATCGATTTGCCAACCTTCTCTTGCCAATTTTTTCAAATTTTCAAGCGGAATTCCGTCCTCATGCAATCTGATGATTACGCTTATATCATCTACCAAGTTCTCCGATAACCGTCTACCCATACGGCTCCAGCTGCCATCAAAGAACACCACCACCGACACCACTTGCACCACGATTAAGGGTACAAAAATCAACAACATTGTTCTAAAAAACAATGTCCTAGGCAACAGTTTTCTCCGCCATTTATCTAGAAAACTCTCATATTTTTGTGGCAACCTGATATGCATTTATATCTCCGATTAATCAGGCAATAACATATACCCTTTGCCGCGCAAAGTTTGCAAATAGCGAGGATTTTTGGAATCTTTTTCAATCTTTTTACGCAATCTGGTTATTTGCACATCTATTGACCGCGGCGATTGGTTGGTGCCAAGCATCTCAGATAATTTCTCTCTGGAAAACACCTGCCCTTTTTTAGCCCCCAATATACTCAAGACATTTTGTTCTACAGGAGTGATATGCATAACCTCGCCGTTTTTAGCCGCCAGCTCTCTGGTCTGCATATTAAAGACACAAGTCCCCAAACTCAGTATCTGCTGTTTTTCATCCTCAGCCGGAGTTCTCTTCAAGACATTTGCAATACGCAACAACAACTCTTTAGGCTCAAAAGGCTTAGCCACATAATCATCCGCACCGCCTTCTAAGCCGACTATTCTGTCCTCAACGGTTCCCATTGCCGTAAGCATGATTACCGGTATAGAATTTTCCTTTCGCAACCTGCTTAAAAAATCCAACCCGCTTTCTTTAGGCATCATCACATCGACAATCAGCAAATGAAACTTATATTGCTGCATCATCATTCTGGCCTCATCGGCATCCTTGGCGGTTGACACCATAAAGCCGTTCTCACGCAAAAAACGTTGTAGCAAATTGCGTAATCTGGTATCATCATCAACCACCAAGATATGCTTAAGAGATTGCTCCATTGGCTTTAGCCCCTGCAGTTAACTTATTTTTTTACTGACTTAGCCTTAGCTGTTTTTTTGGACTTGGCCGGCTTAGCCTTAGGTTTTACCAACTTAATTTTTGGCATCTGCGGCACTTTTGCACAATTTTCGGTCTTGCTGATATAATCCAAACTTTTTTGGAAATACTGATAACCGGTAATAAATGTTAGAGCTCCGGCGACCCACAGCAATATTTCGCCGATACCGCCCCAATACCAAACACCTTTCAACAGCATCATAGACAAGGCAGTCATCTGAAAACCGGTCTTCCACTTTGCCAATCTGGTAACCGGCAAACCGGCATTAACTTCACGCAAAAATTCTCTTAAACCCGAGACCAAAATTTCACGACACAAAATAATGATAATCGGTATATAAGAAAGTTCGGTAACCAGCATTCCTGGCTTTGCCAACAAAACCACCAAAGCCGAAGTAACCAACAACTTATCTGCTATCGGATCGAGCAGTCTGCCTAACGCCGAAGTTTCACCTCTGGCTCTGGCCAAATATCCGTCAAAATAATCAGTTATGGAGGCGATAATAAACAGTATGGCGGCAAAAACAGCCCACCACATAGAAGTAATATATACCGACAAAAAGATTGCCGGAATTACAACGATTCTCGAAATCGTTAAAATATTTGGCAGATTATACATTTTTATGTCCTCAAAAAGTTAACTTTGTTAAGGATTGTAAAACATAAAAATCAATTATGGAAGTAGTTATAAATCTTTTCCGCTATTTTTTTGCTTATACCTTCAATTTTCATCAACTCTTTAAGCGATGCTTCTTTAACAGCTTGCGGCGAGCCGAAATATCTAAGCAACTGCGTTTTTCTTTTTTGCCCAATTCCTTCTATCTCGTCAATAACCGAATTTGTAATGGATTTTGCTCTTTTTTTACGATGAGTACCGATAGCAAAGCGGTGAGCTTCATCGCGCAGATTCTGCAGATAAAAGGCCAACGGAGACCGATATTCCAGTTCAAAACTTTCTTTGTCTTTCATATGATAAAACTCTTTACCGGCATTTCTATCCGGACCTTTTGAAATTGCAATAATTGCAATTCCGTCAAGATTAAAGCCTTGCAAAGCCTCATAAACGGCGTTTAACTGCCCTCGACCGCCATCAAGCAGTATGACATCGGGCTTATTTTCCGGTGTCATTTTTTCAAATCTTCTGAGCAAGACTTCTTTCATCATGGCAAAGTCATCATGAGTATTTTCGGTATATTTTATATTAAAGGTACGATAATTTTTCTTATCAAAACCATCCGGAGTTGCCACCACCATTGCCCCTATGGCAAAGCTTCCCTGATTGTGTGAGTTATCATATATCTCTATTCTCTGCGGAATTTTTTTCAAACCGAATTTCTCGCAAAAAGCCTGCAAATTATTTTTAACCGATGCCTCCAGCGCCACTTTTCGTCTGATTGCATCGACGGCATTCTGTTCGGCAAACTGTCTTAATTTAAATTTGTTTCCGCTTTTGGGTAAAACAATCTTGGCTTGCAGAGCTTGCTGCCAAAAGTCAACATTTTCTATGTCTTCACCGATAATTATTTCTTTTGGCGGCAAGTGATTGGCATAAAACTCACCTAAAAACGCCTCCAACACCTCTCTTTTTTCAGCTCCCTCGGTCTGGTTAGGAAAATACACGGCATTTCCGCAATTCTGCCCCGAACGCACAAAAAACACCTCCACCGCAAACAAATTACTTTCTTCGGCAATTCCTATGATATCGGTTGAAACAAGTCCGGCATATTCGACATTTTGTCTGGTTTGGATTGCACTCAAGGCTCTAATTCTGTCGCGTATAGCCAAAGCCGTTTCAAAATCTTGCCTCTCGCTAGCCGCCATCATCTGTGCCGATAATTCTTTTTGAATATCGGCATTTTTTCCTTCCAAAAACGCGATTGCTTTTTTTACCAGCTCTTTATAATCCTGTTGCGATATTTTATCAACACAAGGAGCCGAACACCGTTTTATTTGATACATCAAGCAAGGCCTTTGCCGATTTTTAAACACATTATCTCGACATGATCTCAACAAAAAAACTTTTTGTAAGATGTCAACTGCGGCATTAACCGCCAAAACATTGGCAAAAGGTCCGAAATAACGATTTTTATCTTTACGTTCTCCGCGATATTTCGACAATCTGGGATACGGCGAATTTTCGTCAATCATCAAATAAGGAAAAGTTTTATCATCTTTTAGCAAAATATTGTAAGGCGGCGAAAACTTTTTAATCAATTCATTCTCAACCAACAGGGCTCGAGCTTCCGTATCAACCACAATAAATTCCATATGGTCTATCTGAGCCACCATTTGTTGCAAGCGTTTCGGCAATTTATTAATATGTGAGTAGGCAACTATTCTCTTCTTAATATTTTTTGCTTTACCCACATACAACACCTTACCCTCAGCGTTTATCATCCGATAAACGCCGGGATTCTCCGGAGCTATTTTTATGTGTCTTTTTAGGTTTTCCAATCCTCTTTTCAAATCAAACACTTTATTACCTCGCCTTTGATGTCCCTTGATATTACACCACCTTAGTGATAATTCAAGCACTCTCTTTAAAACAAAAAAGATTCCGTTTTTTATAACGGAACCTTTTCTTGTTCTTGATTAATTCTTTTTTTCATTTATGCTTCGCTTAATTACGATGCAAAGCATACTCAACACCATAATCAGAAATAAGGCGACAAAAATGTACGCCAAAATCAACAATCCACTCATAACAATAGTTTTTAAGGTTAAACATTTCTCTTCTTTATTTCTTCTTCCACCATTTGTTTTTGCCTTATGGTGTAATGTGTTGAAAAATTTTTCAACGCTCCATACAAAATACGCAACTGGGAATCAGACATCTTTTTAAGATGTTCGCGATACTCTTGTTCCATCGCCTCTGTTTCTTGCTGCAACCTTCGCTGTTTGCGTTTTGTCGTAATATTTTCAACAATCTGGTAACAACAAAAAAACAAAAAAACGATGAATAAACAACAAACAAATGTCAGTATCAATAGCAGAAAAAGTTCTGCAAAACTCAAATTCAGAGTTATTTCCATATGCAAAAATTTTTAATCTAATTTCTTCTAACTTTCAAATTAACAGCATAATCAATAATCTCTCTCAAAGTTTCTTGCCAAATTTTATCTTCAACCTTGGCTGATTTTTCCAATTTAACAAGCTCCTTCTGCAACTCTTCAAGCTTAAAATCATAATCCTTTAATTCGTCAAAGAAAAAAAGATTACAAATTTCTTTTTTCAGCTGTTCTCTGCAAACTTCTTCCTGTTCAAGCTTTTCTTCTTCTGCTCTAAATATCCTCGAGATAAATCTATCTCTAAATATTATCACCAGAAACACTATCACTACCGCCAATAAAGCGATAACCAAAATCCAATAATATCCCATACTTAACATATTTAAATTGTTTAACAATAATTATTAATTGCCTCCAAAATATCACAAAGGTCTTTGTTGTCAACAAAAAACCCCCGTTCTTACGAACGGAGGTTTTTCGATTTTAAGCCTAACTATTCGGCCTTTTTAGCCTCGGTCAAAGCCTGTTGCTGAGCTTCTTCTTTCAAGGATTGAATTTCCTTGTCGTTTTGAGCTGCAACTTTCTTCAAAGCTCTCAAGACTGTACCGGTACCGGCCGGAATCAAACGACCGACGATAACATTTTCTTTCAAGCCTCTCAAATCATCGACTTTACCTTCAACCGCAGCCTCGGTCAAGACACGAGTCGTCTCTTGGAACGAAGCAGCCGAAATAAATGACTTGGTCTGCAAGCTTGCTTTTGTAATACCCAAAAGTACCGGAGTAGCCTCAGCCGGAGTTTCACCAGCTTCGATAACTTTGGCATTCTTAGCTTCAAACTCATCGGCATCGACCTGTTCGCCGACCAAGAATGTGGTATCACCCGGGTTGGTAATCTCAACTTTACGCAACATTTGCGAAACGATCACTTCAATGTGCTTATCGTTGATTTTAACACCTTGCAAACGATATACATCTTGTACTTCTTTAACCAAGTATTCGGCCAATTTTTCAACACCCAAAACTCGCAAAATATCATGCGGAGCCGGAGTTCCGTCAACCAAGGCATCACCCTTCTTAACAATATCACCTTCTTGAACAACCAAGTGGCGTCCTTTGGGTATCAAATATTCAACCGGATTGCCTTTAGCCGGAACAACGGTAATGCGTTGTTTAGCCTTGTAGTCTTTACCAAATTCGACCATACCGTCAATATCGGAAATGATTGCCGGATCTTTAGGTCTTCTTGCTTCAAACAACTCGGCAACACGCGGCAAACCACCGGTAATATCTTTGGTTTTTGAAGATTCTCTCGGAATTCTTGCGATAACATCACCGACCTTAACTTCCGAACCATTATCAACCGACAAAATGGCATCAGCCGACATATAGTAGCAAACTTCCTTACCGTTATCAAAAGTAACCGGTTTACCTTTGGCATCTTTCAAAACAATGCTTGGTTTCAAACCGGCACTTGATGAGTTTGAACGCCAATCAATAACCGTCTTAGAAACAATACCGGTTGTTTCATCGGTAACTTCTTTAACCGAAACATTGTTAATCAAGTCGACCAATTCAACCTTACCGGCTTTTTCGGTAATAACCGGAACGGTAAACGGATCCCATTCGGCAATTTTCTGACCTTTTTTAACCTTATCGCCTTCAGCAACCAAAAGTTTGGTACCATAAGGAATGCTGTGACGGGATTTCTCACGACCGTTATTGTCAACGATAACGATTTCGCAGTTACGCGACAATACCAAGCCATGTCCCTCGGAGTTGGTAACGATATGTGCATTATCCAACTTCATCACACCGGCGAACGGAACTTCAACCGAAGCCTGCTCGGCACCTTTTTGTGCCGCACCACCGATGTGGAAGGTTCTCATGGTCAACTGAGTACCGGGCTCACCGATTGACTGTGCTGCAATAACACCGACAGCCTCGCCGACATTAACCGGAGTACCTCTGGCCAAATCACGCCCATAACAAGCCGCACAAACACCATGTTTGGATTCGCAAGTCAATACCGAACGGATTTTAACTTGTTCAACACCTGCAGCCTCAACTACATCGACATCGTTTTCATCAATGAGTTTGCCTTTCTTCACCAAAACCTCACCGGTTTCAGGATGCAGGATGTCTTCTTGAATAGTACGACCCAAAATGCGTTCACCGATAGAAACGATAACATTACCACCGTCGACTACCGGACGTACGATAATACCTCTTTCGGTACCACAGTTGGTCTCGGTTACAACCACATCTTGAGCCACATCGACCAAACGACGGGTCAAGTAACCGGAGTTAGCGGTCTTCAAAGCGGTATCGGCCAAACCTTTACGAGCACCGTGGGTTGAGTTAAAGTACTCAGACACCGTCAAACCTTCTTTAAAGTTTGAAATAATCGGTTGTTCGATAATTTCACCGGACGGTTTAGCCATCAAACCACGCATACCGGCCAACTGACGCATTTGTGCAGCCGAACCACGGGCTCCCGAGTGAGCCATCATGTAAACCGAGTTAATATAACCATGTTCGGTTTTCGAAATGTTTTTCATCATTTCATCGGCAATTTTATCGGTACAAGCAGCCCAAATATCAACCACTTTGTTATATTTTTCGCCTTTAGTAATCAAACCGTTTTGATATTGCTCCTCAAACTCTTTAACTTGAGCTTCGGTTTCGGCAATCAAGGTCTTCTTGGCTTCAGGTACAATCAAATCATCTTTACCGAACGAAATACCTGCCTTACAAGCATTGGTAAATCCTAAGGTCATGATTTTATCAACGAACAGACAAGTTTCTTTTTGTCCGCAGTGACGATAAATAATGTCGATGATTTCTCCGATTTCTTTTTTACGCAACAATCTGTTAACCAAAGAGAACGGAACATTTTTGTGCTTGGGCAAAACTTCGGAAACCAAGATACGACCCGGAGTTGTTTCAACCAAACCATATTTGGTATTACCCTCATCATCAACATATTCCATACGGCATTTGATTTTAGCATGTAAATCTACTACTTTTTCATATAAAGCCAACTGAACTTCGTTAAAGTCAGAGAAAACCATTCCCTCACCGTTCATACCTTCGGCTTCGTATGTCAAATAATAGATACCCAAGACCATATCTTGTGTCGGCACGATAATCGGTTTACCGGAAGCCGGCGACAAAATATTGTTGGTAGACATCATCAAAACGCGGGCTTCCAACTGAGCTTCGATTGACAATGGGACATGGACGGCCATTTGGTCACCATCGAAGTCGGCGTTGAATGCGGTACAAACCAGAGGGTGCAAGTGAATAGCTTTACCTTCAACCAAAACCGGCTCAAAAGCTTGAATACCCAAGCGGTGCAAAGTCGGAGCACGGTTCAAGAGTACCGGATGCTCTCTGATAACTTCTTCCAAGATATCCCAAACTTCCGGTCTTTCTTTTTCAACCATTCTCTTAGCCGCCTTAATGGTAGTAGCATGACCATAGAGCTCCAATTTGGCATATACAAACGGCTTAAACAATTCCAATGCCATTTTCTTAGGCAAACCGCATTGTTGCAACTTCAACTCGGGACCGACGGTAATAACCGAACGACCGGAATAGTCAACGCGTTTACCGAGCAAGTTCTGACGGAAACGACCTTGTTTACCTTTGAGCATATCGGACAAAGACTTCAACGGACGTTTGTTGGTACCGGTGATGGCACGAGCTCTGCGGCCGTTATCAAACAAGGCGTCAACAGATTCTTGCAACATTCTCTTTTCGTTACGAATGATAATATCCGGAGCATGCAATTCGATTAATCTCTTTAAACGATTATTACGGTTAATAACACGACGATACAAATCGTTCAAATCCGAAGTGGCAAAGCGGCCGCCATCAAGCGGAACTAACGGACGCAACTCTGGCGGAATAACCGGCAACACATCCAAAATCATCCATTCCGGCTTGGTATTTGAATCAATGAAAGATTCAATAATCTTCAAGCGTTTAACCAACTTTTTGCGTTTAGCTTCCGAAGCATTATCCTTAAGCTCGGCTCTGATAGCCTCTTTTTCGGCCTGCAAATCAATCGAAGCCAAAATTTCTTTCAAAGCCTCGGCACCGATACCGGCACGGAAAGCTTCCTCGCCGTATTCATCAATAGCCTCTTGATATTGATCTTCGGTCAAAAGTTCATTAACCGAAAGCGGCGTCAAACCGGGCTCAATAACAATATAGCTTTCAAAGTACAATACTTTTTCCAAAGCTTTCATCGGAATATCGGTCAACATTGAGATACGGCTCGGCAAAGACTTCAAGAACCATATATGAGCAACCGGAGCGGCCAACTCAATATGTCCCATTCTTTCGCGTCTTACCTTTGAAAGAGTAACTTCAACGCCGCACTTTTCGCAAACGATACCGCGATATTTCATTCTTTTGTACTTACCGCACAAGCATTCATAATCCTTTACCGGACCAAAAATGCGAGCACAAAACAAACCGTCTCTTTCGGGCTTAAAAGTACGATAGTTAATCGTTTCAGGTTTTTTAACTTCACCATAAGACCAAGAACGAATTTGTTCCGGCGAAGCAATAGAAATTCTGATTTGATCAAAAGATTCACCTGAAACTTGTTGACCAAAATATTTCATAACATCATTCATATTTATAAAACTCCTTTGCCTTAAACTTCTTCGTTCAACATTTCAACATTTAAGCATAAAGATTTGATTTCTTTAACCAAAACATTGAAGGACTCAGGCACTCCGGCTTCAAAGCTGTCTTCACCACGAACAATAGCTTCATAAACCTTTGTACGACCACTGACATCATCGGACTTAACGGTAAGCATTTCTTGTAAGGTATAAGCAGCACCATAAGCCTGCAAAGCCCAAACTTCCATTTCACCGAAACGTTGACCACCGAATTGAGCTTTACCACCAAGCGGCTGTTGCGTAACCAAAGAGTATGGTCCAACAGAACGTGCGTGCATTTTCTCATCAACGATGTGGTGTAACTTAATCATATAAATAACACCAACGGTAACTTTACGATCAAATTTTTCTCCGGTACGACCATCATATAAATCAATTTGACCCGAAGTTGGCAATCCGGCCATTTCAAGCATATGATTAATATCATCGCCAGAAGCTCCATCAAAAACAGGTGTAGCCATCGGAACGCCGTTTTTCAGATGAGAAATCATTTCAACTTTTTCATCTTGTGTTAAAGTTTCAATGTCGCGTTTATATTGTTTTTCACCATATATTTCTTTAAGTTTTGCATTGAGCTCTTCAGCCGTTTTTTCTCCACGTTTAAACTGTTCGCACATTTCATTCAACTGTTTGCCCAGTTCTTTAGCAGCCCAACCCAAGTGAGTTTCAAGAATTTGTCCGACATTCATACGAGAAGGCACACCAAGAGGATTCAAAACGATATCGACAGGAGTACCATCTTCAGTATAAGGCATATCTTGCAACGGGAACACACGTGAAATAGTACCTTTATTACCATGACGTCCGGCGATTTTATCACCTGATTGAATTTTACGTTTTGTAGCAATAAAGACTTTAACCATTTTCAAGACGCCCGGTAACAAATCATCACCGCGTTGAACTTTTTCAACTTTGTCTTCAAAATGCTTTTGAACTTTTTCAAGACGAGCATCATAAGCCGTTAAAAATTCTTCAATTTTAGCAGTAACATCTTCATCTTTGACAATAATCTTGCGCCATTGAGAAGAAGGAATTGCCGCTAGAACATCTTCTGTAATGGTAACATTTTTTGCAATACCTTTTGGAGCATCAACAACAATCTGTCCCAATAACATAGATTTCAAACGAGCTTCACCGCTGCGACGTATAATAGCCAACTCATCATCACGGTCTTTTGCCAATTGAGAAATTTCTTCTTGTTCAATTGAAAGAGCGCGTTCGTCTTTTTCAACACCACGACGAGAGAAGACATGAACGTCAACAACAATACCTTCAATACCGGGTTGAACACGTAAAGAAGTATCACGAACATCTGAAGCTTTTTCACCAAAAATTGCACGAAGTAATTTTTCTTCAGGTGTAACCGGAGATTCACCTTTAGGAGTAACCTTACCAACCAAGATATCACCGGCTTTTACTTCAGCACCGATATAAACGATACCAGCTTCATCAAGATTTCGAAGAGCTTCCTCACCAACATTTGGAATATCACGAGTAATTTCTTCTTGTCCAAGTTTCGTATCGCGAGCCATAACTTCAAATTCTTCGATATGGAGAGAAGTTAAAACATCATCACGAGAAATACGTTCAGACAACAAAATAGCATCTTCGTAGTTCAAACCATTCCAAGGCATAAACGCAACTAACAAATTGCGTCCCAAAGCCAATTCACCCATATCTGTACAAGGACCATCAGCAATAATATCACCGGCATGAATAACATCACCGACTTTAACTAATGGAACTTGGTTAATACAAGTATTCTGATTAGAACGGCGGAATTTTTGTAATTTATAAATTTCGACACCGGCATCAGCGACATCACCGCTTTGTGAGCGAATAACGATTCGGTTTGCATCAACGGCATCAACGATACCATCATATTTTGCAACCAAAGTTGCACCGGAATCCTTAGCAACAGTAGCTTCCATACCTGTACCGACAAGAGGAGCTTCAGAACGCAACAAAGGTACACCTTGGCGTTGCATGTTCGCACCCATCAAAGCACGGTTAGCGTCATCATTTTCCAAGAAAGGAATCAAAGCTGTTGCAACAGAAACAAGTTGTTTTGGAGACACGTCAATGAAACTGATTTCTTCTGGGTGAGCAAATTCAAACTCACCGGCTTTACGACAAGCGATTAAATCATTTTCAAAATGTCCATCTTCTTTAACTTTAGCATTTGCCTCAGCGATTTTGAATTTTCCTTCTTCATCAGCGGACAAATAAACAACTTCATTAGTAACAACACCATTAACAACCTTGCGATAAGGACATTCAATAAAACCATATTTATTGATGCGAGCATAAGTTGATAAAGAGTTTATCAAACCGATGTTTGGACCTTCCGGTGTTTCAATAGGACAAATGCGACCATAGTGCGTTGGATGTACGTCGCGGACTTCAAAACCGGCACGATCACGAGACAAACCACCTGGTCCCAAAGCAGATAAACGACGTTTATGCGTAATTTCGGATAAGGGGTTGTTTTGATCCATAAATTGTGAAAGTTGAGAAGAACCAAAGAATTCACGAATAACGGAAGCAATAGGCTTCGCATTAACCAAATCCTGAGGTTTAACATTATTCAAAACTTCGGAAGACATTCTCTCGCGGATAGCACGTTCCATACGTAACAAACCCATGCGATATTGATTTTCCATCAATTCACCAACGGAACGAACACGACGATTACCCAAGTGGTCAATATCATCAACTTCGCCTTTACCATCACGCAAATCACATAGTCTTTTAACGATACGCAAAATATCATCTTTACGCAAAACGCGGCAAGTATCGGGGGCTTCATCAAAAGAAATATCCAATGAAGCATTCATCTTAACACGACCGACAGATGACAAATCATAACGTTCATTATCAAAGAACAAACCATGGAAAAGCTGGTCAGCTGTTTCATAGGTAGGTGGTTCCCCCGGACGCATAACGCGATAAATATCAAGCAAAGCCTCTTCACGGCAATGATTTTTATCGCTAACAAGGGTATTACGAATATAAGGTCCGACGTTAACACCATCAATATATAAAATTTTAATTTCTTTAATTTTAGCGTCCGCAATTTTTTGCAAAACTTCTTCCGTTAACTCATCGGCCGCATCAGCAATAACCTCACCTGTTTTAGGAGAAACGGCAGCTGTAGCTAAAAATTTACCGATTAATTTATTAGTCGGAAGGACATAAAATTCCAAACCTTCATCAGCTAATTTTTGAGCCATACGCGGAGCTATTTTTTTACCGGCTTCAACAACGACGTCACCGGTTTTAGCATTAATCAAATCAAAATCAAATTTAACTCCTTTCATTCTTTCAGGAATAAATTTAACTTTCCAATTTTTCTTATCTGCGGTTAAAGTATCAACATCATAGAAATAGCTCAAAATCTCTTCTTTATCCATACCTTTAACATCAGCAGGATTAATTTTCTTTCCTTCTTTGGCTAATTCTTTAATTTTTTCTTCTGTTTCTTTTGAATACAAAGAATAAAGGATTGATGTTACCGGCAACTTACGACGACGGTCAATACGAGCATAAACCAAATCTTTTGCATCAAATTCAAAATCGAGCCAAGAACCACGGTAAGGAATAACACGTGCTGCAAACAAATACTTACCGGAAGCAACTGTTTTACCTTTATCATGATCAAAGAAAACACCGGGAGAACGATGCATTTGAGAAACGACAACTCTTTCGGTACCATTGAATATAAAAGTACCTTTATCTGTCATTAACGGGATATCCCCCATATAAACATCTTGTTCCTTAATATCATGAATAGATTTAGCACCGGTAGCTTCATCGACATCCCAAACGACAAGACGCAAAGTAGCTTTAACCGGAGCGGCATAAGTCATATCGCGTTTAAAGCATTCTTCAACATCATATTTTGGTTCTTCAAGTTCGTATTTAACAAACTCAAGTTCACCATTACCGGAAAAATCTTTAATAGGGAAAATTGATTTGAAAACTTCTTCAAGACCGAATTCACTTTTTTCGCCATCAGCTTCAATAAAGTTTTTATAAGAACCGGTTTGAACTTCGATTAAACTTGGCATTTCCGAAACGGAGTCGATTTTGCCGAAGTTTTTTCTTACACGTTTTTTGCTCGTATAAGATTCTTTCATTGAGACAATCCTTATAGGTTATAATCTGCGACTATTCTATTGGCGCACCAAATCCCGACCGCAGAAGGTTAATAAAATCTAGATTTAAAAAAGAAAAAGCACCATAAAAACGCAAAAAAATTTTAATGGCACAGATTCGCAAAATAATAGTCTTTTAAAGTCGATTATTTTTATACCCGAGATTCCTAAAATGCAAGTATTTTTTCACAAAATGAGTCAAGAATTTTATTCAAAGAT
>CALYBC010000032.1 GCA_944393725.1 uncultured Alphaproteobacteria bacterium | reverse complement strand
TCTTCCCATAAAATTTGAGCAATCTTTGATAAAGATTATAGCGGCGGCGGTTGCCTTGCTCCATATCATATATCATCTGTACCGACAAAGGCGACATTAGTGCCACTTCTTGAATGCTCAAGCCTTTATCTTGCCTGAGTTTTCGTAATTCAAGCGACAATTTTTCTCTTAATTCTTGTTTTAGATTCACAGTTTTAACTCCCCTTAAATTTTGTTTATGATTAAAACAAAACCGCCTTAAAAAACTAAGGCGGAGGAGCTCAAAAACTGCATAGGTACAGTCGCGTTTATTCGTCGTGCCAGCACGCTTATCTCACGCACTCCCCCATGGGAGTTTATTACCTATGTGATGTTTTTGAGACACCACCAAAGCCTCTCGCTTCGGCAAGAGATAAATTAATTTAATTTGCTCGCTTTTACAAGCATTTTTTATTGTTTCTAAATCCGCTGACTAAAATTACGACATCATAAAAAACCCCGCAAAATGATTTTGCGGGGGGGGCAATATTAATCTTTTTTGGTAACTTGCGTTTTCTTAGGCTTACTCCTAAACCAAGTTTTGCCTTTAGTAAAATTACCTTTTTTCTTGAAACCGGCTTTTTTATTGCCGCCGAATTGCGGTTTTCCGGTTGCCGACTTTCTTTCTTTAATCTTTAAGGTTCCGTCTTTGATTTTTTCTTCAATTTTCAAAATTTCCATAAATTTTGATTTGCGAGGTTTGGTTTTGTTTTCTTTGGTTTTATCAACCGAAAACCCAAAACCGCCCAAATCACGCCCCATTGTATAATAACGACCGTGAGCAAACGCCAACAATCCCGCCTTTTCAATAGCTAACCTGCCGTCTTCTTCAATATAGCGGTCATCAATATTTACATTAACAATCTCGGCAATAAACATATCGTGAGTTGCAAAAGTTTTTTTCTCTACCACTTTGCACTCCAAAGCTACCGGAGCTGACTTTAACATCGGAACATTTACCTTTTGGCAGGGTTCCAATTCCAAATTCATCTCCTTAAATTTGTCTGTGCTTCTGCCCGAACGCACGCCGCAAAAATCGCATGCTTTAGCCAAAGGCAGGTTGGCAAGATTAATCACAAACTCTTTATTTTCTTCAATTAGTTTATGCGAAAAACGGCTTGGTCTGACCGAAATGTAAGTCATCGGCGGCTCGGAGTTGATAATTCCGGTCCATGCTACCGTCAAGACATTGGGCTTTTCCATGGTGCCGCAAGTAACCATTACCGGCGGCACGGGAAAAAGCATTGTTCCTGGTTTCCAAGCAACTTTTGCCATAATTTATTCCTTACAAATTATGCATTGCCAAAGGGGTTAATAACCTCTTCGTTTTGCGAAGCACGCAAATCAAACAATGATAGGAATGTTGTTGAAACATAGATTGAAGAATATGTTCCGATAATCACACCCCAAAAGATTGTGAAGGCAAAACTGCGCAAAGTATCACCACCCCAAATCAACAAAGCCAAGGCCGCAAACAATGTTGTCAAACCGGTTAAGAAAGTACGCGACAAAATGTCGTTGATACTCTTGTTCAACAAATCGGTTTGGTTCATCTTCTTGTATTTACGCAAGTTTTCTCTGATTCTATCATAGGTGACGACCGTATCATTAACCGAATAACCGGCTAAGGTCAAAATAGCGGCAATCGTGGTCAAGCTGAAATCTAGCCCGAAGAATGACAACAAACCGGCAGTAATAACCACATCGTGAATAAGGCCGATAATGGCTCCGATTGCAAATTGCCATTCAAATCTAAACCACACATAAGCCGTAATGGCCAAAATAGCTATTACCGAAGCGATAATACCATTGGTCTTCAATTCTTCGCCGACTTGCGGCCCGACCAAATCGATTCTGCGATACTCGTAACTATTGCCCAAAGTATCTTTAATTTGGTTGATAATGTTCATTTGTGCTTTTTCATCCAAATTTTTGGCTTGTGCTCGGATAACGATTTCGGTTCCGTCCTCGCCCATACTTTGCAAATTGAGCTCATCAATATCCAACTTGCTCAAAGTATCGCGCATTTCATCAACATTAATTACTTGCGGAGATTTTATTTCCATCAAAATACCGCCGGAAAAATCAATACCGAAATTAAATCCTTTAAACACGATACTGGCAATAGACAAACCCAACAACAATACCGACATAAAGTAGGTAATGTTTTTCGACTTCATAAAATCGATATTAGTATCTTTAGTAATCCAACTGAAAGCTTTTATCATTTTTCTATCCTCAAAACAGACTAAATAGGCAATCTGGTCGGCTTATATTTGTTAAGCCAAGCAGTAATAATCAAACGGGTAACGGTAACCGAAGTAAACATAGAGGTTGCAATACCAACCGCCAGAGTAACGGCAAATCCTCTGACCGGACCGGTTCCGAAATAAAACAGAACAAATGCGGCAACCAAGGTTGTTAAGTTTGAATCAACGATTGTTGCCCAAGCCTCGGTAAATCCGGCAGCGGCGGCATCTCTTGTCGAACGACCGTTTTTAACCTCTTCACGCATTCTCTCAAATATCAAAACATTGGCATCAACGGCCATACCGATGGTTAAGATAATACCTGCAATACCGGGCAAGGTCAAAGTCGTTCCCATCAGGCTTAATACGCCGAGCATCAAAATTAAGTTCATGAACACGGCAACGGTTGTGAACACACCGAACAACCCGTAAGCAGCCAACATAAATGCCACTACGGCAATTAACCCGATGCACGAGGCAATAACACCTGCTTTAATTGAATCGGCTCCCAAACCGGCTCCTACGGTTCTTTCTTCCAACACCTCAAGCGGAGCAGGCAAAGCACCGGAACGCAAAAGCAAAGCCAAGTCGTTAGCGGATTCTACGGTAAAGTTTCCGGTGATAACGCCGGAACCGCCCATAATGGCACTTTGAATAACCGGAGCCGAAATAACCTCGCCGTCAAGTACGATGGCCAATCTTTCACCAATATTGTTTTTTGTTACTTCACCGAATTTTTTGCCGCCCAAAGAGTTAAAACGGAAAGAAACCACAGCCTGACCTTCTTGGAAAGCGGGCTGAGCATCAACCAGATTCTCACCGCCGACTACGGGTTTGCGAGTAATAACATAAGGCTCACCCATTTCGCCGTAGGCTAATTTGTATTTAGCCCCCATTTTTCCTCTTTTGGCATCAGCGGCACGAGCATTGCTGTCAACCAAATGGAAAGACATTTTTGCAGTTTTGCCGAGCAAGGTCTTAACATATTCCGGGTTCTGCAATCCGGGGAGCTGTACTACGATTCGATTCTCTCCTTGCGACTGAATCAAAGGTTCTTTAGTACCGAGCTCATCAATACGGCGGCGAACAATTTCAATTGATTGATCAACAACTTTAGCCTTGAGCTGGTTTAGTGCAACATCACTGTATTTGATGAGCAATCCATCGCCGTCAACTTCCTCTACGACAATTCCTTCGTCAATTTTGCGGAACAAGTTCGAAGCTTTTGCTCTTGAAGAAGCATTTTCGATAAGAACTTTTACACCGTTTTCACTTGAGGTCAAAGATTTATAACGGATTCTGTTCTCACGCAAAATCTGTCGTGCGGAATCTTCTATTGAAGACATTCTCTCTTTTAGCACATCATCAAGTTTAACTTCCAACAACAGATTCGAACCGCCTTGCAAGTCCAAGCCCAAATTTATCGGCTGCCACCAAGAAGGCAAAGCATCTTTGTTGGGAACAATGTTTGGAACGGCAAAAAATATACCGGCCAAACAAATAGCAAGAATTGTAATAACTCTGGATTTTGACAATTTATACATTTTTTGATTTTCCTTAATTATTGATTATTTTTCTTCGGAAATAACTTCACGCACGGTGGCACGGGATATCGTAACTTTAACCCCTTCGGCAATTTCGGCTTTGATTTCATCTTCACCTTCTTTTGCCTCAACGATTTTAGCGATAATCCCGCCGCCGGTAACAACTTTGTCTCCGCGTTTGATTGCTCTCAATCTCGCTTCATGTTCTTTTAACCTTTTTTGTTGCGGTCTTATCAGCAAGAAGTAGAAAATTGCAAAGATGAGCAATAATTGAATAACCATACCGCCCAAAGAGCTTCCTGCGGCGGCTGTGCCTGCGGTTTGAGCAAATGCGGAACTAATAAACATAATTTTTCTCCAACTCAATTAATTAAAATTAGCAATAATATAAAACATTTATTACTGCATATATAGGTAAATTTTCAAGATTTAACAAGATTTTTTTTGTTTTTTGAATGTTAATTCAGATAAGCCAAGGGGTTTAGGGCTTTTTTACCGGCTCTGGTTTCAAAGTGCAGTTGTGGTGTGGTTACACCGCCGGTTGTACCCACGGTGGCAATCGGTGTACCTTTGCTGACCTTTTGTCCTTTACGCACCTTGATGGTGTCGTTATGAGCATAAGCGGTAACCCAACCGTCATTATGCTTAATTAAAATCAGATTCCCGAAACCTTTAAGCTCGTTTCCGGCATAGGCAACGACGCCGGCATCGGCGGCTTTTACGGTCGTGCCTTTGGCGGCTTTAATGTTAATGCCGTCATTGTTGCGTCCTTTGGCAATGGGACCGAATTTAGATATAACCTGACCTTTCACCGGCCACATAAACTTTTGTTTGCGCTTGGTAGATGGCTGAACATAGGTGTATTTTTTGCTTGTTGTCTTTTTAGCCGATGTCGATGATTTTGCATAAGTCTTAGTTTTTTTGCTTGAGGTATAAGTCTGATTTTGGGCGGTTACTATAGACCCCGGCATTAACAATTTCTGTCCGATTTTTAATGTAAACGGCGATTTAAGATTATTGGTGCGGCTCAAAGTCGACATATCAACATTGTATCTTTTTGAGATGTTATAAAGGGTATCACCTTTGGCCACTATATGATATTTGGCGCGCGGCAGTTGCAATCTTTGTCCGACTTTAAGCGTATAAGGAGGACGCAATCCGTTAATCTCAATTACTTCACGCATCGGTACATCATGCGAGCGGGAAATACTATAAAGAGTATCGCCTTTTCTAACCAACACCGAACCTTCTTGTTGAGAAGAATAACCGCCCCACAAGGTACGCCCGAACAATTTGGTCTCTTGCGAGCAAGCTCCAAGCAACAACATTATTATGCATATTAACAGCTTTTTTTTGAGCATACGGTTACCGTTTTATTATCTCTGAGTTTAAGATATGGTAACATTTAACCCTTAATATTTTCTAAATCAGCCAAAGAACGAGCTTTTTGCTTTGATGACACTAAACCATACTCTCGATTTTTTAATGACATACTTATATGGTGGATAATTCTTCCGTACATTGCATCAAAGCTATCGGTAAAGCCTTTGCGGTCGGAATAAGAAATTATAATCATCTGAGCATTGGTTCCGTCGACACGCAATTTTTTGATTGCTTCGACCGATTCCTTATATATTTTTTCGGATAGTTCCTGAGCAGTTTTACGGTCGGAGTTTTTAAGAACCAAGACTATTTTGGTTTTATCAACTCTTCCGGCATAAGAATCTTTCGGCAACGATGCAATGCAAATATTGCTGACTTCTTTTAGCATTTTATCGGCAGTTTCAAAGTCGATTCCTTTGGCAATAAAGTCATATAAGTCGCACAGTTCGACAATGACTGCTGACAGCTCTTTATTATAGCGATTAGCGAGTTTAAAATCGTGTTCAAAACGCGATTTTAGTGTGCTTTCATTGAGGATATTGGTAAACGGGTCAATAGATTGAAAATCCTTAAGCTCGCGCTGTAAGCTGTCGGCTTTGGATATATCTTTGCACAAAAAACTCAAGCCCTTACATTTTAGGATTTCGTTTAATATCGGACGGATTCTGACCAGCATCAGCATATTTTTTCCGTCGTTTCGACGAATAAGCATTTGAGTGTTGAATGTGGTCTGTTTTTTTGCAACCTTGTTAAAAACTTCTTTTAAAAAATCGGCATTTGCTTTTGTATTTTCCAAAATAGTATCAATAATCGGCTTATGGCAAAGTTCAGCTACCGTATAACCCAAGGTTTTCGCGCCGCTTTCTTCAATAAAAGATATGTTAAACTGCTCATCGATTTTTAAGTAAATATCCCCGTTAGTATGCTCAACTTGCGATTTTTGGGCTTCTTCTTCAAGCAAAAGCTCCTGCAAGCTCCGTCTGGTTTGCTGCCATTCTCTAAAAAACACAAAAGCGGCAATTAATGCGGCAAGCCCCAAAAAAGCGAGCAAAATAACGGCAATTAACATAACAAAGCCCTTTCAAACATCATATTTGCCTTAAGGCTAGATTCATAAAAGCTAAAATAAGGTTAAATATGGGTTGATTTTAAACAAAAAAAACACTAACTTCTTTCCTGCCATGGAAGAAAGTAAAAATAATATAGAGATTACCGATAGTTCGGGAGATAAATACAAGTACGGCTTCACTACCGCGATAGAAGCCGACACGGTTCCCATCGGCCTTAATGCCGATGTGATTAAGCTTATATCCAAGAAAAAAGGTGAGCCGGAGTGGCTTTTGGAATGGAGATTAAAGGCATTTGAGTTTTGGCAAGGCATGAAAGAACCATCTTGGGCCAAACTTCATTATGACAAAATCGATTACCAAAGCCTTTCTTATTATTCGGCTCCCAAGCAAAAAGTTAAGCCGCAAAGCCTTCAGGATGTTGATAAAGAACTGCTGGAAACATACGAAAAATTAGGAATACCGCTAAAAGAACAAGAGGTTTTGGCCGGAGTTGTAGCGGTTGATGCCGTATTTGACAGTGTATCGGTAGCCACCACCTATCGTGCCAAATTGGCCGAACAGGGTGTGATTTTCTGTTCTATTTCCGAAGCGGTAAAAGAACATCCCGATTTGGTAAAACAATATTTGGGTTCGGTAGTGCCATATACCGACAATTTCTTTGCTTGTTTGAATTCCGCGGTCTTTACCGACGGTTCGTTTGTATATATTCCCAAAGGCGTAAAATGCCCGATGGAACTTTCGACTTATTTTAGGATTAATGCCAAAAATACCGGACAGTTTGAACGCACTTTGATTATTGCCGATGACGACAGTTATGTCTCATATCTGGAGGGTTGTACTGCGCCTCAACGCGACGAAAACCAACTCCATGCCGCTATTGTTGAGATTGTGGTCTTAAATAATGCCGAAGTAAAGTACTCTACCGTGCAAAACTGGTATCCCGGTGATAAAGACGGCAAGGGCGGGGTTTATAATTTTGTGACCAAAAGAGCGGCTTGCCGCGGTGAAAATTCTAAAGTTTCGTGGACACAGGTCGAAACCGGCTCGGCAGTAACTTGGAAATATCCTTCTTGCGTTTTGCAGGGCAACAATTCCAGCGGTGAGTTTTATTCGGTAGCCATTACCAATAATTATCAACAAGCCGATACCGGCACTAAAATGATTCACATCGGCAAAAATACCACTTCAAAAATTACTTCCAAAGGTATATCGGCCGGTATGTCTAATCAAACTTACCGCGGTTTGGTTAAGATATCGCCCAATGCCGACAATGCTCGCAACTACACCCAATGCGACAGTCTGCTGATTGGCGATAAATGTGGTTCACATACCGTTCCTTATATTGAAAATCGCAACAGAAAAGCTCAGTTGGAGCACGAGGCAACTACCTCAAAAATATCTGACGAGCAACTTTTTTATTGCCGCCAAAGAGGTATCAGCGAAGAAGAGGCCGTTAGTTTGATTGTAAACGGATTCTGCAAAGATGTCATGCAACATCTGCCGATGGAATTTGCCATAGAGGCCGCCAAGTTAATTAACATTTCACTTGAAGGGAGTGTAGGTTAAGATGAATATTTATAAAAGAGCCCTAAAGGTATGGGGCAAAGATGCGCAAATGCTTCAGGTAATCGAAGAAATGAGCGAGCTGACCAAAGAAATATTAAAAAACATCAACCGAAAAAAAGACAATGTTGCCGAAATTATAGAAGAAACCGCAGATGTTGAAATAATGCTGCAACAGCTAAAATATTGCTATGATATTGCCGAAGATGTTGAAGATTATAAAAAAGAAAAATTACAAAAGATAGAAAAAAGACTTGATGAATGGGAAGAAAAACATGGAGCCGTTGCTTGAGATAGAAGATTTATATGCCGGAGTAGAGGGCAAAGAAATTATCAAAGGGTTTAATCTGGTGATTAATCCGGGAGAAATTCATGCCATTATGGGACCGAACGGAGCCGGCAAATCAACCTTATCAAATGTTTTGTGCGGCAAGCCGGGGTATAAGGTAACATCAGGTCGTGTAAAATTTAAGGGTAAAGACTTGCTCAAAATGTCGGCAGAAGAAAGAGCCAGGGAAGGCTTGTTTATGTTTATGCAATATCCGGTCGATATTCCGGGAGTTTCGGTAACTTCGTTTTTGAAACATGCGGTTAATGCCGTGCGTAAACATCGCATGGAGCCGGAGCTGGATACCATGGAATTTATAAAATTGGTACGCGAAGAAGGCCGCAAATTAGGACTCACACCTGATATGCTGAAACGAGATGTCAATGTTGGTTTTTCCGGCGGCGAAAAGAAAAAGCTCGAAACTTTGCAGATGAGTGTTCTAAAACCAGATTTGGCAATTTTGGACGAGGCCGATTCCGGCTTGGATGTTGATGCAATCAAAATTGTTGCCAATGGTGTAAATGCCTTGCATACAAAAGACAAAGGCCTGCTGATAATTACTCATTATCAGAAATTGCTCAACTATATTGTTCCGCATTTTGTTCATATTTATGCCGACGGCAAGATTGTGACCACCGGCGGCCGCGAGCTGGCTCTGGAGTTGGAAGAAAAAGGCTATGCCGCATTTGTGAAAGATAAGCAATGAGCAAGCTTTTGCACGACATCAAACTTATCGGCGATGATATTCCGTGGCTAAAAGATATGAGGTCGGCGGGCAGAGAAGCTTTTGCCGTTAGCGGTATACCGCAACCCAAAGCCGAGGCTTGGAAATATACCAAACCGATTCGCTTTTTTGCAAATGACTTCATACCGGCTCCACGCGGAGAGAGCCACGCCAGCAATAATAATATTAATTTTCCTTTTGATGCTTGCAAAATATATTTTGAAAACGGAGTTTTTTCTTCTTGCGATGATGATTTGCCGCAAGGAGTAGAAGTGTTGCCGCTGATAGAAGCCATAATGTTTAAGCCTGAAATCAGAGGAAAAATCGGTGCCTTGGCCGATATCTCCAAACACCCCTTTGCCGCACTGAATCAAGCCTATCTCGGCGAAGGCCTTTATATAAAAGTTGCCGCTGGCACCAAAGTTGCAAAGCCATTGGTTATAATTAATCACATTACGGCCGAGCAAGAATTGCGGCAATATTCGCTTCGCAATCTGGTGGTTATGGATGATTCCTCTCAAGCCGAGATAATGGAATATTATTGCTACGACGGAGAGCTGAAATCATCTTACTTTGTAAATATGGTTAATGAAATTTACATAAATAAAAACGCGGTTTTGCATCATTATAAATTGCAATCCGAGGCCTATAAAGCCGCACATATTGCACTTAATTCGGTATTTGTTGCCGCAAGCGGTGAATACAAAAGTTTTTGCTTGCAAAAAGGGGCGGATTTATCTCGTAACGAAACCAAAGTAGTTTTGTCGGCCGAATATGCCAAAGCCGAAGTTGATGCCGCTTATGTAATGAATGGCTGGGCAACCATTGATACCACCACTGACATTGAACACCTAAAACCATTAACCCAATCATTACAGTTGGTAAAGGGAGTGATCGGTGGGCAGGCCAAAGGTGTTTTTCAAGGCAAAATCCATATTGCCCCGCAAGCTATCAAAACCGAAGGCTACCAGCTGCATAAGGCAATGTTGCTAAGTGACGAAGCCGAAATAGATGTTAAGCCGGAGCTTGAAATTTTTGCCGATGATGTTAAATGTTCGCATGGAGCTGCCAGCGGTGAGCTCAATGCCGATCAGCTGTTTTATATGCGTTCTCGCGGCATTGGCGAAGAAGAAGCACGGCAAATTTTGATAGATGCCTATTTAAATGATGTCATTGCCAAGATAGACAATCAAGAAATTAAACAATTTATGAGTATGGCTGCCAATCCGCTCAAAGAAAGGGAATAAAAATGTTTGATGTTGTGAAGATTCGTCAGGAATTTCCGATTTTTACACAAAAAATAAACGGCAAGCCCAACACTTTTTTAGACAGCGGCGCATCGGCGCAAAAGCCCAAATGTGTTATTGAAAAAATGACGCAGATTTTTCTTCATGAATATTCCAATGTTCACCGCGGGTCTTATTTTTTATCTGAAGAAATAACCTCGGCCTATGAAGAGGCACGCCATGATGTGCAAAAATTTATCAATGCCGGAAGCGATTCGGAAATTGTATTTACCCGCAATGCCACCGAAGCAATTAACTTGGTTGCAGCAAGTTATGGCCGCAAATATTTAACCTCTGCCGACGAGGTTTTGATTTCCGAAGCCGAACATCATGCCAACTTGGTTCCGTGGCAAGTACTAAGGGATGAGATTGGTTTTAAGCTTAATATATGTCGGGTAAACGATGATGGTTCATTTGATTTTTCAGATTTTAAAAACAAATTAAGCTCAAAAACCAAATTAGTTGCCATTACCGGTATGTCCAATGTTTTAGGCACGGTATTTCCTCTTGCAGAGATAATAGCCGAGGCACACAAAATTGGAGCTAAAGTATTGGTTGATGCCTGCCAACTTGCCGTCCATCGCAAAATAGATGTACAAGCATTGGACTGCGACTTTTTGGCATTTTCCGGACACAAAACCTACGGCCCGACAGGAATTGGCGTGTTGTATGGTAAATATGATTTATTAGATTCCATGCCGCCATACCAATGCGGTGGTGACATGGTTGACAAAGTCACTTATGAGCATACCACTTTTGATATCCCACCGGCTCGCTTTGAAGCCGGAACTCCGGCAATCGTTGAGGCAATAGGCTTAGGCGAGGCTCTAAGGTTTCTGCAAAACATAGGAATGGATAACATTGCCGCACATGAAGACGAATTAACATCTTACGGTATGGAAAAATTATCGTCAATTGCCGGACTTCACCATGTCGGGCATGCCAAAGAAAAAAGCGGAATATTTTCATTCGTAATGGACGGGATTCATCCTCAAGATTTGGCCTTTATCCTTGACAAAGAAGGTGTGGCTGTAAGAGTAGGGCACCATTGTGCGGCACCATTGGTACATCGTATGGGATATGAATCCGTGGCTCGAGCATCGCTTGGAATGTACAATACTAAAGAAGATATTGATATTTTGTGTCAAGCTATCAACAAAGCCAAGACATTTTTTTAAGACAAAGAGTAAGACAATGGAAGAAATAACCGATATTACCCTCGGAGGAGAAAAAAAAGATTATGTTGCTCATGCCGGTAGCCCTCTTAAAGAAGGGGTTGCCAAAGCATCTCGCGACGATTTGATTATGGCACTAAAAACCGTATGCGATCCGGAGATTATGGTAAATATTTGGGATATGGGGCTGGTTTACAAGTTAGAGCAACAAGAAAACGGCAATGTTTATATTGAGATGACGGTTACCTCGCCGATGTGTCCGGTTGCCGGAGTTTTGCCTGAACAAGCAGCCGCTGCGGTTGCTTCTCTGGACGGTGTTGGCGAGGTCGAGGTAAAGATTGTTTGGGAGCCGGCGTGGAGCATAGATATGCTGAGCGATGAGGCCAAAGAAATGTTCGAATTGTTTTAGCTAAAAAATATAAAGAAAAAAGTTGTTTTAAACCAAATTTGATGTTATCAAACAGGTATTGTTTTTTTTGACTAAAGGATTTGCCGATGAGTACATCAAATTTTATTCCCGTAAAAACCGCTCGTTTGGTGGTTGATGAATTTCGTACTTCCGATTTTCATCGCTTGCAGGAAATTGCTTTTAATATAAATCATAATGCCGATGAACACGCCAAAGACGGCTATTGTCCTTTCTATACCTTTCAGGTTGATAAAGACACCCCCGACCGCGATAATGTAATCAGAGGCAAGGTATCGGAATTTTTAATCCGTGCCGAAAAAGAACGCAAACAAGAACCTCGTTCTACCTATCGTATGGCAGTAAGATTACCAGACGGCAAATTAATAGGTAATGTAACCGTCGATATGCTTCCCATCGATGAAAACGGCAAAAAGATATACGGCGACTTGGGCTATTTTATAGACCCTAAGTATGGTGAGCATGGCTATGCTACCGAAGCCGTAAGAGGACTGGTTCATCACTTTTTCAAACAATATCCCAAGCTTGATATAACGGCACATCCGGCCAACAAGTTTTCTCGCAAGCTGATTGAAAGAATAGGCGGTAAACAAGTAGGCTACAAAGAGGCTTCGCACTATGGTCACGGTGAGCCTCGGGCAATTTTTGAAGTTCATAAGGCCGATTTCTATCGTTCTTCACCCTTCCACCAAAAAATGCCGAATTTATTGACGGTATTGGTAAATCATAAGGCTCAAAATAATAGGAGATAGCCATGTTCAGCGATGCCGCATTACCGGAACCGAAAGTTATTTTGGAGGTAGAAAAACCGGCAGCAATGGTCGAAATAAGTGAAAAAGACGGCATCTTTTTCAATCCTTGTTATACCGATATCAAACTTATCAGAGCCTATACCTATGAGCTGCTGAAAAAGGCCTCCGAGCTTTTACCGAAAGGTTATCATTTTGTAGTTTATGAGGCCTATCGTCCGATGTCATCACAAATAAAATTATGGGACGGTGTTGTTAAGAAAAAACAAAAAGAATATCCTAACTTGGCTGTAGATTCTGAAGAATTTATTGCCATATGTGATGTTTTTGCCGCCAATCCCTACCGCCAAGGCAGCGGTCATCAATCAGGTGCGGCCGTTGATATATCGCTCCTTGATGACAAAGGGCAAGAGCTTGATATGGGAGGAAAGGTAAGGGGCTTTGATGACACGGCAGATTTTGACTGCCCGACCATAAGTCAGGAGGCGCGCCGCAACCGTGAGATTTTAAGAAAGGCATTGTCTGAAGTCGGATTCGTTAACTATCCGGCAGAATGGTGGCACTACTCGTTTGGCGACAGACTTTGGGCTCGCTTAACCGGCTCCAAATTAGCTGTTTTTGGCAAACTTGATATTTAAGGGGTAATTATGAGCATAGATGAGCTAATCGAAAATTTTGAATTTTTTGACAGCTGGGAAGATAAGTACCGCTATATCATAGAACTGGGCGAAAAACTTCCGCCGCTGGCCGAAAAATACAAAACCGAAGATTGGCTGGTTAAAGGTTGCCAGTCACAAGTGTGGTTGGTTCCGCACCAAGAAGGAGATGATATGTACTTTGAAGGCGATAGTGATGCCATGATCGTCAAAGGGCTGATAGCTATTGTCTTACAGATATACAACCATCATCGGCCGCAAGATATTAAGAGCTTGTCAATAGATGAAATTTTTAATAAACTCGGACTTAAGGAACATTTATCGCCGTCACGCCGCAACGGTTTAGAAGCGATGATAAATAAAATAAAGTTTTATGCCGGTTAGTTTTTATAAGGGGTAGTCTGTATGAACATACACGAATATCAGGCCAAAAAGATTTTACAAGAATATGGGATAAAAATTCCCAAGGGTAAAATTGCCTATACTCCGAACGAAGCTAAAAAGGCCGCCGCGGAGGTTTCGCCCAAAGGTCCGTGGATGGTAAAAGCGCAGATTCAATCAGGTGCTCGCAACAGAGGATACTTTATTGAAAAAGATGCCGGAAGCGAAGGAGGAATAAGGCTTGTAAAATCACGCCGCAATATAGCCTCTCAAGCAGAGGAGATGTTAGGTTCTACTCTGGTTACCATGCAAACCGGTCCGGCAGGCAAAAAAGTAAGCCGTGTTTATGTCGAGGCTTTTAACGAGGTCGAAAGATATTTTTACATTGCCTTAGCCGTAAATCGGGTTAAAGCAGAGCTTACTTTACTTATAGCCGTAGTCAAAGATCACGATATCCTAAAATTAGCTTTATCCCGTCCGGAAGACATATTACGCATAAGTTTGAGCATTGGGCAAGAAGTTGATAAAGATAAGGTCACGCAAGTCATAAAATTTTTGAAGCTAAAGCCACGGTCTGCCAAGTATTTGGCCAAAATGATAAATTCTCTGCATCAGGTATTTATGGAAAAAGATGCCTCCATGATAGAAATTAATCCGGTAGGGGTTATGAAAAACGGTGAGTTGGTAGCCTTAGACGCCAAAATATCGTTTGACGATAACGCCTTGTTTCGTCATCCTGATTTAGCCAAGCTAAAGGATGATTGCGAAGTTTCGGAACGCGAATTGCAGGCAGCCAAGTATCGTTTTACCTATAGTGAATTTGAAGGTTCGGTCGGGTGTATTGTTAACGGAGACGGATTGGCTCTGGCTGCAATGGATTTGCTCCGCGAAAAAGGTATCGGAACGGCATGCTTTATCAATGTCAAAGGCGGTGTTGACAAGGACAAAATAGCAAGCGGCATTAAGATTATTATGACCAATCCGCGAGTTGAGGGAATATTGCTCAATATTTTGGGTGGATTTTTAAGATGTGACTTGATTGCAGACGGTATAGTGTCGGCAGCATCGGAGGTTGGGCTAAATGTTCCGATGGTTGTTCGCTTTGAAGGAACCAATAAAGAAAAGGCCAAAGAAATACTATATACTTCTCGTTTGCCAATCATCTGGGCCGACAGTATGGAAGATTCGGTAGATAAATTAGCTCAAGCACTTGAGGAGGCAGCATAGATGTCGGTTTTTGTAAATAAAGAAACTAAAGTAATCTGCCAAGGTATCACCGGTACACAGGCTTCTTTTCATATTCAAAAATCACTAAACTACGGTACCCAGGTCGTAGGCGGCGTCACCCCCGGTAAAGGTGGCACCATGCACCTTAATTTACCGGTATTTGACACGGTAAAAGAAGCGGTAAAAGAAACCGGAGCGACGGCTAGCGTTATGTATGTTCCGGCCAAATTTGTAAAATCAGCGGTTAAAGAAGCAGTTGAAGCCGAGCTGGACTTGGCCGTAACCATTGCTGATGGTGTCCCGCTTAAAGATATGCTGGAAATAAAATCGATGTTGAAAGGCTCAAAAACCAGATTAATAGGTCCCAACACTCCAGGTATTATAACTCCCGGAGAAGCAAGGCTGGGTATTTTCCCCGAAGACATTCATAATCAAGGCTCTATAGGGGTGGTCTCTCGTTCGTCAACTCTGACCTATGAGGCAGTGCTTGAAACCAAAAGAGCCGGCGGTGGTCAATCAACCGTTATCGGTTTGGGCGATGATGTTTTAATCGGAATGGATTTTATAGATGTATTAAAAGCATTTCATAAAGATGACGCTACCAAAGCTATTGTGATGATTGGTCAGCTTGGCGGTGCTTTTGAAGAAGCGGCGGCAGAGTGGTATAAAAGATTGCCTAGCAAAAAACCGGTCGTAGCCTTTGTTGCCGGTAATGCCATTCCCTTTGGCCACAAGATGGGCTACGCCGGAGACATTACTACTAACGGTTATATATCGGTCCAAGACAAAAAAGATGCCTTAAGCGAAGCCGGCATCAAGGTCGTAAATCACATTAACGATATTCACTTTGCTCTAGAAGAATTACAATGAGTATCTTATCTCGTCTTATCGACTTAATTTTACCGCCGCGTTGTGCCGTGTGCGGCAAGGTTATGAACGAGGATAAAGGCATATGTGATGAATGCATATCCCAAATTGATTTTATAAACCATGATATATGTTATCGTTGCGGCAACCCCCATGGTAATATAGTTGATAAAAAGGGGCATAAGCTATGTCCAGGTTGTGCAGGGAAGAGAAGAGGCCTTTTCCGACTGTCTCGCTCGGCGTATAGTTATGATGATTTTTCCAAGAAACTGGTATTAGATCTAAAATTTAATGATAAAACTGATTTAGCCCCATTGCTAGCCAAAATGATGTATGTTGCCGGTCAAGATATATTTGCTGCAGGAGTTGATGTCATTGTTCCGGTTCCGTTGCATTATACCAGATTCTTAAAAAGGAAATATAATCAAAGTGCTTTACTTGCCAAAGAATTAAGTAAGCTTACCAAAATACCGGTTTCGTACAATTCCCTAATCAAAAAGCGGATAACCAAACCTCAGGTTGAATGCAGCGGAATTGAACGAATCAAAAATCTTAAAAACGCATTTGAACTGACACCATCACAGAAATTGAGCGGCAAAAGGGTTTTACTGATAGATGATGTGTTAACCACCGGCAGTACCTTAGCAGAATGTGGCAGAACGATAAAGAAATCCAAGCCGCGGTCAATAGATACGCTTACCATAGCTCGAGCTTTGTAATTTTATATTGCTTTTAATATTTCACAATATTTCGCAAGTGCGGATTGATACAAAGGCAAATCTTTAATATTTTTATGAACCGATAAGTATAGAGTTGCTTTTGCCGGGCAAGGAATATTTTGCAAATAAATCAAATTGTTTTTAGCTACCGTCACCGGTACTACGCAAATTCCGGCACCATATCCGGCCATATCGGTAATAATTATATTTATACAGTTAATAGGGCAAATCTTATGGCATTTTTGTAAAATGGTTTTGTAGGTTTTATCAGCATAAGGCCTTGAGCTTCCGTCAAGGATGCGATGATTTAATGCTAAATCATCAAAGCTTTTGGGTATACCGCAATTATTTAAGTATTCTTTACTGGCAAAAAAACCGCAAGAAACTTCTTTTTTTGTAATAATCACCAAGTCGTCATCTGTAGGCTCCGAGTAGGTGAAGGCAATATCCCAGTCTTCGGTATGCATGTTGGGATCGTCGGCAAATGTCATAATATCTTGCAATATATTATCTTGAGATTCTAGCAGAATTGCCGCATCAATTTCTCTTGACAGAGCCAATCTTACTTTTTTGATTTTAGCTGGAGCAAATGTTTTATATAAATGTTCCACCTCATTAACCAGCATATTAAATTTTCTTATTAAATGTTCGCCGGCAGGGGTTAAAAAAGATCCCTTATTATTGGTAAAGATTAGAGATTTACCGATAATGGTTTCCAAATTTTCTATATATAAATTTATGGTTTCTACCGATGCGGAAAGTTTTTGCGAGGCTTTTCTTTTGTTGCCACACAGAAATATTGCATTAAGATAGAATAAACTGCGCAAATTTTTTAAGTTTATCGGTATTTGGTGTTTTCCGTAATTGAAATCAAAGAATGTAGCAACTGTCGTGACGATATTTCGTGCTTTTTCGCTCAAAGAACAGTTGTGTTGACCTTGAAACACCTCAATTTTCATGTCACTTTCCAAAAAGGAAAGATAGTGGGCCAAAGTATCAACCGAAATACCGAGTATGTAAGCGGTTTTTTGCCGACTTGCCGTATTGGCTAAAAATATCAAAGATATTACGGCTTCAAGCCTTTTCAGACCTCTTTTTGTAATCATAGTCATTCTCAAACAATGTTTTTTATATACTTATAGTATAGGATGTTAAATTAAGCAAGTTAAAATTGTTTTAATAGCGTTGTGTAAAAACAGTTGCGAAAAACAAACTACTGTAATATAACAAGCAACATTCATTATGGAGAATGAAGATGAAAGTAGATGTTTTTGATTTTGACCTTCCGCGCGAACTAATCGCCTCACAGCCGGTAAGCCCCCGCCATGCTTCAAGATTACTTGATTTATCGGAGGAAGGTAAAATTACCGACCGCTATTTTAGCGATTTGCCGGATTTACTGGAACCGGGAGATGTTTTGGTAATGAATGATACCAAAGTAATACCGGCAAGACTATATGGGCAAAGAGGAGAGGCTTTGGTAGAGGTAACTCTTTATCATCCGGTGGATGGACTTAGTTGGTGGTCTTTTATCAAAAATGCCAAGAGATTAAAAGCCGGAGATGTAGTAAAATTCTATACCGATAAGGTAGACGCTCTAGCTTCGCCGTTTTCAGCCACCGTTATCGAAAAAGACAACGAAGACGGGGTCTTGTTGCAGTTTAATTGCGATGCTTCGGAGTTGACCGACTATCTTGAACAATTCGGATTTATGCCGCTTCCTCCATACATAAAAAGAAACCGCCCGAGCAAAGATAGCCTTTGGTATCAATTTAATGATAAAGAAAATTATCAGACCGTATATGCCAAACACGATGGAGCGGTGGCAGCTCCGACGGCAGGCCTTCATTTTACCGAAGAGGTTCTTCAAAAAATAAGAGATAAAGGTGTAAAAGAAGTTTTTGTAACACTCCATGTAGGAGCGGGAACATTCTTGCCTGTTAAAACCGATGATACCAAAGATCACAAAATGCACGCCGAATATGGCGTCATCAGTGAGGATGCGGCTGCCGAAATAAATCAAGCCCGCCGCAACGGAAAGAGGATTATTGCTGTTGGTACCACATCGTTGCGTTTGCTGGAAACCGCCGCCGATGACAACGGAGTTATTCATCCTTTTGCTGACGAAACATCAATTTTTATTACCCCCGGATACAAATTCAAAGCCATAGATATGTTGATTACCAATTTCCATTTACCGAAATCAACATTGTTTATGTTGGTAAGTGCAGTTGCCGGTCTTGATACGATGCAAAAAGCCTACGCTCATGCCATAGCTAACAAATATCGTTTCTACTCATATGGCGACAGTTCAATTATCAAATGCGTAAATAAAATTTAACTTTTGCGTGCTAGATTTGCTCTAAGTTTATTCATTTGACACAAAGGGCATAATTCATTGCGTCTGCATCAAACATTAGAAAAATATCTTCCGCTCATTGGCAACATGCTGATTCCGGCTACTGTTTTTGCCTATGGTCTGTTTGGTTTTCTTTTGCAAGTTGAATTTACCTATGATCATAGTCTCACTTACCACTGGCTTTTTTTAAGTCTTTCTGTCGTTAATTTTATATTGTTGCTTTATTTTAATCAAGGACGGCTGTTATTTTTTAATGCAGTTATAGTACTGGGTTATATACTTTTGAACCATCTCAAAATTTTATTTGGTAGCGAGTACGCGGCTACGCCATGGTTTGAAAATCTGGTATTTTTTCTGTTTTTGGATCTGCTGATTTTTTATCGGATCCATAGCCGCAAGTTTTTAGGCAAGGCCTCTTTGCTGATATCGGTAACCATTATTTTAGAATACACTTTGGCCGAACAGTTAAGCCGTTACGGTATTGGAATATCGTTTTACTACCATAGAATTAACATTTATCCTACGATAATTGCACTGGCAGTTTGTCTTGTGTCGCTTTACTATGCGATTCGAGATGGCAAACTGACTGATTATAATATATTTTTCGCCAGCTTATGTATATTTTGCGGGGTGTATTACAGTGATAACCATCAAGGACTAAGTATGTTTTTTGCACTTTCGCAGATTATTATCGGCATAGATATTATATATAATTTGGTTTATCATCATTATTATGACGGCACCACGGAGCTGTACAGCCGCAAATCCTACCAGCATCAATCAGAGCATTTTCCGCAGAAGTACTGTTTAGGGATAATAAGTATAGACGGATATGATAAATTGCGGAGCACTCTTGGGCGTAAAGCCGTTAATCTGGTAGTAAAAATGTTGTCCCGAATCATTGCTCAAAACAATCCTGACGATACAGTATACAGATATGATGATGACGAATTTGTCGTTTTATATAAAACTCTCGACAAGAAAGAAACTTTTTCCAGATTGGATGAAATCAGAAGGCTGATTGCCGGACTGAGCTTTGAATATTCTGTATCGCAAAAGCCGCTTAAGCTTACGGTATCCTGCAGCGTTGCCGAAAAAAAACGCAGCGACCTCAACGCGACAGAAGTACTGTCTCGAGCTGATACCGCAATGCGTAAGACCCTAAAGTTTAGCCATAATGTAACATCGCAGGGCTAATTTTTTCTCAGTTTGCGGTTTAACACGACCACGCCGGCAATAATAAAAGGCAAAGACAATAACTGTCCCATTGTAAGACCGCCGATTAAGAAACCGAGTTGAGCGTCTGGTTGCCTAAATTGTTCCATCAAGATTCTAAAAGTAGCATATAAAATAACAAATAGTGCCGAAACAATACCGGAGTTGCTTCTAACCTTTGATATTCTCCATAGACAATTTAGGATAATAAACAGTATAACACCTTCAAAGCAGGCTTCGTATAATTGCGATGGGTGTCTTGGTAAATATCCGCCGTTTGGAAATCTCACCGCCCAAGGCACATCGGTAACTCTGCCCCATAATTCATCGTTTATGAAATTAGCGATTCTGCCCAAGAATATTCCTATTGGAGCGTACAAAGCCACCAAATCGGTAATTGCCAAGAATTGAAATTTATATTTTCTGGCAAACAGATATGCCGCAACTATAACTCCGACGATTCCGCCGTGAAACGACATTCCGCCTTTCCACAACTCAAGCAAACGCCAGGGTTTTAGCCACATCTCCGCACCGCCGTAGAATATGGCATAACCGATTCTTCCGCCCAAAATTATACCTAATGTAATGTAAAAGGCTAAATCTTCGATTTGTTGAGAGGAGTATCCCAAATTATATTTTTTATTATTCTTAAGTACCAAAAACCACGCGGCAACAATTCCTGCCAAATAAGCCAGAGAATACCATCTGATATCAATTATACCCAAGCTGAAAGCAATCGGAGAAATTTCCGGATAAGGCAAGCCAGTCATTAAACACATCCTAAAAAGTTTTTTATTGATTAAAGAATAATTAATTTATGATTATATATCCACATCTAAAAAAATAAAAAAATTTTTTTTGACTCATATTGTTGATTTTTAAACAAATTTTCCTATGAGAATTATCCACAGGATTAAAATTGGTGGACAAATGCGACTCGGCGGTTGCAAATGTTTTTATAGCAATGCAAGCTTTAAGACAGTGATGATGCCCACACCGTTTATGGAGGAAAAACAGAATGCAACCGGCTCAGAATTTAGCCTCGCTAAGCAACCCGATAGATATGGTTGAAAACATATTTTCATCTCGCTCATATGAGCTTGAACGCCGCAACGCCAATGAGGTTGTTGTCGAGGTTCAAGGAAAATGGAGCAATATGCTGCTGTTTTTTGCGTGGGAAAGTTCAATGAAATGTCTTCATATGTCATGTTTGATGGAAATTGAAAACAAACTTGAAGACCGCAGCAAAATTTTTGAGCTTCTGGCTTTGGTAAACGAAAATCTTTGGGTCGGACATTTTTCTTATTGGAGCGAACAAAATATGCCGGTGTTTAAGCATTCGGTATTCCTAAATTACGAAGAAGAATATTTCGAGCATAAAATATCGCAAATGATAGACATAGCTGTCAACGAATGCGAACGCATCTATCCCGTTTTTAAGGTGGTAATGACCAAGGGTATGGAACCCAAAGATGCTCTCTATCCCATCATAATGGAAACGGCCGGTCAGGCCTAAAATAAAAAGGCTTATCCTAACAAACGGGATAAGCCTTTTTTTCTAAATAATTTTCTCCACAAATTCGCCGACCGTTTGCGATGATTGCAAAGCCGATTGGCAAGAGAAAATGTTGATATCTGCCCAGTTTCCCAATACGACGGCAAAGTCATCGCTTTCGCGGTCAATCGGCAACTCGGCTAACAATGTCTGCTCAGCTACTGCACATCCGGTCAAAGATGATATCAGCGTAAGCAATTCTTTCTTGCGTTCATTTGTTTCGTTCATGGCGAATGTAATTTTTTTTGTAGTTCGACATTTTTTTCATTTTTTTGTCAGCGTTAGGAAGTTTTTTCCCTTTTCCCTCATAATACCTGTAAAAAGGAGAGGTAACAAAACATTTGCTGATAAAACGCAGCATTTTTCTTAAATTTGGGTCCATAGGCTTATGATTAAATAATTATTAATTACCATGGATTGTATTGGCTGTATTACAAATAAGCAAGCATTATTTTTTAGATCTTTTCCATTCGGCAACATTTGAATTATGCTCTTTAAGTGATGTTGCAAAGTTATGCCCGCCGTTGCCGTCAGCTACAAAATAGAGATAATTGGAGTATTCAGGATTCGCCGCCGCGGCGATAGAGGCTTTCCCCGGATTACAAATCGGTGTAGGGGGTAAGCCATAATATTTATAAGTATTGTAGGGGCTGTCTATTTTAAGGTCTTTTCTAAACAGCGGTCGTCCCAGTTCTTTTTCTCCGTTGGTTAAGGCATAAATTACCGTGGGGTCGGTCTGTAGTTTCATTCCTTTAAGCAAACGGTTTACAAATACGGAGGCTACCAAGCCTCGTTCATTATCAAGGGCAGTTTCTTTTTCAATAATTGAAGCCAAGATAATGAGTTGGTTGATATTTTTTACCGGTACGGTAGCGTCTTTTATTAGCCACTCTTTGGCGGCAAATTCCTTCATTGCTGATTTTGCGCGTATTATGATGTTGTTTTTGGGTTCTCCGCGGACAAACAAATAGGTTTCTGGTAATAATTCACCTTCTCTTACCACCTCGGTTATTTCACCGCTCAAGAGATCTTCATCATTAATGATTTTAAGCATTTGAGCTGAGGTAAGGCCTTCTGGTAAAGTAATTTTACGATAAATTATATTGCCTTCAGCCAATTTATCCAAAACCTGTCTCATTGAAACAGCACCGGTAAAAAGATATTCACCGGTTTTAAGTTTTTTATCGAGTCCGGCGATTCTGGCAGCCAGCTTAAACAGCCATGGTTTGCTTATAATATTGTTTTCATCTAATTTTCTGGCCACGGCTGCTGTCGAATCGCCTTTTTCCACCATAAGATAAACATCATCAGGCAGGGTAATCGGCGAATAGATCCAAGAATTAAGAACGATTCCGCAAGCAACGATGGTTATTATACAAGCAATAGCAAATTTTTTCATTTTGAGCCGATACGATTCGAAAATAATTGATATAAAAACAAATGAAACTCGCCGATAAAATCAAGCGAGTTTCATTAACTTTCCTAAAGCCATTGAGACTTAAGCATTCTTTGAAAGATAGTCAATAGCGTCTTTAACGGTAAGAATTTTTTCAGCGGCTTCATCAGGGATTTCACAACCGAATTCTTCTTCAAAAGCCATAACCAATTCTACTGTATCCAAACTATCTGCGCCCAAATCGTCAATAAAGCTGGCATTTTCAGTAACTTTAGATTCTTCAACGCCAAGATGCTCTGCAACGATTTTCTTAACGCGATTTGCTGTATCAGTCATAATGTAAACCTCAAAAAAATTAAAACAATTAACAAAACCTTTTACAAGGTCGTTCGCAGATAGTTAGCACTATTTTATTTAATTTGACAAGCATTATTTGCACAAAACACACAATATTTGCCGTTTTTTTGCTGTATCATATTGAAAAATAATAAAAATATAAAAACGCGAACTTACAGTTTCATAGATTCGAAAAGTTATAAAATGGTATAATAAATAGTAAATGCTGTTGACAAAGGGGTATACAATGCCTAATTTAAACACAGACATTTACATATTAAGGAGGGTCTCTTAAATGAAAAAAGTATTATATGTGGTTTTGGTTTTGGTGGTTTTGTTGGGTCTGTCGATGTTGCTTAAGAACAATGAGCCTACAACCGTCGCCGAAGAAGCAACTGTTGTCACCGATGCTTCCGGCAATGTTGTTGCAGAGGAAGTAGTTGTTGTTGACGAAGAGCCAACTGGTGAAGAAGCCATGGAAGTGGTTGATGTAGTTGAAGAAAATCCGGAAGCAACATCTGATGAGGATGAAACCGTAGTAGAAGAATAATTTTATTATGGCGGCAACCCTCTGTAAGTTGCAGGGGGTTGTTTTTTTTGCGTCTGTAACTATTTAATAATAAGATGAAACAAAGAGGAGAAGATAAATGAAAGTAGGAATAATCGGAGCCGGTTCTGTCGGTGCCGCCACGGCATTTGCCCTTATTATGAGAGGCGTTGCGCGTAAAATTACTCTAATTGATATGAACGAAAATAAAGCCTGGGCCGAAGCCGCAGACATAGCCCACGCCGCACCATTTGCTTATGCTAATAAGGTAAAGTCAGGAACATACAAAGACTTGGCCGGTTGTGAGGTTGTTATCGTAACTGCCGGAGCTAATCAAAAGCCCGGAGAAACCCGCATTGATTTGCTTGGTCGCAATGTTAAGATATTTTCCGATATCATTCCGCAAATTGTTGCTAACGCTCCGGAGACAACATTGTTGATTGCAACAAATCCGGTAGATATCATGACCGAAGTTGCCTTAAAGTTATCCGGTTTTCCAAAAGAAAGGGTAATCGGTAGCGGCACGGTTTTGGATACGGCACGTTTCCGTACCGACCTCGGTTATCACTTAGGCGTATCTCCGAAATCGATTCATGCCAATGTCTTGGGCGAACACGGCGACAGCGAAGTTTTGTGCTGGTCCAACGGCGACAGCGGCACTTTGCCTTTGGACAAGTTGGCCGAAGAATTAGGCAAACCGCTTACTGATGAGGTAAAAGCAAGAATAGATGATGATGTTCGCAATGCTGCCTACAAAATCATTAATGGTAAAGGTGCCACATTCTATGGTATTGCCGGAGCAATTTGTCGTATCTGCCAAGCAATCACCACCAATGAGTATGCAATTTTGACCGTCTCGTCACATCATGCCGAAGTTGCCGGTGTTAAAGATGTTTGCATATCTATGCCGACCGTAATCGGTAAAAGAGGGGTCCATGATGTTTTGTATCCTATTCTTGATGCCGATGAGAATAAACAGTTAAAGGAAAGTGTCGAAAAGATGAAAAAATTCTCTGACGATGCTTTGGCAATGATAGGAAAGTAGTCAAGAAAAAGCCCCGCAGCTTGCGGGGCTCAATTTTTTATAACAACACCTTAAATCTAAGTTCTGTCGTATATCCATAATCAACTTCAACATCTGAATTGTCAGCGAATTGATAATCGGCAAATGCGCCGAAAGTCATATTGTCGGTCAAGAAATAATCAGCCGAAGCTTGCATAAACCACGCATTTACATCATCACCGAACTGGAATTCATAACGCAACCCTGCATCAAAAGCAAAATTATACTCATTTTTGTGGACGGCTGCCATCGCCGTGTAATACAAATCTCTGTCACTGCTGTCGATATTTCCGTCTACGGCAAAACCGGCATAAGGAGTTAACCCGTTTTCTAATTCTTTAGCCAGTTTAATTTCACCACGCAGCTCTTTATACCAGCGAGTGTTACCATATTCGGCGCGGATTTTGTTTTTTGCCTCACTGCTGTGGCCATACCAACTTCTCGGGCTGTAGGTGTAGTAAGAAGCTCCGACCTGCATCATCAAATCGTTATAAAGGCTCATATTCTTTTTTACACCGACCTCATAATCAAAGTTATGTTCGTTATTATATTCTTGGTTGGTTAACCATTTAGTGTTAAAACGGTTTCCTAAAGTAAAAGCAACGGCGGTATCATTACCGATTCCCATCATCAAATTTTCTCTGGCGATCAAATCTTCCCTCACGCCGTCGTTGTCAAATTTGGTTCTTTCATAAGCAATCGATGTGTCAGAAAGAGTTTCCATATCTTCCGGTAAGTACAAAGGAGCGGTAATATCACCATAAGCAAAAGCATTAGGACAAGCCAACATGGCAACAGCCGCAACCGAAGTAACTAATTTATAATTCATAAAGTCTCTCCTAATTTTATCAAAACGACTGCTTAAGAATATAGTCGCAAAATATTAATAAATTTATAATTTTGGTTTTAACTCTTGCGTTGCAAATAAAATGTGCCTATATTCTAGGCAAGTAAATAAATAGGTTTTTATATATGGTAAAAGTAATCACATTCGGCTGCCGAATGAATTCTTATGAGTCAGAGGTAATAAAAGAAAAACTATCACATGTTGACAATGTGATAGTTATTAATACCTGTGCGGTAACGGCCGAAGCCGAAAGGCAGTGCCGTCAAATGGTGCGTAAACTGGCCCGCGAAAATCCAGATAGTAAAATCGTTGTAACCGGATGTGCGGCTCAGGTTTCTGCACAAAAATTCGCTGAGATGCCTGAAGTAGATTTAATTCTGGGCAATAAAGAGAAGAGGAATATTGCTGAATATTTGTCCCAACCATTGAGTGAAAAAACAATTGTCGGCGACATATTTTCATATGACGGCTATGACGACTATATTATCACCGGATTTGAAGGCAGACAGAGGGCTTTTGTTCAAATCCAGCAAGGTTGTGACCACAGATGTACTTATTGTATAGTCCCGTTTGCCAGAGGCAACAATCGTTCGGTACCGCAGTCAGACATAATCACTCAAATTCGCACTTTACTGGCCGAAGGCTTTGCCGAAATATGTTTAACCGGAGTTGATATATGTTCATACAAGCCATCTTTTAGTGAGCTGGTTAAAAATATATTAGAGCAAATACCCGAGCTTCCATCTTTGCAGTTTGGCTCGCTTGACCCCGCCGCCATAGACGATGATTTTATAGAGTTGGTAAAGAGCTATCCGAATATAGCCTCACATTTTCATTTTTCGGTTCAGTCCGGAGACAATATGATTCTAAAAAGAATGCGTCGCCGCCATGGTCGCGAAGATGTCATCAATTTGTGCCACAAGATTAAAGCAGTTCGTCCGGATGCAAGTTTCGGCGCCGACTTTATTTGCGGTTTTCCGACCGAAACCAAAGAGCAGTTTCTAAACACGGTAAAATTGGTGAAAGAAGCCGGTATTACCAAATTACATGTATTCCCATATTCCGAACGTCCCGGAACACCGGCGGCTTTAATGCCGCAAGTTCCTGTTGAAGAAAGACGCAACAGAGCCAATATTCTGCGTCAAGAAGGAGAAGAGATAAATGATTAACTGGTTTGGCAAGTTAACCGGAGGGTTAAAAAAAACATCTGACAAAATAAGCGGTGGTATTAGCGATATCTTTTTCGGCAAGAAAATAGATGCCGCCACCATAGAAGATTTGGAAGAAATTTTGCTGCTTGCCGATATGGGATACCAAGCAACAACGGAAATAATTAAAAAATTTTCTGCACAAAAAGTTGATAAAGCAGCCGATATATCAGCTATTAAGCAGAAATTGGCCGATGAAATTTGCACCATATTGAAACCATGTCAGCAGGAGCTTGTGTTTTCAAACGAAACTCCGCAAATAGTTCTGTTGGTCGGAGTTAACGGAGCCGGCAAAACCACTACAATCGGCAAATTGGCTCACAAATTTAAGGGCAAGCAAATCAGCTTTATTGCCGGCGATACATTTCGTGCGGCCGCCGTCGAACAATTAAAAGTTTGGGGCGACCGCAACCACATAAAAGTATATAGCGGCACATCGGGCTGTGATGCAGCGGGGCTGTGCTATGATGGTTTAAATGCAGCCATAAAAAACGGCGATGAATTGGTATTCATAGATACGGCGGGTCGCCTGCAAAATAAGGCGGATTTGGCCGAGGAATTGAAAAAAATTGTGAGAGTTATCAAAAAGGTTATTCCACAAGCTCCGCACCATACCTTGCTATGTGTTGATGCCACGGGTGGTCAAAATGTGCTTGATCAAGTCAAAACCTTCAAAGAAATTTGCGGGGTAAACGGTGTAATTATGAATAAGCTTGACGGCACGGCCAAGGGCGGAATTTTAGTCGCGGTAGCTCACGAAACAAAAGTACCAATATATTATATCGGAGTAGGAGAGGGAATAGATGACCTGCAAGAATTTAACGCCCAATCCTTTAGTCGTTCATTGTTAGGATTATAAAAAGATAAGCCGTCTCTTGCGAGACGGCGTTAATGTTATTAGTTGCCATCTTGCGGAGTGTATGGCTCAAATATAAGCTCCCCGCCGTTATCGGTTACTAATACCAGATAGTTGCCCTGCATTTTATAAGACTTTATTTTGGGTAAAATTTGCAGGAAGTTTTGTTCGGCTTCCATAGCCTCTTGAGATCCCATCATCATTGTTGTTGCAACCGGAGAAAAAGTAATGGAATTATTTTCCCCCAAGGTATAAGAGCCCATCATATTGTTTACGACTTTGCCGTTAAAGCGGCCGTCCTCGGCAAAAGTAACAATAGTCGGAACATTGTTGAGCGAGTCTGTTAATTTATAAGAGCCGAGCTTGAGTTTTTGAGCATCATCAGCTCCGCAAGCGGCCAAAAAGAGAAGTAGTACCAAAGCAAGTTTTTTCATGTCTTTTCTCCTTAAAACAAAAAATTATTCGTAATTATCGTCCCCTTTAACTCTTTCAATATCGGCGCCGACACCTTTAAGTTTTTCTTCCAGTTTTTCATATCCGCGGTCAAGGTGATAGACGCGGTTAACAACTGTTTCGCCTTCGGCGATAAGTCCGGCCAGCACAAGGGCAAAAGACGCACGCAGGTCGGTGGCCATAACCGGAGCCCCGGAAAGTTTTTTCACTCCGCGCACGATTGCGGAGGCATGTCCGTGCACATTAATGTTTGCGCCCATACGCAAGAGCTCGGGCACATGCATAAAACGGTTTTCAAAAATGGTTTCGGTAACCATTGAAGCACCGTCGGCAGTTAACATCAAAGCCATGAATTGAGCTTGCAAATCGGTAGGAAATCCTGGAAAAGGCTCGGTCATGATATCTTTACCTACCAAGTTGCATCCTTTAGCATCAACGATTATAGAATTTGGGGTTTCAACAATATGAACCCCCATATCTTTTAACACTTGAAGCGGCTGACGCAAAGTTTCGGACTTTGCATTAATCAGCTCAATTTTACCTCTGGTGATGGCGGCGGCCACGGCATAAGAACCGGCCTCGATTCTGTCGGCAATAATTTTATGTACGGCACCATGGAGTTTATCCACGCCCTCAATGGTTAATATAGATGTTCCGATTCCTTGGATTTTTGCCCCCATGGCATTTAAGAGCTTAGCCAAATCACCGATTTCAGGTTCTTTGGCGGCATTTTCCAAAACGGTAGTTCCTTCGGCCAATACGGCAGCCATCAGCAAGTTGCAGGTTGCTCCGACCGAAACGCCGGAAAATAGTATGTGAGTTCCTTTTAGCCTGCCGTCAGATTGTGCGTAAATATATCCGTTTTTAATTTCGATTTTAGCACCCATTTTTTCCAAAGATGATAGGTGAATATCCATAGGTCTGGCCCCGATAGCACATCCCCCGGGAAGAGAAAGCTCGCATTTGCCGAAACGAGCCAAAAGGGGACCCAAAACATAGTAGGAAGCGCGCATTTTTCTAACATAATCATAAGGTGCGGTAAGAGATTCAATATCTTTGGTGCGGTAAGAATATGTTTTGGTAGCGTGACCGTCAACAAAGTCATCAAAATCATTAATTTTGGTACCGAGCTGTTGAAGAAGCGCATTCATTGCTTTGATATCAGAAAGCATGGGCATATTGGTAAGAGTAACGGTTTCATCGGTTAAAAGCGAAGCACAAATTAAAGGCAGTGCGGCATTTTTTGCACCGCTGATAAAAATTTTACCTTCCAAGGGCTTACCGCCGCGAATTTTAATTTTATCCATTTTTCTTATCTTTCAGGGCTTGTAATTCTTTTTGTTGTTTTTTTCGTTTTTGTAAATTTTTTTGCAAAGCCTTAGCCTCGCGTTCAAAACGCAGTGACGCGCGAGTTTTTTTTACATTTTTAATTTCTTCGGTCATAATCACTCACCAGATAAATCAACGATTTTCCTAGAGTATACAACATAAAAAAGAAAAAAATAGCAAAATAAATAAAAAATCCCTTGATTTTTAAATTTTGGTTATGTATGTTGTGTTTCGCAAGGTAGATAGAACTTTGCCGCTATAGCTTTGAGATGAGAGCTTAACCCTTGGTAACGGGATGGCTAAGCGAAAAGTTGCCATTAGGCAAGTTTTCGTCTGTAACATCTCAGAAAACCTTATCGAAAAAGGCAATATGGATGTTGCCGCATTGAGATTAGGTTCCTGAGGGGAGTAAGTCCGAGAAGGACTTTAAGAGCCCACTCAAGATATAGTAAAAGAAGCAAAAATTATTATGCCGCTATAGCTCAGTGGTAGAGCACACCCTTGGTAAGGGTGGGGTCGTAAGTCCGATTCTTACTAGCGGCACCATTTATCAGTTTCAGGCGTTTTTAGTAGTTCATTGAATGGCTTAACTATTGAAAACGCTATATTTTTTCCTTCAGTTTTGCAGTCCGATAATAT
>CALYBC010000031.1 GCA_944393725.1 uncultured Alphaproteobacteria bacterium | reverse complement strand
TGCTCCACCTTCTTCAGCCAATACTTTCGTAATTGCTGCCGTCAATGTGGTCTTGCCGTGGTCTACGTGACCGATTGTTCCGATATTGCAGTGCGGCTTTGTCCGCTCAAACTTCTCTTTTGCCATTATTACAAATCCTCAAATGTTTATGTTGTTACGACAATTTTACAGGGGGAAAACGGAAAGAAATTGGAGCGGGTGAGGGGAATCGAACCCCCGTCATAAGCTTGGAAGGCTTCTGCTCTACCATTGAGCTACACCCGCTTATTCAAACCATTATCCAAGTGTTTGCCTTTATAGTGGTGGAGGGGGATGGATTCGAACCATCGTAGACGAAAGTCGACGGATTTACAGTCCGTTGCATTTGACCGCTCTGCCACCCCTCCTTACAAATTTATCTATAAGGACAATGACTGCTCCTTCTAGCATTGAAGCATTTCAACACTATCAATGCAAATAATAGTATTTTGCCTCATTTGTCAACACCTTTTTTCACAAAATCAGTATTTATTTTTCTAGAGTCAAAATCTTTTGGGTTTCTTCTACAGCCTCAGGAGAACCAACCAAAAATTGCCTTCTGTCACTAAACGCAAATCCAAGCCTGTTATTTGTTTCCGCTTTATCAAATAACTCAACAAGCGAAAACTTTCCTTTTGGAGAATTGTCAAATATTCTCGGGTGGATAATTGCAATACCTACATAGCAATAGTCAAACCCCTCTCCGCTGACCTTCTCCTTGTTTCTTAAGATTCTATCCCCCACAACCTTGTAATCACCATGACGAGGTTTATCGCCTTTAATATCGGCTATATTTTTTAACAACAGCAAAATATCGTGTTTCTCGTCATTCCATACATCAAACATTTGCCTCAAAACCGGTTTATATCCATCATCAATCAAAATATTATCCGAATTAACCACCGCAAACGGCCTACCTTCAAAAAACTTCAGAGCTTTTTTAATTCCGCCGCCGGTTTCCAAAGCTTCTTTTTCTTCCGATATCTTAAAGTTAAAACCTTTAACGGTTTTCAAGTGCCGTATGATCCCTTCTTTTTTATAGCAAACATTAACCACCGCATCGAGCACGCCGGCATTTTTAAAGATATCCAATCCGTAATCTATCAATCTTCTTCCTGCAACTTCGACCATCGGCTTTGCTTTTGTTTGTGTTAAATGGCGCATTCTGGTTCCGCGGCCTGCTGCCAAAACAAAACCTTTTGTAATGTTTTTATCTTGCGGAATTCCCCAATATGATTCGCCAAAGTTTTTTTCTATCCATTTTTTTAATTTTGCAAACCGCGGATTCTCCAAACTTCTTTTTAAGAGTTCCAACCCATGCGGCACATATTTGCCATAGCCGTCGCGATGTTTAACCGTTATCAAAGTTGTAAACCGCCCTAAAACCCGCATATGCCTTAGCAAGGCCATACAATCATAAGCTTTATCAAAATCTTCTCTCGGCAAATTTCCCATTTGCTCAAAATAATATTCTTTCAATTCATCGGTTATTTCTTGCGGAACATCTCTTCTTTCATCTTCGATAAGGCTGGCCAAATCATACAATCCCGGCCCCCACAAAGCATCCTGAAAATCAATAAGCGCAGCCTCTTTACTGTCTTGCGGATACATAACATTATTGACATGATAATCCCACAAAACCAAAGTCTCGGGCAATCTCAAAGCCTCTGCCGTAAGTTCGTCTGTTATCTCGAAGAACTCTTTTCTTTGCTCAGGAGTTAACTGCCTACCCAAACAAGCCGGCACATACCAATCGGAAAACAAAGCAAAATTATCTCTTATTACTTTTTTATCCATAGCGGCCACACACTTTGGACGCTCACGCACCTTATGTAACTTGACCAAAATATCAACGGCCTTGCGCAACAATTCCTTATCGTTTTTTCCGTCCGCGACCCTAACAAAATCGGTATTTCCGAAATCTTCAACCAACATAAAGCCCTTACGCAAACATTTAGCCAAAACTTTTGGTGCTCTGATTCCGTGTCCATTCAAAAATTTAGACAATTCAATAAACTCTTTCGGCCGATTGTTACACCCTTCATCATCAACCAAAATTTTAGTTTTACCGCTCTCATCATAAACCCTAAAATACTTACGCGATGATGCATCAAATCCCATGCTCTCGATTCGATAATCATGCAACTTGGCTTTTTGTTCCAAAAATTGTTCTGCTTGTTTTGCTCTCAAGGTTTTGTGCATTGACTTATCCTCTTATTTTTGTATTATCCTAACAGATATCATTTTGAGCTTAAAATAGTCTTAATAGGAACAACTAATGGCGGTACAAAATCTTGTATTTGACTGGGACGGTACTTTAGCCGATACTTATCCGGTAATTTCTGCTGCTTACGAATACACTTTCAAGCAAATGTCTATGCCGCCGATTCCCTATGACAAAATAAAAGAGATTACTTCCACTCTGCCCAATCGCGATATTTTAGGACATATTTTCAACGACCGCCGCAACGAAGCCAAAGAACACTACTATTCTTACATTGAACACCATCACACCAAAAAACTGCAAGCTATTCCGCAAGCTGCCGCATTTTTAGATTTTGCCGCCAAGCACAAGCTCAATCTCTATCTATTAAGCAACAAAACCCGCAAATATCTGCTTGCCGAAACCGATAAGCTCGAATTTACGCATTATTTTCGCAAGATTGTCGCCGCCGGAGATTATAGCGAAGACAAACCATCTTTGCTTGCTAATTTTGCCGTTTTTGACAATCAACTTCCACCACCCGATTCGATTATGGTCATCGGCGACGGTAAAGCCGATTACCAAGTTGCCGCCAGCTACAAATCGCTATGTGCCATTTATAACCCCACTAACAGTTATGATGGCCCCGAACCTGACTATTTATTCAAATCTTACCAACAATTAACCGACATATTGCTAACACTTATATAAGCAGAGAACCCCATGAACAAGAAATTTACCAAACCGGAAAAACCACAAAAAAACCAAGTTATTCTTTACGGCCGCCATGCCGTTTTAGCCGCTCTAAGCAATCCCAAACGCGAAATTTACAAGCTTTTATGCACCAAAGAAAATTTAGATGAAATCCATCGTTTGAGCAAAATTGCTCCCCAAGTTGTCGAGCGCAAAGAAATCGACAAGCTTTTTCCCAACGATGCCGTTCACCAAGGTTTTGCTCTGTTTTGTAAATCTCTGCCGACTTATGCCCTTGAAGATATTATTTCCATGTCGCAAGATAAAGACAAATGCCATGTTCTAATATTAGATCAAGTCAGCGACCCGCAAAATATCGGAGCCATAATTCGCTCTGCCGTAGCGTTCAACACTTTGGCTTTAATAATCCAAGATAAAAACTCTCCCTACGAGAGCGGCAGTATGGCCAAAGCCGCCGCCGGTATGATTGAGCATTTACCGATTGTCCGTGTAACCAACCTTTCACGAGCCATAGAACAACTACAAAAAGCAGGTTTTTGGACCATAGGTTTTGATGGCTACGCCAAGGATAGTATTGACAAGGTAAATCGCTCCGGCAAGACCGCCATTGTTATGGGTTCCGAAGGCAAAGGTATGAGACGCTTGGTCGAAGAAAATTGCGATATGGCGGTAAGACTACCCATGTCACCTTTAACCGAAAGCCTAAATGTTGCGGTGGCCGCCTCTATCGCTCTATATGAAATAAACAAAGAGGAATAAACAATGTCGGCATATCTTGAAGTAAATTCTTTAAGTAAAAGTTTCGGCAGTATAAAAGCCGTTGATAACCTAAGTTTCTCTGCCATAAAAGGCGAAATAATATCTCTTCTTGGCCCCAACGGAGCCGGCAAATCAACCCTGATGAACATGATTTGCGGTTATTTAGCAGCCGATTCCGGTCAAACAAAAATCATGGACTATGACCTCAAACTTTCGCCCAAAGAAGCTAAAAAAAGTATAGGTTTTCTTCCCGAAGGCTCTCCTCTATACGACGATATGCCGGTTGAACACTTTTTACATTACCTAGCCGAATTAAAATCAGTACCTGCGATGGAAGTTAGAGAAATTTTAGATTTAGCCAACATTAATAATGTTAAAAACCAAAAGATTGAAACCTTATCCAAAGGTTACAAGCACCGTGTCGGATTTGCGGCGAGCCTACTTGGCAATCCCCCGGTCCTGATTCTCGATGAGCCTACCGACGGACTTGATCCTAATCAAAAAAGCCACATTTGGGATGTTATTAATTCAATGAAATCAGAAAAAACCATCCTCATTTCAACACATTTGCTGGAAGAAGCACGCAATTCATCCGGACGCATTATTGTCATGAATCACGGCCAAATCAAAGCCGACGGCAATTTATACGAGATTTTAAAACAAGCCGGCTCTGCAAGCTTAGAAGCCGCTTTCAGCAAACTTACAAAGGCTTAAATACCATGAACAAAATTTTCACCGTAACCAAAAACGAACTTTATCGTTATTTTATTTCACCGATAGCTTATGTTTATTTAGTATGTTTTCTGCTTTTAAATGGTTCAATATCTTTGTATTTCGGCGGAATTTTTACCTCCGGCGAAGCCACCCTTTTCCCGATGTTTTCATTTTTGCCATGGCTTTTACTTTTATTTATCCCCGGCATCGCCATGAGATTGTGGGCCGAAGAATTTAAAAGCGGCAGTATCTTGCAAATAATCTCAATGCCCGTATCGGTAAACAATTTCATCTGGGGTAAATTTTTAGCAGCCTGGCTTTTTTGCGGTATATCACTGTTGCTTACCTTTCCCTTTGTAATAACAGTAAATATTCTCGGTAATCCTGACAACTGGGTTATATTTAACAGCTACCTCGGTGCTTTTTTACTCGCAGGAGCCATGCTGGCCATTTCGCAAACAGCCTCCGCCTTAAGCAAGAACCAAGTTGTTTCACTGGTCATAGGTTTCTTTATCAATTTTCTGTTTTTCTTAAGCGGACTTGAATATGTTCTGGGATTTTTCCGCAACTTTGCTCCCGACTATATTATTGACATGATATCATCATTCAGCTTTTTAAGCCATTCTGCCAGCTTTAATCGCGGAATATTTGAAGCTAAGGATTTAATCTTTTTCTTATCTTTGATTTTTGTCTTTAACTTCTTTACCTATATCATAATTACTTTCAAAACTTCCGGCACCATACCCATGCTCAAAACATCATCGAAGCTTGGCGGTATGATTGCCGTTTTGCTGGTTTTTCTATGTTTCATCGGCATTAACTTATTTGCGGTAAACACGCTCCGCTACCCTCGTATTGACTTCACTGCCGAACAATTATACACTCCGTCTGTTTCCACCCGCAAAATTCTAAACAATCTGCCCTCTCCGGTAACAGCTAAGGTTTATTATTCTAAAATACTCGGCGAAAGAGACGAGAATATGAGGCAAGCCTTTGACAACTTGCGTTTTATTCTCGAAACCTACCGCCGCATTTCAAACGGCAAATTTTCGTATCGCATCTATGATACAGAACCTTTGAGTGATGCCGAAGATAGAGCTATTCAAGCCGGTTTGCTAGGACTTCCGGTGCAAGATTTAAACACTGCCGCATACTTTGGCATAGTATTTGTCAACGAAAACGGTTATACCCGCAGCATTCCGTTTATGCCGCTTGCTCGCCAATCTCTTCTAGAGCAAGACATAACCGAAAACATTCTACTTTTGGAATACGAGCCCAAGACCTTAGGTATCTACACTTCGCTACCTATTCTGGGACAATCAAATAACAACCTTATTTCGCAACCGTGGAAAATTATTGATGAAATAAAAAAGTACTATAATATTGTCGAAATAAAAACTCCGGAAGACATCAAAGAGTTAGACGCACTTATGATTGTCCATCCGCAAAAGATGACGCCTGAGATGGAACAAAAAATCTATGATTATTCACTGTCCGGCGGCAAAATTTTAGCTTTTTTTGATATAGCACCGGAATCTCTGAGGCTTGTTGGTCCTCAAACCTACATTTCCCAACCGTCTGATTATGGAACCCTGCCGGAAAAATGGGGCTTTAGATTTAACCCTGACAAAGTAGTTGCTGATTTGGAAAACTCTTCAGAAATCAGCATTGATACTCCCGATTATTCCGGCACCACCCAAGATCTGATACAATTTTATGTAACAAAAGATAACTTTTTCTATAATTTACCCTATTTAGCCAATCTCAAACGCATGCTGTTAACATCGGTTTCTGTCTTTACCCCTACTTCAGACGCTCCGACTTACTTTATTCCCCTGTTAAAAGGAAGTGAACAGTCCCAACTCCAAAGCTCTGAAGTTGTTTTTAACAATATCCATCCGGCAGAAATATTAAGGAATTTCCAAGTAGACGCCAATCCCAAATATATGGCCGTTCAGCTTATAGGAAAATATCCTGATAAACCGTTTGATATTATTGCTGTTGGGGATTCCGATATGCTCTACGATTCTTTTTGGAGCACGGACTATCGTATAGGAAACGAAATATATTCTTTCCCTCTGCTCGACAATGCCAATTTTGTCTTAAATGCTTTGGATTATCTTACCGGTAACGATAGTATGTTTGCCCTCCGCGGCAAAAGTAAAATTTTGCGCCCCTACACCGAACTTGCCAAAACGCAAAAACAAATTTTGCGCCAATACAAAATTAAAGAAAAAGATGTTTTTGACAAAATTGCACATATCAAAGCCGGATTAAGCGAAATCTGGAGCAAAAAAGATTTTGAACAAAGGCAAAACTTCACCCCCGATGAATTGTCATTAATTAACAAAATCAAGAACCAACTTAACGAACAAAGAAAAGAGCTTTTCAATATCAGAACATCTCTTTTACAAAATCTAAGAGACACCGAACTTTTGGTAAAGCTGTTTAATATCTATGCAATTCCGCTGGTAATTGTTATAATACTGCTAATTCAAAGTCTAAAAAAACGCAATATAGCTCCCAAAAGTGAACATCTTAAGCTTAATACTCGATTTTTGTGGCTGTTTATTGGAACCATGCTATGCCTTTTATCAGGAATTTTAAGCATCAATCTGTTAACTGCGAAAGATATGCCCTCCTATGAAGGTCAACCTCTGTTTTCTAACCTTTCCGCACAAATAAATCAAGCCTCGATAATAACCCTTAAAAACTCACATCAAGAACTAACCTTTATCAAACAAGATGACCTCTGGAGACTAAAGCAACAACCGGACTTTTTAGTAAATCAAAACCGCATCAGAAGCTTTTTAACCGCTCTTTTACAAGCCGAGATTTATGAAAAGAAGGCTGACAAAATCGAAAACCTGCCGCGTTTTGGTCTCCTACCGCTAAACGATCCCAATAGCAAAACTGTTTCCATAAGACTATCTGACAGCAAAGATAATGAAATTATCTCCTTTGAAGTCGGAAACTATAACATTGATTTAAGCCGCGGTTCCCTAGGTGCCTACATTCGGTTTCCCAAACAATTTCAAGTCTGGCTGGCAGCCATAGAGTTAATTGATTTGGATATGGATTATCACTATTGGACTTATTCCACACTATGGAATTTACAATTTGGTCGTTTTAGCGAGATAAATGCTTCAACCGATGCCGATTACATCGCCGATATTGTCAGCCGACTATTAAATTGTCAGCTTACAGCCTCTGCCTTTACCCCAAGCTCAGAAGCTATTTTACAAATATCGGCAAACGGCGAATATTTTCAAAATTTAGAAATGAAATTTTATGAACAAGATGAAAAATACTATGTTCAAATTTCTCTGCAAGATGTAAAAAACAATTCGGTTTTGCAAAGTTTTGCTAAAAACAGCCAATCCAAGACCTACGAAATATCATCACAAAACATGGAGCAAATAAAAAATGCCGTTAACCACGGAACAAGCAAATAAACTAAAAAAAGCCGCAGCCAGCAGTTCTATACTTTTGGCAGTAAGTTTATGTATTCTCAAAAGTTTGGGTGTTTACTACACTGATTCTTTGGCAGTTTTATCATCAATGATAGACAGCCTTTCGGATATTTTAGCCTCCCTGGTAACTTTTTTTGCCATCAAGATATCAATAAAGCCGGCATCATCTAATTACAGATATGGTTATGGCAAAGCAGAAGCCTTAAGTTCTCTTTTTCAGGCTCTGTTTATTGCCGCATCAGGCCTTTTTGTTTTATACGACGGCATAATGCGTTTACTCCACCCCATAGAACTTCAACAAACCGGCATTGGTTTATGGATAATGATAATAAGTTTAGTTTTGACATTAATTTTGGTTGCTTTTCAGCAATATGTTGCCAAACTGACCAAGTCACAAGCCATATACGCCGATTCTTTGCACTACAGCGTAGATATTTTAACCAATTTCTCAATCATAATATCATTGTTGGTTATTCATTTCTGGCAAATTAACTGGATTGATACGATAATGGCCATTGGTATCTCGGTTTATCTGATTTACAATGCATATGCCCTATCTCGCGAAGCTTGTGATTTACTTTTAGATAAAGAATTGGACAACTCTATTCGAGATGACATTTTTGCACTAGTCGCAAAACATCCTCTATCCCCTAAAATTCATGATTTAAGAACCAGAAATTTAGGCGGTGCATACATGTTTGAATTTCATATTGAGCTAGACGGCCACCTTGATTTATACACTGCTCACCGTTATACTGACGAGGTAGAAGATTTAATCAGACAAAAATATCCCGAAGCACAAATCATCATTCATCAAGATCCGACCGGAGTCCGCGAAGAGCGGCTTGATAACAAACTTATCGACTAGATATCCCACGGAAAAACCACCCACCTATCCGGAATTTCCTTCGCCGATATATCGACCTCATCAACACCTTTAGGTTTGGCATAAACGGTGACGAATTTACCATTCGGAAACTGTCTGCGCATAACTCTGAAGGTCTGCCCGCTATCAGAAAGATCATCAACGATGAGCGTTTTATCATCAACCTTACCCACAAACTCCGGTTTATCAACCTCATCCAACTTTAGGTGCTGCGCTCCGACATAAGTTGCAATATTAATCACCGCAATATTTCTGATATCCAGCTCATAGGCGATAATTCCCGCCGGAAGCAGACCTCCGCGGCTTATAGCCACGATTTTATTATATTCTCCAGACTTTTTTATCTTTTCGCACAAAGTTTTGACATCATCGTGAAACTCGTTCCAAGAAATAAAAATTTTATCATCCATATCAAACCTCTCTTCAAATTTTTCTTTGAGTTTACCGACAAAAGCTTAAATTAAGTTTAAGTTTTACCAACAAACAAAAAACCATCGTTTTTACGGTGGCTTTTTTTGTGGCGTACCCTACAGGGATTACTCCGCTCACATTTTATTTGTCCGCTTCGTTCACTGCGGCAATCGGCCATAGCCGACCGGCATACACTAAGTATGCCTTTGCCTTGTAGTCGAACCCACTTCCCCGTGGCTTCAAATCCGCCGGTACTCATCACAAAAAAACCACCATTTTCACGGTGGCTTTTTTGTGGCGTACCCGGAGGGATTCGAACCCACGACCCTCAGCGTCGGAGGCTGATACTCTATCCAACTGAGCTACGGGTACAAAACTTAAAAAACAGCTCCTAGATACACCTTTTTTTGCAAAAATACCAGTAAAATTTCACAAGCCCCCTAACAAAAAGCGTTTTTCCTAAAATTTCTCTTGACTATTCAAAGAATAATATGTATTAAAAGGCAACGAGTTTTTATAACAAAGGATAGAAAAATGGCTAGAAAATGTGAAATTTCGGGTACCGGCGCTATGAGTGGTAACAATGTAAGCCACGCCAATAACAGAACGCGTCGTCGCTTTTTGCCGAATCTTCAAGTAGTTTCTTTGTTGAGTGATGTTTTGGGCAAAGTTTTCAAACTAAAAGTATGCTCTAAGACCTTACGCAGCATTGAACACAACGGTGGTTTGGATTCTTATCTCGAGTCTACCTCCAATACCAAACTTTCGGAAGAAGCTAAAAAAATCAAAAAAGCTATTGCCAAGAAAAAAGCTTCTGGCAAATAAGCTTCCCGATTAATTGATATTTCAGCCCCGCTTATATAGCGGGGTTTGTTTTATCCCCACTATCCACAGCCCACAACCGCCAAATATAGTAAAAATATTTAACTTTATGTTTTTTGTTGCTATAACTTTGTGCAAATAACTTTTAATCAAAGAGAGTACTAATGGACGCACTACATCCCGACCAACTGCCGCAAAATATAGAAGCCGAACAAGCTCTGCTTGGTGCATTGTTGGTCAACAACAAAGCCTTTGAAAAAGTGTCGGAATTTTTACACACCGAACACTTTGCCGACCCCATTCATGCCAAAATTTTCGATGTTATCAGCAAGTTGATTACAAGAGGGCATGTTGCCGACATCATCACACTCAAAAATTATTTTGAGCAAGACGGTTCATTAGATGAAGTCGGCGGTTACAAATACTTAATCAAACTGGCAGACTCCGCCACCCCTCTAACCAATGCCGAATATTATGCTCAGTTTATCTACGATAAATACCTGCGTCGTGAGCTTATTGCCACCGGATTCGAGATTGTCAATAATGCCTCAAAAGAAGATATCGATAGTGATGCCGCCGAACAAATCGAAAATGCCGAAAAAAGACTTTTTGACTTAGCCAACCAAGGCGAAACCTCAACCGGCTTTGTTGACTTTGCCACTGCTCTGACTGATTCCGTCAAACGCATTGAAGCCGCTTACCAAAAAGAAGGCAAAATTTCAGGTCTTCCGACCGGACTTGACGCACTCGATGCCAAAACCGGCGGTCTCAACGATTCCGATTTAATCATCATTGCCGGACGTCCGGCAATGGGCAAAACCGCACTTGCCACCAATATTGCATACAATGTAGCCGATTTTATGGCCCACGATAAAAGCGTAAATCCCAAAAACAGAGGTGTTGCCTTTTTCTCGCTTGAAATGTCGGCCGACCAGCTGGCTTCAAGAATTTTATCCACTGTTACCCAAACCAACGGTCACAAGATGCGTACCGGAGAGCTTGACAATGCCGAATTTACCCGTATTGCAGCTGCGGTCAGAGAGCTTGAAGAAATACCGCTTTATATTGATGACACCCCCGGATTAAACATCAACTCCATTCGCACCCGTGCTCGTCGTCTCAAACGCAACAAAGGACTTGGACTGATTATCATTGACTATATCCAACTCATTAACGGTACCGGTAGCAAGAAAAGCGAAGGGAACCGCGTCCAAGAGCTTTCGGAAATCTCGCGCGGACTTAAGATTTTGGCCAAAGAACTGCAAGTACCTGTAATTGCTCTATCGCAATTAAACCGTGGCGTTGAAAGCCGTGATGACAAAAGACCTTTAATGTCAGACTTGCGTGAATCCGGCTCAATTGAGCAGGATGCCGATATAGTAATGTTTGTATTCCGCGAACACTACTATCTGCAAAACGAAGAGCCTAAGCAAAAAGCCAACGAAACCCCTGAGCATTTACAAAAAAGGCTTGAGGAATGGGAAACCAGAAAAAGAGCTCTTCAAAACATAGCCGAAGTAATTATCGGCAAACAAAGACACGGTCCGACCGGTACGGTTCAGCTGTTCTGGAATGGTGACTATGCTCAGTTTGGTAATCTGGCCAAAGAGGAATATCTTCCGGCACAAATAGGAGCCGAGTAACACACAATGTTTGATTGGCCGCAGAAAACATTTTCACCGCAAGATCGCTACAAAGACCTCTCTTCATTTGAAAAAGAGTTCTGGAAAAAGAAGCCGCTTAAAGACCTAAGCAAAGCTGAATGGGAACTTTTATGCGATGGTTGCGGTAAATGCTGCCTAAACAAAATCGGAATAAAAAATAAGGTATATTTTACCAATGCCCGCTGTCGTTTTTTAGACCCCGAAAACTGCCTCTGCCAAATATATGAACACCGTTTTAAAAAAGTTCCCGACTGCCGTGATATTGACTTGAACACTGTATTTAAAGAGCCGGAAATTTTGCCAAAGACCTGTGCCTACAGACTGTTAAGCGAAGGCAAAGAGTTACCAAATTGGCACCCTCTAATCAGTGGCGACGCCAACTCCGTACACAACGCCGGAATGTCGCTCAAAGACCGTCCCACCGTCTCCGAAACAAAAGTAAAAGATTATGAAGATAACATTGTTGAATGGCCGGACCTTTGATTTTAAAGACCGGTTTGGTTTTGATATCAAAATACGCAAGTCACCTTTAGCCAAAAGGCTGACCCTGCGTATTGATGAAAAACAGCACTCACCGGTTTTGACCATACCCCCGCATTGTTCTTCGGCAAAAGCCCTAAAATTTTTGCAAGACAATCACGATTGGATGATAAATATGTTGGCCCGCCTACCGCAAAGCAAGGGCTTTGAAAATGGCGACAATATATTATTTTTCGGACAACAATACATAATATTACACACCCAAGGACAACGCGGAACATATTTTGACAACGGCTTCTTAAAAGTTGGCGGCGACATAGAATTTTTGCATCGCCGTGTTGTTGATTTTCTAAAAGACCAAAGCTTAAAAAGACTCTCTGCCATAAGTGTCGCCAAAGCTAAGCTCTTAGGTTGCAGGGTTTGCGGTGTCAGCATAAAAGACACTAAATCTCGCTGGGGCAGTTGTTCAACCTTAGGTAACATTAACTACAATTGGCGCATCTGCATGGCACCGCTTTATGTAATAGATTATTTGGTCTGCCACGAAGTTAGTCATCTCAAACATCCTAATCATTCTCCTGCCTTTTGGCAAACCTTAAAGGGACTCTGCCCCGATTGTGATAATGCTCGCAAATGGCTAAAGTTGAAAGGTAAAGAACTTTATCGGTATATTTAAGAAGCTTTATTGATTTTTCAAATATATTTACTTATATTAGTAATGTAATGAACAATCTATAAGGAAAAATAAATGCGAAACGAAATTTATTCTCAAGCCCAAAGCACTACCATAGACGAAGGTTTGCGCAGTTATATGCAAAAAGTATATAATTTTATGGCCGGAGGCTTATGTATTACCGCCATAGCAGCATGGTTAGTCGCCAATACACCTCTAGCTGCCGTATTTTTTTCAATCAGTCCTCAAGGCGTGTCACTATCAGGCTTTGGTTGGCTGGCTTTTATTGCCCCATTAATTATGGTCTTTGCTTTTAACTGGGTGGTAAGCTCCGGTACGGCAAAGCAAGTGCAGCTACTATTTTGGAGTTATGCCGCAGTTATGGGCATCAGTTTAACCCCCATATTCCTTTTATACACTCAAAGCTCTCTGGTTCGAGTATTTTTGATTACTGCCGGTGCTTTTGGCGGTCTTAGCCTATATGGTTACACCACCAAACGCGATTTGAGCGGTATGGGGTCGTTTTTATATATGGGGTTAATTGGTTTGATAATTGCTTCCATTGTCAACATCTTTATGCAAAGCAGCGGATTTGACTGGGCTTTATCAATAATTGGCGTCGGAATTTTCAGCGGCTTAACCGCTTATGATTCGCAAAAAATACGCAGTATGTATATTTCGGGTGATAATAATGAAATCATCACCAAAAAAGCTCTTACCGGAGCTTTGAGTCTGTATCTTGATTTCATCAACTTGTTTATGTACTTGCTCAGATTTTTTGGTGATAGACGCTAAGTATAAGATGTTTCCACACCTCACAAGCCCCTGTTATTAAGACAGGGGCTTTATTTTTGTAGCTTTGTTCCATATTAGAAAGCATAGGTCAAACCGGCCGTAATTGACGCATTTTCATAATCCGAGCCAAAGGTATAAGAAGTATTTACATAGCCGCTCCACTTCTCGCTTAACTCCATACTGCCTCCCAACTCAAACCTTCCCATCGTTGCGTCCTCCAGTCCTTCTACCTCTTGCAATGAGGTTACCTCGACATCTCCGCTGCCAAAGTTCTGGATTACGCTCGGCTTTACATATATCTTCGCATAACCTTCCGGCAA
>CALYBC010000030.1 GCA_944393725.1 uncultured Alphaproteobacteria bacterium | reverse complement strand
GCAAAATATTGAAAAAAATATGCCCTAACTTCAATAAGTTAGGACACTTTTGGCTGGGGTGGCTGGATTCGAACCAACGAATGACGATACCAAAAACCGTTGCCTTACCACTTGGCGACACCCCAATCTCATCAAACTCCGTTATATCTAGTCTATTTTTTTTTATTTGGCAAGAGATTTTTTTTAATTTTGATTTATTTATTTGCTTTTGTATATTTTGTCTAGACAGGGCGTTTTTTTTGTTATATCTGATTGGTTTAAATGTTGTTGTTTGAGGGTGTATAATAATGGAGTATTCACAAAAAATTGTATCGGATATTGCTTCGTTTATGTATGAAGCGGAGCTTAACGAGGTTTACATGTTCGGTGGGGCTGTGTTAGATGTGTTGACTCAGAAAAATCCTAAAATCAATGATTATGATTTATGCGTGAAAAATGAAGATGAATTTTACCAGACTTTGCGAAATTTTAAGCAAAAGGGAACAAATGTTTCTGAGGTGGTTCGTACTCATAATATTTATGCCGTTATAAATCATCCTAAACTGGGACAAATTGATTTTTCTTGCATGGATCCTGAGGATAATGGTATTTTTAATATTGAAAAAATTTATGCCAGATTTTCTAAAAAAAATAAAGGAGTTGATGTTACAATCATTGATAAATACGGTGCCGTGGACGCAATTAAGCAGGGAAAACTCAGACTCGCTTGTAATCCCCAAAAAGAAGGTGCATACAATGTGTTGCGTCGTTTCTTGGCTAATGTGGGTAAATATAATCTTGATATAAGTCCTGAGGGGCAAAATAGTATTGTGGTGAGGCAGATTAATCAGATGTTTGCTTGCGGTTATCCTTATATACCTCAAGACAAAGTGCGCTGTCTTTCCAGAGTGACGGCTAGTTTAACACGGTCTAGCGATAGAAAATCTTTTGTAAAAAATATTGCAGATCAAAATATGTTTTTCTATGCTTTTCCTGATTTGCATAAGCTTTTTAAAAATGAAAAGTTTCAAAACAGTGAGAAACTTAAAAATTTTACTTCTCAAAAAGAGTTGTTGGAAACTATGATGTCGGTGGTAGCTTTAGATGATAGAGATGCTATGGTTGATTGTTTGATGATATTGGCTCGTCGAGAAAAGGCCAGACAAAATAAAGGTGTAATCGAATTTGTTGAAAACATCGCTAATGAAAAAACATCGCCGCAAAGATTGACAAAGTCTATCATCAATCCGGTGTTTCAATATATTTTGGCGAATAAAGGAAAGGCAAAATAAAAAATGAAAGTGATTGTTCTTGGTTCCGGCTCGGCATACGGATGCCCAATGATTTTTAATAACTGGCGTAATATGACACCAAATAATCCAAAAAATGTCAGGAATCGGGCGGCAATTTACCTTGAGGTAAAAAGTAAAAAATTTGCTGTTGATTGCGGGCCGGAATTTAGGTTGCAGGTTAATCAAAATAATATTTCTGATTTGGATGCGGTACTAATCACACATTCTCATTATGATCACATAGCCAGTTTGCCGGAATTGGCACGAGCTTGTACACTCCTTAATCATCCTATTGAAATCTGGTGCAGTGGTGAAACTCAAAAAGATTTGAAGCAAGAATATCCTTTTTTGTTTAACGGAGAAGAACAAGAGGGCAGAGGTTTGCATTGGCGAGTTTGTCCTGATGTCGGCGAATTTGAGGTTTGCGGTGTGATGATTAAAACATTTCAGGTTCCTCATCATCGTTGGCGTTGTTCGGCTTTTTGTTGTCAGAATTTTGCCTATGTGACTGATTGGGAAGAAATACCTGAAGAAGGATTAAAAATTTTACACGGTGTGCAAACTTTGCTGATTGAATGCAATAACGGCCTTTATCCCGAAAATAACGGACATAGTGATCTGGAAAAAGTGAAAAAAGTTGCGGAAGTGATTGAGCCTGAGCAGGTGATATTGACGCATCTTTCGGCTCGTGTAGATTTTGAAGAAACCTCGGCTGCCTTGCCTCATAATTTTGAGCTGGCTTATGATGGAATGAGTTTTGAAATTTAGAAATGAAAAAAGCCGTGATATAAAAATCACGACTTTTTTCTATTGTTTATTGTTTCACTTCGATTTTTTGAATGGGGATTTCATAATCCTCACTAATACGGAATGAAACAATAACTTTTGTTCCTACCTCATCAATCCAACGAACTGATGGTATAATTTCTGAGAAGGCGTAGAAGGTTTTGTCCTCATACTCTTCAAACAAGAAATTATATCGGCTGCCCTCCTGACGAATTTTTTTGATGGTCAGGATTTGTCCGTTCATATCATTGCCATCTGATGGCAGAGCCGTCTGTTGAAGGCTCATTTGATATGATTGAATATAGGCAGCGTAGGCTTCCTCCTTGGTTTTGCCGGCTCCGACGACATTGACATTTTTTACCGAACAGAAACCATGTCCGACAATCTTACGTCCGCTAATAATCGGAGCGTAATATGTCTGGAGACCGCCAATGTTGTACATGACTGCATTTCCAACCTCGTAGGAGGGGTATTTTGCAGTCCATTCATTGGCTTGAATGGCTCCTTCGGCTCTGGTCTCATCAATACCGGACATTTTATAAAATGTTCCGATACCGGTTTTGGCATTAACCAAAACAAAACCGGATGTCGAGGCATCTTGGCCGACAGAAGTTAGTCCGGCATAGTAGCAGCAATCTTTTTGACCATATACCACTTGCAAATCATTGGGGCGCAAACGGTCTTGGTCGGACCAATTTATGTAGCCATGAATTAAATCATAGCGTTTATAAATCAGTTCTTCAGTCAGCTTTTGGGGCTGAACGACATCGATGAAATCAGGTGTTTCATCAAGGTTGTAGTGTGCTACATCTCCGGTCTGCATGTCGACAACAATCGAACCGATTACCTTATCTCCGTTCCAACCAATTTGGTTGTTAATCTGAGCAAAGATATTGTAAGGGCGGCCATTGCCGTCAACCTGGATTCCGTTATCGGCAATCTTGCCCATAAAGCCGGAGCGACGCAGGTGACGGCGTAGCTGGTGGCTAAAGCAGGCAGATTGCAAATACTGTATTTGCACATTATTTTTTATAATGAGATGCAAAAAGAGAAATTGTAATTTGTCATAGTCGAAAGTTGTTAAGAAGAAAGCCTAAGTCAATAAATGCGGCGGTAGCATTTAGAGCTATTGCGTCAGAAGCTTTTTCTTCTTTTCTTCTTTGGCTTTTAGGACATCCAAGTCGCGTTCTTTGGCAAGCTTGTCTAAAATGGTTTTTACCACTTTATCAAGTTGTTTGTCTTCGCGGTAGTCGGCCGGAAGAGCAAAGTTTACTCTGCCGTCACGCAATAACTTGAGTGCTGTGGCTTTATTGCTGCCGTTGGGATTATATACGGCTATGGCATTACCGTTGCGCTCTTTGGTGAGTTTCATTGAAGGAATATCCGTACTTCCGTCACCAAAATATATCATGCGCGTAAAAGGAATCGGACGCTTGTTATCGGGCATAAATTCGTTAACTGCTCTGTCTTCCAATTTACCTAATCCTTTGTTGATTTTTGATAAATACTGGGTTTTGGTTGAGTAGTTTACAACTCTTGCCGGCCAAACCGGTTTGCCCTCGTCATTAAATGCAAAGCAGCAACCGAAAATATCTTTGAAGTATTTTTTGATGCTGCAACCGGATAGGATTTCTTCGTAGCCGGCTGAGATTATGTAGTGTTCAACATCTAAGTGCAAAGATTTGCCGTATTCTTTAATGCGAGTGAACCAGCCTTCAACACCCGGAAAATATTTAATGTTTTTGCCGGCTTCGGCAAAGTTGGCGCGGCTTAGCTTTATGTTTAGTTCTTCGGCCTTTTTGAAAAAGTAGTACATTGAACCGGTAATTTGGTCGGCTCCATGGTCGCGGCTCCATTTATTGGCTTCGTACCAAAAATCTTCCGGTGTCATGCCAAATTCCGGAATGAGAGCATAGTTTTGCATATCTGTAGTACTTAAAGTACCGTCAAAGTCATAAATCAGGGCTACTTTTATTTTTTTGGCCATTTTTTATATCTCCGCTTGCTTTTTCAAGTTTATCATTATAAAACTGTAGAAGTTAATTTTTAATTTATAAAATATAAAGAGGGTTAATATGGTTGCTACTTCTATGGACCAGTTGGTGTCTTTGTGCAAACGCAGAGGGTTTATTTTCCAGAATGCCGATATTTACGGCGGTTTGCAAGGCGTGTATGATTATGGTCCGCTTGGTGTTGAGCTTAAAAACAATCTTAAAGCAGCTTGGTGGCGGGCTATGGTATATGAAAGAGATGATGTTGAAGGGCTTGATGCCGCCATTCTCACTAATCAGAAGGTGTTGCATTATTCCGGCCATGAAGATACTTTTTCTGACCCGATGACGGATTGTAAAAAATGTAAAGGTCGCTTTAGAGCCGACCATATTAAGGATGGTAAATGTCCGAATTGCGGTTCTACGGAATTGACAGAACCAAGACCGTTTAATTTGATGTTTAAAACCAATATCGGTCCGGTGGACGATGGTTCTTCTTTCGGGTATTTGCGTCCCGAAACCGCTCAGGCCATATTTACCCAATTTAGGAATGTGGTAGATGCAACTTCACGTAAACTGCCGTTTGGTATTGCGCAAATAGGCAAATCTTTCAGAAATGAAATTACTCCGAGAAACTTTATTTTTCGGGTGAGAGAATTTGAGCAAGCCGAGTTAGAATATTTTGTTATGCCGGGAGAAGACGAAAAATGGCACGAAATTTGGAAAGAAGAACGCATTAAATGGTGGGAACAACAAGGCTTAAAACGCGAAAATATTAATATCTATACCACTCCTAAAGAAGATTTGGCTCACTATGCCAAAGCTTGTTATGATATTGAGTATAGATTTCCGCACGGAATGGAAGAGCTGGAAGGTATTGCTAACCGCACCGATTATGATTTGGGAAATCATACCAAGGCACAGGAGGAGATGAACCTTACTTCAAAGTGTCATGAAAATAAGGAATCTACACAGAAATTGTGCATTATGGACGATAATAATAAATGGGTCGTACCATTTGTAATTGAACCATCAATGGGGGTTGACCGCGGTGTGTTGGCGGTAATGACCGAAGCTTATACCGAGGAAGATTTGGGTGCTGGCAACTCTCGTATCGTCTTGAAATTAAAAAAACACTTAGCTCCAATTAAGGTTGCCGTAATACCGTTGAAGAAAAATAATGAACAGATTATGGCCAAATGTCATGAAATTAAGCAAAACCTTCTTAAATTGGGGATTGGAAGAGTGGCTTTGGAAAATACCGGAAATATAGGTAAGGCATATCGCAGACACGATGAAATCGGTACTCCGTTGTGTTTGACCGTTGATTTTGAAACAATTGAAAACCAACCGGAATCGGTTACTATTCGTGACAGAGATACCATGCAGCAAATCAGAGTTAATACAGCTGATTTGAGAGACTATCTGAGAAACTATTTTAATGAGTAAAAACAAGAGGCTTTTTAGCCTCTTGTTTGATAATTTGCAAAATTAGTTGTTTTTTGCGGGCTTGCTTTTTTAAAATAGTGTTTATATAGTATGTGTATGTTTTTAATCCTTAAATAAAGTTTGACCAATGGCTTTGGATTTTTTGCTTAAACAAAAGATATTGACGATTACTGCAGATGGTGATTTGCGTGGTTATGACAATCAAGAGCAAATTGACGCATTGACGCAAAGTATGGAAAAGTCCGGCAAGTTGATTTTTGAGGGTGATAATCTAAAAAATTGGGATTCTTGTATTGCAGCAGCTTTTTATCAAATTATTTTGCAAGCAAGAGAGAGAAATATTGAAGTCAATACCCAAAATTTACCGCATGATATGCAAAATTTGATAACTCTTGCCTTGACTGTGGATCGAAAGCCTAAAGCAAATGAAGGTAAAAAGTGGGGCTTTCTTGAAAATTTGGGTGAGAGCGGACTGCAGATATTTGACGGAATCAAAAAATCTTGGGATTTTTTAGGCGATACGGTGAAATCTCTGGGGCGTTTTTTTACCGGCAGAGCCGTGATGCGGAGCGTGGATTTTGAATTTGCTTTGGCTGATTGCGGATATAAAGCCGTCGGTATTGTTTCGCTGGTAAGCTTTATGGTCGGTTTGATATTGGCTTTTGTCGGCGCCTTGCAGCTTAAAATGTTTGGTGCACAAATCTATATTGCCTCGTTGGTGGCCATAGGCATGACCAGAATTATGGGGGCAATTATGGCCGGTATTATTATGGCCGGCAGAACAGGTGCTTCTTATGCCGCAACAATCGGTACAATGCAGGTTAACGAAGAGGTCGATGCTTTGAAAACGATGGGGCTTCCGGTAACTGACTTTTTGGTGCTGCCAAGGATGTTGAGCCTTATTATTACAATGCCATTCTTAACGATGTGGGCCGATATTATGGGGATGATTGGCGGTGCCACGGTGGCTATTTTGATGTTGGATATCTCGGCTCCGCAGTATTGGATATATTCACTTAAAGCATTTCAGTTGGCTAATTTTTTGGTCGGGATATTTCACGGTTTTATGTATGGCATAATTATATCTTGTTGCGGATGCTATTACGGGATAAATTGTGGCAGAAATGCTGACAGTGTCGGTTGGGCAACTACCAAAGCCGTAGTCTCTTCTATTGTGATTATGATTGTGGCTACCGGAATTTTGACATCAATTCTTGAGGCGCTAGGTATATGATAAACGATAATGTTAAAATAAAAGCCGAGGGTCTTAATATTGCATATAGTTCAAATGTGCTGATGCAAAATTTGAACTTTGAAATAAAAAACGGCGATATCTTTATTATAATGGGCGGCTCCGGTTGCGGTAAGAGTAGTTTGTTGCGATTGTTGACCGGCTTAAAAGCAGTGGATAAAGGAAAAATTTGGATCGACGGTGTGCGCTTTGATAATGCCGAGCAGGCACAAAAAAAGAAAATTATGCAAAATTGCGGTATTTTATATCAGAGCGGCGCATTATTTTCCTCAATGACTTTGGCCGAAAATGTGGCTATGCCGCTACAGCAATATACCAACTATTCTGCTGAGTTAATCAAAGATTTGGTTGCTTTTAAGTTGGCTTTGGTGGGGTTGAAGGGGTATGAAGATTTCTATCCTGCCGAAATTTCCGGCGGTATGAAAAAAAGAGCCGGATTGGCGAGAGCTTTGGCTCTTGATCCTGATATATTGTATTTTGACGAGCCATCGGCCGGACTTGACCCCGTGAGTTCAAAATTGTTGGATGATTTGATTTTGGAGATTAACAAAAGTTTAGGAACAACTATTGTTATTATTACTCATGAATTGAGTTCTATTTTTGCTATTGGCAAAGATTCAATATTCCTTGATGCCGAGATGAAAACAATCTCGGCTTACGGTAATCCTAAAGAGTTGTTGAAAAATCCACCTAATAAAAATGTGTTGCATTTCTTGAGCGGAGGTAAAAAATAATGGCTAATCAACCTAACCGAAAACTTATCGGACTTTTTTTGTTGGCTGCTATTGCCTTGTTTGCTTTGATTGTTTTGTCATTGCTGAAAAACAAGGTGTTTGGCGGTGACAACAGTCAGGTGGTAATGTATTTTGAGGAGTCAATCAATGGCTTGGGGGTTGGATCTCCGGTCGTATTAAAGGGAGTTAAAATCGGGGAAGTGACTAAAATTGATATTATTGCCGATACCGATACTTTGGGATTTAGCATTCCGGTTTATGCTAAAATGAATACCTCGGGTATTAATAGTAAAATCAGTCATAAAACCGGAAAAGAAGTGTTGAGTGCTTTGGTGCAAAAAGGTTTGCGAGCAAGGTTGGCTACCCAGAGCTATGTTACCGGACAGTTGATGATTGAATTGCAAATGCTGCCCGACACGCCAATGAATTATCATGATAATACTAAATATCTGGAGATTCCTACCGTGCTGTCGGCTTTGGGTGAGTTGTCTCGCGGTTTGCAAAAAATTCCTCTGGCCGAAGGAGTCAAAAATTTTAATGACTTTTTCAAGGGATTGAATCAGAGTATGCCGGATATAAATCGAATTATTACTAATCTTGACAAGGCAATAACCAAAAATCGCGGTGCTTCAAGTGAGCTTTTGGACAATATAAATACCGCTACCATAAATATCAGTAAAGCAGCGCGTTCTTTGCAAAATCTTACTGATTACTTGGAACAACACCCGGAAGCATTAATCAAAGGGAAGAGGTAAAAAATGAAAAAAATATCATTACTTGCAATCTTAGTTCTATTAGGCGGCTGTTTCGGCGGTTATACTCAACAAAGCACCTTTTATAATTTGATGATTCCGGATAAAGAAGAAGTCAAACCGGTAAGCATGAAAAAGCTCAATGTCGGGGTTGATACCGTTTTAATGCCGGATTATCTTGATAGACCGCAAATGGTGGTGTTTGAAAAGCAAAATCCACAGATGAAGGTAAGCGAGACCGAGCGGTGGGGGGAAGATCTTGATGATATGACCCAAAGAGCAATTGCCGCAGATTTGTCTTTGTATTTACCAAACTCGATGGTGAAGTCAAAAGTCTTGTTGAGCGAAGAGTTTAATTGGTTGGTAGAAGTACAAGTCGTCAGAATGGACTTTATCTGGGGGCAGAAGGCCGTATTACAGGCCTGGTGGTCAGTTGTTGATAGCAGCGGCAAAATTGTCAAACAACAAAAATTTGGCAAAGAGTTGCCGGTTGGTGAAAATTTTTCTGAATTCGTTGAGGCAGAAAGCACTTTGCTTGAAATGATGAGCCAAGATGTTGCAATGGCGTTGAGCAAATTGTAAAAAAGAAAGTAAAAAATGAAAGAACTTTGGAATTTATTCGGCCTGTTTTTTAAAATCGGACTGTTTACTTTTGGCGGAGGGTATGCAATGTTGCCGTTGCTGAGAGCTGAGGTAGTGGAAAAACGCAAATTCGTTACCGAACAAGAGTTATTGGATTTGTATTCTATCGGGCAATGTACTCCGGGGATTATCTCAATTAATGTGGCGACTTATATCGGATACCAACAAAAGAAAATATGGGGTGCCGTTGCCACTACTTTGGGTATTGTCTTGCCTTCGGTAATTATAATCACTTTACTGGCTTCGGTTTTGCAAAAATTTACCGACAACCGTTATGTGGCTTATGCTTTTGCCGGTATCAGAGTTTGTGTGGCGGCATTGATTGCAGATGTGGTATATGATTTGGCAAAGAAAAATCTTAATAATTATTTTGCGGCAACTATATTTATTACAGCTATGATTTTGTTGGTGTGGTTGGATGTTTCGGCTGTACTGCTGGTGCTTTTGGCCGGTATGGTGGCTTTGGCCGCTGGCGAGATTAAGAGGATTAGAAAATGACCTATTTGTTGTTATGGGCGGAATTTTTTAAAATCGGGTTGTTTGCCATCGGCGGAGGATTGGTTACCGTACCGTTTTTGTTTGATTTAACTGATAGGTATGATTGGTTTTCTAAGGCAGAATTAACCAATATGATTGCGGTGTCTGAGTCTACTCCGGGGCCTATCGGTGTTAATATGGCTACTTTTGCCGGATTTAATGCCGCCGGTGTTATGGGCGGAATTATCGCAACATTTGGTTTGGTGTTGCCATCAGTGATTATAATGATTATGGTCGCCAAGATGATGAGCAAATATAGTTGTAATGTCAGAGTACATAATGTTTTGAGCGGAATCAGGCCGGCAGTGTTGGCATTAATACTTTACGCCGGCTTGCAGGTGGCCAAAATATCTATTACCGGAAGTTTGGAGATATTGGTATTTGTCGGGTTGCTCATGATGATGAGGCTTTGGAAGCAAAGTCCTATTGTATATCTATGTCTGGCGGCAATAATCGGAATAGTTTTGAAGTTATAAAAAAAGCTCCGTCTTTGCGGAGCTTTTTACTAGATGTAGCTGTTAAGCCAAGAGGTAAGAGCCGATTTGGGCTGCAGTCCTACTTTGGTGTCTACCAATTTCCCGTCCTTAAACAGCAATAGTGAAGGGATGCTTCTCAGACCATAGTTTGACGGAGTAATTGGTGCTTCATCAACATTCATCTTAAATATGCGAACATTGGGCATTTCTTGCGAAATTTCTTCCATGGTTGGCAAAAGTTGGCGGCAAGGACCACACCATTCGGCCCAGAAATCTACCAAAACCAAGCCAGAAGAGTTAAGAACTTCGGATTCAAAATCGGAATCTTTGATTGATAGCATGATTTTTCCTTTCATTAAAAAAAGCATTGTTTACTATAATATAGTGATAAATTTTTTATAAATAAAGTTTTTTATCCAAAAAATCCTGTATTTATTCAATTTTCATTATTTGGGCGGTATTGGTCCATAAAATATAGGTTTCAACAATTTGGCTTGGGTAGATGCGGCTTATTAATTGTTTATATGCTTGCATTTGTTTGATGTATGCCAGAGGTACTTCGGCAAGGCTTTGGGCGGCCGGACGATTGGTCTTGTAGTCAATTATCATGACCTTGTCGGGCATTACTACCAAGCGGTCGATTTGTCCGTTTATGATGCGGCCGTCTACCTCGCCCATAATTGAAACTTCGGCTGACGATTGAGAGCTAAACAGCGGGGCAAATTGCGGTGATGAAATGAGAGATAAAATTTCGTTTGCAATTTGTTGTTTGGCCTCATCGGAAAGCTCTTGGGCTTGGTTATTAAGAAAGTCTGTAATAAGCTTGCCTCTGGAATCCTCTCTGACGGAGGGAACAAACTGCAAAAGTTTGTGAATGAGGCGACCGCGGTTATAGAGCAACGCATCATTACTTGCCAAAAGCGGTGAAAGTGCCGAAATCTTGCTTTCGTCTTGATGTGACGGGGTTAGGGGACGAGCTAAAGGTGCTTCCTCGGGAGCTGGTTTATTGATAAGGGTCGGCAACGGAGTTGGTGACAAAACAGATTTGTCTTTTGCAGAGGAGGCTTGGTTTTCTTGTTTGACTTCGTAGATTAGTTTATCGTCAACAGGTATGGCAAGTTCGGAAAAGGCGGTTTTGCATATCTCGTACCAGGATTGGTCTTTAGGTGCATTCTTTTTGCGAAATCCGCACACGCAGAGACATTCTTCAGCCCTGGTAAGTGCAACATATAACAGACGGTGATATTCTTCAAGATTCAGCGCCTGCTCTTTTTCCATAAGCTTTATTGCATGTTCGTCATATTCGTTTTTGCTTAAGGGGTAGAGTAATATATCATTGCCTTTAAGAAAAGCGGCTTCTTTTTTTAGGCTTTTGACTCTTACGGTGTCGGGTAAAATTACTATCGGAGCCTGCAGTCCCTTGGAGCCATGAACCGTCATTAATCTGACGGCGTCGAGATTGGGTTGCTCTAAATCGCGTTTGATTTCGACATCGTCTGTTTCCATCCAATCAACAAAAGTTTGCAGTGTGGGAATGTGCTCTTGCTCGAATTTTATGGTGAGGTTGATAAGCTCATCAATGGCGTCTTCGCATTCGGTGCCTAAGCGAGCAACAAATTTGTTGCGGCCGTTAAGCTTGCTTAAGATATGATTGAAAAATTCGAACGGGCGAGTGTTTTGAGACAGTTCGATAAGCTCTTGAAGAGTATTTTGTGCGGTCTGGTATTTGTCGTTTTGGCAAAGTCTTTCCCAAACGCTTGCTTCTTTGCGCAAGTAGCAGAGCTCAAATAAATCGTCATCATCAAGGGCAAATAACGGCGATTTTAGAGCACAACACAAATTTAAGTCATCGGCGGGTAATAATGTAAATTTGGCTGTAGCTAGCAAATCGCTTACGACAATTTGTTCCGAAAGCTTTATCTTATCAACGCCGGTGATGGCAACGCCGGCATTTTTGCAAGCTCTTACCAGCTCTTCAACAAAGGGTGTTCTTTGTTGCACCAAAATCAGAAAATCGCGGTAACGCAAGGGGCGGCCTTGAGATTGTAGGAGTTCTTTGCGACTGACTTTTTGTTTTATGGTTTCGGCTATTTGTTGAGCCAGTATGGTGGAAGGTGAAATCGCACTTACGCGTTCTACCGGCGGATACCATACTTTATCGCTTTTGTCCTCCGGCTCCGGTTCGCATAAAGACCAAAGCTCTACTCTGCCGCCATCTCCGATACGAGAAGGAATGTGGGCGATGTTTTGTCCGTCTGCGGCAACGCCTTTGCGGGCGCGGTCATCAAGAAATACCTGGTTGACAATGTCTAAAATGGCGGCAGTGGAGCGGAACGAGACTTCCATATTTACATCTCTAAATTCGCCGGCACGGGATTTGAAATAATCGTGCATTTTGGCAAATTCTTGCGGATCGGCGCCTTGGAACGAATAAATTGATTGCTTGCGGTCGCCAACGACAAAAATTGTCGGTTGGACGGTTTTGGCTCCCAGCCCTGAGAAAAATTCCGCGGTGAGAGATTTGATTACCGACCATTGGGCGGGAGAGGTGTCTTGAGCCTCGTCTATCAAAATATTATCAATACCGCCGTCGAGTTTGTATAAAACCCAATCCGAAACTTTGGGCGTGGCCAGCAAGCGATTGGTCAACATGAGCAAGTCGTTGAAGTCCATTTGCGAATGGATATCTTTGTAATGCTGGTAGCGAGATAAAATCTCGACGCTTAAAACCAAAATTGCCGTTGTCGACTGCAGTAGGGATATGCTTTTTAAGATGTTTTGGCAAACGATAATGCGGTTGCTTTCTCTTACTAGGATTTCTTCTATTTGCGGAAAATCAGTACGGGTCTTTTTTACGGTCAGTCGTTTTTTCATTTCGCCGTTGCTTACAAAAATGTCGGCATAATCGGCAAAATTTTTATTCTCGGCGGCTTGAGCCGTTGCGACAGCTAACTTTGCAAGATTGTCATTGTCTGAAGCTCTATAGGCCTCAATAATGTATTTGATGTCTTCCAGCGGAGCTTCTTGCCAAAATTTGGCAATTTGGGTTTCGGCAGTATCTTGGGTAGATATTTGCAAAACAGAGGCAATACGGTTAATCAGATTATCTATACCACCGTGTTGTTGCAGGTAGAAAGCAAAGTGATTGTAGTTAGAGGTAATAGAATCCATTATTCGCGGAAACCTGAATTCGCTGGTGTTGGCAGCAATATAGGCAATGGCTTCTTTTACTCGTGCGGAAGTGTTGCCTCTTAAAATATCAAGCTTGATATTTTTGATGGCTTCTTTGGCACTACGGTCGTCGATAATGGAAAAATACGGAGATATTTTGGCCTCCAACGGAAACCTCTTTAGGATGGCTTCGCAGAAACTATGAAAAGTTTGAATCTTTAATCCGCCGGGGACATCCAGTAAAATTGCAAACAAACGGCGGGCGGTATCGGTTAGTTGAGATTCAATGGCGGTGGCATTAATTCCTAAGAGTTTAGACAATTCTTCTTTTAAGTTTTCTTCCGGCATAACGGCCCATGAACTTAGGCGGGAGGCTATGCGGTTGCTCATTTCTACCGCAGCGGCTTTAGTATAGGTTAAACACAATATTTTTGACGGATTGGCTCCGGAAAGTAATAGTCTTAAAACTCTATCGGATAATACTTTGGTTTTGCCGGTGCCGGCCGAAGCTTCTACCCAGACCGAAAACTTGGGGTCGGAGGCATTGCGTTGTTGGGCGGAGGCAATAGCTATGCGTTCTTGTTTTTGTTGGCTTAGGTCGCTCATTATTCGCCTCCTTCATCTTCGTCTTTTACCGACCATTCGCGGACACGAGCAAGATGTTCGTATTTTGAATATTCATCAAGGTGTTTGGGGTTGGGACGGCTTAGATATCCGGTTTCGGCAAAGTCAAAAATGTTAATCAGGCGAATAAGGTTTTCTTTGGCGTTATTAATGATTTCGGCAGTACCTTCATCTATGGCAATAACTTTGTCGCCTAATTTCCAATACATTAAAGAAGATACATCAGCCGCCGGAATTCCGTCAAAGCCGCCGCTTTCTGCTATCAAGGCTTCGAGCGGAAGCTGAGGATAATAGCCGCTTTCTATCTCTTTGACAGAGCGGGCGTGTCCGGTTTTGTAGTCGATTATGTTGAGTGTGCCGTCAACATTTTGATCAATACGGTCGGCTTTGGCATAAATTTCAAAATCACCGCCGGGGAGATTGGGAATATTCATATGTCCCCAGGTTTCGCAATAAATGTTTTGAATATTATGACGATAATCTTCTTCGTTTTTAACAATCCAATCGACCATTTTTTGGTACTTTGGCCACCAAAAAGCTCTTTTTTCCGTGGTTACCGATTGGGCAGCAAAGGCTTCTGCACCCATATTAAGAAGTATAGATTGGGCATCTTTGGGGTATTGATGAGGGTAAGTGCGGCAAAAATTTTCAAGTACTTTGTGAACGATGTTGCCAAAGTCTGACATATCCATTTCGGCTTCCAAATCGTCAAGTGGTTTGAGTTTTAGTATGTATTCGGCAAAAACATTGTAGGGGTCACGCATTAATTTTTCGACAGCGCTGGCCGACATTTTGCGAGGACGGGAATAAACCGGTGGTTTGGGCGACGGAGCAGAAATTTTGATGAATTCTTTAGGTTTATCTATGTCTTCGCTCCATTGCGAAAGCGGGGAAGATGACAGATATTCTTTGGGGAGGTCTAAACTTTGCAGAATGGTTTCTAATCTCATCCACCAACGCGACTTGATGGTCGGGGTGCTGTCTTTGCTTTTGGCATGGGTCAGATATACCTCTTTGGCTCCCAGAAGATTGCTGAAATCAAGTCCAAGTACTCCGACTTGTCTTTCGGGTAGAAAAAAGCCGAAATCTTTTTTCATAGGGCGTGACATCCACGGGTCTGCACTTATGGTAAGCGGCCATATGCCTTCGGTTACTTCACCCAGTATAACGGTATCATAGTGGTTAAGGCGGGCTTCTATGGGACCTAAGATTTTGACGCGGGGATGTGATTTGTGTTTGCTTCGGACCATAATTCCGTTCATCATTGCGTCAAAAAATGAAGAATATTCTTCGGTGCTTATTTCGCCCAAAGTTGCTGCCTCTTCCAGCCAAGAGGAGATGAATGCGGCTCCGGCTTCGCCGTCGTCATCTTGCCACAATATGGCAGAGCCGGCTTCTTGTTCCGTAGAGCTTAAGTCTTCGGCTAAAAGTGTATGAGCCTTTAATAAATCCGGCAGAGAGGCTTTTTCTTCTTTTAGAAGTTTTCTTAAAGCGGCGGTTTTTTCGGTTATCTTTTGTAAAAACTCTGTAGCATCTTTATCTTCAAGTGCCGAACGCCATAAATTTTTATCTAAGCGAGAGACCAAATTTTGTTTTTGCGAAAGCGAATATCCGCAAGCAAAAAGTTTGGTTTTTAATAAAGACAGAATCGTAACTTTGTCGGCATCTTGTAAAGATGCTTTTAAGCAAAGACGCATAAATATACCCCAAGCGGTTTGTGCCAGAGGGATACCGGCAGAATCATCAACAACAATATTCCATCTTTTGAGTTCGGAAGCAACACGGCGTGCCAAAGTTCGGTCAGGAGTTATAAGAGCTATGGTTTTGCCTTCAGTTTCCAAAGTTTGGCGGATGAGTATGGCAATTCCGAGTGCCTCGCAACGGGTGTCTTTGTACTCGGTAAGATTTATGCCGGATAAAGCAACAGCATCAAAATTGTGGGCAAGGTGCTGCCATTTTTGGGTCGATGCGGCCGGACGCATAATTTCGCTGATTAGTTTTTCGCGTTGCGGATTTTGCGGTGAAACTGCCGGAATAACATCGTGTCTTGAGATTTTTAGAAATTCTAAAAGTTGTTTGAGCTCAAATTGCGGATGAGTGTCGTCAACCATATCCCATGCTTCATCTTCAAGCAGAGTATCTAATCCTGAGAGCCATACTTCGCCTTGCGGTAGTGACAAAACCGTTTTTACCAATTCTTTCATTGCCGGAGAAACTGCGGTTGAGCCGGCGATGATAATTCTTTGCTTGGGGGGATTTTTTTGCCATAGCTCGCTTTGTTTATAAAGCAGAATGCTTTTGCGTTTGCCGGCATCAATTACTCCGCGTTCTGATAAAATATTGGGCCAGTATGTGGTGATAATGCTTAAGAATTTTAGAGTTTCTTGCCAGTGAGAGGCATATTCTTCGGGGACAATATTTTTGAGATTATCCCAATTTAGTTCCTGCATGTCGGCATTGTCAATCAGGTTGCCAAGTTCTTGGGCCAGATAGCAAGCTTGAGCCGGAGATATTTCTACAAGCCCAAATTCTTGGTGTCGCCCCATTATCAGACGCATAAACAGCATGGTGCGTTCCAAATCGTTAATAGCCGGAGGTAAATTTAAAAATTCTTCGGCCGAGTTTATGCCGCTTAATATGAGTTCGTCTTCTTTAACATCGCCGATGGCGCGCATTTGCGGCAATAAGGTCGGGGACATGCCTTTTTGTCTTACAAAAGCCTCGGCCAAACTGCGACAAGCACGGCGGTTGGGCAGAAGAATCAAGACTTCGGATAAGCCTAATTCGTTGCTTGAATATTCTTGCAAAAGCTTGTGCGCAAGAGTTTCAACAAAGCTGTTGGAGCTTGAAACATTATATATCTTAGGCATTAAATTCCTTTTGTAAAAAGGCGGCAACGGCTTTACCGCGGTGGGAAAGATTTTGTTTTTCTTCCGAACTCATTTCGGCAAAGGTCCTTTCATAGCCTTGCGGGATAAAAACAGGGTCAAAGCCAAAACCGTTGGAGCCTTTGCGGTCGGCAGTTATGCGACCTTCTACTTTGCCTTCGTAGAATCTGGTCGGTCTATCGGGTTCTTTTAGAGCAAGAACACAAGAAAAATGTGCCGACCAATCATCAGAACCACTGTCTTTGAGCTCATTTATGAGCATGATCATGGCTTTATCAAAATCGCGGTTTGGGGCATAGCGAGCGGAATATACTCCGGGGCGGCCGCCCAGAGCATCAACACAAAGACCGGAATCGTCAGCTAAGCAAGGCTTGCCGGATATTTGTGATAAAGCCTCGGCTTTAAGTGCGGCATTTTCTTTAAAAGTAGTGCCGGTTTCTTCAACATCGGGCAGATTAAGCTCGGATGCCGAATAAATCTTTACTCCCAAGGGTTCGAGCATTTGTTTGAACTCGTTAATTTTGCCCTGATTATGTGAGGCAATTACCAATTCTTTTAACATGACAGTGCTTCCTTTTGTTTGGCAATGATTTCTTTGATACCTTGTTTGCCCATTTGCAAAAGTTGATTAAATTCTTCTTCGCTGAAAGGTTCGCCTTCGGCAGTGCCTTGAATTTCGACAATCTTACCGCTTTCGGTCATAATGAAGTTCATATCTACTTGAGAGTTAGAATCCTCATCGTAGTCTACATCAATGATTGCTTCGCCTTGATAAATATCACAAGAAACCGCGGCAACAAATTCTCTGATGGGGTTTGCGGAAATTTTGCCTTCTTGCAAGAGCTTTTGGATTGCTATGTATAACGCGATGAAACCGCCGGAGATTGAGGCAACTCTGGTGCCACCGTCGGCTTGAATGACATCGCAATCAATGGTTATGCAGATTTCCGGCATTTTGCTTAAGTCAACCACAGAACGCAACGAGCGTCCGATAAGTCTTTGAATTTCTTGGGTGCGGCCGGAGGGCTTTTTGCTTTCTCTTTGGATGCGAGTTTGGGTTGATCGCGGCAGCATGGCATACTCGGCGGTAATCCAACCTTTTTCTTGGCCTTTAAGCCAAGAGGGGACTTTTTCGTCAACTGAAGCAGTGCAGATAACATGGGTGTTGCCGTATTTAACCAAGCAAGAACCTTCGGCATAGGGGTTAAAGTTGGTGATAAACTCTATATTACGAAGTTGATTGTTTTGACGATTTGATGCACGCATTTTGTTGTCCTTACATTATATAAAACATGGAGATGATTGTAAGGAATTATCCCTGTTTTCGCAACAAGAATCTGCGGCAATAAACAGTAGTTTTACAGATGTCCGTATCTTAGCAGATTACTATATTTTTCCAGTGAACCGCCTTTAACATCCCAGCTAAAGTCTTTTTGCATGGCTTTTTGTTGCATATCAAGAATAAGCTCGGGGTTTTCGTAGAAAGTACTAAGAGCCTTATCAAGAGTTTCGGTATAGGCGTTTTCGTTGGTTTTGACACGGCGCGCGGTGATGTTGTTGCCATAGACATGACGGTTGTCGCTGAAAAATACTTCGGTGCGGAATCCGTCAACCTTGTCTTCTATGGTATCAACTAAGCCGCCGGTGGACATCGCAACCGGCAGAGAGCCTTTAGCAAAAGCTTCCATTTGAGTTAAACCGCAGGGTTCAAAACGGCTTGGCATAAGGTAAAAGTCGGCCGATAGTTGAATGGCATAGGCAAATTGGTCTTTGTAGCCTCTGAAAACATAAATGCGTTTGGCAGCTTCTTTATCAATTTTTGCGGCTTTGTCTTTTAGTCGTTTTAGCATTGAAAAAAGTTCGGTGTCTCCGGCTCCGCCCAAGACAAATATGGGCTTTTCGAGGCCTTTTAGTGCATGTTGACGCATACATTCAATAATTGATTGAGCCGCAATATCATAGCCTTTTTGTTCTACCAAACGTGAGGTGGCACAGACAATCGGAACTTTGCCAGCATCTTTGATATCGCGGCTGATGTCTTCAAACTTGTAGGTTTCAATCAAAGGTATAACTTTGTCTTTGTACGCTTTGTCGGCAGATATTTTAGATATCAGTTTTATAAATTCTTCTTTGTTATGTTTTTTCAATTCCAGAGAATTTTCATCAAAGGTTTTGAATGATGTGTCGCCAAAAAATTTATTAATGTCGGATATTTTTTGAGCATTGGGTGAAATAAGGTTCTTATCATAGCCGTTAACAATGCCAAAAAATGTGCGATGATCCTTGCGGATTTTTAAGATATCACGGAAGTCATGGCCAAAGCCTAATTCTTTTGATACTTCTTCAAGGTAATTTTTAGAAACGGTGATAACGCGGTCGGCCAAATGGAAATTGCATGAGGCCTGATTGTAGCAATCGTGTACAATTAGTGTATTGGTGGTGCGGGGATTTGAATTTTTAACCGGTTTGGCATTTTTGAAAACAAAAGCCGTGTGTTCTTCATATAAAGAATTTAGAATCCGCGCCGTATTGTCATAGTCCCAACCTTGATACCCTAGGTGATGGGCAATGTGAATGATTGGAATCGAACGTATTTTATCGGCTTCGTCTTCGCTTATTTGCTTAGAATTGAGAAGAGCCATCGGCAAGTATTTGGTTAGTCCTGAAATCGCTCCGGAGTGCCAGTCATTGGCGATAATAACATTGGGTGATTGGTTGTCTTTAATTGCGGCTCTTACCAAGAGGTAAACAGCTTTGGAGAAGAACGCAAAACGTTCAACCTCGTTAACACCGTGTTTATTCATGATATAGCAGCCGTCTTGAGCCGTGGGGTTTTGCGGATGCGGGTCTATGCCGAAAAAGTGCTCATTGTATAAAAATACATAGGGAGTATGTTCGCAAGTTCCGGTATATACATCGATTTTATGTTCTATAAATTCTTCATTTTCGTTCATAAACGGAACTACATATTCGGTAATTTTGGTAACCGTGATATTTTTATGTTCGGCTCCCTCATATGTGTTGTTTTTAAGATATGCTTTTTTCTTGCCGGTATCGCCGATGTACATTGGGGTTACAACGGCTATCCTGTCACCTTGTTTTTGAAAACGACGATTGAATGCTTCAGGCAATTCCGAGGCAATCATGCCTAAGCCGCCGGCCTTCATAAAAGTGGCAGTCTCAGCCGATAGCATCCAACCGTTGATTTTGTCAAGGTGGGGCCAGGGGTGTCTGCCGTAACATTGAAGCTTGCCGGTGTTTTGTATCTCCAAAGCGTAGGGGTTTGAGGGAATAGTGTAAGTAACGGTGAATTTTTTCTTGTTGAATTTTGATGGCAAAAATGTCGTGCTTTGCAAAATATCAGTATTTATTCTTGTCTTAGCCATCTCTGAATGTCTTTCTTACTTAAAAAAGCTTTATTGTGTTATTATTAATATGCATAGCTCTTGACTTGTCAAGTATTACTCACTAAATATTTAGTATATTGAGGAATGTATAAATATTTGTTAACAGGTCGGGAAGCAAAATGACTAAAAATAAGAAACATTTAGATGAAGAAAATTTGGAAATGAATGAAGAAGGGAATCCACAAGAGGTATCAGAGGAAGTGGAATCCGCAGATGAAAAGGTTGATGTTGATGCATTGAATGCTGAGAACAAAAAACTTAAGGAAGACTATTTACGAGCTTATGCCGAACTTGAAAATACCAAAAAAAGATGTCAGCAAGAAATAGAAAAAAACAATAAATATGCAATATCATCTTTTGCTAAGGATTTGTTGGCGGTTGCCGATAATTTGCAAAGGGCGATAGATGCTTCTAACGGTGATGATGTTTGTAAGGGTCTGTTGGATGGGGTTAAACTCACACAAAATGATTTGACCAAAGTGTTTAATAAGTTTGATATTCACAAAATGGAGGTCATAGGCACGGTGTTTAATCCGAATTTCCATCGCGTCATACAAGAGGTTGAGGATAAGACAAAACCCGTCGGTACCATTGTCGCCGAGGTACAGACCGGATATATGATTCATGACAGAATCTTAAGAGAAGCAATGGTCGTTGTTACAAAGGCCTGAATTTAGTATTCGATAGTATTGAAAAAATTAAAAAAGTCGTCTGTGTGGAGTGCAGACGGCTTTTTGCAGATTAACGCAAATTAATAAAAATGTAACATAAAAAATTACAAAAAAATGATACAATAAAGGTAGTGACAAATTTTTAATGCGGGTGAGGTTTTAATTATTCTTTTTTTAACTAATTGATTTTAAAGTGTTGGTATAAGGTTTTGAATTTTCCTAAATAAGGAGATGTTGCTATGCTCAGATGTGTGAAAAATATGGTGCTGGTCATTTTGCTTGGATGGGCTTGTCTTTTAGGAACGGCTAATGGTGCTTATGCGGTTACATGTGGAGAATTGGGGTATAATGTAACTGATAAATCGCAGTGCCCTGGAAGGTATTTTACTTGTCCGTTTGATGCCGACTGTGTGAGATGTGATCATGTGGCAACAGTTGGAGATATTAAATATTCATCCCAAACGGTCGACCATGATGGTTGGCTGCGTTGTAACGGACGTACAGAAAAAGATGTAGAAATGACTCAAGGATTGATAGACATTCTTAAATATCGAGGTTTTAAAACAACAGATGTTCTTTTTGCTCCCGGAAATGATATTGGGTTGTCAGGTGCTGAAATAGCCCAGCTGCCTAATATCAGCAGCAGAGATATTTATAATTGTGATATGGAGGGAGAAGAGAACGCATTTATTTTTAACGGATATCCGGAAGATTAGGAGGTGTGAAATGACAAAATTATCATTATTGACCTTAGTGTTTACATCTTCGGTGATATCTGCCGCACAAGCAATGTATTGCGGTGATGTTCCGCAATGTCGAAATTTTGGGTATACTTATTCGGCTTGTATTAACGATGGTATCTCTTGTCCGTTTGATAACAGGTTTAAGCAGTGTGATGGAGAGGCTTCTGTAGATGATGTTAAACTATCTATAGCTCCGGCAATAAGCAGTTCGTCTTGTGAGGATGAAACTTGCAATTGGTGGTCTTATTGCAGCTATGGTAAAGTATATGCTTATGCCGTAAATAAAGAAGATAGCTCAATCAGCTCTTCTACAAAGCAAAATGCCATTCCTGCAGATGAACCGACCTGTGCAAGTATGGGATATGTCGATAGAGCCGCAGATTGTCCGGGGGGATATGTAAAGTGTCCGCTTGATACAACAGCGGTGTTGTGTGATATGGAAGCAAAGGCCGGAGAGATAAAATATTCATTACAGATTAATGATCATAATGGTTGGTTATTGTGTGATGGTAGATTGCTGTCGGAAATAACATCCTATAAGTCATCAGAATTAACTAAGGTATTATGTGATGCAGATTTTACCGAATCTACTCAAATGGGGGTTATAAGAATTGAAACTGCAAAGCTTCCTGATTATAGCAGCGGAATCCCGGGAAGTTCCGAAACAACACATTGGGAAAATGAGTGGACACCGCCAAAGCCGTCAATGAGTAGTAAATTTAATGTGTTTATTTACAGCGGAAAGTTAACCGGTGGTGCTGCAGCGTGTGTTTTGAGTGGATCGGGGACCGGTAGTGGTGCAAAGCCTGTTGTGCCGGGATTAATCAAATAAGTGTTTTATAAAGGCTGCAGTATTTATAAAAATCCCACAGTTTTTGCTGTGGGATTTTTATGTAATTTAATAATCCTATATATCCAAGGCCTTTTTGTAAGTGTCGAGCAAAAATTCTTGTTCATCGCGGTCGGCGGCATTCATCTTGCGTAATTTTATTACCGCACGCATAATCTTAACATCGAATCCTGCCGATTTGGCTTCGGCAAAAATATCGCGAATATCCGAAGATATAGCTTTCTTTTCTTCTTCAAGTCTTTCTATGCGCTCAATTAATGAACGCAAACGATCGGCTGCAATTCCGCCGACCTCTTTCTTCTCCTCGTCACTCATTGTTTTTCTCCTGTTATAAATTTTTATTTTGCTAGAAATTACCAAATTAAATTGTTATTTACAAGTATAAAAATAACACCTTATTAACTTATTGAAGTTATATTCTTTACCAAAGTTGTTTTTTATAAGGATGATAAATATGCCAATAGATACTCATACCAAAATCTTAGCTACCATCGGTCCGTCTTCGGCAACTAAAGAACAAATTGCCGCTTTGATTGATGCCGGTGTTGATGCGTTCAGGGTTAATTTTAGTCACGGTTCTTACAAAGAACATAAAGAACGAATCAAAATTATTCGCTCTTTGGAAAAAGAAAAGGGGCGTTTGATTTCTATCTTAGCCGATTTACAAGGACCAAAACTTCGTGTGGGTAATTTTAAACAAGATAAAGTTTTGTTGAAAGAAGGTCAGAAATTTGTCTTGGATATGAATCCTGCCTTGGGGGATGAGACCAGAGTATGCCTGCCGCATAAAGAAATTTTTGAAGCCTTAAAAGCCGGTGAAACTTTGCTGGTAAATGACGGATATATTGTCTTAAAGGTAAATAAATGTTCTAAAACTTCAGCCGAAACTACCGTGGTGGTCGGAGGCTATATTTCAAGTCACAAAGGGGTTAACCTTCCAAATACCAAGCTTAATATATCGGCAATTACACCCAAAGATGAAGAAGATTTAAAATTTGCCTTAAAAAATGATGTCGATTGGATCGGAATGTCTTTTGTGCAGAAAGCCGATGATGTCAGAAAGCTTAAAAAATTGGTCGACGGAAAAGCCCGTATTATATCAAAACTTGAAAAACCAAGCGCAATAGAAGATTTGGAAAATATTGTCATGGAATCCGACGGTATAATGGTGGCCAGAGGCGATTTGGGTGTGGAGTGTCCTCTGCCGACCGTGCCGGTATTGCAAAAAAAGATTGTTAAACTATGTCGTCTAAATGCTAAACCGGTTATTGTGGCCACTCAAATGCTTGAATCTATGATTACCAATCCTACACCTACCAGAGCAGAGGTTTCGGATGTCGCAACTGCAGTTTATGACGGTGCTGACGCGGTTATGCTTTCGGCCGAAACTGCTGCCGGTAAATATCCGGTAAATGCCGTACAAATGATGCATAATACTATTAAGGAAGTCGAGGGAGATCCGTTGTTTTTTGACTTGATGAACGGTTCAAGAAGAGTTCCTTGCAATGCATCTGAAGCAGATGCCATCACATTTGCCGCTTCGGAATTGGCATGCGTATTGAAAAATGTGAGTGCAATCGTAAGCTATTCGTCGTCAGGTTTTACTACCTTCCTGACTGCCAGAGAACGACCGGCACTGCCGATTTTGGCGTTATCACCGGATATTAAGGTCGCAAGACAAATGGCCTTGGTATGGGGGGTTAAGCCGCGGGTGAATAAAGAAAGTTTTCGTAAATTTACCAATGTGGAGGAATGTGCAGTCAAATATGCCAAGGATGCCGGTTTGGCTAAATCGGGCGATCATATCATAATTACTGCCGGTTTTCCGCTTAATGTTAAGGGCAGGACCAATATGCTGCACACGGTTTATGTAAAATAAGGAGATATATATGTCCAGAGTTATTATCTTGATGATGGATTCATTTGGAATCGGGGGCGCTCCTGATGCTGAAAAGTTCGGAGATTTGGGGGCAGATACCTTTGGGCATATAGTGGATAAATTTTCTGATATTAAGATACCGAATCTGGTAAGCCTTGGATTGTTGAAGGCGGCAAATGCTGCTTCCGGAAATAAAAGAAAGCTTGATGACTGGGATGCCAAAATTGATGTGCCGTCAAAATACGGCCATTGTCGTGAAGTGAGTTGTGCTAAGGATACCTCTTCGGGACATTGGGAGTTGGCCGGAGTGCCGGTTGTAACTCCTTGGGGGTATTTTAGGCCTGAATATCCGTCGTTTCCGCAAGAATTAATTGATAGGATCTGCGCTGGGGCCGGATTAAAAGGTATATTGGGTAATAAAGCCGCATCAGGAACCGTCATTATTCAAGAATTGGGCGAAGAACATATTAAAACCGGTATGCCGATTTGTTATACTTCGGCAGACAGCTGTTTTCAAATTGCCGCTCATGAAAAATATTTCGGATTGCAAAAGTTGTACGATTTATGCCAAAGAGCTTTTGAGGAGTTAAAGCCATATAATATTGCAAGGGTGATTGCTCGTCCGTTTGAAGGCGAAAAAAGCGGCGAGTTTGTAAGAACCAAAAATCGTCATGATTATTCGGTTACACCGCCGGAGCCGACTTTACTTGATGTGGTTAAAAACAGCGGCAAAGAAGTAATCGCTATCGGAAAAATAAGTGATATTTATGCCGGTTGCGGCGTAACGCAAAAAATATTGGCCTCCGGACTGGAAGAGTTGTGGGATAAAACTATTACAGCTTTGAAAGATGCTCCGGATAACAGCTTGATTTTTACAAACTTTGTGGATTTTGATATGCTTTACGGTCACCGTCGTGATGCCGAGGGATATAAAAACGCTTTGGAATATTTTGATCGGAGATTGCCGGAGTTTGTTAAAAACATAGCCCCCGATGATGTGGCATTTATCGTAGCTGACCATGGAAATGACCCGACATTTAAGGGAACGGACCATACCAGAGAGCAAATACCGGTATTGATGTTTGGAATGAGAGTAAAACCAGAGAATATCGGACAAAGAGAGAGTTTTGCCGATGTCGGGCAGACAGCTGCCGAAATTTTGGGGCTGGAGCTTAAAAACGGTAAATCGTTTAAGGATTAATGATATGTGGATTGCTCCTAATCTTAATAAGGATAAGCATTGTTTTTTAGGGACTAAGGGCGGTGTTTCGAAAGGTATTTACGCCGAACTAAATGTTAATACCAAAAGCGACGATGAGATTGCCAATCTTAACGCTAATCTGGATATTGCAGCGGCAAAATTGGGTTTAAGCAAAGAAAATATGGTTTTGCTTAATCAAGGTGTGAGCGATGTGGCCGTATATGTTGAAGCTCCTTCGCGTGATGAAATTTTTGCCGATGGCTTGGTGTGCGATAAAAAAGGTATAATCTTGTGTATTCGTACCGCCGATTGTGCGCCGATATTGCTTGAGGACAGAGTACATAATGTGATTGGGGCTGCTCATGCCGGTTGGCGGGGAGCTTTTAAGGGAATTATAGAAAATGTGATTGCCTTGATGATAGAAAAGGGAGCTAGACTTGAAAATATAAAGGCTGCCGTCGGGCCGTGTATTGCTCAGAAATCTTATGAGGTTGATAAAGGGTTCTATGAACAATTTGGACGGAAGAATCCGGAATTTATCAAATATTTTGTGCCGGCAAAACGGGAAGAGCATTATTTGTTTGATTTGAAAAAGTTTTGTGAGGATCGTTTGAAAGAGTGTGGGGTAAATGATATAGCGGTTTCGGTAGCCGATACTTATGAACTTAAAAATGATTATTTTAGTTTTCGACGCTTTACGCACCTCGGAATTGTGAAAAAGCCTAAATGCTTTGCCACCGAAATATCAATGATTACTTTGTGAAAGGACTTTTGATTAATGTCACCTTTGGGAAAACTGACTTTTGCCTTAATCGGATTGCGTTTCTTAGGAATTGACGGGCTGCTCTGCGGCTTGTTCTTGGGACATATGCTGGTCGATAAGACTTATCTTATCAGAAAAATAGAGGATTTTATAAATCATATTGATGACCAGATAAGAATCAAACTGCCGTATAAATATTATCGTTATTATAATCGAATTGACGGTAATGTGTGGGGAAAAATATGGGGCTCTGTGTTGGGTGCTTTGCTGTTTGGCCTGTGGGGTTTTATATTGTTCTTTATTGTCGGGCAGGTTGTTTTTGATATGCCCGAAAATCTGAAAATTCGCAAAATAAAAAAAGATATAGATCATTTTTTTGATAATCATTGGGGAGCGTTGTTTGGTCTTATCATCGGTTTTGTGTTGCGTAGTTCTTTGGTTATTTGCGGTGGTGTGGTATTGGGATTTGTGTTCGATTATCAACGGCTTGAAGGTGCTAAGCTTATACCGATAGTCGCTTTGCAGAAATATTGGCAAAATATTAATCCGCTTAAATTATGGCGTAATGCTTTGGGCGGAGAGCATAAAAAATATTTGGAGACAATGGCTGCTTTGGCGGCTATATTGGCAGAGGCTGACGGCAAAATATCTATAAAAGAACAAGAAATATTTGCTCATTTGTTTGCGGTTAAAGACAAACAAAAGTCTTGGGTGGCAGATGTTTTTAATACTCCGCGTAAACATTTTTATTCTTTGCGTAAATATGCTCTTGATTTGGAAGAGCTTACCCGATTTAATGATAGCCTGAAGCAATCCTCTATGGAAAATCTATTTAAAATGGCGGCGGCAGATGGTGTGATTTCTGCCAATAAGATGGATATGTTGCGTGAAGTGGCGGCGACCATTAGCTTGGACGAGAAGATTTTTGCCACACAGCAAAAAATGTTTGCTCCGAAACCAATTAGCAAAAAATTGGAAAAATGTTATGATGTTCTGGGATTACCGCTTAATGCCGATATTAAAGAGATTAAAGCTAAGTGGAAAAAACTGATTGTGATATATCATCCCGATAAATTGGTTGATGCCTCGGAAAAAGAGATTGCCGAAGCGACAGCCAGAATGACCGAGATTAATTTGGCTTATCAGGAAATTATTAAAGCAAAAGGTGCAAAATGAGGCAAAGCCCGCTTACTTTATTTGATGAACGAAAAGCCGACATAACAATGTTGGTATTGCACAGCGTGGCATTTGATCCGGAAGACGCAATTAAAACTTTTATGGTGAACGGGGTGTCTTCTCATTATATTATAGCAGAAGACGGCGAGGTTTGGCAGCTGGTTGATGAAAGCAAAAGGGCTTGGCACGCAGGAAAATCAAAATGGCGAGGATGGGAGGATATTAATTCGCGTTCCATCGGAATAGAATTCTGTTCAAAATCGTTGGGGCAAACAAGTTTTAGTGAAGCTCAACAAAAGTCGGCAACAGAATTGTTGAAATCGTTGATTGGAAAATATGATATAAAGCCCGAAAATGTTGTGGGGCATTCCGATATTGCTCCTATAAGAAAGCCTGACCCCGGAAAAGCTTTTTTTTGGAAAGCTCTGGTCGAGAATAATATCGGTTGGTGGTTTGATATTAATGATGCACCAAAGGTTAAAGAAAACAGAGTGGAGGTGTTGCTTGCCGATATTGGCTATGATACCTCAGAAATTATTGCGGCGGCTTGCGCATTTTGTCGTAGATTTTTGCCAAGTAAGGTTGCGAGCGAAAGCAATATTAATAAGCTTATCTTAAATCCGGTGCCGGAAAATTTTGTTTTTGCGGAAGATGAGGAGTTTTTAACTACATTAAAAGCTGTTTATTATAAATATCTCAAGGAATCCAAAACCCCTTGCAATATGTAAGAGGCGGCCTGAGCGTCCAAAACCTGTTTTCTTTTGGCTCGAGACATATCTATTTCTTTTATCAGAAAACTTTCTACCGCACGAGAGGATAATCTTTCGTCCCACAGCAAAAACGGTATATTCAGCTCTTTGTCGATTTTCTCGGCGAATTCTTTGGTGATTTTTGCGGTGTCACCCTCGGAACCATCCATCTGCAAAGGTAAGCCATAAACCAAAGCTCCGACTTCACGGTCAGCAATTATTGCCTTAATTTCGCTTAAATCATTAGCCAAAGTGGAGCGATTAATGATTTTTACCGGATTGGCAGTCATCAACAATAGATCCGATACGGCTACTCCCAATCTTTTTATACCGAAATCAAATCCAAGGACTGATTTTCCTTGGGGCAAAAGTTGCTTAAATTCTTGTATGTTGTTTGCTTGCATAGGCTTATCCTTTCGTTTTTTACAGTAAAGCAAAAGTTTGATTAGTCAAGAAACTTATTAAATAATGTGTCGTCGTTAAGGGATTTTTCACTAACATAATGTATCATGGCCGATAATGGTGTTTTGTTATTTTAGGGTAAATAAGATGAAAAAAAGACTTTTTGCTATTTTGCTTGCCGTGATTGCCTTGTTTTCGAATCAGGCCAGAGCCGATTTGGCGATTGATGTGTCGGGTGCCATGCGTGATCCGATGCCGATTGCCATTCCTGAAATTATTCATGACGGTTTCTTTATCGGACAGCAAGGAAACAGAATTTTGGAAGTGGTAGCGGCCGATTTGGAAAGATCGGGGCTGTTTACGGTAATCGACGAAGACAGCTATATTCAAGAATTTGAATCAATGTCACAAGAGCCGAATTTTACCGATTGGAAAGCAATTAAGGCACAGGCTTTAATCCAAAGCGAGATTGTGCAAGTTGATGAAAATACCTTAAAAGTTTCTTTCAGATTATGGGATGTATTTGCTGAGAACCAAATTGCCGGACAGTCTTATACTACAACCAAAGATAACTGGCGAAGAATAGCCCATGTAATTGCTGATGCCATCTATGAGAGACTAACCGGCGAAAAAGGGTATTTTGACACGCGTATCGTATATGTTTCGGAATCCGGTCCGGCAACAAGGAGAGTCAAAAGATTGGCAATTATGGATCAGGATGGCGAAAATCATAAGTTCTTGACTAATGGTGCTGACATGGCTTTAACCCCGCGGTTCTCACCTAATTTGCAAAAAATTACCTATATGTCTTATGCCGGCAGAATTCCGAGAGTTTATATCTTGGATATTGAAACCGGACAACAAATGGTATTGGGAAATTTTCCGGGTATGACTTTTGCTCCCAGGTTTTCGCCTGATAGCTCAAAAGTACTCTTATCTTATGCTTCTGGCGGTAAAACCAATATCTATGAAATGGATTTGAAAACCAGAAAAAGCAAAAGATTAACTTATGGCAACGCTATTGATACCAGTCCGAGCTATTCTCCGGATGGCTCACAAATCGTCTTTAACTCTGACCGTGCCGGTAATCAGCAATTGTATGTCATGGATGCCGACGGTTCCAATGTCCATCGCATAAGCTACGGCAGCGGTCGTTATGCTACTCCGGTGTGGTCGCCCCGCGGTGACTACATTGCCTTTACTAAAATGGCCAACGGACAATTCTATATCGGCGTGATGTATCCTGACGGTTCGGGGGAGAGATTGCTGGCTTCGGGATATTTGGTGGAAGGGCCGACTTGGTCGCCTAACGGGCGTGTCTTGATGTATTTCAGACAAGACGCTCCGAGCGGCCGTTCATCGGCACCGGTTAAGCTCTATTCTATTGATTTGACCGGATATAATGAGCGACAAATAATTACTCCGGCAGATGCCTCGGATCCGGCTTGGTCGCCGTTGTTGCCTTAAAAAGGAAAAAAGGTTGCTTGATTTAAGCAACCTTTTTGATTATGCACTTATTCAAAACCGGCTTTTTATCACTGATTTTGATAAGGCTTTTTAATTGTTGTGCCGCATGCTCGTATTGTTCTTCGCTTTGGGCATGAATAACGGCAAGCGGGGTTTGGTTGTCAACAAAATCGCCGATTTGGCAAAAATCACTGTAGCCGGTAGCGTAATCCAACTTTTGTTCCGGTGTAATTCTGCCGCCTTTGAGCTCAATTATACTCAAACCTATACCACGGGTATCCATAGAAGAAACATAGCCATTTGCTTCGGCAAATACCGGCCGAATGATTGCGGATTTTGGCATATATTGCCACGGCTTGTCGCAAAAATCTCCGGCTCCGCCCAGGGCTTTGACCATGGCGGCAAATTTTTCCAATGCGGCTCCGGAAGATAAAGCTTGTGCAAGTTTTTGTTTAGCTTCGGATAAGGTTTTGCAAACACCTGATATAACCAACAGTTCGCCGCACAATTCCATGGTTATGAGATGCAATCTTTCATTTTTGTTTTCGCCTTTTAGGTATTCAACTGCCTCATAAACTTCCAGAGCATTACCGACATTTTTACCCAAAACCTGATTCATGTCGGTAATAACGGCTTTGGTTTTGGTGCCGGCGGTATTGGCAACTCTGACTATTGATGAAGCCAGTTCCTCGGCTCTGTCAAGGGAATCCATAAAGGCGCCGTTGCCGCATTTTAAATCCATAACCAAACAATCAAGGCCAGCGGCTAATTTTTTGGATAAGATTGAGGCCGTAATCAAATTAATTGATTCGACTGTTCCGCAGACATCGCGAATAGCATAGATTTTTTTATCGGCCGGTGCCAAATTGCCGGTTTGGCCGATGATGGCACAGCCAACTTCTTTTACGGTTTTGCGAAACAGTTCGTTTGACGGTGAGGTTTGGTAGCCGGCAATAGAATCAAATTTATCGAGCGTGCCGCCGGTGTGTCCTAAGCCGCGTCCCGATATCATGGGTACATAAGCTCCGCAAGCCGCAATCATCGGTGCCAGCATAAGACTTATTTTGTCGCCGACACCACCTGATGAATGCTTGTCAACTACAGGGGCATTAAGCTCCGGCCATTTTAAAACATCGCCGGAATCTCTCATGGCCAGAGTCAGAGCGGCGGTTTCTTCTTTGCTCATGCCTTGTAAAAATACGGCCATGGTAAAAGCAGCGGTTTGGGCATCGACTATTGAGCCATCGGTTATGCCGGCAATGAATTCTTTAATTTCTTCGGGACTTAAAGCTTTACCGTCGCGTTTTTTGCGGATTATTTCTTGAGGTAACATCTTAATATCCTTTTTCTATGGTATTAATTAGGTCGGTTAGGACCGAGCTTGCTCCGATGCGGAAATGTTTGGGGCTGACCCAAGTGCTTCCCATTATTGACTGAGCCAGGCTCAAATATTTTTTGGCATCGGTGGTGTTTTTTATACCGCCCGAGGCCTTAAAGCCAATATCCTTGCCGCTTTTTTTGATGGTTTCTAAAATTATGTTGGCGGCTTCCGGAGTGGCTGATATTTCGGTCTTGCCGGTTGAGGTTTTGATAAAATCGGCTTCGATTTCTATACATAATTCAGAAGCTTTTCTAATGTTGTCGACGGTTTTTAGTTCTCCGCTTTCAATAATGATTTTGAGAGTATGATTTTGTGAAGCTTTTCGTGCCGCTTGCAAGTATTTTAGGCAGAATTCATTATCACCGCTCAACAAGGTGCGGTACGGCAACACGACATCTAATTCATCGGCTCCAAGCTGTATTGCCTTGGCTATTTCTTGTTCCATAAGCAAGATATCAGCTAAACCTTTGGGAAAATTTATGACGGTAGCTCTTTTTATCTCGGAAGGTAAGTTGTCCTTGGTGAAGGGTAAAAAACGTGACCAAATGCAAACTGCTGCGGTTTTGCCGTAAGGAGTTGATGCCCTTTTGCACAAATCCAGCACTCGTTCTTCGGTGTCATCGGGGTTGAGAGTGGTTAAATCAAGACATGAAATAATTAATTGGGCAGCTGTTACATCATCCATTGTTATAGCCTTTCGATTATAAGGTTAATGAGTTGTCCGAGATTTTGCGAGGCTTTTTCGGCCATGGCCAAAGTCTCGCCGTGAGATTGTGATTGTTCTTGCAGACCGGTTCCCAGATTGGTTATTACCGAAAAGCCCAGTACTTTAATTCCGCAATAAGCGGCGGTTATAACCTCCGGTACGGTAGACATTCCAACCGCATCAGTGCCTAAAATTCCAAAAGCTCTGACTTCGGCGGCGGTTTCAAAATTTGGTCCGGAAACCATAAGATAAACTCCTTGTTTTAGCTCTATTCCGGCTTCTTTGGCGGTCGTAACGGCAAGTTGCCGCAGTTTTTTATCATAAGCATTGCTCAGGTCAGGAAATCTGGGGCCTAAATTGTCATCGTTGGCTCCAATCAAAGGATTGTTGAAGCTAAAATTTATGTGATCGGTTATTAACATCAACGAACCGGCGGCAATTTTAGGGTTGAGAGAGCCGGCAGCATTGGTAACGATTAATTTTTTAATTCCCAATAGTTTAAATGTTTTGATTATTTGGCTTATAATTTGCGGTGTGTGTCCCTCATATAGGTGGACGCGGCCTTGCATGCACAAGACTTTTTTGCCTTGCAAAATTCCTGCGATAAAGCGTCCTTGATGTCCGCTGACTGTGCTTTGGGGAAAATTATTGATGTCGGCATAACTTATAACTGTCGGGTTTTGAATGTTGTTTGCAATATCACCAAGACCGGAACCCAAAATGACAGCAATTTCGGGAGCAAAATCGCCAAGCTTACTTTTGATTTGTTCGCTATAAGAATAACAAAGCTCTTTCATGTCTAAAACTCCGCAAAACCAGAGGGCAACAATTCGGCAATCTTGTAGGTTTTTTGAATACCGTGTTTGTCTGCCAGATGAATTAAGGTGTCATTATCGCCAAATTCGGCAATTCTTTGTCGGCAGGCTCCGCAAGGAGTTATTAATTCTTTGCTGTCGGCATATATAAGAATTTCTGCTATTTTGGGGTCGCCGCCGCATATCATTGCCGCAATTGCTCCGGCCTCGGCACAGGTGCCGACAGGATAAGAAATGTTTTCAACATTGCAACCGGAATAAAATTTGCCGGCAGTACTTTTTATGGCCGCCCCGACCCTAAATTTTGAGTAAGGAACATAGGCGTTAGCGGCAGCTGCTTGCGCCATTTCGAATAGTGTTGTGTCGTCTTTCATGTCCATAACCATACAAATTAAATGTTTTTTTAATTTTATGGTGTATAATATACGCAGATTTCGAAGATTGCAAAGTATATTTATCGACATTCTCATAACCAGTTAGGGAAGGATGGCAAAGTGAAAAAGTTTATTTTGGGTTTACTTGTTTTTTTGATGCTTGCAGCCGGTGGATTTGTCCTTTATGTTACCAATATCGATTGGAATCAGCATAAGGATAAAATTGCCGAACAAGTGTACAATTTAACCGGAAAATCCGTTGACTTTGAAGGGCGTTTAAGCTTTGAAATTTTGCCGTCGCCATATCTTAATGCCAGTAATGCAAAAATATATAATTCTCAAGAAAAAAATGAAACTCCTTTAATGGAGGTCAATAATATTGTGGCTGAATTATCTTTGTTGCCTCTGTTAAAAGGTGAATTCCATGTAAAAAAAATGACGCTTGACGGAGTTAACATTAATATATTATGGGGTGAAAACGGCTTTAGCTGGCAAGATGATCTAACTCAAGACCAACGACAGATGATGGAGGAAGCCGATACCGTATTAAACAGTGTCAGCTTGAAAAATGCTACGGTAAATTTTGAGGCTCCAGAATCTGAGATGAGTCTGCAGTTAACTAATCTTAATGGTGAAGTATTTGCTCAAAGTATTTTTGGGCCGTTTAGAATAGAGGGAAATTATTTGAAAGGAAATTCACCCGAAGGCTTTGCTCTTACAATAGGAAAATTGTCTGAAACCATGCCTACAACCTTAAATATGGTCGTAACTCACCCAGTGTCGGAAAGTTATGTGCGATTTGACGGTTCTTTCCAAACCGCTAATAAGTCTTTGAGCGGAAATGCCATTATCGAATCAAAAAAAATAAGTGACTTTATTAATGCAAATATGGCGGATGCAAAAATTCCGACAGATTATAATGAAATACCTTTGGCTCTGGGGTTTGATGTGGCGATAAACCCTAAAAGTACCAAAATTTCTAATATGGTGATTAAATACGGTGATACTCAGGGTGCCGGAGTAATCGATGTTACATCGCTTAGAAACAATTCCAAAGAAATTAATGGGGAATTTAACTTTACTGACTTGGATATTGCTCCGTTGGCAAAAATGTGGGATAGTTTTAAGGAAAAATATAAGGAAGAGGCCTTTGTGCCAAAATATCCTGCAGACATAACACTCAGCGTTAAAGCGTTGCGTGCTATGTATCAGGGGCAGGGAATGAAAAATTTAGAGACGGATGTTAATCTTTATAATGATACCATGACAATTAGTAATTTGGTCGTGACTTTGCCGGGAAACACCGATTTCAAAGCAAAAGGCGTTGTGTATCCGGCAGAAGGGGAGATTTATTATCAGTTTGATACCGAAGCGGTTTCGGAGGATTTGATGCAAACACTAAATTGGCTCGGTATTGCTCCCAAGACTTCAATAAGTTCGGTTTATAAAAAATTGGATGCTAAGGCAAAAATTGCAGGAAATTTTGATAAAATACAAATATCGCCTTATAATTTAACGCTGGATAAAAGCGTTTTGTCAGGTGAGGCCGGAATAATCTTAGGCGACAGAAATGATGCAATGGTGGTAATTAATGCCGATAGCTTAAATCTGGATAATTATATTAATCCTTTGCCGGAGGAAGAAAAAAATAAAAGTTTTAGTGAAAGAATGAATTATCGTTTTGTTAAGCTGGCGGCATTAAATGATTTTGATTTGATATTGGATATAAAGTCAAATCTGATTATATACGAATCGACCCCGTTTGAAAAAGTGGAGTTTAAGGGAAATTTGCTCAATGGCGTAATGACGGTAGAGAAGCTTAATATCGGTCAGGTGGCCGATACTGCGGTTGAATTAAGCGGGGATGTTTCCGGTTTTGGAACAAGTCCCGAGGTTAAAGATTTGCAGTATTTGATTTCGAGTAAAAATGTGGCAACTTTTGTTGATAAATTTGGCTTTGATGTGCCAAAGTTAGATTATAAAAAATTTGGCACCATGTCTTTGGCTGGAGGTGTTAACGGCGGTTTTGACAATATGATGCTAAATGCGGCACTTAATTTGGGGCGCTTAGAGGTGAGTTACAAGGGAGCAATATCTAAAGGAGAGCCGAATACCGATTATAATGCCTATGTTGAGATTAAGCACCCTGATTTTGCTACAATGGTTGCGGAATTAGGTGCGGATTATGAACCCTCGGTTAGGGCTTTGGGACCGTTTAATGCCAAATTTAACATAGTCGGTAATTCTGATGTCGCCACAATTGATAATTTGGAGGCAAATGTCGGATATACAACCGTTGCCGGCAGTCTTAATTATGAAAAAATGGGTGAACGTTTGGGATTTATCGGTAACTTAAATGTTAACAAACTTGAGCTTGATAAATTTATTCCGAAATCAAAGACTTCTTTGCTGAGCGGGCCGCAACAAAGCATGGATATATCATTTTTACCCAAACCATTTTGGAGTAAAGACAAAATCGATTATTCGCCGTATAATAAAATTAATTTAAAGACTTCTTTGGATATAGGTGAATTATCATATAAGGATTATATTTTTAAGACTGTGAAAACTAATTTTGAAACAACCGAAAATATAATTAAGATAGACGGGTTTACAGCTTTATATAATGAAACTCCGGTAAACGGGGAAATGACTTTGTATACGGCAAAAGATCCCACGGTAACTCTCAGTGCCAATATTGCAGACGCAAAAGTCGAAAACTTTAATTTGGGCGGAAAAATTTTTGGAATAAAAAGCGGTAAGTTTAATACTCGTTTTGATTTGAGTTCCAAAGCAGATAGTGAAGAAAGTTTTGTGAATAATCTTAAAGGAAAAGTTGAATTTAATGCATCGGTTGCTGATGTTGCCGGAATTAATCTTGCGGCAATATATACTGATTTGACAACTCGAAACAAAACCGAAGGTTTAGCCGAGGTGATAAAATCTAATGTCGCATCGGGAAATACATTGTTTGATAAAATATCGTCAAGGATGATATTAGACGGCGGTAAATTTAGCTTGGCCAATACCATAATGCAAAGCAGCAATGCCAATGTAAATGTTTCTGCAGAGGGAAATCTCGGCGATTGGACTATGGATACGGTTTTTAATGTTAAATATAATGAACCAAAGTATCTGCCTGAATTTACAATATACTTAAAAAACAGTATGGAGAAACCTGATGTCGAGATTAATATCGATGGGTTGCTTAAATTGTATCAGGCCAGAGAAGAACAGATGAAAGAGGCTCAAGAGGCTGCCGTCGAGGCCGAAATAAATTATTGGAAAGGATTGGTTAACGAGCAACAAAAGACCGCCGATGATTTAGTGCTGAGTACCAGAGAAAAACTGGAAAAAGATATACAAGATAAAATGAGTAAGGCAATTAATCCCGAAAATGTTAATAAGTATAATGTATTGGTGCAAGATATAGCTAATACTTTGGCGGAGTTGGTTAATGTGGTTGATAGTGTCGAAAATGAAAAATTTGATGAAGCCACTGTGGAAAAATTAAAGGCTGCCAATCAGAAAGCGATAAAACAAATTGAAATTTATGCGGGACGCCGGGACGAAATTTATAAGTCGGATTTATTGAAGCAAAATGATAAAGAATATGCCAAAGTCGTTGAAGTGCATAATGCTTTAAAACAGGTCTTGTTTGGGTATAATGCCAAACTTGATGCGTATAAAGAAAGATTGAGAAAGTCTTTGAGCGATTATAAAATCGATGATGATACTCAGTTTGTCATGCTTAAACAAGATATTGATAACAAGGTTAAAGAGTTAGAAAAATTAAATACGGATACGCAAGATAATCAAAATTTTGATAAAAATACGGCGTCCAGCAGTGAATTGCAAAAACGCAATGAGGTTCTTGGTGAGGTGTTTAATCAGCTACAAAACGGAATTAAGGAGATTAATGATAAAATTAATAAGCTGGATGAGTATGTTGAGCCTAAAATAAAGGCTGCCGAGCAAAAATATTATGAAGAAGTGCAGAAAAAAGAAGACGAGAGAATACTAAAGGAAAATACCGGTAGCATAAGTGTCAAAAAAACCGGTCAGACTTACACCGTTACCAGAGATTTGGAAGATATAAAAGAAGTTAAGGAACAAATAAGCAACGAAGAAGTCAAGGTACTTGATTTTTCAAGAGAAAAGGCCAATGTTCCGCAAACAACAAGTGAGAGAAAAGAAAATATTATAAAAAAAGGTCGGAATAGTCGATTAAAATAGCTTGAGGAATAGGTTTTTTGTGTTATATATAAGGGCATAAAATTAACCTTATTATTCGGAGTTTATTTATAATGAAAAGACCTGAAGTATGTATTTTACCGGTTGCCGGTTTGTCGACCAGAAATTTGCCTGCGACCAAAGTTTTGCATAAAGGCTTCTTAACTTTGCACAACAAACCCATTATTCAATATGCGGTTAATGCTTGTGCGGAAATAGGTATCAAAGAAATTGTTTTTATTTACAGCGACCAATCATGTAAGTATTTGTTTGAAAAGTATTTTGCGCCATATCCATGGTTGGAGCAACACTTGAAAGAAAAAAATAAGATCGAAATTTTGCAAGAATTGTTGGCGGTAATTCCTCAGGGGATGAAGTTTTCATTTGCTGAGCAAAAAGAGCCTTTGGGTAACGGTCACGCAATCTTGATGGCAAAAGATATCGTCGGGGATAGAGATTTTGTGGTTATGTGGCCCGATGATGTTTATATTAATTTCCACGGTGCCGGTATTTTGTCGCAACTTTTGGAAGTTTATGAAAAAGAAGGCGGTATGGTTGAAAATATTATAGAATTGCCTCGCGAGCAGTTGGTGCGTTACGGGGTGCTGTCCGGAGCAGTAAGAGAGGGGCGTATTGTCCATGCCAAAGGAAAAGTTGAAAAGCCGGCATTAGAAGATGTTCCCTCTAATTATGCCAGCATGGGACCATATATTTTGCCAAACGAAATTATGGACATATTGCCCGAGGTTAAAAAAGGTAATAACGGTGAAATTAATTTAGCTGATGCCATGGGGTTGGCTGCCGAAAGGGGAATGAAACTGACAGGGGTTTTGTGCGAGGCTACCAGATTTGATTGCGGCACCAATAAAGAATTAGCTAAATCGAATCTGAAATTATCTTTGATGGAAGATCCGGAGTTGCGAGCATATTGCGCCGATTTGCTGAACACTATATTGGTCTAGGAGCTCTAAAATCAAGAATGGGTATCATCTGCCAACGGATGGTACCTTTTTTGTAAAAAATGCTTGCATTTAAAGAAAATATTGTTTATCTTGCCCACAACTTGTGAGAGTCGGAAAGGGCTTTCTTGAGGAGTGCGGGTATATATGAAGGTAGTATCCGCTTGTAGAGTTTTATCCGGTCTGCCCGTCAGGCCATAGAAAAATTGAAAGGAAAATGCCATGAGACATGGAATGAAACACAGAAAACTTAACATGGACACCAACGCTCGCAGAGCTTTGTATTCTAACTTGACTGCAGCTGTTTTGACCCATGAACAAATCAAAGTTACTTTGCCCAGAGCTAAAGAATTGAGAACTTTTGTTGATAACATGATTACTTTGGGTAAAAAAGGTCAGTTGAACAATCGTCGTCAGGCATTGGCTTTCTTGCGTGACAACGAAGTAGTTGCTAAGTTGTTCTCTACTTTGGCCGAAAGATACAAAAATCGTAACGGTGGTTATACCAGAGTATTGCGTGCCGGTTACCGTTATGGCGATTGCGCAGAGATGGCTATCGTTGAATTGGTTGATCGCGATGTTAATGCCAAAGGTTTGAAAGATTTGGCTAGAGTTGCTGCTGAAAAGGCCGCTTTGGAAGCTGCTGAGAAAGAAGCTAACGCAGAAGTTGCTAAAGAAGAAAAGAAAACTGAAAAGAAGGCTGAGAAGAAATCTAAAAAAGCTGAGAAAAAAGACGCTGAATAATCTTTAGATTCTTTGTGAAATACCCCTCATCATTGTTGTGATGAGGGGTTTTTGTTGTGTAATTATTTAAAAATTGTGTAGAGATTGGTTGTGATTTATGATTGTAAAAAAAATTGAGATTTTCGGTTCGGTAAATAAAAATCACGCAATCTGGCATTAAGAATGGTGAGCATTTTATGAACTACGGCAATTATGGCGAGTTTTCCGGGTTTGCCGTTGAGTTTTAGTCTGGAGTAAAAATCACGCAAATTGGGTTCAAATCTGATGGCAGGTAAGGCGGCAAGGTATAATGTATCACGGATATGTTTGCGTCCGCCGGCAATTTTGCTTTTGCCCCGCATCATGCCGCTTTCTTTATTTAGAGGTGCAACACCTACAAGTTTTGCAATCTGATTATTGTTTAATTTTCCGAGTTCCGGCAAATCGGCAATTAAAATGGCTGCGGTAATATCGCCTACGCCTTTGATTGATTGTAGGATTTTTTTGATTTTGGAGAGTTTTATGTTGTTGCTGATATTAGCAATAATTTTAGTTTCTAATAGTTTTTTTTGATTGATTAAAGAGGTCAAAATCTCTTTCATAAATAATATTAATTCGTCGTCTTTTTCTTTTATCAAGCGATTTTTTTCTTCTACGATCATGCGAAGAAGTTGTCGGCGGCGATTGATGTATTTGCGCAAAATTTTTAATTCCGGGGATAAAACCATATATACTCGAGATGGTAATTTGCTACCATAATCGGCTAAAACCTTGGCATCGATTTTGTCGGTTTTAGCTAAAATGCCGTTAGCTTTGGCAAAAGCTCTGACTTGAGAGGCATTAACTTGGCAAATATTGTATCCGTTTGAGGCCAGAGTTTCTAAAACCAGTTCTTCATACCCTCCGGTGGGTTCTAGGATAATTCGCTCAATTTCTTGAGGAGAGCCTATATATTCCATCAGAGACAGAATATCTAATTCATTATTTTTGAATCTTTTAGATTTATTTTGCGGAAATAAGTAGATGTCTAAATGATTTTTTGCAACATCAATGCCAATATATTTAAGATTGTTCATTGGTACAAGTCCTTTCTTATAGAATCTTACTTTCCCAAGTTTATTCGGGAAAGATATTGTCGACGGGCTTTGCTTTTGTACAAGTGTTGAAACTCACGCCCTCGCAGGCTTCAGCCGCGGCCGACGGTTGGGGAAGGTTCTGCAGTACCAAATTCCATTAATTAAGGGAAAATTATTGAGGACAATAAATTTGCTCCCTATGCTAAAACTGTATTATGTGATTGGTTAAAAAAGTAATAATTTGTATAGAATCAATACAAAAGCCCTTATATTTGGGATTGGTATAGCGGCAGGTGTAGCAAGTGGTATGCTATTTCCGAGTATTACCAAAGCAGCCTTTAATTTACCAATCGACCAAAATAAACCCGGAGCCACTTTAGGTGATTCTGAATGGGGAGACGATGAGAATAAATGGTTTCCTGATACAGAGTTTGAAACTGGAACAGGAACTGGAACAGGTACGATATCTCAAGTCAATCCTAATTCTGGTACTAATACCGGTACCGGAACAACATCGCAACCTCAAACTCAAACAACGAGTACTCAAAGTTCTGATCCCAGATCGGCCTCAAACAAACCGAGCTGTGCTGATTTGAAATATAATCTGTCCAAAACTGATTCATGGAAGTGTTATGACAAATATTTTACCTGTCCGCTAGACCCCAACAAAATCAAATGCGACCGCATGGCCACAGTCGGCGATATTAAGTATTCCAAATCCGCCACCCCCGACAAAGGTTGGCTGCTGTGCGATGGTAGATATTTAGACCAAATCGAAAATGGAAAATATGGTGGATATACCTGCACAAGGGGTAGTATAATTACTGGATCGCAACTAGCCAAAATCCTCATTAGTGCCGGATTTACAGATACAAATTTTGTATGGAATAATATACTAAAAAAATATGTAGAATTTTCGTGTAAGCTTACATCTTCACCAAGTGCTTCTAACTACACATACAGGCCTAAACTCCCTAACTACATCGGCGTGTTTTTAAGCGGTAAAGGAACTTCCAGTACCAATAGTGCCGACAGTAATGATGCATTTACTCCTATGCAAGCAAGTTCTGTCGGAGCTCATTCACATAAAATTCCAACATATACTTACGAAACTTTTGTTGTAAACGATGGTGCATTAGGAGGTAGCGTTAGTATCATAAAATTAACAAATTCAGACCCTACAATCAGCTCTGGATCAGGAGAAACATGTCCTACTCGCATCGGTTTATATACGTACATTTATGCCGGCGAACCGGCCAAAGAATAAGAAGGAGAAAAGAGATGAAAAAAATATATTTACCACTTTTAGGCTTAGCCTCCCTTCTTCCCTGTCAAATATATGCAAGCGACTCTATGGATTGCCGTGAAGCTCCAAAATGTACCGATTATGGCTACATTCACAATGGTTGCCCCGGCAACTTTGTTTCTTGCCCTTTTGATACCAATTTTAAAACTTGTGATGAGGAAGCATATCAAAATGATTTTAAATTTGCCTTAGCTTCCGGTAATGTAGACGGAAGAGCTGAAGTTTGGGATAAAGCAAACAGTACTAAACACTCACCTAACTATAGTGGAGCCTTTATTGTTGGTGCCAATCCCATATCTGCAAGCACTCTTTGTACATCTGCTCTAAATACTCGTTCTTCATATAGGGTTGGTAAACATTCTCATACTATTGATACGTCAGGGTCTTTTAATTTTCTTGACCTATTTACCTCAAACAGAGAAAAAGCTTCAACTAGTACTTTTAAAAGCTATTCTTCTAGTTACAGTAGTGAAACTTATGATACTTTAACAGCGTCAACCACCCTTGGTTCTTATGACGGCAAAGAGGTGAGACCTGCTAATTATGCTGTTGATGGATACTTTTACAACTACACTCCTAAGGAATGGGAAGAAGACCAATTGGCATTGTCGCAAACTTTGCAGGATTGTGCATTTTTTGGCTACACAGATGAGAAAGCCGATTGCCCCGGAGATTATGTCGTATGCCCGTTTGATAATGCAAAAGTAATGTGCGATATGCAAGCTCAAGCCGGAGAGATCAAATTTTCTCTTCAAACTGCCGACCACGATGGTTGGTTACTCTGTGATGGTGATAATATATCTACAATGGATGATGGAAAATACGCAGATTCTGAATTATCTAGAATATTGAGTAGTACTGGTTTTGAAAATAAATTACCCAATTATAAAGGAGTATTTTTAAGAATGAAAGGGATAGACCCTTCCAACAGCAATGTTGCCTCAGCAACATCATATGCAACGAGACAATCTGATGATATTGTTTCTCATAGCCATACAGTTACTTATACATATGATAAATTTAGTTCGTCTACGCAAAAAACACATTGGGAGGGTAACAGCACTACAGATGGATTGTATAATCAACCTAGTAGTACAACTTTAAAACTGTATAACACTGGAAGTTGGTTGTATAATACTAATAAAACTACTGGTGTGACTCGTCCGCCAAACTATGCAGCTAACATATTTATCTACACTGGTAAGTTGTAGTTGTTTAGCTAACTTAAATCTCCCTGAGAGAAGTTTCTCAGGGAGATTTTTTAATAAATCAACATATAATCTGGGCTTGTTTTCTTTTTTGTTGTTATATTTGTTTTTAAGCGATATTGTAGCAAAGGTAAAAAATTGCAACCATCTTACAATCAAAACCCTCGAAAGGAACACTCTCGAGGGTTTTGATTGTCTAGCAACTACAGCTTACCAGTGTAGATAAATATGTTAGCATAGTAGTGGAAAGGAGCAACTTCATCTCCTATACTACATTCATTATCACCTGATATACAAGAAGTTGAAGCCTTTGTTATCCGTTTTGTCGTTGTGGTTAAAATAAGTTTCTTATCCTTACATATCTTTCCCCAAAATCCTTTATCTCCAGGTTGTTGTACAGACGTAAATCCTGTCGTTGTTGAGTTAAATGAAGAGCAACTAGAGCAACTAATAGTGTGGTTATGATCACCGACAGAACTCAACCCTGCTGAATTGTATGGAGTACCCAAACGAAGAAAAGTTCCTTTGCTACCATCGCCATAAAAATCTTCTTTGTTATAAGAAGGTAATTTTCCATTAAACCAATTCCATTTCCCATCACTACTTAATATCGTTGCAAGTTCAGAATTTGCCGCTGATACGCCATTCACCTTTATACCTGATAATGTTCTTCCATCACAGAGTAACCAGCCGTCATGATCAGCGGTTTGAAGAGAAAATTTAATTTCTCCGGCCTTAGCTTCCATATCACACATTACTTTTGCATCATCAAACGGACATACGACATAATCTCCGGGGCAGTCTGAGACACTATCTTTGTAACCTAAGTTGTCACAATTTGGTTTGCTCGTAGGTAATGCTGCCTGTTCTTCATTCCGTTTCCCAGGAGTATAGGCGTAGAAATAGCCATCGACTACATAGTGAGAGGGGACAGTTTCAAAACCAATGTTTTCAGAGCTTATGGATGCTGTTGTTACGTTACATTGTGATGGTATATTCCAACCATCTTCCATTAAAGCTTGCTTTATACCAACAATCCCCACGGTCGAAGATGTTACGGTATAAGAACTTGAATGTTGATGTTTTGAAACACTCTCTTGGGCTGGTGTTCCGGGAGCTGCAGGAAAAAGTGATGTTTGACCAGTTGGGAGTACCGCTTTGGGCATGCAATAAGTTTTACCGTTAACTCCTTTATCCGATGTTCCCCCTCGGCCAACAATAAATGCCTTATCATAAACAGAGCCTGAAGTATTAGCTTTTTCCCAATCATCTCTGTTAACCGCGTTGCCGGAAGCTAAGGCAAATTTGAAATCGTCTTTATAGGCTTCTTCATCACAGGTTTTGAAGTTGGCATCAAATGGACAAGCAACGAAGTTTCCAGGGCAGCCATTGTGAATGTAACCATAATCTTTACACAAAGGTTTAGAACCGCATGTAACCGCTGATGCATGTATAGGAAGAAGAATAGTTAAACCTAAAAGTGACAGATATATTTTTCTCATTTCTTTTCTCCTTCCTATTCTTTGGCCGGCTCACCGGCATAAATGTATGGATATAGCACTACTCGGTAGGGACATAAATAAGTAGCAGCAAGATAATTACCAAATTTAAATACTGAATTTATTGTGTACCCATTTCCATCGGCATTAGTATATTGAAGTACATTAAAAGACTTTCCTTTTCCACTATATAAAGATACCGTATTCGCACCGCTTTCGCATTTAGTGGTGTTATATTCAACCTGATGATCATGTGCTGTTATTGTCTGTTTCTGTAGTTTAGCTTTATTAATTGCAGGATTACTACCAGCTCCTCTTAAAAACACACCGATGTAGTTGGGGAGTAAATACTGACCATCGTTATCATCATCATCGTCATTGTCAGCAAATTTAGTACCTATAAGAGAAGCAAGCTGAGTGTATTTAGTTGCATCATATGTTGCTCCGTTACATAACAACCAGCCTTTGTTAGCAGTGGCGGACTTGGTGTATTTAATATCGCCGACTTTGGCCATGCGGTCGCATTTGATGTAATTCGGGTCTAGCGGACAGGTAAAATATTTGTCATAACATTTCCATGAATCAGTTTTGGGTAGATTATATTTCAAATCTCCACATTTCGGAGTGGGGGTCAATGGAACCGTGGCTGCATTGGCAATGCTCGACAATAGCATACCGCTCGTAATTCCTAGCACAATCCCAAATATAAGGGCTTTTGTATTGATTTTATATTTCGTATTTATAACCATAAGAGTATCTCCGCTTGTAGGAAAATTAAGGCCTTTTATAAATCATGTCGTTCAATATAGCCCTAATTGGTTAAAAAATTAATAATCCAAAATACTATGTAAGATTGTATCACATAAAAAGAAAAAAGACAATAACTTCAGTCCGGTTTCATGGTTACGGTTTTGTTAAATTTTTTTGCGACAGAGAATCGGAAAAGTGCTTGAAATATATTTTTTTTGTGGTAAATAGTTCGCGTGTTTAAACTGTAATAATGCATTATTATTTGTCTGCGGCCTTTCGAGAAAGCGCAACGCTTTCGGGGTGATTGGCCTTATAAAGGAATCGCTTTTTTTACTTTAGTTTTTTATTGATGTTTTAACCTCTTGCGAACGGGGCGGGGCACTCTTTGTGTCAACAGTATTGTCGCAGGATTTTATTTGTGTAGAAGGATTATATTAACATGAAAGAATCTTATACGAGCAAAAGACGTGTAAGAAGAAACTTCGGTCGAATCGACGCCGTCGCCGATATGCCGAGTTTAATCGAAGTGCAGACCGGATCTTACAATAATTTTATTCAGGCTGATGGTGCCGAAAAATGTGAGTTCGGTTTGGAAGAAGTTTTTAAATCTATTTTCCCAATCAGAGACTTTTCCGGTAACGGTGAACTCGAATTTGTTAAATATGAACTCGAAGCACCGAAATATGATGTCGACGAATGTATTAAAAGAGATATGACTTTCGCCGCTCCGGTCAAAGCTACTTTGCGTTTGGTCGTTTGGGATACCGACGAAGCTACCGGTGCTAAGTCTATCCACGACATCAAAGAGCAAGATGTTTATATGGGGGATATCCCGTTGATGACCGAAAAAGGTACTTTTATCTTTAACGGTACCGAGCGTGTCGTCGTTTCACAAATGCACCGTTCTCCGGGTGTGTTCTTTGATCATGATAAAGGCAAGACCGTTGCTTCCGGTAAATATTTGTTTGCCGCCCGCATTATTCCTTATCGCGGTTCTTGGCTCGATTTTGAATTTGATGCCAAAGATTTGGTTTATGCCCGTATTGACCGCAGAAGAAAATTGCCGGTAACTTCGGTTCTGTATTCTTTGTATTCTAAAGAAACCGAAGAGAAAATCGCTCAGCTCAAAAAAGAAGGTAAACACATTGACAGAGCTGATGTTAAGGGTATGGATAAAGAAGAAATCCTTAACTATTTCTATGATGTTGATACATTTGAAGCCATTAAAAAAGACTGGAAAGTTAAGTTCGAACCTTCCAGAATGAAGGGTGTTAAGTTTGATTTTGATTTGGTTAATGCCGAAACCGGTAAAACCGTTTGGGAAGCCGGCAAAAAATTAACTTCTCGTTCGGCTCAAAAATTGGCTGACGAGGGTTTGGAATATTATAAGTTGGCTCGTGAAAAGGTTTTGGGTAAATTCTTGGCAACTAATGTTGTAGTTGCTAAAACCGGTGAAGTTTTGGCCGAAGCCGGTGATGAAATTACCGAGGAATTGCTCGAAAAATTAGCCGCAAACAAAATCAATGTAATCAAAACTTTGTTCATCGACGGTATTAATGTCGGTCCGTATATCCGCAATACTTTGGCAATAGATAAAAATTCTTGCCGTGAAGAAGCTTTGTTGGACATTTACCGCGTTATGCGTCCGGGTGATCCTCCGACATATGAGGCTGCCGATGCTTTGTTCAAAGGATTGTTCTTTGATAAAGACCGTTATGATTTGTCTTCGGTCGGCCGTGTTAAAATGAATATTGCCTTGGATATTCCGTTTGAAGAAGCCCCAGATACTTTGGGTACTTTGCGTAAAGATGATATTTTGCGTATTGTCAAACGCTTGGTCGAATTGCGTGACGGTAAAGGTGAGGTCGATGATATTGACCACTTAGGCAACCGTCGTGTGCGTTCGGTCGGCGAATTGATGGAAAATCAATATCGTATGGGCCTTTTGCGTATGGAAAGAGCTATTCGCGAAAGAATGTCTTCTGAGAATTTGAATAATGTTAAACCGCAAGATTTGGTTAATGCTAAGCCAATCGCTTCGGTAATCAGAGAGTTCTTCGGTTCTTCGCAATTGTCACAATTTATGGACCAAAATAACCCGTTGTCGGAAATTACTCATAAACGCCGTCTGTCTGCTTTGGGACCCGGCGGTTTGAGCCGTGACCGCGCCGGATTTGAGGTGCGAGATGTGCACCCGACACACTACGGCCGTATCTGCCCGATTGAAACCCCAGAAGGTCCGAACATCGGTTTGATTAACTCTTTGGCTACCTATGCCAGAATTAATAAATATGGCTTTATTGAATGTCCGTATCGTAAGGTGGTTAATGGTGTGGTTACTTCCGAGGTGGTATATTTATCAGCTAATGAAGAAGGTAAGTTTATTATCGCCGAGGCAAATGCCAAGGTTAAAGATGATGGCCACTTTGTTGATGAATTGGTAGCTTGCCGTAAAGCCGGTGAGTTTGAGTATGCCAAACCGGAAGAAATTAACTTTATCGATGTTTCGCCAAAACAATTGGTCTCGGTTGCTACCGCTTTGATTCCGTTCTTGGAAAACGACGATGCTAACCGTGCGTTGATGGGTTCTAACATGCAACGCCAAGGCGTGCCTTTGTTGCGTTCGGAAGCCCCACTGGTAGGTACCGGTGTTGAAGCGACCGTGGCTAAAGATTCCGGCGCGACCGTGGTTTGTAAGGCTGACGGTATTGTTGATGCGGTTGATGCTAACCGTATTGTGGTTCGTTCTAAAGATGAACACGCAGCCAACGCCGGTGTTGAAATCTATCGTTTGCAGAAATTCCGTCGTTCTAACCAAAATACCTGCATTAATCAAATTCCGTTGGTTAAGGTCGGCGATGAGGTTAAGGCCGGCGATATCATGGCTGATGGTCAATGTACCGATATGGGTGAGTTGGCATTGGGTAAAAATGTTTTGGTCGCTTTTATGCCCTGGAACGGTTTGAACTACGAAGATGCCATCTTGTTGTCAGAGAGAATTTCACGCGATGATGTATTTACCTCTTTACATATTGAAGAATTTGAGGTTATGGCTCGTGATACCAAGCTCGGACAAGAAGAAATTACTCGCGATATTCCTAATGTCGGTGAAGATGCTTTGCGTAATCTTGACGAGGCCGGTATTGTTTATATCGGCGCCGAAGTTAAGGCCGGCGATATCTTGGTCGGTAAAGTAACTCCGAAGGGCGAATCTCCGGTTACTCCGGAAGAAAAACTTTTGCGAGCAATCTTTGGCGAAAAGGCTTCTGATGTTCGTGATACTTCTTTGAGAGTTCAACCTGGTATTGAAGGTATTGTCGTCGATGTTCATGTCTTCTCTCGCAGAGGTGTTGAAAAAGACGAAAGAGCTTTGTCTATCGAACAGCAAGAAATTTCACAATTGGCTAAAGACCGCGATGATGAAATTGCCATCATTCGCCGCAATGTCGAAGCTCGTTTGAAATCTATGTTGGTGGGACAGAAGGTAGTTGATGCACCGAAAGGCACTGTTGCCAAAAATGCAACCATCAGCGAAAAAGATTTGGATAACATTCCGTCTTCGCAATGGCGTAAAATCGTGGTTAAAGACGAAGCCGTTATGGCCAATGTTGAAGAATTGTTGGCTGCTTTTGATGCCAGAGTTGAAAAAGTTCAGAAACATTTTGATGACAAAGTTGAGAAAGTTCAACGCGGTGACGATTTGTTGCCTGGCGTTTTGAAAATGGTTAAAGTTTTCATTGCGACCAAGAGAAAAATTCAATCAGGAGATAAAATCGCCGGTCGTCATGGTAACAAAGGTACTATTTCGCGCGTATTGCCGCTGCAAGATATGCCTTATATGGAAGACGGTACTCCGGTCGATATCGTGTTGAACCCCTTGGGCGTACCTTCTCGTATGAACGTGGGACAAATTTTGGAAACTCACTTGGGTTGGGCCGCTAAAGAACTCGGTCGTCAGGTTAATGAATTGTGGGAACAAGTCAAAGCCGGTCAGAAATCGGAAAAAGACTTGCGAGCTAAATTGAAAGAAGTATATGGCGAAAAGCAATATAAACGCGAAATCGAACATATGACCTCGGAAGACTTGGACTTGATGATTCCGAATTTGAAGAACGGTATCCCGATGGCTACTCCGGTATTTGACGGTGCTACAGGTGATGACATCAACAATATGTTGTCAATGGCCGGCTTACCGACATCTGGTCAAATCGATCTTTATGATGGTCGTACCGGTGAAAAATTTGACCGTAAAGTTACGGTTGGTATCATTTATATGATTAAACTGCACCATATCGTCGATGAAAAAATGCACGCTCGTTCGGTTGGTCCTTACAGCTTGGTTACTCAACAGCCTTTGGGTGGTAAGGCTCAATTCGGCGGACAACGTTTCGGTGAAATGGAAGTGTGGGCTTTGCAAGCTTACGGTGCCGCTTATACCTTGCAAGAAATGCTTACTGTTAAGTCTGATGATGTTAACGGTCGTACCAAGGTTTATGAGGCTATCGTCAGAGGCGAGGATTCATTCGAATCCGGTATTCCGGAGTCATTTAACGTATTGACTAAGGAAATTAAGTCTTTGTGCTTGAATGTCGAATTGTTGAACGAAGAAATTTAAGGGATAAGGAGTTTTTATAATATGAATGATGTTGCAAAATATTTTGGTCAACAGGTATCTGCTGAAGCTTTTGATCAAATCAGAATTTCTATTGCTTCTCCCGAACAAATTCGTTCTTGGTCGTATGGTGAAGTAAAGAAACCCGAAACCATTAACTATCGTACTTTCAAACCGGAAAGAGACGGTTTGTTCTGTGCTCGTATTTTTGGTCCGGTCAAAGATTATGAATGCTTGTGCGGTAAGTATAAGAGAATGAAATATCGCGGTATCGTTTGCGAAAAGTGCGGCGTTGAAGTTACACTTTCCAAAGTTCGTCGCGAACGTATGGGACATATTGAACTGGCTGCGCCGGTTGCCCATATTTGGTTCTTGAAATCTTTGCCGAGCCGCATCTCTGTCTTGACAGATATTCCGATGAAGGCTTTGGAACGCGTTCTTTATTTTGAAAGCTATATCGTTATTGAACCGGGGTTGACTCCGTTGTCCGTTAACGAGCTTTTGACAGAAGAACAATATCAAGAAGCTATCGATGAATATGGTGAAGATTCTTTCCGTGCCGGTATCGGTGCCGAAGCTTTGAAAGAAATTTTGGCTTCTATTGATTTGGAAGCTGAAAGAGATGCTATTCGTGCCGAGCTCAAAGATAACGCATCTGAGGCTAAACGCAAAAAGCTCGTAAAACGCTTGAAACTTATTGAAGCTTTCATCGATTCAAACACCAAACCGGAATGGATGATTTTGACCGTATTGCCGGTTATTCCACCAGAGTTGCGTCCTCTTGTTCCTTTGGATGGCGGTCGTTTTGCAACCTCTGATTTGAACGATTTGTATCGTCGTGTTATTAACCGTAACAATCGTTTGAAGAGATTGATGGAATTGCACGCTCCGGATATCATTATCCGTAATGAAAAGAGAATGTTGCAAGAATCTGTTGATGCTTTGTTTGATAACGGTCGTCACGCTCGCGCTATCACAGGTACGAATAAACGTCCATTGAAATCTTCGTCCGATAAACGTAAAGGAAAACAAGCTCATTTCCGACAGA
>CALYBC010000029.1 GCA_944393725.1 uncultured Alphaproteobacteria bacterium | reverse complement strand
GGCGAACTTCCCCAAAAGTTGGTGCTATATTGCGGATAGTCTTTGGTTATACCTTGTTGGTTATAGTTGTTAATCATTTGTCCTTCTTTCTGTTGCCTTAACATTTGATAAGCCAACTCATCTCGTACAGAAAAATTACTATGGTTAACACCGTAGGTATCAACCTGATTTTCACCATTCTGATAACCAAGCGGTGATTTATATTTATTAAACATGTCCATTTACTGTTATCTTTCTAAAGAAAAACGCCTTGGGCTCAAAAAGCCTAAGGCGTTGATGGTTTAAAAACAAAAAAGCGACCTAACTATCTTTAGGTCGCCTCTGATACACTAATGCATCATACCTGTATTTGTACATCAGCCCGACGGTTTAGTCAATACATCACAAAAAAATAAATTAAAAATTGTGGATAAGTTTATTATTACATATCAGCCCTTTTAGCCACGCAAAAGAGCCGCTATATACTAGCGGCTCAAATTAAATAGCAGGTCTATATCTTAGTCATCCAACGGCTCATCCTCGGGAGCAGGAGGAGGTTCCGGCATCCAGTCATCATCTTCGTGATGAGGAGGTCTTTTTTCATGATGTTTTTTAAGTCTTTCATCATGATGCTTTCTCATTTTATCTTTAAATTTTTTATCCTTTTTCATATGTTTTGGTTTTTTGTGCTCCTTTTTCATTTTATCAAAAGTTTCTTTTTGTTCCGGAGTTAAGATTTTTTCAAACTCTTCCATATTTTCCTTGCGTAATTTTTCCATTTTCTCACGCAAATCTTTTCTTTGTTCCATCAGAGGCTCCATTTTTTTGCGACCCTCTTCTCTGATTTTTTCGGCCTGTTGCTGTTGTTCTTCGGTAAGATTAAGTTTTTCGGCCAATTTTTTACCCATCTCCATTTCCATTTTAGGTCCGGGAGCATCTTCCGGTGGAGGTAGAGGTTTGTCCTGAGCCATGGCCGCACCGGAAATTAACAATGCGGAACACATGATTGGTAAAAATAATTTATTCATTTATCTTCTCCTTTCAAAAAGTTAAGTTTTTCGGCCAGAATTTTTCTGGCATTATGTAGTCTTGATTTGATAGTCCCTTGCGGTTCACCGAGTTTTTTGGCGATTTGTTCAATAGAGAGTTCTTCAAACTCAAAAAGCACGATTACTTTCCGCATTTTAGCCGGCAAATCATCCACTGCCTTCAAAATAATTTTTTGTCTGGCTTTAGCATCCAAGACTCTTTCCTGAGTTGCCTGCACGACCTTGGTTGTTAATACCTCGTCTCCGACTTCGCGATTCTGTTGCTTGAATACCGATGACTTAAAATAATCATTACAAACATTCGCCGTAATTTTGGCAATCCAAGCGGCAAAAGTTCCTTGTTCTTTATATTTAGGAAGATTAGTCCAAGTTTTGATATATACTTCTTGTTCCAAATCTTCATTATACGAACCGGTAATTCTGCGAATTATGGAGCGAACCAGTCCTTTGTTTTGTTGAATAATTTCTTTCATTTGTATCTAACTCACCAAAAGTAAACCATAATCATCGACCGGCAGTCCCAAATTTTCGACATAAGAAGTAGAATAAGGCTCGGTATAACCGAGATTCCAGAAATAAGAGCCGTCATAAGTTGGCTGTTTTTGCGGTACAGCCAAAAATAAAAAGACAGCACAAGCGGCCACACCAGCCAAAGATTTCAAGACATTATTCCGTCTTTTTCTGGCCAAATACAAAGGCTTAGCTTCTTTGATGATATCAGAAATATTTTGCATATTGCCTCCTTTCATATCTGTGTAAACGATGATAAAACAAAAAAAGTTCATTTTAAATTAAAATTTTTTTTGAAAATAAGATTGCAATTTTAAAATAAGTGATATATACAAGAGCAGTAAATTTACCATTGCGCTATCGTCTAATGGTAGGACAGCGGACTCTGACTCCGTTAATCGTGGTTCGAATCCATGTAGCGCAGCCAATAAAAAAGCACCCCAAACGGGTGCTTTTTTTATTGGCTGAGCTATATCGGACGAGAACCACGATTTGTGGTTCGGATTCCGACACACCGCGATAGTGGAGTGGCGGATGAGCGACAGCCCGTAAGGGTGCACTATGCGTTAGCGTGTGCACAATCCATGTAGCGACTTTTCGCACCCCAAGCGGGTGCTTTTTTATTGGCTGAGCTATATCGGACGAGAACCACGATTTGTGGTTCGGATTCCGACACGCCGCGATAGTGGAGTGGCGGATGAGCGCCAGCCCTTTAAGGGTGCACTATGCGTTAGCGTGTGCACAATCCATGTAGCGACCTTTCGCACCCCAAGCGGGTGCTTTTTTATTGGCTGAGACACATCGGACGAGAACCACGATTTGTGGTTCGGATTCCGACACGATAGCAAATAAAACATTGACTATAATCAATGTTGGCATAATTATGATAGCATTAGAGTTCAACTTAACGGAGCTATGACCATGCTTAAACCTTCAACTAAATTTTGGCTCAAAACCCTTTGCTTTTGCCTATTTGCCATGATAGCAACCCTGCCTTTAATAGCTGCACCGCATTCAGAAGATACCACAGCCTATAGCACTGCTATATCCGAAATTAAAAATAACAAAGCCTCGGCTTTTGTAGTAAAAAACAATCAAATTTTGGTCAGAAATACCGGTCGAGGAATAATGCCGTTGCTCGAAATATATGACAATCAGCCGCAAGCATTAGACGGCGGAATTTTGATTGACAAAGTTATCGGCCGTGCCGCCGCCTTTATTGCCATTAAAGGCAAAACGACTAAAGTTTACGGTGAGCTAATGAGTCAAGAAGCACTTGATTTACTAAAAGAACACAAAATTCAAGTCGCCTATGGCAAATTAGTTCCGCAAATATTAAACCGCAATCAAGACGACTTATGCCCGATGGAAAAAACGGTTTTAGGAGCTATCTCACCCCAAAAAGCTGTTAAGCTTTTGCAAGATAAGGTAAAACAACTATCAGCCACCGACAATAATTTTACCATCACCAGTTCGGATTTTGAAACAAACACCTTTTTGGATAAAAAGCAAGAATACAGCTCCCATAATTGTGATGGCTCAAATATATCGCCGCAACTGTCATGGCATAATATTCCTCAAGGTACCGAAAGTTTTGCTCTCATCTGCCATGATCCAGACGCTCCCAGAGAACATGGGTGGTATCACTGGTTAATTATCAACATTCCGACAAATATAACCACAATTGAAAGCGGCGGTAAAATTGCAAATGCCACCGAAGCCATGAATGATTTCCAACAATATGAATACGGTGGTCCTTGTCCTCCGATTGGACACGGCATCCACCACTACAATTTCACCATATATGCTCTTGACACCAAATCACTTGACATCGCAAAAGACGCCTCTCCTGTTGAGGTTGAAAAGGCAGTGCAAGCTCATACCATTGCCAAAGCCACCATTACCGGATTATACGCACGACAATAAAGGAAACAAAACTATTTACCAAGCGACATAAATTGATATAGCGATTTTGAATTGCCGAAGCGAGAAGCTTTGATAGTGTCTAAAAAAATCTCGACATTATTTTTTCAAAACGGTAGAGAATGATGCAAATAATAAGAAAACTTTTCTTAAGGCGATGGGAGCGTACTGGCGGTGCATAACCCAACCTTAAAGAAGATTTCTGTATTAGTTACCCAATATATACCGCTTTGACATCACCATCAATTTTATTCAGAGTAGTTTTAGTTTTATCAATCTTCTTGATTTCGTTTTAGCCTTTTTTCTTTTTCTTCGCGTTTTTTTGCTCTTTCTTCGGCTCTTTTTTTAGCCATTTCAGTAAATCTTGATTTAGAAGGCTGCATTTTCTTTTTTATTTCTTCCTGCTTTTCTTTTTCGGCTTTTTCCATTGCGGCCTTCTGAAATCTTGAAGCTTTTTCTTCTTTGCGCTTCATAATTTCTTCATATTTCTTTTCACGCTTAATAGTGTTTTCAATGGCTTTTTTCTTAAACCGACTGGTTTCGTTTGCTCTTTCTTCGGCAATCTGAGCTCGCCATAACATAAGCTTTTTTTCTTTTTCACTCAAAAGTTTTTCTTCTTGTTCTTCTGCCCCATTACCACTATTGTCAACTGCATCTGTCGTATCTTCTGTTTTTACTTCTTTGACATTTCCCTGTTTTTTTGTTTCTGCGTCATCACTTTCGGCAATTTTTTCTTGCTCTTTTTGCAACTCTCTTTCTTCCATATCAATTTCTAAGAAGCTTTTAACTTTTTCCCCTTCGGGCAAAAGCTCAGAACCACTTTCGGTAACGGCGGCATTAGCAAAACCGGTTCCGAAAAAAGAAATTAACAAGAAAACGAATAATCTCATAACCATTCACCCATTTCACATTATCAATATCATAATTTACATATAAAATATTGACACTTCAAGCAAAAGGATAATAATACCAAAAAAATTTATTTTTTGAGGACACCAAATGAAAAAAATAATTGTTGCCGCTGCTATGCTCATCAAAGATCATAAAATTTTCATAGCACAACGACCTGCTCACAAAAAGCCTCCCTTGGTCTGGGAATTTCCCGGCGGCAAAAAAGAAGATGGCGAAACTCTGCCCCAAGCCTTAAGAAGAGAATTGCGAGAAGAACTGCAAATTGACACCAATATTGGCGATTTTATATGTCAAGTAACTCATAAATACGATTTTGGCGAAGTTGAAGTAAATTTATATAAAGCAACAATGACCGATTCCAATGCCCCCATTATAGATACTGAACATAACGCCACGGCATGGGTATCACCACAAGATTTCGATAAATATCAATTTGCCGCCGCAGATACAGAGTTGTTAGACGAAATAAAAAAGCTGCCGATTTAAAAAACATCCCTCTTGTTCCACACAAAGGGATGTTTTTTTCAGGTTGATGCATTGCTTTGCCATTTGATAGTAACTCTCGCACATTCCTTTCCTTCACCGGAAATGATTGAATGATTAGTTACCTGACCGTCAATCTGAGTTTTTACCTCAATCTCCTCGCCATACAGCGCCTCATGCTTAAATGAGATAATAATCTCCTCCGGCGAATGCGTGGTTCTAAAGTCCCGACTAACAGTTTCACTGGCCCACAAAGGATAAAAAGAATTATTTACATGTTGATTAAAATCAATATTGTCATAGTAGACGGTAAATTTCTTTTTACAATCCTCGCGTTTTACGACTGCCTGAGCAAAATTTGACTTAAACAAAGTCTTGGTTCTAAGCGACACGGTAGGTAATTCGACCACCTTTTTCCGCACCACATCAACCAGCACCCATTTACTGATTGCCTCGACCAAAACATTTCCTTTAGTATCGGAAATCAAGAATTCGCGTACGGCTGTAATTTTACTGATTTCAGAAACCCAAGTCGAAACCTCAATTTTTTCACCGGCTTTGGGATATTTTTTGATTCTGATAGCATATTTATTAGCCATCCACGCCCGCGAAATTTTTGCCATACTGACAGTACTAAAACCCTGTTTTGCCACATGTGTTTGCGCAGCATCCTGCATCAAATTCATCAAACTAACAAGTCTTATTCTACCTCTTTTATCGCACTCATAATACGCCATATTATGACTAAAAGAAAAAGTAGACAACTTGCCAAACTGCCCGATTAACAGCAGTTTTTCTTTCAGTAAGTCTAAGTCCATAATAACATAATTTTAATAATTAATAAAAAATCCATTACTATTATATGAGATATCTTTTTTATCAAACAAAAACAAGTTAAATATTTAAAATATATGCAATTTTTTGCTATGCTTTAGTCAACAAAAAAGCTCCCTTACATCAAGGGAGCTTTGAACTAATGGGGCGGATGATGGTTAGGCTGTAAAAAACTATTTGTTTTTTCAGCCGTAACTTACGCCCCGCCATGCTTGGGAGCTAGCTTTAGCGACGCGAACCAAGCTTTGCGTGGGCGGTGACCGCAGCGAGTTAGCTTTTGCCTCATAACACAAGACAAAAGCTTACGAGCCAGAATATCTCATCCCGATTTGCTCTTTTGCAAGCAAATCGGTATCCGCCCAAGATTTTTATTATGCTTTAGTCAACAAAAAAGCTCCCTTACATCAAGGGAGCTTTGAACTAATGGGGCGGATGATGAGATTCGAACTCACGACATCTGGTACCACAAACCAGCGCTCTAACCAACTGAGCTACATCCGCCATTGTCAGTCACCAGAACTTTTTAATTATAAAGCGGCATAAAGTCAAGCTAAATTTACAAAATATTTTTTCAAAGATTAATAATTTGTTTTCTTTTTGGTTATAATATGGGGCAAAATGGGAAGAACGAGGATTTTGGAAATGAAAAAAATAGGCCGCATTTTGTTTGGTTTGTTATATTTTTGGGCAATTTTCGCATTTGCCGAAAACGCTTGTGCCAAACGCACAACTTCTTCAATTGTAATAGATGCTCTTTCAGGAGAAGTAATTTCTCAATACAACGCCGATGAACTCCGCTATCCGGCCTCATTGACTAAGCTTATGACTTTATATCTGACATTTAATGCTCTGGAACGAGGAGATATTGAGCTTGATGATGAATTAAAAGTATCGCGTTTTGCAGCCAATCGCGAACCTTCCAAGCTCGGAGTAAGAGCCGGAGAAACCATTAAAGTAAAAGATGCGATAATGGCCCTTATCATAAAGTCTGCAAATGACTGTGCCACGGTTTTAGCCGAAAACCTAAGTGGCAGTGAAGCCGAATTTGCCAAATTAATGACCCAAACCGCACATGATTTAGGTATGAAAAACACTACTTTCAAAAATGCTTCCGGACTTCCCAACCGCCAACAAAAAACCACCGCCCGCGATATGGCAATTTTAGGTAGTGCCGTCTACCATCATTTTCCGGAATATTATGATTTATTTTCGACCCCAAAGTTTACATACAAAGGCCGCACCTATTACACTCACAACCATTTATTAAAAAAATTTAAAGGAGCTGACGGCATGAAAACCGGTTACACATCTGCCGCCGGTTACAATATAGTAACATCGGCCGAACGAGATGGACGGCGTGTAATTGCAGTAACCATGGGGCACAACAGCATAAAAAGCCGTGATCTCAAAGTTGCTCAGCTGATGAACAAAGGTCTCAAAGAACAACCCACACATCGCATGTATGCCAAGCTTGAACTTCCGTCATTTTCCGAAGATATAACTTCTGATAGCAGTAACGGCACATGGGGAATACAAATCGGAGCCTTTTCCAATTACATTAAAGCCCGCAATTATGCCTTAAATGTCCAAAGTGAAATTCACCTGCCCTATGCTCAAAAAACCGAAATTAATGTTGAACCGACATCAAAAGGCTCTGCTATAGTATACAGAGCTCAACTTGTCGGCCTGGCAAAAAATGAAGCGGATAAAACTTGTTATAGTTTGAAAAAAGCAAACAAGTCGTGTATTGTGGTTGAGGTTAACGATTCTCAACACATAGCGATGGTTAATAAATGAGCACTAATTCAAGCACCCATATAATAGTAATTGGCAATGAAAAAGGCGGCACCGGCAAATCAACTATTGCCATGCACTTAGCCGTAAGGCTGATGTATGAAAATTTTAAAATTGCCGTACTCGATCTGGACGGCAGACAGGGTTCTTTAAGCAAATATATTGCCAATCGTCACAAATATGCCGAACAAAACGACATTGTTTTACCCACTCCCGTACACTATGTTTTTGAGCCTGATGATAACCAATCCAATATTCCTGAAATAACCAAATTGATTGAAGATTTAAAACAACAATTTGACGCTATCATAATTGACACTCCCGGCACCAAAAACTACCTTTTCGAGTTGGCACACAAATATCCGCATACCTTAGTCACCCCGATAGGCGATAGTTTGGTTGATTTATCGGTAATTGCAGATATTGACTACGCGAGCGGCGAAATACTAAGAGCCGGACATTATGCCGAATTTGTTTGGGAAGCAAAAAAACATTTGGCTGCTCAAGGACTTCCCTACCTAAACTGGGTAGTTTGCGGCAACAAAATATCCCCGATTCGCTCCCGTAACAAAGACGCGGTTTTTGCCAAACTTGAAGACTTAGGAAAACTCTATGGTTTTAGATTTACAACCGGTTTAAAGGACCGCGTTATCTACAAAGAGCTTTTTCTTGAAGGTCTAACCGTTTTGGACTTTAACCACGACAAACTATCAAGAAAGATGAGCATGTCGCATTTAGCTGCCAAAATGGAGCTCAACTCTTTAGCCGAGTTTATTTTTCACTAGATGCTGATAACTTTGTTATAATCCTTGTTTTAAAGCTCACAAATGATAAATTATGAAATGAATTTTGTTTTTAATTTTATCATTTAAGGATGTGTTATGATTAAGACTGTTGCCACTACCCCGTATACCGACCAAAAAATGGGTACTGCTGGTCTGCGCCGCAAATCAAAGATTGCCATGCAACCCAATTATGTAGAAAACTTTATGCAAAGTATTTTTAATGTAATCGGAGACTTATCCGACAAGACCTTTTTATTAGGCGGAGACGGCCGTTTTTACAACAGCGTAGCCATTCAAAAAATAATTAAGATGTCGGCAGCCAACGGCATTAAAAAGCTTGTCATCGGACAGAACGGATTTATCTCTACCCCTGCCGGTTCCAATATAATCCTCAAGAACAAACTAAACGGTGGATTTATATTGTCAGCCTCCCACAATCCCGGCGGTGAAAACGGCGATTTTGGCATCAAATATTCCAACGAAACCGGAGGTCAGATTCCCAGCTCGGTAAGTGACAAAATTTATCAAGAAACCCTAAGCATAAAAGAATACAAAATTTGTGACGCCGAAGATGTTGACTTATCACAACTAAGAACTTTTACATATTGCGGCATGGAAATAGAAATTATTGACCCGGTAAAAGATTATGTTGAGTTGATGCAAAAAATATTTGACTTTGCAGCCATCAAACAAATGTTTGCCAAAGGCTTCACCATGCGTTTTGATGCCATGAACGCCGTTACCGGCCCCTACGCCGTTGAAATTTTTGAGCATATTTTAGGCGCCTCCAAAGGCTCTGTAGTAAACTATATCCCCAAAGAGGATTTCGGAGGTTTGCATCCCGACCCCAACATGGTTTACGCCAAAGAACTAGTTAACTTTATGTTCTCCGACAAAGCCGCAGACTTCGGAGCTGCCAACGACGGTGACGGTGACCGCAATATGATTTTGGGCAAAAGCTTTTTTGTTACTCCCAATGACAGTTTGGCCATTTTAACCGATAACTTTAATTTAATTCCCTACTACAAAAACGGAATTTACGGCGTGGCAAAATCTGCCGCGACCTCAACCGCGGTAGAAAGAGTGGCTAAGGCTCATAACATTGGCTATTACGAGGTTCCGACCGGTTGGAAATACTTTGTCAATTTAATGGATTCCAAACGCATTACTTTTTGCGGCGAAGAAAGTTTCGGTACCGGTTCTTCACACATCCGTGAAAAAGACGGTATTTGGGCAGTATTATTCTGGCTCAATATCTTAGCCGCCACCGGCAAAACGGTTGAGGAAATCACAACCGAACACTGGCAAAAATATGGCCGCAGCTATTACATTCGTTTTGACTTTGAAGGTGTAGAAAGTGCCGTTGCCGATAAATTGATGGCAGATTTAGAAAACAAACTCCCCACCCTTAACGGTAAATCTTTTGGTGAGTTTATGGTTGATAAAGCTGCCCCGTTTGTTTACCACGACCCGGTTGATGGTTCAACAACTAAAAACGGATTAATTATCCGCTTTACCGATGGTTCTCGCATTGTATACCGCTTATCAGGCACCGGTTCATCGGGAGCCACAATCAGAGTATACCTAGAGAGATTTTCTGCCAAAGATGTCTTAAAAACACCTCTTGATATGGTAGCTCCATTGGCCGATATTGCACTTGAAGTAGCCGAAATACCGGAAAGGACAGGAAAGCACAAAGCAGATGTTATCACCTAAGACAAGCTTACAAATACTTACTGCTTTATCTATTATAGCCGCCTCAGCCAATGAGGCGGCCGCGGGATTGTATGGTTTTCACCACTACAATCCCTACACTGATTCCGAACGGATTTTGGACTTTCAAGAAGTTCCGCAATCAATTCCCAATTATCGCAGTCTAATGCGCGATAATTTACTTATGCTCATAAGATATGCCAAAGAGCAAAAGCCTGATTTTCAAATTATTGCTCACGAGGGCCAAGACTTGCTGACCAAGAGTTTATGGGAATACGAGCGCGAAGGATACAATCAAGCACGCCACCATGACAATGCCGAAGATAAGTCATTCTTATTCAACGACGATTTTGTTGAAAAAGATCCTCCCAAACATACTGCGGCATACGAATACCTTCACTCCATAGATGCCATTGTCCTAAATAATTTATACTGCGGCAGCAACAAAGAAAATATTATAACCGCGAAATACGGTTTGGGAAAAATAACCATTGAACAATGTGCCGATGAAGATGCTCTGGCTTCTGCCTACATAAACGCAATGATAGACAAAAGAATCAGCTATGCCTTTACCGATATTGAACAAGCATTTAACAATACCGATGACCACAATAGCTTGAACGATTCATCTAAAAACATATATAAAGTTGATGATGCACAAAACATCTTATTTTTAACAGATACGACCCAATACCCCAATAAAGATGCACTTGTTGAAGAATTGGCCAAAACCAACTATGATATCATAGTAATGCCGGCTCTTTATAATGGAGAAACCATATTTTCTTATGATGATATAGAACGTATTCGTTTCAAACACAATGGTTCTAAAAGGTTGTTAATTGCACTCCTTAATGTTTCCGAAGCCTCTCCGGCTGACTATTTTTGGGACCGCGACTGGAAGCAAGGCGATCCCGTATGGTTAGAAAGAAAATCATTTTCCACACGGGATGCTTATATCACCCAATATTGGCACCCCAAATGGCAAGAGATTATCTCCCACTATTTCCGTGATATAATCAGATCCGGATTTGACGGAGTTTTCTTTACCGGAATTGAAAACTACCAATATTTTGAAAAACAAACCCCTCTGGAGTAATAACTGATGAGTGAAGCTGAAATATTTGAAATTACCCGAGACGGAATATTTACCTTGCTAAAAGTAGTCACCCCGATAATAGGTATTGCCTTAGCTGTAGGCTTGATAATAGGTATTTTTCAGGCTCTAACCCAAATTCAAGAAATGACCTTGGCTTTTGTACCAAAGATAATCTGCGTATTTTTGGCCTTGGTCTTATTGTTTCCGTTTATGTTTGGTCAGATGCAAACCTTATCTGACAGCTTATTTGCCAGAATAGCCGGAGGTTAGTTTCAAACATGGTTGAACTTTTCAACATCAGCCTCTACAGTTATATTTTAATTTTTATGAGGGTCGGTGCAATATTTATGTTAATGCCCGGCTTTTCGGCATCTTATATCAACACACAAGTTCGCCTGATTTTATCCTTAGCCGTAACTTTAATACTACAACCGCTGTTATACGCCGAACTCCCTACCGAGCCACAAGATTTTGCGACCTTCTTTGGTTATGTATTAGCCGAAATCACCACCGGAATTTTTTTAGGTATGGTCATGCAAATTTTATTTTTTGCCCTCAATTTTGCCGGTTCAATAGCATCACAAGCCATTGGTTTTTCCAATGCTCAAATTTTTGACCCGGCTTTTCAAACCCAGACCATGCTTATCGAAACCTTTTTAAGCATCATTGCAGTTACTTTTATCTTTATAACCGATATCCACCACCTCATGATACAGGCTATTGTTGACAGCTACCAACTATTTATCCCTGGTAAAGTATTACCATGGGGCGATATGGCTCAACACATAACCCAAACCATAGACAAGTCTTTTAGCTTTGGCTTTAAGCTGGGTTCTCCGTTTATTGCCTTTACCATAATCTTTTATTCCGGAATGGGCTTGGTATCGCGTTTAATGCCCCAGCTTAATATTTTCTTCTTATCATTACCATTGCAAATATATCTTGGTATTGGTGTGCTATTTCTTACAATTCCGGTCATAATATTGGTATTTTTCCGTTATTATGACGATGGTTTATATCTGTTTCATGGTTGAGGAGCTATACAATGACTGCACCGGAAGACGAAGATGAAGCCTCCAAAACGGAAGAACCGTCGGAACGCAAAATTTCCAAAGCCAAAGAAGAAGGCGATGTTGCAATATCGCAAGATGCCAAAAGTTTTATTATTCTTATCGGCTGCCTTTTTGTAGTTTGGTTATTTATGCCCATAATGTGCAAATGGGTGGGAGAAATAGGCTCTTCTTTCATTTCCCGTTCCGGCAGTACTCATGTCGACAGCGGCAATTTTGTAGTATTATTTGAACAGGCTATTTTCGGATTTTTTAAGGTTATGGCCATACCGTTTGCCATTTTTATGGTATTGGGCATATTTGCCTCGTTAAGCCAAACCGGCTTTATATATGCCCCCAAGAAGCTGGAACCGAACTGGAATAAATTAAATATTTTTGCAGCCATTCCCAAATTCATCAACAAGCAAAAGATTGTTGAAAGTATCAAAGGCATAATCAAAATAACGGTGGTCAGTTTTTTAGCCTATAAAGTTTTACAACCCTACATACCGCAAGCCGAATTATTGCCGACCATGGACAACTACGGAATTTTAGATTTCATTCATCACATTGTAGTCATGCTGCTTTTTACGGTTACCATAGCCGTATTGGTTATTGCAGCCGGTGACTACGCCTGGCAAAAGTATTCCCATTTACAAAAATTAAGGATGACCAAACAAGAAGTCAAAGAAGAATACAAACAAATGGAAGGTGATCCTTTGGTCAAATCCAAGATACGACAAATTCGAATGGAGAGAGCTCGCCAACGCATGATGGAAAATGTTCCCAAATCCGATGTTGTTATTGTCAACCCGACCCATTATGCAGTAGCCTTATCCTATGACATGGCGACCATGCCGGCACCAAAAGTAACCGCCAAAGGTGTTGACAATGTAGCCCTAAGAATTAAGGCTCTTGCCGAAGAAAACGATGTTCCGATTGTTGAAAATCCGCCCTTAGCCAGAGCTCTTTTCGCATCGACCGAACTTGATCAAACCATACCGACCGAACATTTCAAAGCCGTAGCTGAGGTAATTAACTATGTTATGCAACTCAAAAACCAACAATAGACCCGATAGGGCCTTGCAAAAGGCCTTACTAAAACTTGCTTTTGCACTGATACTGCTGACTCTAAGCCTTATCTGGTTTTTTATTATCCCCGAGCAACAAATCTACAGCACTCTAACAACCAGTATTGTAACAATATATTGCCTGTTGACGGCGATAAAAACACTAAATGCCGGCGAAGCGGCCATAAGCTACGGAGGTTTTGCCAACGAAATAATCAAAAATGACTTTAAGCTCCGCCGCATAGAAAACCCGCTTGGAGAAAGTATAATTGAAAACACACCTGCTAAAGACACTCTCAAAGGCAAAGATGTTTTATCGTTTTTGGCCGACAATCTGGCCGACGGAGCGGCTAATAAAGCAGCTTTTTACCGTCTGCAAACCGCACACAAAAACTTATGTTCCGAAAAAGTAACCCTCTCCTTAATTACCAAGCCCAGCCACTCTTTAATTTTCAATGATCTTGAATATTATGAAATATCGCTCCGTCCCATCTATCTCAAAAAACCCAATATATTTGACGGAGCTTTTTCAATAAAAAGGATCAAAAAAGAAACCTACTTTTACTGGACTCTCAACGATATTACCGCTCGCCAAAACATGGATCGCATTTTTAAGAATGAATGCAATCAACTACACGATTTTCTTGATGATTTGCCGGTCGGTCTATACAACATAGACAAAGAACGAATCATATCCTATGTTAACAATGATCTTTCCAAGATATTAGGCAAATCTCCTCACGAATTTAACGGTCTTTTATTGAGCGATTTTTTGAGTGATGACTGTAAGATACCTCTTGACAAAGAATTTTGGTTTGGCCCGGCCCATTTCAAAAACATTAACGGTGACGACATTGATTGCTATGTTTTCCAGAGCTCTTATCGTGACAAAGAACAACCCATGTTCCGCGGCGTAGTTATTCACGATCTCCCGACTTTAAGCGAGCTGCAACAGCAAATTCACCAATCTCTTGATGAAATTAAATGGCTTTTTAACAATTCTCCAATCGGAATGATTTTCATCAACTCCCAAGGCGAGATAAAAAATTCCAATCCTAAAGCGCAAGAACTCTTCGGGGTAAAAGAAAGTTTTAGCAACATCTATAAGGCTCTTTCACCGGAAAACATCCAACTTCTGCGTCAAGCGATAGAAAAGATTACGGCGGATTCGCTCAATTTGGAGCTCAAGACACCTGAACGAGATTTAAATTTATATATCAACAAGTTGAATAAAAATTCGAGAGAAGACGGAGCCAACTTCATTATCTATGTAATTGACAATACCAAGCAAAAAAATCTGGAGCTGCAATTTTCGCAAGCTCAAAAGATGCAAGCCGTCGGACAACTGGCCGGAGGTGTTGCGCACGACTTCAACAATCTGTTAACGGCGATTATCGGCTTTACCGACTTGCTGCTGCAACGCCACGGTGTCGGCGACCCTTCTTTTGCCGATTTAATACAAATTAAACAAAACTCCAATCGTGCCACATCATTGGTAAGACAGTTACTAGCCTTTTCACGCAAACAACCATTGATTCCCAAGCTTATTGATGTCACCGATAACTTTGCCGACTTAAGCCAAATGCTAAAAAGGATTTTAGGCGAAAAAATTAAGCTCGTATTCAAGCATGAATCTGATTTAGGGTATGTCAAAGTAGATCCCAACCAGTTTTCACAGGTAATAATAAATTTAGCCGTAAATGCCAAAGATGCAATGGAAGGAACAGGCACCTTAACCATTTCTACACACACATATTATTTGCCCGAGAAATTTATGTTTGGTGACGATACTATAATGCCGGGCGACTTTGTAGTGATAGATGTCACTGACACCGGATGCGGTATTCCCAAAGAAAATATGTCCCGTATTTTCGATCCGTTCTTTACCACCAAAGAAAACATTGTCGGCTCCGGCACCGGACTGGGGCTTGCCATGGTCTATGGTATCGTAAGACAAACCGAAGGATTTATCAAAGTAGATTCCACTGTAGGCAAAGGAACAATATTCTCCATATATCTTCCGCGATTTGAACACGGTCCTGATGAGGATGGCAACCACATTTCAGCCTCGCCAATCATTAAAGACAGCTCCGGAGAAACAATACTAAAGGTTCAAGAGCGAATATCTGCTCCCTCCAATATTAATCAAAAAATAATAATGGGTCTTAACATATCCAACACCATCGACCGCAGCCACACCGCCGCCGGAGTTTCCGGTCATCCGGCCCGCATTTTATTTGTCGAAGACGAAGATTCGGTCAGAGCATTCGGTGTCAGAGCCTTAAAGAAAAAAGGCTATGAAGTTGTTGATAGTAACTCGGCCGAAAATGCTCTCGAAATATTGGAAAATGACAATAACTTTGATTTACTTCTTACCGACATGGTTCTCCCCGGCATGAGCGGTGCCCAACTCACTAATAAGGTAAAAGAAAAACTACCGCAAATATCGGTTATTTTAGCTTCAGGCTATTCAGAAGACATTGCCAGACAAGAAGTCGACAACACCAATGATTTTGAATTTATCACCAAGCCATACAGCTTGGGAGACTTGACAGCAAAAGTTTTTGATGTCTTAAATAGAAGCCATAATGAGTAAAACAGAAGACATAAGCCAACTGGCACTAAATTTTCCGCATCGTCCGAGTTTGGGGCGCGAAGATTTTATGATTGCCGAATGTAACAAAGAAGCGGTATCGATGGTAGATCTTTGGCCGTCATGGCCGTATTTTGCCATTTGCATATATGGTCCGTCAGGCTGTGGTAAAACACATTTAGCCAATGTTTTTGCCCAGAATGTTGCAGTGTTAACTCATCATCCTTATCGTATTCCGTTTATAAAAGCCTCTCAGCTCAATATAGAAATGAGTCATGAGCTGTTTGAAAAAAGCCCGCAAATAGTCATAGAAGATATAGATGAGCTCTCAAATCAAGAAGCCCTATTTCACATATACAACACCTACCGCGACTTGGGCGGCAATATTTTGTTTACCTCGCAATCTGCACCGGCAAGGCTTAATTTCTCATTGGCCGATTTGCGTTCCCGCATGAACATAGTTCCGGCAATAGAAATAAAAATGCCCGATGATGAGCTTTTGTTAGCTCTTTTGGTCAAGCTGTTTATGGACAGACAAATAACTCCGCCGCAAGATGTGCTTACATATTTACTAAAGAATATGCAACGTTCATTTTCCTACGCCCGCAAACTGGTAGAAGAAATAGATAATATCTCTCTTTCCAAAAAGCGAGCTATCAGTGTAAATATTGCAAAAGAAGCGATATCTTACCTAAATTCCGATTTACAATTTAACTTATTTTAATAAAAAAACGGGGAGCATCAATGCCCCCGCGTTTCCCGTGAATAAAAAACTATTTTCTTCTCAAAAATGACGGAATTTCCAAATTTACTTTGTCGTCTTCCGCCTCATCAACAAAGCTCGGAGCCACCGGCTCTTGTATACGAGCCGCATGTTTTTGCTGATTTTTCTTAGCGATTGAACGACCGGTCATAATCTCGATAAAACTACGACGACGCGGTTCTACATCATTAACAATGAGCTTTTCATCCTCCTCTTGTCGTTTTTGGACAACCGGTGCCGGATTATGATTAGGAAACAGCTCAGGTTCTTCTTCAGGCATTCTCAAAGCCGTTTTCGGAACAAAGAAATCCTCCTGATTTTTCAGAGCTTCACTCAGTTGTTTTTCCTCGTTGCTTGGAACAATATTTTCGTCTGAATTCTCGTTTGATTTATTAATAATTGCCTTAAACAAAGCCGAAGCATTAGGCATATCGCCCATAATTTCGGACTTGCCAAGATTGTCAAAATCATCAAAAACTTCGGTTTGTTGCGGAGCCTTAACCGCTTCGGCAATTTCGCTAACTACCTCAACTACTTCATCATTTTCACTTTCTTCATCTGCTTCATCAACGACATCTAAAGGAGTTTCCTCAATCTTTATTTCTTCTTTTTCGATTACCTGCGGTCGCAGAGGTTCTGCTTTTCTTACCGGTTCGGCAGAAACTTTTACATTATCATCGATTCCGGTAGCCACAATCGAAACTCTTATTTTACCGTCCATAGTGCTGTCAAAACTAGAGCCGAAGATAATATTTGCATCTTCATCAACTTCTTCTTTAATTCTATTAACGGCATCATCAACTTCCATTAAAGTTATATCTTCGCTTGCGGTAATATTAATAAGTACGCCTTTTGCTCCCTTCATAGAGCAATCATCGAGCAAAGGATTAGCCAAAGCCTGCTCAGCAGCTTTAATAGCTCTGTCTTCACCTTCGGCCTCACCGGTTCCCATTATAGCCTTGCCTTTATCCTCCATAATAGCTTTAACATCGGCAAAGTCGAGGTTAATAAGCCCCGGCATCATCATCAAATCGGTAATTGAACGCACGCCGTCATAAAGCACATTATCCGCCATCACAAAAGCATCGACGAGGGTTGTTTTTTTATCGGCGATTCTAAACAAATTTTGGTTTGGAATAACAATGATACTGTCTACTTCTTTGGTAAAATTTTCTAAGGCTTTTTCTGCAGTTTCCGAACGTTTTTTACCTTCAAACTGGAATGGTTTTGTAACCACTCCCACGGTAAGTATACCTTGTTCTTTAGCCACCTTAGCCACCACCGGAGCCGCACCTGATCCGGTACCGCCTCCCATACCGGCAGTAATAAAGACCATATTAGCCCCTTCCAACTCTCTTTTAATATCTTCGAGAGCCTCTTCGGCCGCCAGTTTTCCAATTTCGGGTCTGGCACCGGCACCCAAGCCTTTGGTTGTTTCCAACCCCAGTTGGATTCGCCTCTGCGTTTTTGAATTTTCCAAAGCCTGAGCATCGGTATTTGCCACAATAAAATCAATACCTTCCAGTTTTTTGGTAATCATATTGTTTACGGCATTACCGCCGCCACCACCTACACCGATAACCGAAATTCTGGGTTTTAACTGCACCATATTTTTCTCGGGCACTGCCAATTTTATACTCATAACACAAAGACTCCTTACAAATCCAAAAGCAAAATTTCTTATTTACGAAGAAGTATAAACGAAATACCTTAAGTTTTGGTTACTAAGAAATAAAAAAAACTAGCCCCAAAGAGTTTTAAGCCACATAGAAATGTTGTCAGACCAAGAATCACCGGCAGAAACAGATTTAGCAATAATTTTTTTCGGTCTTCTTTCGCTATAATTAACATCAAACAAAATCATACCGATACAAGTAGAAAAAGCCGGTTCGGTTAAAGTATCCGGCAAATTAAGAATATGATGAGGCCTTCCCAAACGCACTTGTTTATCCAAAACCATGGCCGCCACATCGACCACCCCCGGTAGCTGTGAAGCACCACCGGTCAAAACAACGCGATGAGAAGAATCGTTTTCAAAACCGGCCTCTTTAAGCTTCCGATTAACCATTTCAAAAGTTTCTTCAATCCGCGGAGTGATAATATTGATAAGCTCGGCTCTCGGCACTTGCTTAATACAGCTGTCGTCTTCTTCTCCTACCGGATAGACATTGATGGTATCAATATCATCTTGAGCGGTAAGAAAAGCACAACCATGCAAAGTTTTTAGTCTTTCGGCATAAGAAAAAGAGGTAGTAAGCCCGTAAGCTATATCGTTGGTAACATTATTGCCGCCGACCGGCACCGCACCGAAATAAATCGGATGTCCGTTTTTAAACGAAGTAATCGATGTTGTACCACCGCCCATATCGACGATAGTAGCCCCCATTTCTTTTTCGTCATCAACCAAACAAGCCAAACCGGAAGCGTAAGAATCAAAAACTCTGCCCGCTATATCCAAATGAGCATTTTCAATTATGGTATTAAGATTCTTACAAACATGTTCCGGCACCAAACCGAGCAAAATATTAATAGACAGCTCATCGGCAAACAAGTTATGGGGGTCTTTAAGCAGTTCTCCGCCGTCTAAGCGATAACTATTATGGATGCAGTGTACTAAATTATAATCCCCGACATTAACTTTTGCCGTACCTTTCAGATAAACTTTTTCCAAATCGGCATCGGAAATAGGACGATTTTTGTTAAGAGAAATAGATGCAGTCTTAAGATAACTCTTAACTTTCTCGCTGCCCACACTGACAATCACCTTGTCGATTCTCTCATTAGCCATCTGTTCGGCATCTTGCACGGCATTTCCGATTGCAATCGTTGCCTGACTAATATCGGTTACCACCCCGTTTTTAATTCCGCGTGAAGCATTATAACCATAACCGGCCACACTGATTTTTTTATCTTTGGTAACTTTGGCAATGACGCAACACACTTTGGACGAACCAATATCCAAAGCTGCTACCGTAGATGTTTTACCAAAAGAGTGTTGCACCGTGGTTTTCCTCAAATTTTATGTTCACGAACTTTCTGTTTTGCCCTGGTTTTTTTGAGCTTTACAGTAACTTTATCCTCTAATCTTAAATCTATGATGGTTAATTTACGCTTAAGAATTCCCTTTTCGGCATCAAGTTTTAACAATTTTTTCCATGCTGCCGCAAAATTTTCTTCCGGCAATTTAATGGTAATACCGTTTGCAATATCATCCAATATAATATTCCACCGTCGTTTAGATATATAATTTGCCACCTTGATGCGAGTAATAAAATCAGGACTTAACTCTTTAATTGTTTCCAATAAAGACAATATATTATCTGCCGCTCCCGCTCCCACGATAAGCAACATTGGTTTCGAAGCTCTGTAATCTGCCTCTATGATGTAGCCGTCGGTATCTATTGGATAAAATCTTTCATTGAGCTGCCATATAGCCAAAACATTCTTTTCTTCTATATCGATTCTAATGATATTAGGTAAAAAAGACCTTTTAACTCTGACCATTCTCACCCATGGCAGAGTTTCGAGGTTTCTTTTAAGCTCATTCACATTAATTTTTAGGATATTATCACCGCGTTTGAGGTTTGCCACTTTATTTATTTCATCTAAAGTTGTTCGATTTCTGCCGGTGATAATCACATCATCAAGCGTAAAACCCTGTGCCCCGATATAATCAATAACCAACGACTTGGTTTCCTCAATTTTTTTATTAACCAAATCATTTTTCAAAATAACGATAAGAGAAGCCACCAAAGCAATAAAGAAAAGCACCGCCAAAGTAGCACGCAATCTTTCCGGCCATTCTTTTTTAGGGCGGATAATTTTTCCGCTGTTATTTTCGGCAACCTCTGTTGTCATTATTCTGCAACACCAACCCTTTTAACTTCCCATTCCAAAACGATGGATGTTTCCTTTTTAACATTTTCAACGATTTTATTTCCCAGTTCTTCAATATCTTTAGCCTTGGCCTTTCCGGTATTAATCAAGAAATTACAATGCACATCGGACACTTCCGCCCCGTTAACCTTAAACTTATTGCTTCCGGTTTTTTTAATTAATTCCCAAGCTTTCAAACCATCAGGATTCTTAAAGGTTGAACCGGCGGTTTTAGCATTTACGGGCTGAGTTTTCTGACGATAAGCTTTTTGCTCTTCCAAAATTTCCAATGTTTTTTCCGCCTTTTGTGGAATAGTTTTTAGGGTCATTTCGGTAACAATCCACTCTTCCGGAAAAAAGCTACAACGGTATCCAAAATTAAAATCGTCTGCCGAAACTTCTAATTCTTCTCCCTCTGAGTTAACCACTTTTGCTTTAAGCAAAACATCTTTCAATTCTTTGCCAAAACATCCGGCATTAGTTTTTATTGCTCCGCCCAAAGTACCTGGGATAGAAACCAAAAATTCCAATCCGCCGATATTATTATCGGTCATGATTTTTTTAAGTTCACTATTTTTCAGACCAGCCCCGCAAATAATCTGGTTTTCACCTATTTCGGTTTTTTTATAAAATTTAGTGTTTAATCTTATGACTATTCCGGGAATTCCTCCGTCACGCACCAAAAGATTAGAACCGCCGCCCAAAACAAAAATCGGAAGATTATAAGGCTTATTTTTCATAAAATGCTTCAAATCCTCAACATCTTCGGGGCAAAACATCACTTCGGCCGGTCCTCCGACCCCAAACCATGTATACTTACTCAACATTTCGCCCGGAATGTATTTTCCTTTTACTTCCGGCAAAAATTTTAACAACTCGCTTTTTTTAGATTTCCAACCAAACATCTTATTTTCCTTCGCAAATTTTTTCTACCGTATTTGCCAATCTTTCTGCTGCATTAACAATTGCTTTGTTTTTCAACTCTGTTGACATCTTCTGCAGCTTACTGGGTGAAGCAATAAATTCTTGCATTAACTTGCATATTTTTTCTGCCGTAAATTCATCTTGATTGAGCAAAACAACGGCATCACCAAAACTTTTTGCATTATAAAACTGATGATTATCGGCAGCAATCGGCAACGGAACTAACATCGCAGGAATACCCACCGCCGCAATTTCATAAACCGAAGAAGCTCCTGCTCTTGAAATTATGACATCTGTTTTCTGATAAACTTCGGCAATATTTTCAAAAAACGCTTTTACGACCACTTTCGCTTTTGTTTGTTCATATTTTGCCAAAACTTTTTCTTCATCACCTTTACGGCATTGTTGCCAAATATGTATCTTTTCTTGTTGCGATTCAGGCAATAGTTTTATTGCATCGGGCACGATATCGGCAAATACTTTTGCCCCTTGCGAGCCCCCTAGCACCAACAAATTAAGAATATCTGCCGCGAACATCTTTTCTTGGTTATGTAATATGGCAATATTCTCTCTTATGGGCATACCGGTTAACACTGTTTTAGCCGAAGCCGGAACTTTTTGAGTTTGAGCAAAACTTTCGGCAATAATGGTGGCAAATGGAGCCAAAATTCTGTTAGTTCTGCTCATTACGGCATTTTGCTCATGAATAATCAGGGGGATTCTTAAAACTATTGCCGCAATAGCTGTCGGAAACGAGGCATATCCGCCAAAGCCGACCACGCAATCAGGTCTTTTAACAACCAGATAATAAAGAGCTTGTAATACGCCCCAACCGACCTTAAACAAACTGATAAGCTTAGTCATCAAGGATTTTCCGACCACACTGCCCGAACATATTTTTCGGTTTGGGATTTGTGCCAATTTTCCCTTATAGTTCATAAACCCGCGACTGTCGGTAAAAAGCATAACTTCACAACCGCGTTTTTCCAGTTCTTCCGCCAGAGCATCAGCCGGATATACATGGCCGCCGGTTCCCCCTGCTGTCAAGACGATAAGTTTTTTATGATTATGCTTCGTCATCTTTATCCTCCGCATGAACATTTTTTCTGGTCAAAGCCAGCAACATACCGATTCCGAGCGCTGCCCCCAAAAGCGAAGAACCGCCGTAAGACACCAAAGGCAGAGCCATACCTTTGGTTGGCCCCAACTGTAGGGTAGAAGCCATATTAACAAAAGCCTGCAAACCAAAACTCGCTGCCAAACCGCAAACCGACAAAACGATAAACATATTATCATCTCTTACCGAAAGCCACATTGAGCGAACCACGATTATGGCATAAGCCAATACGATAGCCAAACAGAAAAACATTCCGTATTCTTCGGCAGCGACTGGAAATACAAAATCGGTATGTGCATCGGGAATGTGCCATTTAACCACGCCTTCACCGACGCCTACACCAAACCATCCACCGTTTTTAAATGCCTCCAAAGATCTCTTAACCTGATAGGAGGGTTCTCCTCCGAACACACCGGCAAGCATTTGCTCAACTCTGACCTGAACATGAGGCAAGGCCATATACCCTACTGCAAACACTGCTACCAATAATGCACCGACGATTGCCAGTCGTTTTATCGGCAATCCGGCCAAAAATAACTGCACGAACCAAATCACCGCCACAACGAATGTCATACCGTAATCAGGCTGTCTTAATAGCAAAAAGCAAGTCAATCCGGTTAAGATAATGCTTATAACCACTCCATGAAAATTTCGGTATCTGCGTTGCATTTCAAACAACCACGCGGTAAAGACGATAAAAGTTGGCTTCAAAAACTCGGACGGTTGAATTTGCACGCCCAAATCAAGCCATCTTTTAGCCCCTTTTATTTCCACTCCAAAAAGTAAAGTTGCCATTAGCAAGAACAACACTACAATATACCCTAAAAGAGCAAATCTTCTGATATATTTTAACCCCAGCATTGAAAAGGCCAACATCACCGTAACGGCAATTCCCAGATAAAACAAATGCCGATACACAAAGTGATAAGTTCCCACATTAATTCTTTGCGCAACTGCCGGCGAAGCCGAAAAGCTCAACACCATACCGCATCCGAGCAAAAACACTACTGCACCGAGCAGCCATTTATCAACCGTCCACCACCAATTAGCAACAATATTCCTACTGGTTCTGGAAAAAGATACCCACATCGGAACTCCTCCGTTTATTTATTAACAAATGCTGCCAAAGCAACAACTGCCAAAATAATGGCTATCAACCAAAACCGAAACACCACCTTTGTCTCGGCCCAACCGAGTTGTTCAAAATGGTGATGAATGGGAGCCATTTTGAAGAATCTTTTACCGCCGGATATTTTAAACCAACCGACCTGAATCATTACCGAAACGGACTCCATCACGAAGACGCCGCCGGCAATAGCAAGCAAAATTTCTTGTTTGAGCATAACGGCCACCAAACCCAAAAAAGCACCCAATGCCAGCGAGCCGGTATCTCCCATAAACACTTGTGCCGGTTTAGCATTAAACCACAAGAATCCCAAGCAAGCCCCGACAACGGCGGCACACATGATTGCCACATCGGCAGCTTGAGGTATGACAGGTACAAAGTATTGCAAAGCCAAGTAGGTTCCGGAGATATAAGCTGCCGCCATAAACACTACAAACGCGCAAGAGAGCAACCCCGAGGCCAAACCATCAAGTCCATCGCTCAAATTAACTCCGTTAGAAGCACCGGCAATAACAATCATGGCAAAAGGAACATACCACCATCCCAAATTCCAAGAATATCCATGAGTATACGGGAAGTTTAAGATAAACTTATATTCTTGCGGTGTATAATTGGTTATGATAAGAACGGCAACCAACGCTGTCGCAAATTGTAAAATGAGTTTCATTTTTGCGGTCATGGCAGCGGAGGTCTGCTTGGTAACCTTCATATAATCATCAATAAACCCTACTACGCCGTAAATAAGCAATACGGCAATGCCGACCCACACAAAGACATTACTAAGATTACACCACAACAACATAGATAATATTGCCGCTCCGAGGATTAAAATACCCCCCATGGTCGGAGTACCTTTTTTGGTCAAGAGATGTGACTGAGGACCATCTTCTCTGATGGGTTGACCTTTGAGCTGATGTTTATGGAGTAAATCCACGGTTTTATTACCCAAAGCCAAAACGACCAAAAGAGCCGTAAAGAAAGCCCAAAAAGAGCGCCAATAAGAGCTGGTTACAAAATCAGCCCACGATAAACCATCTAAATATGCAAGTAACATTTTATTAATCCAGAATTAAAGCCAATAAAAACTATTTTCAATTTAGCTCAAATTAGCACATATTTCTAAACAAATATTAAATATTCCCCAAGTTACTTTTATTTTTGCCCATAATTTTATCTTGCCAAAAAATATAATTTGCTTTAGGCTCACAACTGCCAAAGCGAGAGGCTTTGGTGGTGTCTAACAAACATCCTACACGAAGTGACTCCCATGGGGGAGTGCGTGAGATAAGCGTGCTTGCACGACGAATAAACGCGACTGTTCGTGTACAGTTTGTTAGCTCCTCCGCCTTAGTTTTTTTAAGGCGGTTTTGTTTTAATCATAAACAAAATTTAAGGGGAGTTAAAACTGTGAATTTAAAACAAGAATTAAGAGAAAAATTGTCGCTTGAATTGCGAAAACTCAGGCAAGAAAGAGGTTTGAGCATTCAAGAAGTAGCACTAATGTCGCCGCTGTCAATACAGATGATATATGATATGGAGCAAGGCAACCGCCGCCGCTATAATCTTTATCAACGATTGCTCAAATTTTATGGCAAGAGATTAGAATTTACGATAAAGGACTTGGAGTGATTTTGTTATAGATTCTCGGTACAAGCCCGAGAATGACGAAAGAGAAAAAACACACCCGAGAATGACATTTCTTTTTACTATCACCCTCGGCCACCACACACCCCCGTCATCCTCAACCACCACACCCCCGTCATCCTCGGATTTATTCCGAGGATCTACTCTATATCGTCACCCTCGGACTTGTTCCGAGGATCTACTCTATATCGTCACCCTCGGACTTGTTCCGAGGGTCTCATACGCTGTGGCACATTATTTGATTAGATTCTCGGGACAAGCCCGAGAATGACATTTCTTAAAACAGAGAAATAAT
>CALYBC010000028.1 GCA_944393725.1 uncultured Alphaproteobacteria bacterium | reverse complement strand
GGATTTTTCTTAAGAAAACCAAGATTTAAGGACGCAACAAGAATGTTGAGTAAAGGACTTAGACATAGCCTCTTTAATGAGGAATTGTTGGCTTTCTGCCGTTTGGCAGAGAGTTTTGTTGCGTCTAAAACATATACGAATCGCCTTAGCAGAAATGGTATAATTTATCGCCGATGGGTGGGAGGTGAGAGATGAATATCAACATCACCTTAAACGCCTCAATGCGGAGCAATTTGCTAAGTTTGCGAAATATCTCCAAACAAATGGATAAAACCCAGCTGATATTGGCGACGGGAAAGAAAGTGAACTCGGCGATAGACAATGCGTCCAGCTATTACCAAGCACGTTCTCTGACCAATCGGGCGGCAGATTTAACCGCGTTGCTTGACGCAATGGAGCAAGGGATTCAAACCATTGAAGCCGCCACCTAAGGCCTAACCTCGGGAGCGGAATTTTTGGAGCAAGCCTCGGCGATTACCATGCAAGCAACAAGCTCACAATTTGGTGGTGTATCTGTTTTACCTGTGCCAGAAAAAGAATGGTTTGTTGAACGGGTTGGCGAAAACGGTGCTGTGGTATCCACGGCACAAGAATTGCGTGATGCAATAAACTCGGGTAAAGAAACCATCTGTGTCTATGGTGCGATTGATTTGGGAACAATTACATCGGCAACAGCGTTAACACTTAAAGATAATCAAAAATTAGTCGGGGTTGGATATTTCGGTAATTATGATAATGTAATAGATAAATTTTCTTCAATTACAGCCAACTCGGTAACTGCAAATGTAAGTATGATAAATATAAATAGAACCGGATGTTTGGTTTCTGATTTGAGTATAAATTATCAGAACAATAATACGGATACTTGGATCGGAGGAATAAGGGTTAATACAGTCGAGGCTGATTTGAATAATTTGGATATTGAAGTAAAGTATTCAGACATTAATGGTGCTGGAAAGGCTGCCGTATATGCCTATAACGGAGCAATAATTAATGTCAGAGGTAATAATAATTTAGTTGCTTTTGGTAAATATGGACATGGTTTTCTTTTAATTGGTGGAGCAAGTTGTAATGCCTTAGAAAATAGTAATATAAATATAGAAGCTTTCGGAGTTAATGGTAGAGGTTTTACTCTTTACAATTCAACAAATTGCAGCATAGGCGGTAATTTACAAATTTACTCAAGTAATGGGCATGGGTTTTATAATTATCCAGGTAGTACCAGCCATAATACAATTACAATTCAATCGACGGCTAAAGTGTATATGAATACGGCACTTGCACCTATTTATAACGGATACAAAGGAGCTCCGAGGGCTAATGTTTTGGATATTGCAGCTGGAGCCAGATTGGCTTTTGCTAAAGATGGTAATGTGAAGTGGTATAAACTCAAGACAGATTATCATGATGAAAATACATCAACGAATAAAAACAATGAAATAACTTTTGACAATGTAGAAAGCACATTAAATGTTGAAAGTACGGCGGCGTGGAGTTTGCCGGAGATAATTGCTGAAATGGCAGAGAGTATCAACGGTGATTTGAGCGGATATTCCGCAAGCTATCAAAAGATATTAGAAGAATATGATAATTTAATTAAAGATGCGTCGTATCAAGGAATAAACCTTCTTAACGGAGCTTTGAAAGAAATTACCTTAAACGAAAATCGTTCCAACAAATATAAAGTCGAAGGCAAAGATATGTCTTCAAAAAATATCGGTTTAAGCCGTGATAAATGGGAAACTTTAGATGATGTTACTAGGGCGATGAATGAATTAACCGCGGCAGTTAATTCCATTCGTTCATTCCAAGAGGAACTCGGCAATCATTACAGCATAATCCAAACTCGCATTAACTTTACCGAGGCTCTAACCGATGTGTTGAAAACCGGAGCCGATAATTTAACCTTGGCCGATATGAACGAAGCTTCGGCACAATATCTTACTTTGCAAACCCGTCAACAACTGGCCATAAATTCTCTGTCGTTAGCCTCGCAATCGGCACAAAGTATACTTAGTATATTCTAGACCGGTCATTCTTGGGCTTGTCCCGATAATCTAATCATTCCAAATCTTTTATGGTAAACTCTAATCTCTTCCCATAAAACTTAAGCAATCTTTGATAAAGATTATAGCGGCGGCGGTTGCCTTGCTCCATATCATATATCATCTGTACTGACAGCGGCGACATTAGTGCCACTTCTTGAATACTCAAACCTCTTTCATGTCTGAGTCTTCGCAATTCAACCGACAATTTTTCTCTTAATTCTTGTTTTAGATTCACAGTTTTAACTCCTTATTTTGTTTATGATTAAAACAAAAACCGCCTTAAAAAACTAAGGCGGAGGAGCTGAAAAACTGCATAGGTACAGTCGCGTTTATTCGTCGTGCAAGCACGCTTATCTCACGCACTCCCCCATGGGAGTCTATGACCTATGTGATGTTTTTCAGACACCACCAAAGCCTCTCGCTTCGGCAGGAGATAAGTTAGAGCAGATTATAATTATTGGCAAGAAAAAAGTTAAATTTGCCCTTCTATGATGCCGCCGCCAAGCAGTAAATCTCCGTCGTACAAAACAACCGATTGACCGGCGGTTATTGCCGACTGCGGGGTCATGAAATCAACCCGATATCCGCCGTTTGCGGTTGGGTAAACAATAGCTTCATTGGGCGATTGCGATGAGCGAATACGAGCTTGAACCGTCAATTTATCTTGCGGCGGCTCACATTGCCAAACCCAATCGTCGGCAATCAAAGAGCTTTGCATAGCTTCTTCGGCATATCCTAAAACAACCTCGTTGGTTTCCGGTTCTATGGCAATGACATATAACGGGCGATCGGCCGAAATGCCCAGGCCGCGTCGTTGACCAATGGTAAAATTCCAATAACCTTTATGTCGGCCTAAAATCTTACCGTCATGGTTTACAAAATTGCCTTCTTTATCGGCAAATTGCAAAATGTCATTCAACGCTCCGGTATAAAAATCCTGACTGTCTGGTTTTTCGGCAATTTCCAAACCGGCTTGTTTGGCAAGTTGTCTGATTTCCTCTTTGCTCTTATCACCCAAGGGAAACAAAACACGGCTTAATTGTTCTTGGCTTAGGCGATATAGAAAATATGATTGATCCTTTTTGGCATCAAAGCCACGTCTGATACGATAAAAACCGCTTTTTTCGTCTTGCTCCAGTTTGGCATAGTGGCCGGTGGCAAATTTATCGAATTCGACCCCTTGCCTAGCGGCACTGTTGGGCAGAATATCAAATTTGATTTTGGAATTGCAGACGACGCAAGGATTGGGCGTGCGTCCGGCATGATATTCGCTACGAAAGTTTTCTAACACCGTTTGGTGAAATTCTTTGGTGCAGTCAATGACATAGTGAGGTATGTCCAATCTTTCGCAGACGGCAGCGGCTTGGCGTAAATCTTCGTCGTGTGGGGAAAAACACCCCTTGCCGGTCAGATTGCGAAAACTTTCGGTGTTATCCCATACCGTCATTGTGGCTCCGATAACCTCGTGTCCGGCTTGCTTTAAGATAAGGGCGGCCGCCGAAGAATCGACGCCGCCGCTCATACCTACCAATATCTTCATCAGTATAGACCTTGAAAATCTTTAGAATTTACGCGGCGAGACATGCTTGCGCCAGTTGTCTTCTATCTTTTCCAAGGATATCCCTTTGGTTTCGGGAACAAAGAAATATACAAAGAATAATGATAAAATTATCGTCAATCCAAAAATCAAAAAGGTATTGTTTTTGCCGATTATATCCAACAAAGGCAAAAAGCTGAATACGATTATGGAGTTGAATATAAAGTTAGAGGCCGTAGCCGCCGACATGGCAAAGCCGCGAATCTTTAACGGCATGATTTCGGAGACCATAATCCAGCATATCGGACCCAAGCTCATGGCAAAAGAGGCGATGTATACAACCAAACTTACAACGGCCAACCATTTGCCGGCTTCGCCCAAGGTAAAGCCCCAAGACAAGGTCAACATACTAATCAGCATGCCGCTTAAGCCAATGTAAAGCAGGGGTTTGCGACCGAACTTGTCGGTATAGGCAATGGCTACAAAAGTCATTAAAAAGTTAACTGTCCCAATGCCGATGGTGGCATAAATGGCTCCGATGTTATCGGCAAATCCGGCGAGCTTAAAAATGGTGGGGGCAAAATAAATTATGGTATTAATACCGGTGCAGATTTGAACAAACATCAATCCGACACCGACAAAAATCGGAACCAACATCCATTTTTGAATTGATACTTTGCTTTTTTTGGTTGAACCTTCCATGGTTTTTTGAATTTCTTTGACCTGAGCCTCAACTTTGTCGGTGTTGTATATTTTTTTGAAAACCTCTTTGGCTTCGTCAAGCTTGCCTTTGCTTATCAGCCAACGCGGAGTGTCGTGCAAGAATAAGATGCCTACCAATAATATAATTGCCGGAAGAGCTCCGGAGGCCAACATCCAGCGCCAGTTATATTCGGCATTGGCAAAAATGCGGTTGATTAAGTAAGACAACAAAATACCGGCGGTTAATGCCAGTTGGTATAAGGAAACAAGAGTTCCGCGGATTTTTTCGGGGGCAATTTCGGATAGATAAATCGGGGCAACAAAGCTTATCATACCTACCGCAATGCCGATAATAATGCGTGAGAACATTAACCAACCTGCCGTGTGGGCATATCCGCACATGATTGAGCCGACGATAAAAATCAATGCAGTGGCAATGATTATTTTTTTGCGTCCGTAAATGTCGGCCAGATAACCGTTGGCCGCAGCTCCGATAATTGAGCCGACAATGGCCGATGATACCAGCCAACCTTGCTCTACCGAGCTTAGTTCCCAGGTTTCGTTGATGTATAATAAGGCTCCGGAAATAACTCCCATGTCAAAGCCCGATAGTAAGCCACCCAAAGATGCCGTGATGGCTACCATTATTAAAGTAAAATTGATGGTCCTGCCTGTTTTTGTCATGTCTGTTTCCTGTATAAAAATTGAAGTTTGTCTGAAAAGTATATAGTAACTTGATTTAATATTTAAATGCGTTCAAAGTCAAGAAATATCGGTCGGCGTCCCTCGGCAACAGCTTTGCGTTGGTATTTGGTTTCGACCCAGTCTGCCGGTGGATTCTTCCAATCATTGCCGCATTTGGCCGTCCAGCGAAAATCTTTATTGTCGCGGAGTTGTCTTAAAGTCCAAGATTTGTATACCGGATGGTCGGTTGCAACTCGTAAAATCCCGCCTTTTTTTAAGATACGAGCAAGCTCTTTTAAGTTATCGGGATTAATAAATCGTCTGCTCGCGTGGCGTTTTTTGGGCCATGGGTCCGGAAACAATAAAAATACTTTGCTTAAAAATCCATCGGGAATCTTGGCAAACAGAAGTCTGACATCATCGCTCCAGATACGGACATTATCTGTCCGCTCCGGAAGCAATGATATATGTGCGGGCATGTCTGATTTTTCTTTTATACCCGTTAGCAGAGTGAGTAAATTTGCTACGCCGTTTTTGAAGACTTCGGCGCCGATAAACCCAATTTCATGGTGCTTTAGGGATTGGCCGGCAAGATGTTCGCCGTTGCCAAAACCTATTTCCAAGTATACTTCTGCAACCTCGGCACCAAACAGATCAGTCGATATTTTAGTATCTGACGATATCTCTACTTTGGGCAAAAATTGCTCTAAAAGACTACTCTTGGCTTTGCGGATTTTGCGTCCCTGGCGGCGACCATAAAATTTGGGTTTATCGCTTAAAAGCATTTTTTTAGTTCCTCTACTTTGTTTAATCTTTCCCAGCTGAAGTGACCTTCGTCATCGGGCGTGCGTCCAAAATGACCGTAAGATGAGGTTGGAAAATATATCGGTTTTTGCAGTTGCAAATAGTTGATGATACCGGAAGGTGTCAAATCAAACATTTCTTTTACAACTTTTAATAATTTGCTCTCATCAACTTTGGCCGTGCCTCTAGTATCTAGGTAAAGAGACAGGGGTTCGGCCACACCAATGGCATAAGAAGTTTGAATTACACATTCTTTGGCCAAACCTGCAGCAACAATGTTTTTAGCAATGTGACGCAGCATATAAGCGGCAGAACGGTCTACTTTGGTGGGGTCTTTGCCTGAAAAAGCTCCGCCGCCGTGCGGGGCGTAACCGCCGTAAGTATCGACAATGATTTTTCTGCCAGTCAGGCCGGTATCACCGTCAGGACCACCAATAACAAAGCGGCCGGTCGGGTTAATCAAAATATCTGCATCGCTGATTTCCCAGCCTTGCGGTAAGGATTGTCTGATATAGTGGCCGACAACTTCTCTGACATCGGCTTGGCTCATATAGGCTTCGTGTTGGGTCGAAACCACAATCTTGGTGGCTCTTAAGGCTTTGCCGTTTTTATCATATTCTATAGTTACCTGTGATTTGGCGTCGGGTAAAATTCCTTTGATTTCGCTTGAGTGACGAGCCTTGCTCAAATTATGCAATATCCGGTTGGAAAGATAAATGGCAAGAGGCATATAGTCGGTGTCAATATCTTGTTCTTTTCTGGCATAGCCAAACATAATGCCTTGGTCGCCGGCTCCCATCTTGTCAACGCCAAGGGCAATGTCGGCCGATTGTTTGTGCAAGAAACTGGTGATGTTAACATCGTTAAAAGAGAATCCGGCTTGGTCATAACCAATGTGTTTGATGGTTTGTCTGACCGCATTTTCTATCTGTTCGTGCGAAACCGAAACAGTAGAAGATGTTTCGCCGGAGATAATTACTTGGTTGGTGGTGGCTAAAGTTTCAATCGCCGTGCGGGCTTTGTTGTCAACAGCCATATATAAATCAACAATGGCGTCCGAAATGGCATCGCAGACTTTGTCAGGATGGCCTTCGGAAACAGCCTCACTGGTAAATAGATATGTCATAATTTAATGTCCTTTGCGTTTGTTAAAATTAAATAAAATCATAATAATTATTTTTCTCGGCACAAAATTTCAAATTCGGTTTTTTTGTGGTCAAGCATATCGCGGTTGTCACCGTTGAGAGCAGAAAACTTGCGGGCAATGGTGTATTGCGGCAAAAGTTTCTTTATCTCTTCAATCGGTTTTGACCACGAATTGGCGGCAATGCGAATGGCTTTGCCTTGTCCGGCCGATACTTTGGGAGTGATTTCTCCGGTAACGGCATCGGCAAACTCTTGTAAGCGCAGTTTTACGGTTTCTAAACTGCCGGGGATTAAAAACTCTATTTCTTCGCCACTGTCAATATAATTACGAATTTCGAATATAGCATCGTTGCCTTGCCATTCAATAATTGAGCCGGCAAAGAGCCAGTCGCCCAAAGTGCGGGTGTATTCGTAGTTTTGGCTTAAATTGGTTAATTTGCCATCGTGAAAACCTAAGCAGTAACCACGATTTTGCAGAGTATCAAATTCGGGCATATATTTTTTATAGTCCCAATTTTTGCTGTCTTTGTACCAGTCGTCAATGGCTTGGCGATAAGCTCTGGCAACGGTTCCGGCATAGTATTCGGTTTTGTTGCGGCCTTCTACTTTGAGAGAATCTATTCCGGCAGAGAGCAAATCGGGTAGACGAGGCATCAGGCACATATCTTTGGAATTGAGCAGATAGCCGCCGTGTTCGTCTTCTACTACTTCGTAATATTCGCCGGGACGGAATTCTTCTTCAAGCAAAAATTCAAAGGCGTCTTTGTTGTCTTCGTTGATGATGATTTCTTTTATACTGCCGTCTTTGAGCCTTAAATGAAGTTTATAATGCCAACGGCAACAGTGGGCACATTTGCCCTGATTGGCAGAGCGGTCGGCTAAGTAATTGGATATCAGACAGCGTCCGGAATAAGACATACACATCGCACCGTGCATAAATGTTTCGAGCAGAATATCGGGGCATTTTTCTCTGATTTCTTTGGCTTCGGCAAAAGTTACCTCACGGCCCAAAACACAGAGTTTGGCACCTTGCGACTGCCAAAATTTTACGGCAGCCCAAGAGCAAATATTAGCCTGGGTGGAAACAAATAAATTTAATTCGGGTGCGTTTTCTTTAACATATTGAAAAACTCCGGGGTCGGCAATTAATACACCGTCAGGGTGTAGCTCGCGGAGAGTGGATACGAAAGAGGGGAGTTTTTCAACATCGCGGTTATGCATAAACAAATTGAGTGTAAGATATATTTTTTTGCCGTGAGCATGTACAAACTCAATACCTTCTTTTAGGTCTGCAAGCGAAAATTTTGATTGGGCTCGTAAACACATATCCGGCGTTCCGGCATATACCGCGTCGGCACCGTATAAAATTGCGGTTTTTAGCTTTACCAGAGAGCCGGCCGGCAGTAATAATTCAGATTTTTCGAGCATGTTCTATTCCTCTACGGTTATTTGTTCGGTATAGGCATCAAGACGACCTAACGGAGTGTCTTCGATACTGATGCGGGCAATAAACGGGTAGCCGCTTTTTTCATCTTTGGCAATCCAAAAATATACCGGTTTGTTGGCAGAAAATTCCCATAGGGAATCGTCGTCTTCATTTAAGAGTTTGGTGATGTGCATGGAACATTTTGCCGCGGGGCCTTGATAAAATGAATGCTCATCAGGGGCTAACTCATCTTGACCTAAATCCTTAAACACAACATCAAAACGCCTTTTGCCATCGTAAACAGCCATCTTGGAATCGCAAAAACCTACCGTATTGTATTGGCGGGCAAGTTTTACCAAAACGGTTTGCAAATCAAAAGTATCAGCCGGAGTTGCAGGCGCCTCAAATTCTCTTTTCTTGTTGTTGCCGTTTTTGCCGGATATTTGGTACAGAGGCTTGCCTTCTTTGTCATAGAAGACCTGCTTGGTGCGGGTATTAAAACGTGAATGCGAGGTATAACCGTAATCCTTTGTTATTAGCTTGTTGTTTAAAATGTGTCCGGAGGTGTTATAAGTGGCGGTAAAGGGATAGACCGTATCAAAAAAGCCGTTGGTCTTTACCGTTGAAGTTACTTGATAACTATCAGGGGTTAAACGATAGGTAAATTCGGTGCGGCTGGCATCAAAAGGGCCGACAGTTACAAAAAAGTCGTGCTTTACTCCGAAAGCATAGGCTTGCGAACTTATGAATAAAAAAGATATTACAAAAGCGGCTATTTTAGACATGAATTTTACTCTTTGTTTAAACTTGCGGCTTACAATAACACAAAAAAATATAATTTAAAGGAATTTAATAAAATGCCAAAAAAAGTTTTGTTATTAGTCGGTGGTTTTTCGGCCGAACGAGAAGTTAGCCTTAGTGCAGCAAAAGATATTTTTAATGCTCTTAAAAACAAAAGTTATATTGTGGTGCAACATGATTTGTGCGATGTGTGGAAGTTTTTGGAGGTGGTAAAACAAGAAAAACCCGATGTAATCTTTAACGGTTTGTACGGAAATTGGGGCGAAGACGGCGAAATTCAGGCAATGCTTGATTTGTTGCAAATCCCTTATACTCATTCGGGTGTAAAAACTTCGGTATTGGGAATGGATAAATCACTGACCAAAAAAATTGCGGCGGAATGCGGTATCAGAATCGCCAAAGATGAAAAAATGACTGCTGCCGAATTTGCTAAAAACGGGACAACAATTCCAATGCCCTATGTCGTAAAGCCGATTTCAGACGGTTCTTCGGTGGGGGTGTTTATTGTGAAAAACGCTGAGGATGCTAAAAAAGTAAAGTATGAAGATGAAAACCGCGAGATTATGATTGAAGAGTATATAAGCGGGCATGAGCTTACGGTTATGTGTCTTAACGGAAAGGCTTATGCGGTTACCGAGCTTAAGGCCGATGAGGAATTTTATGATTATAAGGCCAAATATACAAGCGGTGTGACCAGACACATTTTACCGGCACAAATTCCTGATGAAATTGCCGAAATTTGTAAGGGATATGCCGAAAGATTGCACCAAGCTTTGGGATGCAATACCGTATCAAGAATCGATTTGCGTTGGGATGAAAAATCTTTGCCCGTGCTTTTGGAGATTAATACCAATCCGGGAATGACATCTTTGTCTTTGGTTCCGGAGCAAGCAAAATATGCCGGTATTTCATATGAGGATTTGTGTGCGGAATTGGTTGAAAATGCAAAATGCCGAAAGATGTAATAAGCATGCTTGAAATAAAAGATATAAAACCTAATAGCGTTATTGTGATTGCCGGACCGACCGCTTCGGGTAAATCGGCTTTGGCTATAGAGGTGGCAAAAAAATATAACGGAGTGATTATAAATGCCGATGCTTCGCAGGTGTATCAGGGAATTTCGATAATTTCGGCAGCACCAACGGCCGAAGATAAAAAAGAAATTGAACATCTGTTATATGAAATTTTTCCGCCGCAAAAAAACGGAACGGTTACGGAGTGGCTCGATATGGCCGTTGCCGCAATAAGGGAAACTTGGCAGAAAGGTAAGACCCCGATTGTGGTGGGCGGAACCGGCTTTTATATCGAATCATTGGTTGCCGGAGTGTCACCGATACCGGAGACTTCGCCAAAGATAAAAAAACAAGTGGCCGAACTGCTAAATAGAAGCGGGGTTGATGCGGTATATACCGAGTTGGAAAAAGTTGATGCCGCTGCCGCTCAGATGGTTAAGCCTAAAGACACCACCAGAGTCAGGAGGGCCTTGGAAATATTTTTGGATACCGGAAAATCGATTGCCGAATGGTTTGATGTGCCAATGGTAAAAAAATTGCTCGAGGCAGATTTTAAGATTTTTGTTCTTTTACCGGAGTTAAAAAATCTGGAGGCAAAATGCGCCGAACGATTTGATAAAATGATGAAAGACGGCGCTTTAGATGAGGTTAAAAAGCTTATGGCGTTACATCTTGATGCAAATTTGCCCGCGATGAAAGCTATAGGGGTTGCTGAATTGTCAGATTTTTTGCGGGGAAAATCTTCGGAAGAAGAAGCCGTAAATTTGGCTAAGTTACATACCAGACAATATGCAAAAAGGCAACTGACATGGTTTCGGAACAGAATGAGAAAAACGGCAGAAATACAAATAATAAATTCGTAAAAAAGCTTTGTTAACAACCTAAAATGTTGTTGCATATAAAGCGAGATGGTTATAAAAAACAATTAGTATTGAATTTTTAAGCGGAGATTAAGTGTATGCTTTCTAAATTAATGGGATGGTTGTCGGCCGATATGGCTATCGACTTGGGAACGGCAAATACCCTGGTTTATGTTAAGGGTAAAGGTATTGTTTTGAATGAACCTTCGGTGGTGGCAATCGAAGAATATCGCGGTAAAAAACAAGTTTTGGCGGTGGGTAACGAAGCAAAACAAATGCTCGGTCGTACCCCCGGCAATATTCACGCAATTCGTCCGTTGCGTGACGGTGTTATTGCCGATTTTGAAATTGCCGAAGAAATGATAAAATACTTTATTCGCAAAGTGCATAATTATCGCCGCTTTGCCATGCCGATGATTATTATTTGTGTGCCGTCCGGCTCTACCGCCGTTGAACGCCGCGCTATTCAAGAATCGGCTGAAGCTGCGGGTGCACGCAAAGTATGGTTAATCGAAGAACCAATGGCTGCCGCGATTGGTGCCGATTTACCGGTTACCGAACCGACAGGTTCTATGGTGGTTGATATCGGAGGCGGTACTACAGAAGTCGCTGTATTGTCTTTGGGCGGTATTGTTTATGCAAGATCGGTGCGTGTCGGCGGTGATAAGATGGATGATGCCATTATTTCTTATATCAGACGCAATCATAACCTTTTGGTTGGTGAAGGCAGTGCCGAAAAAATTAAAAAAGAAATAGGGTCGGCTTGTATTCCCGAAAAAGGCGATGGCAGAACTTTTGAAATTAAAGGTCGCGATTTGATGAACGGCGTGCCCAAAGAGATAATTATATCTGAAAAACAAGTGGCAGAGGCTTTGGCTGAGCCGGTATCGCAGATTGTGGAGGCCGTTAAGGTTGCTTTGGAACACACAGCTCCGGAGTTGGCGGCGGATATCGTTGATAAAGGTATTGTCTTGACCGGAGGTGGTGCGTTGTTGGCTAATCTTGATCAAGTGCTTCGTAATGCTACTGGGTTGCCGGTTTCTATCGCTGAGACACCTTTGGCTTGTGTGGTTAAGGGTACGGGTAGAGCTTTGGAAGAAATCGGTAAGTTGAAGACTATTTTGTCTTCAATGTACTAGGTTTATTGAAGTCGCGGCGGAGCCTGAGTGTGTTTTCGGGCTCCGTGTTTTAGTTTTTTGGGATAATATAATGAAAAGACGCAGAAGTCTGTTTTTACATCTTAACCAGTTAAAGCAAATGATTAAAAAATTTGCACTGGTTATTTTGTTTTTAACAGCTCTTTTGCTTATGGTGCTGAATAAAAATAATTCACTGATATTAGAAAATTCTATAGCTCCGGCGACCGGCGGCGTGGCTTATGTGGTCGATGTTTTGGTGATACCGGCTAAAATGCTTGGAAAAGCTTATGACTATGTCGATGAATTGCAAAAAATTAAAAAAGATAATCGGCAGCTGCGTGCCGAAAATCGCGAGCTGAAAGTTTTGCAAAACAAATATAAGGCCTTGGAAATTGAAAATAAATTATTGGCCGAACTGCTGAATTTTGTGCCTTTGCCTGAAGCAGGGTTCGTTTCGGCCAGAGTGGTGGCGGAAGAAAGTAACGCCTTTACTCATGCTATGGTTGCATATGTGGGTGATAATAAGGTCGATAAAGGCGATGTGGTGTTATCTGATGACGGAGTGGTCGGCAGAGTGGATAAAATAGCTGATAAATATGCTAAAATTATCATGCTTACCGATATTAACTCAAAAATTCCGGTAATTGTTGAGAAAAATCGTGTCAGAGGAATATTGACCGGCGATAATACTAATCTCCCCAAACTGATATTCGTTCCGCTGGATGCCGAAGTGAATATCGGGGACAGAATCGTCACGTCCGGTGTGTCGGGTGTATTTCCTGCCGGATTGCCGGTGGGGCAGGTGGTGGCGGTATCTAAAAACGAAATCAAGGTTAAACCTTTTGCGTCTCTTAGCAAAACTGAGTATGTGAAAATTATAAAATATGGTGTATCAGATATTATAAAACAAAGTGAAAATGAAAAATAATGGATGATAATTTTAATGAAAATGTAGTTCCGTTTTTTCAAAAATCATTGCCTTTAATTTCGTCAGTGATTATTATGTTGTTGGCTTATTTGCCGGTTAATTTTGCCTTGTTTAATAATATCAGGCCGGATTTCGGAATGATGTGCATTTATTTTTGGATGTTGCATCGTCCGGATTTATTTAATTTGTTGTCGGTACTGGTATTGGGTGTCGTGGATATGCTTATTACTTCTGCCTTACCGGGGGCAACACTGGGGGCATATCTTATGATGTATGTCTTGGTCTTTTATACCCAGAAATACTTTAATGCAAAGCCTTTTATTGTTATTTGGTACGGCTTTATGGCTTTGTCGCTGCTTACGGTATTGGTAAAATGGTTGGTGGTGTCAGTGTACTACAGTGCTTTTTTGCCAATGTCGGTGTTGATATTTGCTTATTTGATTGGGGTGGCGGTGTATCCGTTGGTTTCAATGTTTTTGGCATTCTTGCAAAATACTTTTATTCAGGATGAGGGATTATGAATCGCGATAACGATAAGGGAAAAGTGCTGATATATCGCTCCATGATCCTTGGAGCGGCTGAGCTGTTGCTATTGTTATTGTTGATATTTAGGCTGTACTACCTGCAAGTGTATCAGGCCGATAAATATGCCACTTTGGCCGATGAGAACAGAATTTCAACAAGATTGTTGGTCCCACCCAGAGGCATTATTTATGATCGGCATCAAAATATGATTGCAGGAAATCAACAGAACTTTCAGGTGATGATGGTTGCCGAACAAACAACTGATGTTGATGAAACTCTGGAAGCTTTGAAAAAAATTATGCCGTTGGATGAGGCGGAAGAAAAAAGAGTACGAAAAGATTTAAAAAGAAATCGTAGTTTCGTTCCGGTAAAAATAAAGGATAATTTGTCTTGGGAGGAAACAACAAAAATATTGTTGAACGCTCCGGATTTGCCAGGGGTGTTTATTGATGAGGGGTTGTCTAGATATTACCCTTATAAAGAAATGTTTGCCCACGTGGTGGGGTATGTGGCCGCGGTTTCGGAAAAAGATGAAAAAGATGATCCTTTATTGGAGGTTCCGGGGTTTAAAATCGGTAAGTCCGGTATTGAGAGATTGTTTGATAAAGAATTACGAGGCAAAGCCGGAAACTTGAAATTGGAAGTTAATGCAATCGGCAGGGTTATGAAAGAAATTGAACGGGTCGACGGTGTTGCCGGTGATAAAATTGAGCTGAGTTTAGATTTGAGGTTACAACAAAAGGCTTACGAGCTTTTGGGAAATGAGAGTGGTGCAGTGGTAATGATGAATGTGAATACCGGGGAGGTACTCGCTTTTGCGTCTGCACCGGCATTTGATCCGAATATTTTTGCAACAGGTTTATCAACCGAACAGTGGAATGAGTTGAATAATAATATGAAAAAACCGCTGTTGAATAAAGCGGTTTCGGGGCTTTATTCCCCAGGGTCTACTTTTAAGATGGTGGTTGGGTTGGCAGCACTGGAGAGCGGAATGGTCGGAAAGCAAACCAGATCGTTTTGTGCCGGAAAAATGAATTTGGGCAATCATACTTTCCACTGCTGGAAAGAAGGAGGACACGGCTATTTAGACATGGTGCAAGCTTTGCAGCATTCCTGCGATATTTTCTTCTATGAAACAGCTCAAAAAATTGGTATAAATAAAATTGCCGAGATGGCAAGGAAATTCGGCTTGGGACAAAAAACAAATGTCGGTATAGAAAATGAAAAAAGCGGACTTATCCCAGACACAGAATGGAAAAGACAAAGATTTGGCGAACCTTGGCAGCAAGGTGAAAGTATCATCTCCGGTATCGGTCAAGGCTATATACTGACAACGCCAATACAGCTGGCAACCATGGTATCAAGAATTGCCAACGGTGGTTATGCCGTATCGCCGACATTTAAAAAGTTTGATGCCAAAACAGGTGTGGTAGAAGCAAAAAGTATGGGAATTTCTCCGCTTAATATGGAAGTTGTAAAGCAAGGAATGTTTGAAGTGATGAATGCTCCGGGCGGAACAGCGTTGAGGTCGGGATTTAATTTTAAAGGTCAAAAAATGGCCGGAAAAACAGGCACAACTCAGGTTAGAAGAATTACAATGAAAGAAAGAATGAGCGGAGTTTTAGGGCAAGAAGAGCTAGAGTGGAGATTGCGAAATCATGCATTATTCGTCGGTTATGCTCCATATGATAATCCTAAATACGGGGTCGCCGTGTTGGTTGAACATGGCGGATCAGGATCGGGTGTGGCGGCTCCGATAGGCTCAAAGATGCTATTAGAAGCTCTTAAGTTAGATGCAACAGATAAATCGGTGGATTAAAATGTATAAGGCGTATGAGACAAGTTTTCGGAATCAGAGTTTGGGGTTGGTTGATAAGTTTTGGGGTATCAGCTTTTCATATGTCTTTTTGATTATGTTGTTAGCCGCAATAGGCGTCACAATGTTGTATTCGGCGGCAAACGGTAGTTGGGAACCTTGGGCGTTAAAGCAATTAATTCGGTTCGGTATGGGATTCGCCATTATGATTGTTTTGGCATTTTTTGATGTCAGAATATTTTTGCGATATGCTTATTGGTTCTATTTCGGAGTGCTGGCATTATTGATAATCGTCGAAATAGGCGGTCATGTCGGAATGGGCGCACAAAGATGGATAAATTTAGGATTTATGAAACTGCAACCGTCGGAATTGATGAAAATTGCTTTGGTTTTGGCTCTTGCCAGATATTTTAATTCTACAAGTTTGCAAAATATTGAAACCGTGAAAGGTATAATATTCCCGGCAATGCTGGTTATGGTGCCGGTAACATTAGTGATGATACAGCCGGATTTGGGAACGGCACTGATGTTGCTGTTTAGTGCCGGAGCAATGTTTTTTGTGGTGGGAATTCAGATGTGGAAGTTTGGGGTGCTTGCTTTGGGGGCCATCGTGTCGATGCCGGTAGCTTGGCACTTTTTGCATGATTATCAAAAAAACCGTGTGCTTACTTTTTTAGATCCGGAAAGAGATCCGTTGGGAGCGGGATATCATATTATCCAGTCTAAAATTGCCTTGGGCTCCGGTGGAGTGTTCGGCAAGGGATTCTTGAACGGAACACAAAGCCATCTTAACTTTTTACCGGAAAAACATACCGATTTTATATTTACCATGCTTTCAGAAGAGTTTGGAATGATTGGAGCCGTAGTCGTTATCATGATTAATTTTATGATAATTGCTTATAGCTTTATTTTTGCCTTACGAAGTGCCAGCTATTTCGGAAAATTGGTTGCCGTGGGACTTACTACCAATTATTTTTTGTATGTTATGATTAATATTGCCATGGTTTTGGGTTTGTTGCCGGTAGTGGGTATCCCGTTGCCTTTGATTTCTTACGGCGGAACCGTTTTGCTTTCGGTTATGACCGGTTTTGGTATTATTTTGGCCGTTAATATTAATCGCAATATTAATATCGGAAAAGACTAGAGTTGAAAAAATGAGATATTTTCTTGATTTTGCGGGTGGATGTGAAATAATAAAACGGTTATTTGAGATGTGGTGAAATGTTGGTGAATAATAGGTTCGAATCCGAAAAATATTTGTTGGAAACATTAAAAAGAATCGCAAAAAACAAGTCAGACTATAAAGTCTTATATGTTAATGTTTCTAAATTAAAGCCCAAAAACAGACATCCGCGATTTGTTAAGATAATATCGCGTATGTTTGATGATTTGGTGGCGGTTTCGGACGGATCAATGTTCGTTTTATCAAATGGCGATTTTGCCATTCTCGGGGCAAATCTTAACCCTAGAAATGTGACCGACGCCGTAGATAAGTTACGGCATGGGTTGGTAACCGACCCGATATGGACATCGGTTGATGCGGAAAATTTTACTGAAGTTTATACAAGTGACAGTTTTGATGTTTTGGCTGAACGTATTGAATATATTATGGCCGATAGCCAAAATGTAAGACAAATCGATTATAAATATCCGGTTGAAGCCGAGCAAATAGATGCTGTGAAAGAACACCTCAATGAAATCAATTTGGTTGACTTGATAAAGCATCAGAGCGTGCTGAAGCTTAAAGGACCAAACAGCTTTGAGTTGATGTTTCAGGAGTTTTTTGTTGCAGTTAAAGATTTGAGCAAAAAATTTGATGCAGGAATCGATTTGACCGGTAATAAATGGTTATTTTTGTACCTGACCCAGACTTTGGATAAAAAAACAATGTATTCTTTTACTTTCTCAGAAATTGTAAATAAGCCAAAAAAAATAAGTCTGAACCTCAATCTTTCAACAATGTTTTCTCACGAGTTTGAAGAGTTTATTGCACGTGTGGAGGCTGATGGGCAAAAACTTGTTGCCGAAGTGCAAACCATGGATATCTTAAATAATTTGTCATTGTTTTTGGATGCAAAAGAGCTGCTGCATAAAAAAGGACATCAGATATTGATTGATGCGGCAAGTATCGAATTGTTGCAGATGTTAAATACTAAGGCCTTGGATGTAGATTATATCAAGATATTTTGGCATGCCTTGATGAATGAATATAATGACCAAAATTCAGGTGTGAAAAATTTGCTCGAAAATATCGGATTTGATAAGCTCATTTTGGCAAAATGTTTGGATGCAAATGCTTTGCGTTGGGGAATTAAGAACGGTATCAGAGCTTTTCAGGGGCCATATATCGATGCGTTGGAAGTTGCTCTTATCAGGAAAGAGTGTCCTAATGCCGTTTATTGTCCGGTTGAAGATTGCTTAAAGAGAAAAAGGCTAATCGCCGGTGATTTTCGTAACAAGTGTCATTATAAACAATTTTTAGAGAAAGAGCCCGAATAATATGGAAAACAGTACAAAAAATATAAAGTTTGAAACTGTAGTGTTTGAGTATTTGAATAAATATTGTCGTAATCGGGCGAATTTTGAGGCCGTGTATGTTAATATTAACAAGATTAACAAAACATGGATATCGGCTCAGAATAAAAAATTTGTTAATGAAGTTCTGGGAAATGTCTTAAAAACGGCAAGAGCAAAAATGTTTTGGCTTCCCGATGACGAACTTTTGATAATTAATGATAAATCTTTGCATGATGAGACAAATTCTTCTTTAGTAAAAATCTTGTTTGCCGTTGATGCGCAAAAATTCGGGGATACCGCAGCTCTACGAGCTAACGGAATGTTGACGCATTTTGATTTGGCCAAAGAAGAAGTGGATTTTTCAAAAAAATTATTGGCGTCTTGTCAGGCGGAGGTAAAAAAACATCCTGATGTTAGGGAGTTGGCGAAGGCGTCTTTCTTTAACACCTCGAATCGTTCTTTTAAAAAAGAACTGACTACCGATTTATTGGCAAAAGTGCAAAAAATTATTTCGGTTGCTGATTTTTCCAGTTTTATCAGACGGCAGGCAATTTGTGCCATTATCGGAAAATCCGCACCGCAGAGAGTTTTTGAGGAGGTGTTTGTTTCTATTCCGGATTTGCGTGATGCTTTGTTGCCTGATGTTGATGTTACGGCAAATCCATGGTTGTTTTTGGCGTTGACCGAAACTTTGGATAAAAGAGTATTAGAAATTATTTCAAGACACGATGACGGGGCTTTAATCGGCAATTTTAGTATCAATATTAATGTTTCAACTATATTGTCAGATGATTTTTTGCGTTTCGACGATACTATAAACGGATTGATGCGACAGAGTATCATTTTGGAGTTACAGCTGGCTGATATTTTTAGTGACATAAGGTCTTTTATTTTGGCAAAAACTTTTGCCAAATCAAGAGGCTATAAAATTTGTATTGATGGTATTATGGTCGATAAGCTTAAATATATAAATCGCAGTAATTTAGATTGCGATTTGATGAAGATTGTTTGGCATCCTTCGTTTGTTGATATAATAAAAGAAGATGTGCATTTTATGGACTATATGAACAAGGCTGACAGGGCAAAGATAATACTTTGCCGAATTGATGATGCCAATGCCATAGAGATAGGGAATTCTCTGGGAATTAACCTTTATCAAGGAAGATATGTCCAGAGGCTTTTGAATGCCTCCGGACAGAAACGCTAGTTGGCTTTAATGCCGCGACGTAAAAGGTGATATTTCTGGTAAAGATTTTCTTTCTTTAACTTCTCTATTCTGACCATATTTTTCCAGATATACTTTTGCTCTTCGGCAAGGCAAGCCTCAAGCTTTATCGTATCTTCAATTTTTGGTTTTTCAATATAACGGTCCGAATATTTCATGATAGTAAATCCTCCTTTACAAATTGGTGGACTACGGATATATAATATAACATAATTGGTAATAAAAATCCAGCAAAAAGAATCATAAATTTTTTTTTAATAAAGGAGAATATTCATGATTAAAAAATTTGTATGCGGGTTGATGGCCGCTATGATTGGTTTTTCGGCAGAGGCGGCAGAAAATATAAGAAAATTACCAAAACCAGATTTAGAAGGCGGAATGCCTTTAATGGAAGCGATTGCTAAACGAAAAACAGTGAGGGAATTTAGTTCTAAACTGATTGAAAATCAAGATTTGAGCAATATGTTGTTCGCCGCTTGGGGCATATCGCATGATGATAAAAGAACAATTCCTACAGCCCGAAATCTGCAAAATATGAATGTATATGCGGTGTTTGACGGAGGAATCTGGCTTTATGACGGAAAAGAAAATAATCTGGTAAAAGTCGGGGAAGCTAAGGAAGTTATGCCGTTTATCGCTAAACAAGATTTTGTTGAAGAAGCCCCTTTGACGCTTATTTTTACGGCTAAGCTCGATGACAAGGGATATGCTCAGATGCATGCCGGCTCGGCTTATCAGAATGTAGGGCTTTATTGTGCTTCTCGAGGCATGAGTAATGTGGTCAGAGGAATGATAGATTTTGAAGAAATAGGCAAGGTTTTGGGGCTAAAAGATGAAAAAGTAATCATAACCCAAACTATCGGTTGGCCATATATGTAGGTTTTGCTTTTGAGGATAAATATGAAAAATTTGCTGATATTGGGTGCAGCCAGAGGCGGAAAGACCACTTTGGCAAGGATGGTGAACCAGAAGTTCGGTCATGGTATCATAGCTGTTGATGCTTTTGTTTCGGCGTTGCAAGAGGTTTTTCCGCAAATCGGCATAACCCATCATTCTCATGATGCTAAAAAAGTAGCACCGTTTGTTTTTGCGTATTTGGATGCTCTGGAATATAATCATCCTGAAGCAAACTTTGTGGTAGAAGGGTATCATATACCGTTGGGTCTTGCAGCGGAAAAAATAAATCGGGATTTGTTTGAAGTCGTGGTCTTGGGTTACCCAAAGCTTACGGCGGAAGAGGCTTTTGCTAATGTGAGAAAATATGAGCAAAAGTTTGATTATACCAAGGCTATGAGTGATGAGGAAATTTTGAATATGGTAAAAAGACATATAGATCACTCAAAAGAATTTGCTGCGGAGTGTCAAAAATATAATTTTAGGTTTGTCGATACATCATATAACCGTACTCAAGTGTTGGAAGAGTTGTTAAGAGAATTGGAACAAAAACTCATGGTTTAATTCAATGTCTTAATCGTTTTATTTGGTATAGGTTTTAATTACTTTTACCAAATCCTGTTATCCATTGATTGTTTATAGAGATATGGGATAGGCTTTAACCTTATTTTCAACATAAAAGGAGAGGTTCTTAGATACTTCTCCCTTATCTTGTTTATTCAAAAGAATTTAGTTTTATTCCGGAGAATCAAATCCGGCTTTATCATCACATTCAATTCGTGCCTGATAAAGGTATTTTTTAACCACATCCCGAATCCAGAATGATGCTGTTGCAATTGCTTCAGTATTATACATAGTTTCGCCTCGTACAGATCCATAATCACTATGTTGTACAATATCATGAGCACATGCATAATATGCTTTGACAAGTGTATCAAAATTCTTTTTTACCTTGTCGTTGTGCTTTTTGTAATTTTTTTCAAAAAGTTTATTGGCTACAGCAATAGAGCAATCGCCGACTTTGTAATAAGCCTCGTTCATATCTGTTGTTGATGAACATCCGGCATTTGAACTTTACAATTAGCCAACTCTTCTTCCAAACCTCGAAGAAATACATCTTCTTCTCCTGAACATTTTTCTTGTTCATAAGTATAGGTTGATGTATTTTCGTCTGCTGCAAAAGTCAATATAGGTAAGGATAATGTTATTATTAAAGATAAAAAAAATTTCATTTTCATATTCCTTTTTATTTTCCATTATAAAATTGAGGATATTTATTTTTTATATAATCGTCAACTCTATGTTTATATAACCTTTCAAATTCTTGAGGGTTACTATGATAGCTTTTAGCTCGATTATACCAGCCGTTGATGTTATTAATATTTTGTATTGGATTTTTATCAACACTTTGAAAATATCTCTCCATCCTTAACTTTGCCAAAATATCATTAACTTTGATAGTTTCTTCTGGTGTTAAATTATTAACAGCATTAGCTAAAGTATCATTTAACATCTTATTTTCATAAAAATACTTTGGAGAATTGCC
>CALYBC010000027.1 GCA_944393725.1 uncultured Alphaproteobacteria bacterium | reverse complement strand
AGCCAAGGAACAGCCAAAAGCCAAGGCTCCGGCTCCGAAAACCGTAGTTGAGGAACAGCCTAAAGCCAAGGCTCCGGCTCCGAAAACCATAGTTGAGGAACAGCCTAAAGCCAAGGCTCCGGCTCCGAAAACCGTAGTTGAGGATAAGTCGGTTGCCGAACAAAAAGTATCTGAGCCTATGGTTGAAGGAAAAACTGAGCCGGTTGTCGAGCAAAAAGTTGCTCCTAAGTCCGAAGCAACAACAGTAAGCAAAAATGCGGAGCCGGAATTTGTATTGCCAGAAATGAACGAAAAAGAACAAGCCCTGTTTGATGTTCTCAAAGGCAGATATGCCGAGAGCAATCCGGATATGGCAGATAAACTGGCTGCACAGACCTTACAATCTTATCGTCAATCTCTAGAAGGTGCGGAGTTTGAAAAAGCTAACTCGACGATGGTTGATACTCACAATATGTTTGAAGAAAAAGAAGTGGAGTCTGCCAGAAACGATGCATACACAGTAGAATCTGGAGATAGCAAACGTTTGGCTAAATTAAAAGGTGAAGCTAAAGCCGCTTATAAGGCTGCCGAAAAAGCCGTGGAAGATTTTGCCAAAGTTGATAAGCAGCTACAAGAATATTTAGAGCAGCATCCTGTTACGGAAAAAACAGAAGTTGCGGTGGGGGCAACTGCCGAAAACACTGATGCTTTAGATCCGTTGAATGCCGATGTCGAGCTGTTGAAATTGCAAAAGCAACATGGTGACTTAATGAAAGATATGGTTGATAAGCAAGTAACCTCGGCAGAGCTGGATCTTGATTTACGCAAACTGCAACTACAAAAGGACTTGATTGATGCAGCCAAAGAAAAAGCTGATTTGAAAAAAGACCTCAAGCTGTGGGAAAGACTGGAAAAACAGATCGAAAAACTTGATGCAGAATTATCAAAACTACGTTTGGGTGAGTTTGATAACGAAGCTAAAGAAAATTTGAGCGAAACTCCGGTAGAAAATGTTGTTCCGTCAGATAAAAATATGACGATTGCACATGAAAACCTGCAAAAATACGAGCATGCTCAGCTGCTTGATAAAGAAAAGAATACTTTGCTTGGGCAACAAGAAAAAATAGTTGACAGAGTTGTCAGAAAAGAAGGTATTGAGGTAACTAAGGAGGTACCAGAGGGTGAAGCAGCGGAGGATACTGAAGTTGCGGAAAAGACCGGCAGAGAAATTTTGACGGAGGCTATTGATAATAAAGAAACCGAAATCAAAGAGATGAAGGCTGAAGTAAAGGCTATCCGCAAGGGAACGCAAACCGAGGTTGAAGCGTTTAATGTGGATGAGTATGAGGGATCGGAACAACAAAAGGCCGCCGGAGATATGGCTAAAGATTACCAAAAAGAGACTCCGACAACAGAGACTCTTGAAAGTGTGCCTGAGAATAAAATTGCCGATGAAAATGCACTAAAGGAACAACCTGAGGCCGAAGCTGAAACCAATGTCGAGGCTCAACCAGCAGAAAATGAAGATGCTAAGGTTGAAGAAAATGAAGCAGAAAAGGCTATAGAAGCCAAATTTGCCGATAACCCGTCGAAAGAATTTCACGATATGGAAAAAGAGCTTATCGATAATGCGGTTACAATAGACAGTAAGGATGAGAACGGAGTATACACCGTTATGTTTACTATGGAGGATGGTGCAAAAGCCTCCGTGACCAGAACTCCCAGTGGTAAGGCTATTGTGTTCCATGGTAATAAGATTACTTCTTTCGCACCTGATGGGGTGAAACAGGAATATACCAATACAGGTAAGGAATTTGTTGATACTCAGGGTAAAAAATACAATGCAACCGCATTGATAAAAAATCTGAAAAGTCAGAATAACGGGAGATAGCCTCTTATATACAAAAACACCTGCAATTAAAAAATTGCAGGTGTTTTTATTTAATATCCGAAGCCACCAATGTTGGTGGGAACATAGTCACCGCGTCCATTGTAGCCATAATCAATTCTGTCATTACCTACTTTTGTGGGAACATAATCACCACGACCGTTATAGCCATAATCAACGCGATCATTACCTATCTTGGTGGGAACATAATCGCCACGACCGTTATAGCCGTATTCGACGCGATCATTGCCTATCTTGGTGGGAACATAATCGCCACGACCGTTATAGCCGTACTCGACGCGGTCATTGCCTATCTTGGTGGGAACATAATCACCACGACCGTTATAGCCGTATTCAACCTGTTTACCGTCAATTTCGGTCGGTACATATTCACCGCGGCCATTGTAACCGTATCTGACATTACCGGCTTGTGCCGAAGTGCAAATAATAATGCCACCCAACAAAACCGCCGTTAAAAGTTTTTTCATCTGCTTCATCCTTTTTGTTATTGATATGGTTTTATATAAACATTTGTTTTTCATCTTGGCAAGTTTATATTGCAATATTTTCTAAATTTGATTGAAGATATATTTATGCACCGTCTTGATTGCATAATATTTGACTTTGTCGGAATTGCGTTCTAATATTGTTCTATGAAACGAATAATTGCCTTGGTAGATTGTGATTGCTTTTTTGTTTCTTGCGAGAGAGTTAAAAATCCCTCCTTGCAAGGAAAACCCGTTTGCGTTATGACCGGAGGCGGAGACAAAGGAATAATCGTTTCGCGTTCAAAAGAAGCCAAAGCCATCGGCGTTAAAATGGGAGAGCCTTATTTTAAGACAAAAGTCGAGCATCCGGAAGCAATTTGCATTCCGGCTCATCACTCATTATATCACGGGATTTCACAAAAAGTTATGGATACAATTCGTGATTTTACCCCAGATGTGGAAGTGATGTCGGTTGATGAAGCTTTTGCCGATGTCACCGGATTTAATGAAATTCATCATACATCTTACACGCAGTTTATTACCAATATCAGAAACGAAATTCTCAAACGCACCAAAATTCCGGTTTCAATCGGGCTTAGCTCATCAAAAACATTGGCAAAACTGGCCAGCGACAAAGCCAAAAAGACCTTAGGTATCTATGTCATCAGACCGGAAGTTGATAAAATCTTAGCCAAAATCGGCAATGAACAAATCGACACGGTAAGCGGAATCGGAAAAGAAAACTTTAAGCACCTTAACTATAACGGTATTTACACCATAAAAGATTTTGTGGTGCGTTCCGATAGCTGGCTTAAACAAACTTTCGGAGTCAACGGAGTTTCACTCAAACACGAACTTTTGGGCGAAACCGTATCTTTGGTTAATCCCCTGCCCGAACCACCGCAATCGATTCAAGACACCGCTGCTTTTGCCGAATTTTCCTCCGATATAACCTTTCTGCATTCGACTTTGAGCGAGCACATTCATAATGCCTCCAAAAGGCTCAGGATGTGGGACGGATATTGTTCTAATCTGGCGGTTATGCTCAGAACCAAGGACTTTGCGGTTTATCAGGCTGAAACTAAGCTTGATAAGCCTACCAATTCTGAAAGAACTTTGCGAGAATCCGCTCACGTACTCTTGGATAAATTATATAAACGCGGGATAATTTACCGTGCAACTGGCATTACTTTGGCCAAACTTAATTTCGGAAAAAGCCGGCAATTTTCTTTCTTTGATGACAATGAACCCGAAGATGATAAACTTTCGCGGATTATTGACCAGTTGGAAAATAAATTCGGTGCCGGTATCATAAAAAGCGGAAGCTGATTTTGTAGCCTCGTATTATAAAATATGCTATCGTGCGAAACAAAATAAGAAATACCATAAACGCGGAGATGTAATATCGTGATATTGTACCATTACATAACAAAAGGGAATACTGCTCTAAGTGAAGGAATTTTGTCTTTGGCCAATAACCCAAAAGCTGATTTACATTATTACTACAAGAGAACCGGCGGAGAAACCACTCACGAGGGAGTAGTCAGGTGGATGGAAAATTGTTTTACCGGCCGAAGCCGTACTGTCAGAGGGTTTTCGGAACCGATTAAATGGACTGAAAAAAGCGAAAAAATGTTTAAGGGGTTTATTGAGGGAGCGGATTTGTTTGCCATAGATGTTTCGGCCTTGGATAAAGATGGCTTGATTGAGGCGGTTTATGTATCTCCGGCACTAAAGCCTAATCTAAATAAAGAAATGCCGCAAGATGTAGACGAACAATTGATTAAATTAGGTTCAATCAACGATATTGATACTTCTCCGGTTGACTGGAGTGTATGTGACGATGAACTTGGGCTTAGGTTTTCCGTGGTGCCATATTATTTGTTGGTCATAAAAGGTGGTGTTATCCCGCCAAAATATATAACCATGGTAAAATAACACTATGCCGTTGGTAGTCGAACCAGCCCCGCGAAAGCTTCGAGAAGCCTTAATTACGACCATAAAAAAACCACCCGTAAAGGGTGGATTTTTTAGTGGAAAGGATTGACTGGACTACTCTTCACTTCGTTCGAGTTGCCTCTGCGCGGCTGGCTTTTTATAAAAAAGCCACCGGCATCCCCTAGTCTGCCTGCCGCTGGTAGTCGAACCAGCCCCGCGAAAGCTTCGAGAAGCCTTAATTACGACCATAAAAAAACCACCCGTAAAGGGTGGATTTTTTATGGTCGGATTGACTGGACTCGAACCAGCGACCTCTTCGTCCCGAACGAAGCGTTCTACCAGGCTGAACTACAATCCGTCGCGCTTAACGCTCGTTAGTTGTAGCATATTTTTTTTATAACTCAAGCAAAATTTTTTATTTTTTTATAAAAATTATACATCTCTATTTTCAACTTTCATATTCTTGTTGCTATTTTTTGCTAAAATGCTATCATTTCCGATAGTTTTAACATATATGGAATTTATCATGTCGGAACAAAGACTCTGCGATATTGAATCGGCTATCGCCAATCACGAAAAAACTATTGAAGAACTCAGCGATGTCGTATTTGAGCAAGGTAAAAAAATTGATGAACTTATCAAGATTAATAAATACCTCTTAAACCAAATTAACAAAGATGTGGTGAAGCCTTTGGAAGAAGAAACTCCCCCGCCGCATTATTGATATTGATTTTTTTATAAAGCATTTTATATTTTAATACATCGTTTGTGTGGGAGATTTTATTATGATTGATTGGAATGCCTTATTCAAAGTGTCGCTCGGTTTGTATGTCTTGGGAGCTAAAGACAATGGCAGAGATGTCGGCAGTATTGTCGATGCCGTCATGATTGCCGCAAATAAACCTGCGGCTTTGGCTGTTTCTTGCGGCAATGCCAGCTATACCAAATCTTGCCTTGAAAAAAGCAAAGAATTTTCTATTTCCGTATTACCGAAAGATATCGACCCCTTTGTTGTGGCAAATTTCGGTTTCCAATCATCGAAAACTATTAACAAATGGGATAGTGTTGAACACGAAACCCTGAACGGATTGCCGGTTTTGAAAAATGCTTTGGCTCATATTACGGCCAAAGTTGTTCATTCCTACCCCTTAGAAAGTAATACGGTTTTTATTGCCGAAATTACCGACACAGCTAATTTGCGTGATGATGACAATCTTCTCTATGAAGATTATCGCAAATATTTCAAAAATGATGTAATCAAAGCTTTTCAACAACAAATAAAGGAGAAAAATAATGGCTAAACAATGGGTTTGCACAGTTTGCAACTATGTATATGACGGTGAAACTCCGTTTGAAGAATTACCCGAAGATTGGACTTGTCCGGTTTGCGGCGTAGATAAATCTTTCTTTGAACAAAGAGACGCTGAATAATTAAAAGCCGGAGATTTTTATTTCCGGCTTTTTTTCTTTTAAAGCAACTTCTTTAATTCATATAACTTTTCTAACGCCTCTCTGGGGCTTAAATCATCAGGATTGAGCTTTTTTAATTCTTTAGTTACGGCGCTTTCTTCTACCCTAACCTCGACTTTTTCTTTGAGGCATGAGAACAGCGGTAAATCATCCGCAACTTCTTTGGCCGACATTCCTTTTCCTTGCCTTTCCAGATTATGCAAAACCTGGTCGGCTCTTTTCAGAACCGTTTTAGGAAGTCCGGCCAATTTAGCGACATGAATACCATAGCTGCGATCGGCGGCCCCGTCCATTACCTCGTGCAAGAGAATTACTTCGTCATTGAATTCTTTTATTTTCATGCAGTGCAAGCTTAATCTAGCCAATTTTCCGCTCAAACTGGTGAGCTCGTGATAGTGGGTGGCAAATAAAGTGCGGCAACGATTTATCTCGTGTAAATATTCAACCACCGCCCAGGCTATCGACAAACCGTCAAAAGTCGCCGTACCGCGACCAATTTCATCTAGTATGACAAACGAGCGCTCGTCTGCCTGATTTAGGATACTGGCCGTTTCTACCATCTCGACCATAAATGTCGAACGACCCTTGGCCAAATCATCAGAGGCTCCGACACGAGAGAAAATCTTATCAATAATTCCGATATGAGCCGAAGAACACGGAACATAAGATCCCATTTGTGCCATTATCGCAATAATCGCATTTTGCCTTAAATAGGTAGACTTACCGGCCATATTCGGACCGGTTAAAAGCCATAAATTACTTTTCTCGTCCATATAACAATCATTACTTACAAAATTTGCGGCATTTTCTTTACGCAATGATTGCTCAACGACGGGGTGCCTACCATCCTTTACTTCAAAAATCAAACTATCGTCTACTATCGGGCGGCAATAATCATATTCTATTGCCAAATCAGCCAGTCCAGCCGCAACATCTATCTCAGCCAAAGCATTAGCCGTTTTTATGATGTCGTCTGATGATGCTTTTATCGAATCGACTAATTCATCATACAGCATTAACTCTAAAGCCAGGGCTTTATCGGCCGCTCCGCGAATCTTATCTTCAAGCTCGGTCAATTCAACCGTGGTAAATCTGGAAGCACTTAATACCGATTGGCGAAAGATAAAATCTTTGTCTTCCATTATCTGAGCCGCATTCTTGGCCGGAACCTCGATAAAATAACCAATCACATTATTAAATTTAACCTTAAGGTGGCTGATACCGGTCTTTTCTATGTATTTACCCTGCAAATCAACTATCAACTTATGACTGTCGTCTTTGAGCAGCCTTAACTCATCTAATGCCGCCGAATATCCGGTCTTAATAAAACCTCCATCGCGGCTCAAAAGCGGTAAATCATCTTCTTTTAGAGCCTCCGAAAGCTTAGAAATCAATACGGAATGTTCGCCTAAATCCGAACATATGCGAACAAGAGCTTCGGGAATACCCACCAAATCATCACCCTTGCTAAAGTGAATTATATTGCGAAGTTGCGGAACCTGTTGCAAGGTATTTTTGATACTTAATAAATCTCTCGGACCACCGCGTCCCAAGCTCAATCTAGATACGCAACGACCTATGTCAGCAACCGATTTTAACAGCTCCCTGACCTCTGCTCTTAGTGAATTGTCATTGATAAAAAATTCTACGACATCCAATCTCTCATTGATTGCTTTTATATTGCGTAACGGGTTGGCAACTCTGGCGGCCAAGAGTCTGCCTCCTGACGAGGTTTGAGTACGATCAATAACCTTGAGCAAGCAACTTGACTTATCGCCGGATAAGCTGTCGGTCAACTCCAAAGAACGCCGAGTAGCACCATCTATCTCCATAAACTCGTCATCAATTATTTTTTGCGGATGTTGCAGCAGCGGTATCTTTCCTTTTTGCGAGGTTTCGACATAATCAATAAGACTACCGGCCGCACTTACCTCTGCCCTTGAAAAATTACCAAATGCGTCCAGCGTATTAACCTGAAAAAATATGTGCAAGTTCTTTTCGGCATTGATACTGTCAAATCTTTCTTCCGGCCACACACTCAACTGTTCTTTATAATTTTTCATTACCCCGAAAATTGCCGGATTATGCAAATATGAATCGGATATAACCAATTCTACCGGTTGAAGGCGACTCAAAACTCCGGCCAATACGGTTTCATCATCTGCAGCTTTTACCGTAAATTCTTGGGTGAAAAATTCTCCGGTGGATATATCCAACCAGGCAAACCCCATAACATCACCGATTTTTGAAACCGACATCAAAAAATTGTTGCGTTTGGCCTCAAGCAACGGATCTTCCGTCAGAGTTCCCGCGGTTACGAGCCTGATAACTTCTCTTCTGACCACCGACTTTGAACCGCGTTTTTTGGCTTCTTTAGGATCTTCGGTCTGCTCACAAATTGCCACCTTGTAGCCTTGTCTGATTAACTTGGCCAAATAACTCTCATAAGCATGAAACGGGACCCCGCACATCGGGACATCAGCTCCGTCTAACTTTCCTCTTTTGGTTAGAGCTATATCCAACGCCTGTGAAGCCTTAACGGCATCGTCTAAAAACAGCTCGTAAAAATCCCCCATCCGATAAAACAACAAATAGTCTTTATACTCTTTTTTGATGGCCATATACTGCGACATCATCGGGGTTAATGACGACAATTTTTCAAAATCGGTTTCCATTAATCTTTCTCTTTAAAAATTTATTATTTTTAAACTTGTTGTATATTATTATATTTTAATACTTTGGTCTAGAACATTTTTTTAAGGTGGGATAATCCGATGTTTGAAAAATCCAGAAAATCTCTCGGCTTTGAAAAAAATACCCAGTTTGTTGAAAGAGTTTTGTTTTTGAGCTTTCCCACAGCCTTGGTGTTCGTTACATTATCGGCTTTTAATCTGGTCGACCCCATACTGGCAATCATCTCTATGGCTGCCGTTGTGTTATTTAACATCGCCTTGTTGTTTCCGCTAACCTTTGAATTGCAGCAAATCAAAAAATATGTATCTAAAATGGCCAAAGGTGAAATTACCGAAAAAGATCTGATTTCTTTGTCGGAAGAAGAAACTAAAGAGCTGGTTGCGGCAATAAATAATATGCACCATTTCTGGACGCAAAAAGCTGACATTTTGGAAGCTCAAACCATTTCAGATACCGCCGTATTGGACAGCCTGCCTGACCCTATTTTGGTTATTGACAGGAGCGGAAATATCTTAGGAGCAAATCTTTCGGCTCGCTCAGCCTTCGGTGAAAAAATTGCCGACAAAAACATTGATAAGGTCTTTCATTCTAATAATTTTATAAATGCAGTCTCCAGAGTCTTAAACCGGGAATCTACTTCCGAAAACCTGGTTTTTTATGTTGAAGAACCGATTGATCAAAAACTATATGCTCATATCAAGCAGTTGCCTTGGATTTCAAAAGGCAAAGCGGTTGCAGTTATATCAATTTATGACCTTACAAAATCATTAAAAATTGAGAAAATGCAATCTGATTTTGTGGCCAATGCCAGCCATGAATTGCGTACACCGCTTTCGGTTATTTCCGGATTTGTTGAAACTTTGCAAACATCTGCCAAAGATGACCCCGAGGCTCAACAAAAGTTTTTGCAAATTATTGCGACGCAGGCCGAATATATGGCAAATTTAATTGAGAATTTGCTCTCTTTATCTAAAATCGAGCTTAACCAAGATGAACTGCCGCAAGACAGCGTTGATCCCGTTAAAATCGTGGATGATGTGGCTAAGTCAATGGAGATTAAGGCTCAAAACAATGATATGACTGTTCATCTGATTAAAGAGGATAGTATTCCAAATATAAGAGCTGATGCGCAACAAATAAAACAAATCGTTCAAAATCTTACCGATAACGCCATTAAATACGGAACCAAAGGAACCGAGGTTACAATAAGAATTAATAATGCAGAGAAAATTCCGCCGTCAAAAACCATTAAGACTGCCAAAGGAAAAGCCGTAGCAATTTCGGTTAACAATAAGGGACCGAAAATATCTTCGGATAAGTTGGCGCGTTTAACCGAAAGATTTTATCGCCTGCAAGAACACAAGGATAAAAATATTAAAGGAACCGGTCTCGGGCTTGCCATTGCAAAGCATATCATTATCAGACACCAAGGCAATCTCACCGTTAATTCAAACGGCTATAACGGAACAACTTTCACAATCTATTTGCCGGTATTCGGAGAAGATACAGATGATGCATCTTCTTTGTAAAAATGCATAAAAACAACCGGCTTGATATCGGTTGCCTTTAATATTTGACGGCGGATGCGGGCAGCCAAATATTCTTTAATTTGATTTTCGTTGCCGTTTAGCTTTACAATCTCTTTATCTATGTTTTCCTTAATATCCGCGATTATTTTATCGCGTAGAGCAGCAAACTCGTTTTCTTCCAATATATCAATTGAACTTACCTGCAAATCGAGCAAATGCCAATCGGATGAAAATACGACACTGATAAATACCGAACAATTAAAAGCTATTCTTTTACGATTTTTGATTAATTGAGAATCCAGCGGAGTTAGTTGTTTCCTATCTACACCTAATTTGCGGGTAAATATTTCGGAAACAACCTCGCCATGACCATCTTTGATAAGAATAACCTCTCCGTTACGAGCTATAATTACATCACCGACCCCGTTTTCTACCGCCAACTTGCGTTGCGCTCTGATGCTGCGTTTATCGCCGTGTACCGGAATAACAATCTGTGGTTTCAGCAACCTATACATGGCTAAAATCTGCGACGGAGTGGCATGGCCTGAGGCGTGAACTAAATAGTCTTCGGTTGATATAACTTCAACTCCGGCATCACGCAGTTTTTCTTGCATCCTTTCAATTTTTTCTTCATTACCGGGGATTATCTTGGATGAAAATATGATATTATCGCCATCTCCCAATGTTATATCTTTATTCTCCCCGTTTACTATACGGCTTAATGCCGAACGATAATCGCCTTGCGAGCCGGCACATATGTATAAAATTTTATCTAATGGAATATCTTTGGCATCTTTGATATCAAATGCTTGCGGACAATTTTGCAGGTAGCCGCAATCCTTGGCTATTTTAAAATTCTGGTTGAGCGAATGACCGGAGATAACAGCCGTGCGTCCGGCCGCTTCGGCGGCTAAAATCAGGCTTTCCAAACGCATAATGTTAGAGGCAAAACAAGTAGCAACTATGGTCCCTGACAATGTCGGTACCAATTTTATCAAACTCTCCCTGATTTCGTATTCGCTGGGCTCTTTCTTATCGCTACCCATATTGGTAGAATCGCCGACATATAAACTTACACCTTCTTGGGATATTCTTTCCAACGCAGGGTAGTCGGTCGGCAGCATGGCCGTCTTGCCATCATCAAAACGCCAATCTGTAGCGTGCAAAACATTACCATATTTAGTTTTTATAAACAATCCGGCACTCTGAGGAACTGAGTGAACCAATGAAATAAATTCGACTGCAAAATTTTGTAATTTGACTACGGGGTTTGCCGTTACCGAGTGTAAATCTGCAAAATTTTCCAGATGATATTCTTTCAGACGGGCTCTGATATGCCCCAGTGTAAAGTCATTGGCATACACGGGGCAATTTATTTGCGGTAAAACATGTCCAATGGCTCCGTAGTGATCCTCATGACCATGAGTAATAAACATTGCCTCAATATCATCTTTGTATGTTTCTAAAAATGAAGCGTCGGCAAGTCCCATTTCCATCCCCGGAAAATCATCTTGCAAAAAACCGTATCCGGCATCTACAACTATTATTTTGCCGTCTACTATGTAGGCAAACATATTAAAGCCTACTTCTTCGGCTCCGCCTAAGGCTACAAAATATATACCTTCTTTTTCAAATCCTTCTATCATTGTAAATTCTTCTTTATTTTTTTAAGCAAAAACATCTCCTGCAGATATTTTTAATGTATTATCCTCTTGTTTTAACAGTAAACAGCCGTTTTCGTCAATACCCTTAAATATGCCTTTTTGCTTTTTGTTTCCCTGACTTACCAATATTTCTTCATTAAGCTTATAGCTGCAAGATATCCATTGATGCCTTATATTGGCAAATCCTTCCGCAATGAAAGTATCATAGTATTTATCAAAAATTTTTAGATAGCATTGTAAAAAATCTTCTTGTGATATATCAAACCCCAAATCTCTTAAATTGGTAGTCGGGTACAAAATATCTTTGCTATCGGGTGAAAACTGCAAGTTAACTCCTATACCGACAACTGCCGTATCATTCTTGCCGCTTTCTATTAAAATACCGCTTATCTTGCCGCCGCTTACCATAACATCGTTCGGCCATTTTATTTTTACATCCAACCCTCGACAAAGCTCTTGTATACTCTCGCAAACACTCAGCGAACTTATATATGTCAAAACCCATAATGGTGCATTGCTCTTAAATAATTGGCTAAAGAATAAATTACCGACAAAGGATTGCCAAACTCGCCCCATGCGGCCGCGACCTTTGCTCTGCTCTTTTGCCGTAATTATTAACCCATCCGCAAAATAATCTGCAGACTTTCTTACTGCTTCCGCATTGGTAGAATCGATACATTCATACGAAATAATTTGCCAGTTTCTGCTTACTTTCATCATTTGATTTCTCCGACAACATATAGCAGTCTGCCAACAAGTGCATCGGGGTTAAGCAGAATCGTAAAAATAAAAATTACATTAAGCAAAAGACATACAAATATTGCTTTGTCTGCTCTGTCAAATTTATTTATCGAACTTTGGAACCAGATGTTTCTTATTATGTGCAGACAGGCATTTAATGCAAAAATCATACCTATAAATAAGGCTGTTATTCTTAGCCAATCACTTTTAGAAACCAATTCATCAATAAGCGGCAGGTCAGCAAAAAATCCTATTGTTGGAGCTAATCCCATAAATGAAAAAACAAAAATTAACATTGCTGCCGACATGTATGGACGAAGGTGTGAAAAGCCGGCTATTTCCGAAAAATTACTAAGATATTCACTCTTGGACTTAAAGCCTAAAAATACGGTATATACCCCCAGCAAAGATGACAAAAATGACAGCATAAAAATTATTAAAAATATTATCGAATCGTTTGAAAGGTCATTGATTGAGGCCAATACAAATCCCATGGCGTAAACTGCCAAAAAAGAAAAAAGCTTTCTGATATCTACCTCATAATTGGCAGACATGACCCCGACAAACAATGATATAAATCCAAATATATTCAGCATCGGAATTATGAAATCAGAAAAAGCGGGGAAGCACAATCTTATCAAATTTACTAAGCCGCATAGGTACATCAATGGCGGAACCAGACTTATAAATCCGCAAACGGGCAAAACTCCGTTTGCAATAAAATTTACATACCATAAATGAAAAGGTGCTAATGCCAGCAAAAATAGAAAACAAGATAATATCATGGCTACCGCAATAAAACTATAAATATTAATATTGGCGGCGGTAGCATAATATGTTCTTACGGCTTCATAATTCAGTGACAAACACTGATTGTAAATAATTAAAATTCCTCCGATAAGCATTAAAATAAAAAACGCTCCGTTTATGAGATATAATGCAGAAACCGTCTTTACCTTCTCATAGTCCCAGTGCCATAAAATAAGCTTGTAGTACAATATATAAACAATTAAAACCGAAATAAACAAGACGGCAAATGATGACGCCGAAGCAACAAAATTTAGTGCCAGTAACAAACCAAAGCACAAAGAATAAAATTTGTAGGACGGACGGTTTTTATTTAAAAACCATTTGGATGAAAGATAAAACCATATAAAGGCAATTAAATATGACAAACATTTTAACAAAGTTGTAAAAGATGTGTTTTGCCATAACTTTGGAAAGACACTTTTGTTATAAAATACTACCGAGCAGATTATAACTCCTAAAACAAAAATCTGGGATAAAGTTGCAAATGTGCGAGCGGTTTTATTGGCTCGGTAACTTTCCACAAAACGCGAAACCACCAGATAAGAAATCAGTAAAATTTCGGGAAGTAATATAAACCAATTTTGAAGCACCTTCCTATCTCCTATTCATCTAATACAAACCACAACGGTCTGACAAAAGACATCAGCAGTATGAATATTATAAATACCATAAATATAAACTGACCAAGCGGCAAATCATCTTCTTTGCCCAAGCTTGTGTCTTTATCGTCTGTTTTTAACCTAAACATCTCTTTAATCAATGCCGCCGAAATAATCAGACACGAAAACAGCAAAAATGTACCAATTTGAATATTGGTCGCAGATATTTTCGATAATATCAAAAAGTTATTGGTAAACATGGAAGATATCGGAAAACCTATGGCCGCGAAGGTTAAAAAAGAATAAACAAACGATAATCTTTTGGCACGGCACAAAAAACCAGAGGAATAACTTTCGTGCAATTTCTCTTGGGAATATATATAGGATGAAACTATTTCCAAACCACCATAAATAATTAACAACCCAAACAGTGCATAGCCAACATTTTGCAATATCAACTGCTCTCTTATAAATATTCCCAGTAAATAAAGGATATAATAGACATTTAAAAAAGCAAATATTTTATACTGTGAATCGCGATTGATTAAGCTTATTAAGCTGATAAACAATATGGTTATGGTGCCGATTATATGAACCCATATAAATTGCTCGGAAATAAAATCAGGTATTTCTTGCGGCCAAAATCTAAGTAAACCGTATATTCCGCTGAGCGGTAAAAGCGATATTACTATTGCTACCAAAGGATTATGAATGCGTGATGATATTGAGGAGATGAAATAATGAAAAGGCCATATCGGAATGCGCGATATAAACCCTAAGGCTAAAAGCCCGTATATCAGCAAGCCTTTATTTTGCTGCCATTTAATAATACTTTGACTGCCGAATGTAATGTTGCCGTAATAGCCATATATGAGCAAAACGGCTAAAAAAACCATTCCGGCTCCAATTATATTATAGATAAAAAATACATTTAGCCTTTCAGTCCTTTTTAGCTCGCCAAATAAACCAAGCATCATAAAAGCAGGTATCAGCATTGCCGTGAAAAATACATAGAATGAAAAAATATCGGCGGATACAAAGAAACCGGTGCTGCAACTTAAAAACAACAATGTATAAACCATTAACGATTTAAGCCCAATCTGATGATTGTTGCGAACCGCTATAATTCCCATAAGAACAATTAAATGAACCGCAAGTATCATCATCAATGATATATTGTCAACAGCAAAAACAAAACTTATTGCAGGATATGATAACCAATGAATTTGCTCAAAAAGCTGTAAGTTTAAATTTTCTTCGTCAATTACCATAAATACTCGCCATATCATGAATATGTTGGTAATAATGGTAAATAGGGCAACATCCGAACTGTTTTTGCCACCAAAGTTCTCATCACCTCTGGCAATGAGAGCAAATGTCATCCCAAATAATGGTATACCTATCAGCAATAAAAGAAGAGCACCAGAATCAATCATATAATCTATACCCCATGTATAAAACAATTACCAATACTCCAAAAACAATACTCAAAATGTAAGTGGATAATCGTAAATCTTGCAAACGGCGAAGCTTAGTAACAAATGCGGCAAAATTATCTGACAGACGTCCAATGATATTGTGTTCTATCAATACAATATCAAAAAACAACCACAAAATACGACCAAAATAGTTCAGGGGTTTGAGTATTATAAATTCATACAAAGACAAAATTAAGTCATGGCTAAAGAAGTTAGTGGCACCAATATGTAAGATTTTAGATACGGAGCCAAACAACAAAATTAATAAACAAGCCCCCAAACCAATATAAAGTAGCTGATTGTCCCATTGTACAGAGTACCCCAAAATTATTGATGAGACGACAAGTGCCGGTATAAGATACAATACACTTGAGTTTTTGGCAAAGGCAACAACCTTTTCATCCGCCCTACAATCTCCAAAATAAAAGACCTTGATGAAACAGGCTAAAGCGAAAAGATATAAAAGGAAGAATATTTGAGAATACAAAGAAACCGCCATTTCTGAAAAAACAGCAGCTACGCAAATTATTGAAACGATACTTATAATCAAATTGAGCGGTGCATACCGAAAAAAGCCACCGGTATGCTCAATATTGTCTTCTCCCGATGCCGCCAAATACGCCAAAATAAATATAAACGAAACGATAAAATTGCTAATCAATAATTTCGGGATATATGACTGCACATCACCAAAACCTTCCACAAGATTAAGAAGCATGAATGAATATGTTGCCAAAAACAGTGATATCATCTTGCTTTTGATATTGGGATTAAAAATTGCCTGCACAAAAGAATAAATTAACGAAACCACGATCCAACATATTATCAATACTCTAGGGATAAGGGCAAATAAGGGATATAACTTATAAGCAAGAACTATTCCCGACAAAGGTACAGACAGACTGAAAATACCGACAATTCTGTTGGGAGATATATTTTTTAGACTTTGATATTGACTGTTTAACATAAACAAGCCGCATTTTATGCCTATTGCCAAAAGCACTAAAACTGCCGTCAGGTCCTTGTGTGTCCCGGAGGCAACATAATTTTTGAGAGCAGATAAACTTAAGGTATTGGTTGAGGCATAAATAACCGTCATGGCCATAAATAGTGACATTTCGGCCAAAAAATTAAAAATAAATATCTTCTTTTTTTCGGAAATTTCGTCGGGCATATAAAAACTTATCACGGAAAACATACAACCGGAAAATATTAGTTGCAAAAAATCATGACTTGAAGTTTGCAAAATCAGACTGATGAAACACAATAGCATTAGAGTGTTAAAGTGCAATGAGTGCTTTTCAAATGAAAATATCGTATTTAGATAAACCGCACCGGCCAATAGCAAAAACAAGGGAAAAAATATTTGCCGCATATTTTTTGAAGAAGAAATATTTATATCCGCCTGGAGCGATTTATATGGCAACCACTGATATATAAAATTTCCGGTCTGTTCACTATCTAAACCTTGAAGCAAAAAATAAGAAACCGCAACCAGCACAAAAAGCATTATTATCGACCAAATGCGGCGGCGACGACCTTGCGTGACCATTAACGATGCCGCACTCAAAACGGATAAACAGATAATCAGTTGCAACAGCATAAAACCACCTTTTGCATATTTATTTGCCTGACAATATATTAATTTTTTCCGAGTTTTTAAAGCTATTAATTAACATTGCCACAAGTTTGGTTATATCCGATTAATTTAAAACTTGTTTTAAATCCGGTATTATCCTAACCGGAACCATATATTCCCTTGAAACATTGTCTCCGGCAATTTCGGCAACAACTATTTCATGGGCAGACTTTAGTGTCTGATGTGCTTCGGTTATGATATTGCCCAAAAAGACCGAACTCTCGCGACTCCGATACAGTAACGCAGTACTTCCGCCATCATATACAAAATGCGGATTATCAGGATCACCTTTTCGTTCCTGAATAACCAACATAATTTCTCCGGCGGCGTTTTGTAATATCTCATAAATTCCTTCGCCGTCTTTGGCAAAACTCTCATCCATTTTGTTACTCTTTCCCGATAAGACTATTAAACAGTCAGCTCACATAACTTGTGTGTATTATAATGATTAATTGTTAAAAAATTGATTACAGAACATTTTTTATTTTTTTTTATTTTTTTAGTTGACTTAAAATTTTTTATCTTCTATACATACCCTCGGTTGAATGATTTTGGGTGCGTAGCTCAGTCGGTAGAGCATTTGACTTTTAATCAAAGGGTCGGCGGTTCGAACCCGCCCGCGCTCACCAATAGAAAAGGATATCGGGATTTGCTCGGTATCCTTTTTTATTTGCTTACGGGTTCAAACCAAGGTTCGTTCTGGCTCGTAAAGCTCAAAAATTTTTTTCGCTAACTCGCTAAAGGTCACCGCACCGATAACGGTTGCTTTGCCGCGCTAAAGCTTGCTCGCAACCTAACAGCTGCGTAATCTCCGTCGAAAAAAGCCAAACTTTTGGCTTTTTTCTTCCTCCGTCTGGCTCGTAGAGCTCAAAATTTTTTTTCGCTAACTCGCTGCGGTCACCGCACTGATAACGGTTGCTTTGCTGCGCTAAAGCTTGCTCGCAACCTAACAGTTGCGTAATCTCCGTCGAAAAAAGCCAAACTTTTGGCTTTTTTCTTCCTCCGTCGCCCGCGCTCACCAATAGAAAAGGATATCGGGATTTGCTCGGTATCCTTTTTTATTTGCTTACGGGTTCAAACCAAGGTTCGTTCTGGCTCGTAGAGCTCAAAAAATTTTTCATTATTTGGACAAAACATTTGATTTTTCACAAAAAGAGTCTATAATGCCCTTAAAATTTTTCTTGGGAGATAAAAAAGTGGAAGAAAATAAAGGGAAAAGCGATTTCACAGAAGTCGGCAATAATGACAAAAACAAGTTAGTCGCCGTAATTGATAAGACCGATAATAACACTGTGACCTCCGTAGAGCCACAACAGTTAAATTTATCGGCAAAAGAAATGAAATTAATTCTGGAGAAAATTAAAAACGATTCTTTGTCGACAAATCCAGCCAATGTCATAAATTCTTTTGCTATGTATAATCAGATTGTCGGCATTGATGTCAATATGAATGAAATTTCCATCCCCGAGCTGAGAGGAATCGTGCTGCAAAAAACTTATCAAAAGCCTCAAATGAATTATACTTTTGAGGTAATTGCTCTCGGAAATTCTTTATGCAACATGGCTAACGGACAATCTCCGGCTACTATCGGCGGAATTGAAGAATTATTCCAAAAAGCCAGAACTCTGTACAATGCCGATATATTATCAAACAATCAAATGGCAATGGTATATCATAACATTGCCCTTATATACTCTAATGCCGCCAAAGTAAACATCAGCGGAAAAGGGCAAAATGACGCTTTTAGTATGGCTGATAAATATATGCTCAATGCCTTATCGTTGGCCGATGATATAAAGTTAATTAAAGTATGTGATGCCTTTCTTGATGCTAAAACCAAGAATAAAAATAAAATCATGCAAAATGCCTGTGAAAGAGCCTTACAAAAAACCTCAAACAGAGATATAATCGACAGATTCCAAATTTACGCATTATATGCCAAAACCTTTGAATCATTGGGCGTCAACAAGGTTTCTGATACGCAGCATCTGAATGAAAAAAAAGCTGCTTCATATTATAAAGAAGCTCTTAAATATGCAGTATCAGAAGAAGATATAATGAATACTTTGCGAAACATTGCATCGATGCAAAAAAAATTTGACATCCAAGCTTATGCAAAAACAAAGCTTACCATGATAAAAAATTTGGCAGGAAAACGCAAAGTTCTTGAGCTCTTAAAATTAGCCAAGGTTACAGGAATTAATGACACAATAAAGACCAAACTTTTAGAATCGGCTGCCAATGAGCTGGTTGACACCAGATCAATTCCTAAAGATGAAAAAAGTTTGCTATGGGGAAATATCCGTGCCGATCTATCTAGGTTGTATGGAAACAACAACAGAAAAATCAATACATTAAATAAAATTGAAAGTAAATTTTTCTCCAAACAAGATGAAGCTGGCTTATCTCAGCAAAAATTAGGCGTGCGTTCTTCAAAAGGAAATAATTATTTTTCAAGATAACTCATTTACCGCAGTTGACTATCTTTGCTACCACGACGGTTGTACAGACTTATAGCGTGGTTTTCTTTGTCGGCTTTTTCTTGGCAATGAATGCATAGTCTGACCCCTGCTTGTGCTTTGCGTCTGGCTTCTGGTATCTTTTCTCCGCATTCTTCACAATATTCCAGACTCTCCCCGTGCGGAGTATGGTTTCTGACACGTTTTATCTCATCATTAAGTGAATCTTCTATTTGTTGATTAACCGCGTTATCTCCTGCCCAACCTACAGCCATTCAGCCTACTCCTTTTTTTGAATTATATCGGCAAGACTGAACCGTATAACCTTGCCCAATCCTGCTAAATTTGTTTCTACCTGATATCCGACTTTGCCGGCCGAAAAAATTATTGTATCAAAATTTTGTGCAGACGAATCGATTACGGTGGTAAAAAATTTTTTCATGCCAATAGGAGAACAACCACCGTGAATATAGCCGGTTAACGGTAACAGTTCTTTGCTCTTTAGCATATCAACAGCTTTCTCACCGACTGCAACAGCAGCCTTTTTCAAATCTAATTCCTCGGCAACAGGTATCATAAAAACATAATGCTGCTTAGATTTGGCTACGGTAACCAAAGTCTTGAATACCTGTGCCGGATTTTCGCCCAAAATTTGAGCAACCTCTACGCCGCTTATGGCCTTGCTTGCATCATAATCATAGTGCATATAGATAACTTTGTGCTTATCCAAAATTCTCATAACATTGGTCTTATAATCCATTTTTGCCCCAATCTTCTTGACATATAACCTTGCTCATTATCCTATCACCTAAAAAAATAACCCACAAATAAAAAATATACTGGACATTATATTTTTTTTGTTTTATAAAGCCCTCGTTGTCTGACGGAGTTACTATTGCTCAGGTAGCTCAGTTGGTAGAGCAGAGGACTGAAAATCCTCGTGTCGGCGGTTCGATCCCGTCCCTGAGCACCATTTCAAAGCCTTGGTTGTCCAAGGCTTTTGTTTTTATGCCTCGCTTCAAAACTTTTTATGAAATTATACAATAGAAGATAAAATAAATTAAGAATCAGAGCTATATCTTAATATATAGCTTTCTGTTATGTAAAAAAATAAAATATAGTTATCCAATATGAAAATTTGTATTAGTCACAATCCATAAAATACGATCCTTTGTTACAAATCCCAACGGGGCCTTCATGTAACAGCATCAAACCCGAATAAAACAAGGGCTTTGTTATTGACAATAAATTTATAATAGATTAAATGTTGCTGTATAGTATTATGCAATCTCTAGCTTATTATCTTGTAAAAAAGGCAAAAAATAAATTTTATAAATATTGAGGAAAATTTGAAATGAGATATCCGGTTTATCAGCCCTCTTTGACAGGCAACGAAAAAAAATATGTTAATGAATGTTTGGATACATCTTGGATTTCGTCAAAGGGGCATTTTGTTAACGACTTTGAAAAGTCTTTTGCCGAATTTATCGGTGTAAAACATGCTACAGGAGTTTGCAATGGTACTGTCGCCATTCATTTAGCGGCTGCAGCTCTGGGACTGGGTGATGGCGATGAGGTTATTTGTCCGTCATTTACTTATATAGCTTCGGCGAATCCGTTTACACAGTTGGGATGTAAGGTAGTTTTTTGTGATAGCTTGGCTGATAGTTGGCAAATGGATCCAAAAGATGTTGAAGCTAAAATCACACCTGCCACCAAAGCTTTGATGGTTGTACATTTATATGGACATCCGGCAAATATGGAAAGTTTGTGCCAAATAGCAAAAAAACATCACCTTTTTTTGATTGAAGATTGTGCTGAGGCTATCGGTTCGCAGTATAAAGGTAAAATGGTCGGAAGTTTTGGTGATATTGCGTGCTTTTCATTCTTTGGAAATAAAACCATTACTTGCGGTGAAGGAGGAATGGTTTTGTGCAATAATGATGAATTGTATGAAAGGGCTAAACATCTTAAAGGGCAAGGTGTTGTGTCTTATCGTGAATATTGGCACGATGTAGTAGCTTATAACTATCGCATGACTAATATTCAGGCTGCTATTGGTTTGGCTCAATTGGAGCAAGCAGAAAAGTTTATAGCGGCAAAACGACAAATTGCCAAATGGTATATGGAAGAATTATCGGATACTCCTTTAGTATTTCAAAAAGCAATCGGTGATGTGACACATACATTTTGGATGATATCTGCCTTGACAAAATCGCCTGAAGACAGAGTTAATTTGCGCGAAACCTTAAAGGTTGCAGGTATTGAAACTCGTCCCACTTTTCCTTGCGTGCATCAAATGCCGGCATATAATAAGCGTTTTGAATGCTTACCGGTAGCTGAAGATTTGTCAGCTCGAGGAATAAATTTGCCAAGTTACCCTGCTCTTACACATGACGATGTTGTAGCTATTTGTAAGGTTATTAAAGGATATTATGGAAAATAAAATCTATATTGTCGGTTGCGGTGGGCATGCCCGCAGTGTGGCAGATGTTATTTTAGATAATGACCCTGCTACATTGCTGATTTTTGTTGATAAAAACGCCCGTAACAATGAAACGATTTTTGGTTTTCCGGTTATTACTTCTTTGCCAAGTGATGCGGAAAAAATTTTTATTGCAGCCGGAGATAATAATTTACGACGTCTCCTGTCTAATAAAAATAAAAAACTTATTAATGTGGTATCCAAAAGAGCCTATATCAGTCCTTATGCCAATATAGCTTCTAGCGGGGTATTTATTGGAAATGGAGCGCATATTGGACCTTATGCCAAAATCGGACAAGGAGCTATTATTAACACTAATGCCGTTGTTGAGCATGAGGTTGAAATCGGCGATTTTACACATATTTCAGTTAATGCGACCATTTGCGGACGAGTGAAAATCGGCTCAAATGTATGTATCGGAGCTGCCTCTGTAATCAGAGATAAGGTTTGTGTTGGTGATGATGTAGTGGTTGGTTGCGGTGCCGTTATTGTAAAGGATATTTCTCTTAGCGGAATTTATGTTGGGTGCCCGGCTAAAAAAATGGAGAGTTAATATGAGAATTGCCATTCCGTATGATTATGAAAAACCTGTGGATATCAGGCGTGAAGGAATCGGTGTTTATGTTAGTTTGTTGGTGAAGGCTCTATTGGATAATATTCCGGATTTAGAAATTGAGTTTTGGACTTATAGCTATAATAGAAAAAATGTAATTTTGCTATTTCAAGATTCTTTTGAAAAATATCCTGATAGAATAAGTGTTTTTGATGATGCATGCTTGCGAAATAATTTATTAAAAAAATGCATTTATGTTGGAAATTATGCCATAAATAAAGTGTGCTATAAGATTTTGTATTTGTTAAAATGTTTATTTATTTCTGATAAAAAAATAAGAAAATTGATAAAACAACAGCTTAAAGCTTTCGTACTTAACTTAAGAGAAAAACAACTAAAAAAGGTCATTAAAAAAGAATCTCGAGCTGATGTTGTCTATTGTTTTTTTGTTATCTTCAAAATGGGGCTTTGGTTTCAGTGCCCTAAATTTGTTCAGGTACATGATTTATTCACATTTGCATTGAAAAAAAAATTTGAGCCTTACATGCTGTCTTTGGGTAGTTATAATGGTATGACTGCAAATATCTTAGGGCAATATGCTTTAGACGGAGCCGTGTTTATTAGCTCGTCTGATTATATTGTAAGAGAACACTGCTTGCCGTTTATTCCCAACATTCTTCCTCATCAGACTGCGGTAATTCCCTTTCCTCCCCTTATTAAAGATTTTGGTGTAAAAGATATTTTGGATGAAAAAAGTTTTAAGAAAAAATATAAAATTTGCGGAAAATACATCGCCCTTCCCAGTCAAAACAGACCAAATAAAAATTGGGGGGTTATTTTTAGAGCATTGGCACGATTAAAAAAATTAGGAATAAATCTTAATTTTGTTACAACAGGCCATGTATCTGATGTAAAATCAGATGAAAAATTGGTAAATGACTTGGGAGTAAGTAATTTAATTATTGAAACAGGATCTCTTTCATCTCAGGAATTATATGCTCTTTATAAATATGCAGATTTGGTTGTAGTTCCCACGATTATTGAGGGCTTGGGAATGTCAGGACAAGCTTTGGAAGCAATGAAGGTAGGAACTCCTGTTGTCCATTCGAAATCACTGGGAATTGAAGAAAGTTTGCATTCTGCAGGTTTAACAATGGAAAAAGCACATCTTAATTGGTTTGACTTAGACGATGATGAAATGTTGGCTACGAAAATACAAGATGTTTTGAAAAATCCTAAAATTCATGCCACCCGACAAAAGGTTGTTTTAGATGCATACTTGAAGTTTTCGTGGAAAGATGTTGCAGAAAATTATATGCGGATATTCAAAAAAATTAAGGAGTGTTAAATGAAACTAGGCATCATTTGTCAAATTGCTTCATCAGGAGGATGGAATTATGTTTATTTGCTGTCAGGCCATCTGAAAAAAAATTATCCTGATTGGGAAATAACTATTTTTTATAATGATGATTCAATACTTGATTTGTTCGATTATCGTAATAAGTTACAAGACAATGGTATAAAACTTGTTAGCATGCCTAAAACTAGCTCTAAGAAAAGAAAGGGCTTAAAAAAACTGTTTTATAAACTGAAAAAATATATTCGAAAAAAAAGCTATAAAAAACTTTATGCTGAGTTAGAAAAATGTGATGTTTTGTTTTATGCTTGGCCGTATGGTATTAATGTATTTCCGGTAAATAAGCCTACATTCTTTATACCTCATGATTTTATCTATACTCATTGGTTTGGCTTTCATTGCGGAAACGTTTATAACCAAGATAATTACAGAGCAACTTATGAAAAACATGCTGAGTTTTGTAAAGTCGGAACACCAATTGTTTCTACCGATTATATTGCCAATGAATTTAAAAATACTTTTCCCGATGCAAACAAAGCACCAAAAGTTATTTATCTGTCCAGATTTAATGATTTTTCAAAAAGCAACCAGAATGAAGTTGAAAACTATCTGAAACAAAAAGGAATTACTTTTCCGTACCTACTGTGGCCAAGCAATTGGATGTATCATAAAAATATATCTCCTCTGTTGGGAGCATTTTATGAAGTTAAGCAAAAATATCCTGACATAAAGTTAATTTTAACCGGACACAACACCGGAAACCTAAAAGTTATATGTCGCTCCCCTTTTTATTGCAATCACTTAAATGATAAAGATACGGAATGGGATGTTTGGGGATTGGGAGAGCTTCCGGCCGAAGAGTTTAAGCTGATCTTGCAAGGAGCTACCGCCGTTTTAAACACATCACTTTGTGAAGCCGGCGCCGGCTCTGCTTTAGATGCGTGGAGCATGGGCGTTCCTATGATTATGTCTGATATTCCTCCGTTTCGAGAGCAAGTTACATATTTGAAAACTTATGCCGACTTCTTTGACCCGCGTAATAGTCACGATATCGCCAATGCTATTTTTAGGGTGTTGGATAACCCTAAAGAAGCTAAAAAGAAAGCAAAAGAATCAGAAACAGCATTGAGCCATTACACATGGGACGATGTTGCTAAACAATATGCCAAGGTATTTATGGAGGCATTTGATGAGCAAAAATAGAATTTTGTGGATTTGCAATCACTCCACCCTGATGGATGTCGAATGTAGACTGTTACAGAAATTAGGGTTTGAAGTATTTGTCCCCAAAGTTCTGGGCGATAATCGTTCTTGCAGTGTTTCTTATGAGTTTGATGCAAGTTTGTCGATTCCCAAAAAAGATTTGGAAACATTGAATAAATTTGATTTTTATCATAGTGAGTATTCAAACACAATAACAGAATTAACCAATAAATACTTTCAAGTTGCTATTTGTGTTAATGTATACCCTGCATTGTTTAATCTGGTCAAAGCTTTTGCAGGAAAGATTGTTTTAAGAGCTTTTGGTTACGAATCAGATATCAATTACGAATCGACGACAAGGTGCACCCGTAAAATCAAAGGATTAAAGCATATTTTTAAGCCAAAACAGATCGTCTATGATAATGAGATGATGAGATCGCTTTACAAAATTAGAAACCGTTTTTATCTTGGAGCAGCATATCGTCAGATTATAGACAATGAAACTCCGTTTTTTAAGCAAAGGAGCATATTTTTACCTTTGGGAGTTCCGCAGTTTGTATGGAAAAATGAAGACAGCTGGACCGGAGGCGGTAACAATATTATGTTTGTGTGCTCTTCGATTGAAAATCCTTATTATAATGGCATTTATAAACAATTTAAGAATAAATTGGGTGATTTGCCGCATTTAATATTCGGTTCGCAAACAAAAAGTTATCCAGATGACAACTCTATCGTAGGTTTTTTGGAACGATCTGATTTTGAACGCTATATGCAGACTTGTCCGGTGATGTTCTATCATTCTCAAGAACCGAGACATTTGCATTATCATCCGCTGGAAGCGATAATTTATGGTATGCCTTTAGTATTTATGTCAGGTGGTATTTTGGAAGATTTCGGCGGCTCAGATCAACCGGGGTTGTGTCATGATTTTGATGAAGCTCATGATAAATTATTGCGTATTTTAAATAATGATAAGCCCTTGATTAAGGCAATTTTATCTCAACAAAAGAAAATACTTGCTGAAATTAAGGACGATTATGTTGAGAAATTTTGGAGAGAAAATTTTTTACCGATTATAAGCGAGGAAAGATGAATCATATTGTATTTTGTTTAGACGATAATTATGCGTCTCTTTTGGGAGTTGCAATTAATTCGTTACTAAAAAACAGTTCTGCAAAATTTTGCTTTTGGATTATGCATAATAATTTGTCCATAGATAACCAGAATAAAATTCAAAAAATTGCCGCTAAATCCAAATCTATGATATTTTTTATTCCCGTAGACGAGAAAACTGAATTATTAGAATTTAAAAAACCGAAGATTTGGGCCAATAAAGTTTGTTATTATCGTCTGTTGGCTCCTTTACTGGTTCCTCAATACGCAAAAGCACAGAATATATCAATAGATAAAATCTTATTTATGGATTGCGATATTTTGGTATTGCGCGATATTGCTCCGATTTTTGATATTGATTTGAAAGATAAAACTCTTGCTGCAGTAGTATCTCCTTTGCATGAAGAAGAACGTGCGCACATCCCTGAATTAAATATATCTCCTGACCACAAATTTTTCTATGCCGGTTTGATGTTAATAGATTGCAATAAATGGAAGAATCGTAAAATCTATGAGCAGGCCGTGAAAATTGATATTGAACACCCTGAGGGATTAAAATGGGCCGATATGGATATGTTGAACATTATTTTTCAAAATGATTATATATCATTACCGCCAAAATATTCTATCTGGCCCGGGCTTAATTTCAAACCATATTTATATGAATTTGATAATGTTATGGATGGATATAACGGCATTGCAACAGTCGAAGATGTCAAGGAAGCTTTCTTAAAGCCGGTGGTTTATCAGCTGGCAGGAGGTGCAAAACCATGGCGTGAATGTGCGACATTTGAAACTGTCAGATTGTGGTTTAAATATAGTATGTTTACACCTTATATGTCTGATGGTATCAAGTATTTGTTGGCTGCAGCAAAAAAGTATTTTGTAAATGGAAAAATGAAATGACCTGTTTTATAAAAAAATTTTTTAGAAGACAACCAACATACGACGGACTACAAAAATTAATAAAAAAATTACAAAAATATCGCCCGTTGTTTAAACCTCAAGACCCAAGTCAATGTATGGATCGACCGTTTATTGATGATTGGGTGAGGCATTGTAGCCAATACATTACAGGGGATGTTTTGGAATTTAGTGGAAGTTCAATGTATGCACTTAAGTATGCTGCCGATAAGACACACTTATACACGGCGACTTGTGGTAAAAACAGTTCTTTAAAGGCTGACTTTTATTTTGATATAGAAAATGACACAACTTTGCCTGATAAAAAATTTGATTGTATTATTTGTACTCAAGTACTTAATTATACCCTGAATCCTGTGAACTCTGTTATAAATTTGAAAAAGATGCTTAAAAACGGTGGCTATATGATAATTACGGTCCCAGGTACTTGGGGGCCTCATTGCGCAAATGCTCCTTTTACATACAACTATAGTTTGAATGGAATTTTGAGTGTCTTAAAAAATTCATTTGAAGAAGCTCAGATTATAGAATATAAATGTTTTGGTAATTTTCGATCTCTGATTAATACGGCTCTTTGGGTACAAGCACCTCAAGACATGTTGCGAGAAGAACAAGATGATTTTTGTACTTCGGTGATTGGTGTTTTAGTAAAAGATTAAAAGGAATAGAAATGCTGAAATTTTTGATAAACTTGATTCCAATCAGTTCTTTGCGTAAAAAGTTGCGAAAGAAATATTTAGGACATTTTTCTTTGCGTAACTTTGAAATTAATAATAACACAAAGTGCCTGATAGTTGCTCCGCATCCTGATGATGAGGTTATAGGCTGCGGCGGAATTTTGGCTAAGTATGCCAGTCATTTTGATGTTATTTGCATGAGTAGTGCCGGTGTTGCCTTTGGCAACCTGTCGGCAAAAGAGCGCAATGACTTAAGATTAAAAGAATTTGACGAAGTAATGACTTATCTGGGAATTAATAATCATTGGATTTTTGAAACTTACGGCAAACCGATGTTTATTGATAAGATAGATAGTTACTTCAATGAGTATGCAAAAGTTTTAGATTTTGAAAAATATGATTATATTTTTTTGCCTTATCCTAATGATAATCATCCTGAGCATCAGCACATTACAAAAAATGTGGTAAAGAAATTGCTGAAAACAAAAAAAGTAAAACCAAGTACTCAAATAATGTACTATGAAGTTTGGACCCCGATTCAAAATCCGAATTTGTGGGAAGATATATCCGAACAAATGGATGAAAAAATTAAACTTATAAAAATGTACAAATCTCAAATTGTAGATGGTTGGGATTATGATAGATGGGCCAAAGGGCTGGCTTTGTATAGAGGAATGTATGTGCGTCCACACCATTATGCAGAGGTCTTTGAAGGATTATCATTACAGAAATATTTAAGGGAAAATAAATGAAGCTTAAGCATCTGGTAAAAAAAATTCAGTATGATTTATTAAACTTGCTACCTGTTAATACCAAATTAAAAATGATGGCAAAGGGGCAGCCTTTGGATTTAACTTTTTCTGAAATTAAGAAAATACACGCCAGCTACAGGGCTATAGAAAAAAAATTACTTCAAAGAATGAATCAGGGGAAAAAAATCAGAGTGGGTTTTGTTGTCAATATCCCTTCTGTTTTTACAATGAGACCTGTTTTTGAATTAATGCAAAAATCAGAAAATTTTGCATCTTTTATTGTAACGGTACCCATGGTGGGCGCAATTTCGAAAGAATTTGGAATAAACAACTGTGAAAAATCATACGAGTTGCTTAGCAAACAGTACCAAAATGTTTTGAATGCTTATGATAAAAAAAATGATGCTATAATAGACTATACAGATAGAATGGATATAGCTGTTTTGGCAACCAGCGATGAAATTGTGATGCCGGAGATTTATAAAATATATAATCTTGTCTTAAAAGGTATTTTGACCTGCTACCAAAATTATACTTGGCTTGTTTCTAATGATAATAATCATAAATCAGGTGGATATTTGACCGATTCCTTTTCTTTGTTTTGGAAAGTGTTTACCGAATCTATGTTACATGAACAGGATATTGAAAAACATTCTAAAGCTAAAGGAATTAATTCCGTTGTGACGGGATATGTCAAAATTGATGAAATAGCTAAATATACACCTCAAAAACGAAATAAAAAACTGATTATTATTGCACCGCATCATTCCATACATGAAGTTGGGCTTTGCTCTCGTTTTTTGTACTATGCTGACTTTTTTTTGAAACTGCCTAAAATGTATTCAAATGTAGATTTTGTTTTTCGCCCTCACCCTAATTTGATTCCGACCTTGAAAATTCCAAGCTTTTGGGGTGAGGAAAAAACGCACGCATATTTTGATAATCTACTGCAGAACCCAAATGTAACGCTTGATGAAAAAGCCGAATATTATGACTTGTTCGTAAATTCAGACGGAATGATTCATGATTGTGGATCTTTTTTGCCGGAGTATATGATTACGGGAAAACCAGAATGCTATTTGCTGAAAGATAGTTTAACGGCTGAAAAATACTTTAATTCTTTTGGACAAGAGTGCCTTAAACAATGTTATCAAGCTTTTAAACAAGAGGATATTATTGATTTTATAGACAAGGTTATCATTGAAGGTAACGATAGTATGCAAATAAAAAGAAAGAAATTTATTAGCCAAAACTTATTAGCTAACGATGAAAAAATTTCTTCCAGAGTTATAACAGAAATACTACAGAGCATAAGAAAGGAATAAAATGACTAAAGTTTATATCGGAATGAGTGCTGATTTACTGCATCCGGGACACTTGAATATTATTGAACAGGCTCGCAAATATGCCGGCGATAACGGAGAAGTAGTGGTCGGTTTGCTGACAGATAAAGCTATTGCCAGCTATAAGAGACTACCTTATATGAGCTGGGAACAACGCAAAATTGTTGTTGAAGCTGTTAAAGGAGTTTCTAGAGTTATTGCTCAAGAAACATTGGATTATGTTCCTAATTTGGAGAAAGAAAAACCGGATTTTGTGCTCCACGGTGATGATTGGAAAACCGGTGTACAAGCACCGACCCGTCAACGAATTATTGATGTGATGGCTACTTGGGGCGGTAAAGTTGTTGATATTCCTTATACGCAGGGGATTTCTTCAACGCAACTTAATAATGTACTTAAAGAAGTCGGAACTACACCTGCAATTCGATTGCAACGGTTGCGCAGACTGCTGAATGCAAAAGATATCGTGCGTGTCATGGAAGCTCATAACGGTTTAAGCGGTTTGATTGTAGAACAAACTCAAGTCAATAATAATGGAAAAAAAGATGAGTTTGATGCTATCTGGATAAGTTCGCTTACCCAAGCAACAGCAAAAGCTAAACCGGATAATGGTTTTTTAGATGCTTCAACAAGAATTGCTGCGTTAAGTGAGATTTTAGATGTAACGACAAAACCTATTATTTATGATGGTGATAGCGGCGGTCCTGCTGAGCATTTTGCTTTTACAGTAAAAGAGCTTGAAAGACTTGGCGTGTCGGCGATTATTATTGAGGATAAGGTCGGACTGAAAAAAAATTCCCTGTTCGGTACCGAAGTTAAACAACAACAAGACACCATAGAAAATTTCTGTGATAAAATTGCCACGGGTAAAGCTAACCAGGTTACTGACGATTTTATGATTATTGCAAGAATTGAAAGCTTAATTTTGGAACAAGGCATGGATGATGCAATTAACAGAGCAAAGGCATATTTGGAAGCCGGTGCAGATGGAATTATGATACATTCCCGTGCTAAAGTTTTTGATGAAATTAAGGAGTTTGCAAGATTGTATAATAAACTTCCAAATCGCAAACCTTTGGTAGTTGTTCCCAGCTCTTATGCTCAAGTTACGGAAGAAGAATTGATTGAAAATAACATAAATATTGTAATTTACGCAAACCAAATGTTGCGTGCGGCATATCCGGCAATGGTTAATGTTGCTAAATCAATTTTAGAGCATCATCGTGCCAAAGAAGCATCTGAGGATTATTGTATGTCTATAAGAGAAATTATAAATCTTATCCCTGGAGGAAAAGTTATTGAACGTAAGTGATTTTTACAAAGCATTGTGCGATCAAGGCATAAATTTGTTTTGCGGAGTACCGGACAGCTTGTTAAAAGAGCTTTGTGCTTGTATTACCGACCAAACAGATCTGAAACACAATATTATTGCTGCTAATGAAGGTAATGCCGTGGCAATCGCTTCCGGACACTTTTTAGCAACGGGAAAACCAGCTGCGGTTTATATGCAAAATTCCGGTGAGGGCAATATTGTAAATCCGCTATTATCATTGTGCGATGAAGATGTTTACAATATTCCGGTTTTGCTGATTATAGGTTGGCGCGGAGAACCCGGAGTTAATGATGAACCTCAACATATAAAACAAGGAAAACTAACGCTCCCACTCTTAGAGGTCATGGGAGTGAATTATGAAATTCTTGAGAATATCTCTCAAGTCAAAAAGGCTGCCGATTATATGAAGTCCACCAATAAACCTTTTGCTTTGGTTGTAAGGAAAGGAACTTTTGGAGAGTATTTAAATAAACCAGAAAAACAAAATAAATATCCTTTGGGACGCGAAGAAGCTATTAGAATTGTTGTTTCCTCGCTAGGGCAAAAAGATATAGTCGTTTCAACGACAGGTATGATTTCTCGAGAACTTTATGAAAACAGAACCAGTCACGAGAAAGATTTTTTGACAGTTGGCTCTATGGGGCATGCCTCGTCAATTGCTATGGGAATCGCAATTGCGAAACCAGAACGCAAAGTATTTTGTTTTGATGGTGATGGTGCATTTTTGATGCATATGGGTGCCGCAGCAGTTATTGCTTCTAGAAAACTGCCTAATCTAAAACATATTGTCTTTAACAATGAATCTCACGACTCTGTCGGTAGTCAACCGACGGTGATGAGTAGTGTAAATTTAACCAAAGTAGCTGAAGGATGTGGTTATACAAAAGTTTATTCAGCCACGACTTTGGATGAAATAAAAAATTGTTGGCAGGATTTTTACAATGCTGCAGAGCCATGCTTGATGGAGATTAAAGTTAAATCCGGTGCTCGTAAGGATTTAGGACGCCCCAAAGAAAAGCCTGTTGAAAATAAAAAAGCTTTTATGCATTTTGCGGAGAATTAAAATGGAATTTGTCGGACGAGGAGTAGTTCGCCATTTGAGCCAACAGATTAAAGGATGTGTTTTGGTGTTTACACAAAACGGGGTTTATAAATTATTCAAGGACACACTCTTACCCCAGCTTGAGAATGTAAATGTAACCTTTTACACGGAAATCTCTCCAAATCCTAAAAGAGAAGAAATTAAAATCGCTCAAGATGTTTTAAAAAACAAAAAATTCGACACCATCATAGCTTTTGGCGGCGGTAGTGTTATTGATTTTGCAAAGGCTTTTCGCTTTTATGATGAAAGAGATATACCTTTAATTGCCATGCCTACAACGGCCGGAACTGGAAGTCAGGCTACACAATTTGCCGTTGTCTATATTAATAACCAAAAAACATCTTTGGATAGCCCTAAAATATTGCCGAATATAACAATTGCCGATAGCCAATGGGTTGAAAATGCTCCTATATACACTAAGGCAAGTTGTGCCATGGATGCGTATTGTCAAGCTATTGAATCTTTTTGGGCAAAAGCGGCAACGACAGAAAGCAGAAAGTATGCTATAGCTGCTATTGAATTGTGCCGAGATAACCTTATTAAGGCAGTAAATACAAATGATGCCGAGGCAAATGAAAAAATGGTATTGGCTGCTCATCTGGCAGGTAAAGCCATTAATATAAGCCGTACGACAGCTGCACATGCCCTGTCTTATAAAATAACATCAAAATACGGAATTCCTCATGGGCATGCTGTTGCTTTGAATATTGCCGGACTGTTTGAACAAAATATAGATACTTTACCTAAAGAAGAACAAAAAGCATTACTTGTAGCCATGAATATAAATAGGGATTGTGTTCGTGATTATTTCCATAAACTGATGAAAAAAATTAATTTAGAAGATGATTTTAATGCATTGAATATATGCAATTTAGAAGAAATAGCCGATAGCGTAAATCTCGAAAGATTGGCTAATAATCCGAAATCGCTGGATAAAAATGACTTATTGCATATTCTAAAATATTAATTCTTAACAAATTTACGGAAACGATATTACATGGTAAAAATTCTATTAACAGGGGTAGCTGGATATATCGGAAGCCATGTGGCTGTTGAATTGCTTAATGCCGGATATGATGTCATAGGTATTGATAATTTGAGCAATTCTTGTGATAAATCAATACAGGCTGTTTCTGCAATAACAAAAAAAAATATCACATTTTATAAATCAGATATTAGGGATGAGGACGCTTTACAGCAAATTTTTAGCCAGCACATAATTGATGCCTGCATCCATTGTGCCGGGCTTAAAGCCGTCGCCGAATCTGTTGAAAAGCCCTTAGAATATTATGATAATAATATTAATGGTACCATGACATTGTTAAAAGTAATGCGTAGATTTGGTTGCAAAAATATGATTTTCTCTTCATCGGCTACGGTTTATGGTGACGTCGACGCATTACCTATCACAGAGCAAACAACCAAAAGAGATTGCTCCAATCCTTATGGGCAAAGCAAAAATATGATTGAGCAAATATTACAAGATTTACAAAATTCTGATAATTCTTGGAATATTATCTTGTTGCGATATTTTAATCCGATTGGAGCACACAAAAGTGGAAAAATCGGCGAAAATCCACAAGGTATCCCTAATAATCTTATGCCTTACATAACTCAAGTCGCAATCGGAAAAAGACCATACTTAAATGTATTCGGCAATAACTATAATACACATGATGGTACCGGAGTTCGTGATTACATACATGTAGCAGATCTGGCTAAGGGACATATTAAAGCTCTTGATGCAATTAAAATTAATTGCGGTCTTAAAATTTATAATCTTAGTGCCGGAAAAGGATATTCGGTTTTAGATATTGTTAAATCATTTGAAAAGGTAACAGGGATTAAAATCCCTTATCAAATTAAACCTCCTCGTAACGGCGATATAGCAGCTTGCTATGCAGATGCAAGCAAAGCCTTAAAAGAATTAGGATGGAAAGCAGAATTAGGTATAGATGATATGTGCATTGATGCCTGGAATTGGCAGAAGAAGAATCCGGACGGTTATAAATAGATATAATGGCTATTCATAAAAGTATTTTTTGCTCACATAAATACTATATTTTGTTCTTTAAATTTAAGTTGTTTACATTGTATGATATCTATAAAACAAGTTGTTATTTATCAATTTAGGTGAAATTTTATGTTTAGTTTATACTATAAATCGCCTTTGGATATAATTACCATTATTGAACAAAACGCTAAAATCGTTGAAATCTCTTTCGGCAAAGAATGCAAAGCAGAACTTATTGAGACACCTACCCCGTTGCTTGAAAATGCTAAAAAACAATTAGAAGAATATTTTGCCGGCAAACGCAAATATTTTGATCTGCCGATAGCCCCAAAAGGAACCAATTTTCAGCTTAAAGTATGGAATGAACTTGTGCAAATCAAATATGGAACAACCAAATCTTATAAAGATATTGCAAAAGCTATTGGAAATCCTTTGGCTTACCGTGCTGTGGGACATGCAATCCATAAAAATCCAATCGAAATTGTCGTTCCTTGTCACAGAGTAGTCGGGTGTAGCGGTAAACTTACGGGATACGCCTCCGGAATCGACATCAAGAAAAAACTTCTTGAATTGGAAAATTTATAAATTTTATTATAGAAATTTTAATTGTTTCGTGTTATAATTAGACAAAATGACAAAATCTGAAAGTTACATAAAATGCCTTATACTCGGTCTACATTTTTGAATCCTAATATCGGTGACAACAATATGGTTGTAGCTGAGGTTGATGATGAGCAAAAAAGGCAAATGATTAACAATATCCGCAGCAAAGCCTCTGCTCTTGTGAGCGGTAATTTGGAAATATCCAAGCAGAATGATGATGAGTTATATGAAAAAATTGTTGCAACTGCAAACAATTTTGTACGAGCCAACGGCTTTAAGGAAGAACAAGAATTAGCTCAAACCCTGGAAAAAGCTAATTTGTATTTGTACTGTTACCCTTATCAAGAAACTTCTCAAGATAAACGAGATGTGGCAAGAATGGCTTTTAACGGATATGTGGACAGACCCCAAGAATATCAAATTTCACCGTTTTTGCGTGATTTGAAAAATAAACCGCAAACTCGAGCACAAACCTCGCCCGATGACTATAATCTTGCGAATTCTACCGTATGGAATGTTTTTTCCCAAGTGCCGGAATTTCAAAATATTGAAGATAAAGTTAAAAAGGCTTTGGCAACCTACGGTGTTTTACCTAATGATTTGCCCAGGTTGAAAGTAAAAGATTTTTGTTTTTTGATTCACGGACAATTTTCCGGTAAAAACGGTGCGGCTAAAGTTTTTGAGCAAAGCTATAAAGCAAAAAACACTATCCGTTTTATTACGGAAAATGAACAAGAATTCCGTAGAGGGCTGCTTGCTATGGAAGGAATACGCGAAGATTATGTCGAAACACTTATTACCGCAATGAAAAAAGGAAGAACCGACCTGACAAAGGAGACAGATGGTCATGGGAAATCGATTTGGAAAGACGAATGGGCCGATCAGCCGGTGGTTGATGTGCATCATATTGTCAACATTAAAGATGCAGCCGCCAAAGAAGCCGAGGGAAACAGTTTTGCGGATATTAACGCCTATGAAAATATGTGTTTTATTGTCAGGAAACCACAGCATGATGCCATGCATGCCTTAGAAAACGATATGAACGGAAATTATCGAGATGATGTTTTTTATAATCGCAGAATCGATAAAAAATTCATCTATCGCATTCAACCTCCTGAGGGAGTAAGGTGTATGCTCGGATTTAATAATGTGATTTATGACAAAGCTTACTTAGAAAAAAACAATATCAGAGCCGTGGAAAATACCGAAACAAAAGAAAATGTCTCGCCGGGTAGGCTCGATGATAAAAAGAATGGTAATTATTACAGAAATTACCGAACCAGTGATACCGACAAAGCCGGTAAGCTTGATGCTTTGCGTAAAGCTAACAAAAACCAACATTTCAAATAAGGATAATTCCCAATGACAGATTTAGCCAAGGTTTTAAAATCACAAAATATAGGTTGCAACAAACCTTTAAGTGAGGCTCAAATCAAAATTGCTAACATAAAACTCAAACAATGCGGATTACCAGAAATTCCAAGCGATTTTGCGGCAATTATAAGAGAGGCTAATGGTTTTTCTAACGAGGGAGCTTTGGTATTTGGCGTTGAAACAGCAAGTAATTTTTTTGAAGATTTGGTACTGTTTAATCAGCAATTCTTCCGTAAACGGCCATCCAGTAAGTTGATTTTAGGTTATGATGAATGTTTTTATTTTTTATATGAAGATAAAGACAAAACTTATAAAATCGTTGATAAGGACACATTGGAAGAAGAAAATTCAACCACATCGCCTGATGAATTAATCGGCTTTTTATTACGAGCTGAATGTTAAAAAAAACGGCCTTTGCACCTCTGCAAAAGCCGTTTATTTTTTGAGTGTTTACTTAAAACCGACGGTTATGCTGCACGGTTTTTCTTTTGTGCGGCAAATTCGTTCATGGTACCGATGATGTAATCCATCTGTTCTTTGTCAAGATAAGGTGTCATCGGAATACTCAAAACGGTCTTAGATAATTTTTCGCAAACCGGCAATGAGCGGGTGTTCCATTTGGCATAAGCGGTTTGAGTATTAACCGGACGCGGATAGTATGCGCCGCAAGGAATACCTCTTTCTTTCAAGTAGCTCATCAATTCATCTCTGTCTTCGCAATTAATGGTGTATAACGCATAAGCAGATTTGCAGTTTGGTAAAATTTGTTGCTTGCCGTAGTAGCTATCAAGTTCATTATCATAGCGAGCGGCGACTTTGGCTCTGGCTTGCAACTCGTTATCCAAAACCGTGAGCTTCAACAACAAAACAGCGGCTTGGAATGAGTTCATACGACCAGTCATACCAAGACGAATATTATCATAGTGGTCTTCAGGGCTCATACCATGAACGCGACAAGATTTTAACAATTCATTTTCTTCGGCAGAGTTGGTAAATGTAGCACCGCCGTCGCCGTAACCGCCCAAAGGTTTGGTCGGATAGAAAGAAGTTGCGGTCATATCGGCAATTGAACCTGCTCTTTTGCCTTTGTATACCGAACCATAACCTTGACAAGAGTCTGCCAAAACTTTCATATTGTTTTTGTGTGCAATTTCCAAAATTGCATCGTAGTCGCACGGAGAACCGAAGATGTCAACGGGGATAATAACTTTCGGGGTTAGTTTACCTTCTTTCTTAACCATTTCGATGGCTCTCTCCAAATCTTTAACATCCATGTTATAGGTGTTGGGATCAGAATCGACAAAAATCGGAGTTGCACCAACAATGGCAACACACTCAGCCGAAGCGACAAAAGTAAAAGATGATACGAATACGGCATCTCCGGCTTTAATTCCCCAAGCCATCAGGGCAAGAGTAAGTGCATCGGTGCCGGAACCGCAAGTGGCACAATATTTGCTGCCGGAATAGTTAGCTAATGCTACATCCAACTCTTTGGTCTCAGGTCCTTGGCAGTAACCGCCATGATTTAAAATGGTTTTGAATGCGTCTAAAAATTTTTGTTGTCCGATAACTTCTTGGGTGGTTTTGCAGTCAAACAACGGTATTGATTTCTCTGGTTTATTCAACATTTAATTTTTCCTCATTTGCTAATTGTTTTAATTCATTGCTGTTGCGGATATTACAGCAAAAACTTCTGCTTTGGCAAAACACAAAATATGTCTTTTTTGTAACATTTTATGTTTTTTTGGATTTTTCATCATCGTAAAGGTTGATTTTCGGAAAAAAAATGTTATAGTCTTTGGCAGTTTATGCTTTGAAATAAATCGGAGAGCAGCGTGAAATACACAAAATTATCTTTGGCTGTTGCTTGCGTGATGATGACTTCAGCTTGTGCAACATCAATTCATCGGTCGGATGAAAATGCCGATCCTTACGAAAACATTAACCGCGAAATATTTGCTTTTAATGATAGCTTTTATGAAAATATCGGTTTTCCGATTGAGCGCGGGTATCGTAAAATTACCACGAAAGACATCAGAAATCGCGTATCCGATTTTGTGGCAAATATGGATGAGCCTATTTCTACAGCTAATTATTTGCTACAGTTGCGTCCTAAAGAGACTGCCATAAGCGTGGCTCGCTTTGTAATTAACTCTACATTAGGTTTGGCAGGGTTATTTGATGTGGCAAGCGGTTGGGGATTAGAACAAGATCCCACCACAACCGGTGCAACCTTAGCGTCGTGGTGCATAGCCGACGGTCCTTATATTGTTTTTCCCTTTGTGGGGCCCACCACACCGCGTAATTTAATCGGTTCCAGTGCCGATTTCTTGGCAGATCCGGTATATTGGATGACTGTAAACGATGCAAATTACAGTGCTAAAATCGACTACCCTTATACATTTGTTAAATATACATCTAAATATGAAAGTTACATGGATTTGTATTTAGATTTAACCAAAAATTCGGTTGACCCTTATGTGACAATTCGTTCGGCCTATTTACAAAACCAACGCAAATATAAATGTCGTTTTGCTAAAGAGGAAGAAGCCCCGTCCTATGACTTTGACTTTGATATTGAAGAAGAATAGTTTTAACCTATAAATGATGAGGACTAATGATGATTAAAACCAAATTTTTTGCTTTTGTAGCAACTATAGTGATGATGACAACATCTGTTCAGGCTGAAATTAATGCAAAAGCGGCGAAACAATTCGTAAAAGACACTACCGCAAAGGGTATTGAACAGATTATTAATGCCGATATTCCGCAAAAGGAAAAGGACAAGAGATTTTATGATTTGCTAAACAACGCTTTGGATTTGGATTTTATCGGCCAATTTGTATTGGGCCGTAACTGGAGAACCGCAACTGCCGAGCAACGCAAAGAATTTATCAGCGTTTATCGTGATTTGAACATTGCTACATGGTCAAAGAGATTTAATGAATTTAAGGGGAAGAACTTTGTATTTAAAGGAACGACCCCCTCTTCTTCAAAAGGACAAGTTTTTGTTAACTCCGAAGTCCCGATGGAACAAGGCGAACCGGCAAAAGTTGTTTGGCGAGTAAGAGAAAAAAACGGGACATATAAAATTGTTGACATCATTATCGAAGGTGTCAGTTTGGCACAGTCTTCCAGAAGCGAATATACAGCCTTTATCAAAAATAATCCCGGTGGTATAAATGCTTTGATTGCCGACTTGCAAGCCAAATTAAAAGCTCAGAAGTCAGGCAAGTAACAATAAAAAAGAGAGCCTTATCGGCTCTCTTTTTTTTAAGACCAATCAGTAATTTTGACTTCTATTTTTTTATCAAAAAAACGCAATAAGCAACGATATTTTTCATAAGAAATATCACGCCCTTTTTCAATGGCCGTTATTACTTCCATTGACAGGTTTGTCATCATTGCGACATCGGATAAAGATAAACCGCTTTGAATTCTTAGATTTTGCAATTCGGCGGCAATATTTTGCAGAACTTCGCGACGAAAGGTTTTATGCATTGTTTTTAACTCCTTAATTGTTTTTTAGCTAAAACAAAACCGCCTTGTAAAAAGGCGGGGAGCTAGAAAACTGCAACGATACAGTCAGGCTTATTCGTCGTGCTAAGCACGCTTATTTCGCCTACTCCCCTTGAGGAGTACCATCGTTGAGATGTTTTCTAGACACCACCCGAGGCAACCCGCCTTGGGCAAGATTCAAACTATGACAAATTAATCCCTTTGGCAAGTGTTTTTTGAACCATCAGAAGCATTCTTAAGTAGCGGGTAGTTATTGGGCGTGGAAAACACAAAACTGCAATATGAGGCATTTCACACAAAAAAAAGGAGTGATTGCTCACTCCTTTTTTTAGTTTTATTCATCGGCATGCGGCATCTTGGCTTCGGCTACCAACATCTTGATTAAATCATCAAGTGCCATAACCTCTTGTTTATCAGAGCCAAGACGGCGAATCGTTACAGTGCGATTTTCTTTTTCTTTGCCGCCAACAACCGCAATTACCGGTATTTTGGCTACCGAATGCTCTCTTATCTTGTAGTTTATCTTTTCATTGCGTAAATCCGTCTTGGCGGATAATCCGGCCTTTCTTAACGCTGCAGCAACTTCTTCGGCATAGCCGTCAAACTCGCTGACAATCGGGCAAACTACAACTTGCTCCGGAGACAACCACAAAGGCAATCTGCCGGCATGGTTTTCTATCAAAATCCCTAAGAATCTTTCTATTGAACCGAACAAAGCTCGGTGCAACATTACCGGCTGATGCTTTTCTCCGTCTTCACCGATATAGCTGATGTCGAATCTTTGCGGCAGATTCATGTCAACCTGAATGGTGCCGCATTGCCATTCACGACCAATGGCATCACGCAAAATAAACTCTAATTTAGGACCATAGAAAGCGCCCTCGCCTTCATTTATCTCGAAAGCATAACCATGTGAGCTCAATGCGTTGGCCAGAGCCTTTTCGCACAAATCCCATATTTCATCGGAACCAATTCTCTTTTCCGGACGGGTTGACAGATAAATTTTTACATCTTCAAAACCAAAGTCTTTGTATATATCCAAAATCAGCTTCAAAGTCGTAATACATTCCTCTTCCATCTGCTCCGGTGTGCAGAAAATATGCGCATCATCTTGAGTAAACTCGCGTACTCGCATCAATCCCATCAGCGAACCAGAGGCCTCATAACGGTTGACCTTACCGAACTCGGCCATGCGTAACGGCAAATCGCGATATGATTTTATACCTTGTTTATACACCAATAAACCACCAGGACAATTCATCGGTTTGATGCAGAACCATTTTTTATCTTCGGTTTGACCGGAGTAGTTGTGAGCTCCGTATTTTTCCCAGTGACCTGATGTTTCCCACAAACATCTATCCATTACTCGGGGTGTTGATATCTCAATATAGCCGTTATGCTCTTGACGATTACGCATATATTCAATCAACTTACGATATACTTTGTAACCTTTATCGTGCCAGAATACTGCACCGGGGGCATATTCCGGCTCAAAATGGAATAAATCCATCTCCTTACCGAGCTTGCGGTGATCGCGTTTGGCGGCTTCTTCCAACATTTCCAAATAGGCTTTTAAATCTTTTTTGTCAGCCCAAGCGGTAGCATAAATTCTTTGCAACATTTCTTTTGATGAATCACCGCGCCAATAGGCTCCGGCAACCTTCATCAATTTGAAAGCATCTCCTATTTTGCCGGTTGAGGGAACGTGAGGGCCGCGGCACAAATCGGTGAATGAACCTTGAGTATAAAGCGAAATTACTTCATCTTCCGGCAAATCTTCAATAATTTCAGCCTTATAATGTTCGCCCATATCCTTGAAAAATTTAATGGCCTCATCCCGCGGCAAAACTTTGCGTTCAAGCTTTTCATCGCGTTTTACAATCTCGTGCATTTTGGCTTCAATTTTTTCAAAGTCTTCGGTTGTAAATGGTTCTTTGCGAGCAAAGTCGTAATAAAATCCGTTTTCAATGGCCGGTCCTATGGTAACTTGTACATTCGGCCACAATTCTTTAACAGCTTGAGCCATCACATGCGAACATGAGTGACGCAAGATATTTAAGCCTTCGGCATCTTTAGCGGTGATGATGGTCACGGTTGCGTCGGTAGTGATGGGGGTGCTTAAATCTTGTGTCTTTCCGTTAACTTTAATTGCTAAAGCAGCTTTTAATAAGCCTGCACTGATTTTACCGGCAATGTCAAAACCATTGACCTCGCCTGCCATTTCCATTACACTGCCGTCCGGCAATTTAATCGCAACCATAATTAAATATTCCTTTCTATTTGTTTTCCATCAGTTCTTTATAAACCGCTATGGTTTTATCACACATTATTTGTTTTGTAAAATTATCTTTTACATTTTTTATTGCCGCCTGAGATATTTTTTTCTTTTCTTTAGTCGGCAAATTTAACGCCCAGTCTATGGCGTCGGCCAATGATTGTGCATCACCGCTTTGAAACAGCTTTCCGGTAACACCGTCAATCATATTATCAAGCGAACCGCCGATGTTTGAAGCCAAAACGATTTTACCCATCGCCTGACCTTCTATCGTTGTGCGACCAAAGGCTTCCGGCTTGGTCGCCGTTGAAAGTACTATATCAGACAACATTAAAATCGCCGGGATGTCAAAACTGTGGTCAATAAACTGTACCTTTCCGTCTAAGCCTAATTTTCTGACCCGGCTTCGCAACTTATTGCTAAATGCCGTACGACCTTGGTCGGAACCGACAATCAGGCAATAAAAATCTTTACTTTTTACTTTTGCCAGGGCTTCAATCAGCAGGTCCTGCCCCTTCCAACCGGTAATTCTGCCGACCAATGTAATAATCGGTTTATCTTCGGGAAGATGGTTATCTTGTATGGCCGTTATAATTCTTTCCTGAGTCACATTTTCGGGACTAAAGTTATCAAGATTAACACAACGAAAAATAGTGCGAATTTTAGCAGCATCCACTTTATAATTTTCTATGATGTGTAATTTAATATGATTTGATACGGCAATAATCAATTTACCATAGGTCATAACCCGATTATAAATCTTTTTAATACCAAACGGACCCAAGCCATAGGTTCCGTGAAATGTCGTCAGAAATGTAACTCCGGCTCTTTTGGCTGCCCAGTATGCACTCCAGGCCGGAGCTCTGGAACGGGCATGAACTATGTTAACCCCGTTATCTTTAATTATCTTAGCAAGCTTTAGAGAATTCAGATACATTTTTATGGGATTTTTAGTCTTTAGCGGTAAGATGAAATGTTTTACCTTAAGTTTTTGCAAGTCATATTCCATTCTGCCGCCAGCAGAAGCAACAAAATTTTTAATTCCGGCGGCTTGCAGCCCTGATGCAATTTCCACTGCTCCGACTTCTACTCCGCCGTGATTCAATTCCGGCAAAACCTGTAACACGACCGGTTGGGCAGTTTCATTTTTTAACATATCAATCCCTCTGAATTTAGTCCACACAAACAAAACCATCTGCCTAACAGAATCGGCAGACAATCTTTTGGGACTTTATATCATAACTCCCTTAAAATCAACCAAAATTAACAAAATACCCGCTCTTTAATCAAGCGGGTATTTTAGTGTGTTGTGTGTTTTATAATAATACAGGACTTACGCCCTAAAATTTGTATTGCAGACTCAGGCTGTACATATTGGAATAGCTTGAATATTCGGCCGGAACTCCGATTTCGATGTCGGCTTTTTTCATAAACAAATGAGCTATACCAAAATCAACTTGCCAGTTATCTGTAACATATGACAATCCGGTAGATAACCAGATACGATCGGCATCGGGAATTCTATTAGAACGGTTGCTCGGGTCATCGGCCGGCGATTGGTCATAGGCCGTTCCGATACGCCAGGTCCAGTTGTCATTAATATAATAGTCCGCGCCTAATGATATGGTCCAAGAATCACGCCAATCATACGGGTGGATAACCTTGTTACCAGCTTGCTCTGATGTCATTACAAATTCCGGAAAAGACTTGCTCCACTCCGTCCAGCGAACCGAGGTCGATAGACCTATTTTGTCATTTAGTTTGTGATATCCGGAAACCAAAATGCTGGCCGGTAAATCAGGAGAGGCTTCGCCATCGTCAAAGACCATCATCCCTAAAGGACTATTGACGGTAAAATCACCCTTTACTTTTTGAATGCTTCTGAATTTGTAGCTGATGCCTAAACGAGTATCGGGCGTAAATTCGTACATTGCACCGATGATACCGCTACCGGTCCAACCGTCCAAATCATAATTGGCATCGCCATAGGCCCCGGTATAGGGGGCTAAATTGCTGGTCATATTGCCATGGATATAACGCAATATTGCCGTCGCACCCAATGATAATTTGTCAGTTACCTTATAGGCTGCAGCAAATGCCGTGTCCATAACCTCTAATTCAGATTTACGCGCTTCGCCGGAAACAAAACTTCCGGATTTATGCTGGGTCGACAAACCATAAGGAACATAAAATCCCGCCCCCAAAAACAACCTATCATTCACATTCCACTGACCAAATGCCGAAGGTAATGCAACACCATAATGCATCTTGGTTTCTTCATTGGCAGGACTTTTAACCGTAGAGGCCATTTCCGCTTCGGTAAAACTGCCTTGTAAGCCAGACCTCTTAACTAAGGTCATACCGGCCGGATTATATGCCAAAGCCGAGTAATCATCCCCCATAATACCGGCTCCGGCAAATGATCTGCCCAAACCGGTCGTGGAATATTCGTTTAACTGATAACCGGCAGCTTGAGCCGATACAGAATACATAAGTGCCGCCGTAAATCCGGCCATAATAATCTTCTTTGTCATCTTTTATCCCATAAATTAAGTGTTATTTTTTATTTTATGTTGATTTTTATAAACGCTTTCTGTTATAAAATAAAGTAAGCACTTGAAAGTGCTATAGTTTCCTTAAAGAAACAATTAGCGGTTTTGCTCGAGTTTGGAAGGTTAAATTTATGATTGATGATGTGCAAAAGTATCTGGCCGAGATGACGGTGAAAATTATCGGTGACCGTTGGAAAATGCAAATTATTCAAACTTTGATGGATGGAACCAAAAGATTTGGTGAATTGAAAAAATCACTCGGCGACATTACTCAAAAAGTCCTGACTTCAAACTTGCGAGCTCTGGAAGAAAAAGGATTGGTCATCAGAGAAGTTTATGCTCAAATTCCACCCAGAGTTGAATATACCTTAACTGCCGTCGGATATGCCCTAAAGCCGGTTATTGAATCTATGGTGGCTTGGGGGGCCGAATATCGCGAAAATATGTTGCTCGGTATTGAAAACCTTGCTTAATTTTTGTTCCACAACCTTTCGCCTATATCATTGCGAATCGTCTTTACCGTGCTGATTTGATTATCGTGCAAATATATGCTCATGCCTAAATTTTCTTTTACATTATATGTTTGACCGTAAATCGTTATTTCATCTCCTTTGACTCTTGCCTCGGGATGAAATTTCAATTTGGTCTTTGTTTTAGAAAACTTGTATTTGTTTTGCCATACATTTTTAATAAATCTGGCTCCGCGTGATGAGACAAGCTCTAACTCTCCTTCTTTATTCTTAAATGCTATCGCCCTTAAATCACTGCCGACCAATATATCGGGCGTGTTTTGCACGAAGATATTCAAACAGCCTAAAATTATGCCAATCCACCCCAGTCTTCGCCAATTTGCCTGCCACAACATCAACCACAAACCACCAAAAACTATCAAAAGTAAACCTAAATGCGACATGGACGGAACTTGCCAATCGGAATAGGGAAAAGATGATACCCATGCCGTAATTGAGTTAACCAGCCCTATTCCGTAGCCGACAACTTTTAAAAACAACCAGTCCATACCAAACGGCATTAACAACAAACTCAGCAACACAAACGGCATGATAATCAAACCGATTATCGGGCCGGCTAAGAAGTTGCCGATGGTAGTGTATATTGACACCATATTAAAATGATATATTGCAAACGGCAAGGTCATTACCGAGGCTATGAAGTCTGAAACCACAACACCTATAACATACAATAGTACAATTCTTAACCATTTGCTCATATCTTCGACATTAATAAACTTTCTGATTTGTCTTTCGGTCTTTTCATAAAAAGCTATCAAGCCCAAAACTGCGGCAAAGGACATCTGAAAGCTGGCAGAAACCAGCACCTCGGGCGATAAGAACAAAACGATAAATGCCGCCAAACAAATCGTATGCATTGAAATAGCTCTTCTGTCTACCAAAACTCCCAACAACACTACAAATGTCATAATAAACGCTCTTTGGGCCGGAACAGCCATACCGGAGATAAACAAATAAACCAGGCTGATTAAAATCGCAAAAACCGCCGATATTTTCTTGGTATCAAATTTCATGGCCAACAACGGAAACATTGCCAGCAAAAATCTTATCAAGAAAAACATCAATCCGGCCAACATACTCATATGAAGACCAGATATTGACAGAAAATGAGCTAAGCCCGAATTGCGGTATTGCTCATTTAATTTTTGGCTTATAAGTCCTCGCTCTCCGGCAATAATAGCCGCAGTCACCGCGGCCTCGTCAGGAGGTAAAACCGAAGATATTCTTTTTACTATTTTCTGCCGCAAGTCATAAACAAAGCCGGCAAAACCACCACCGCTCTCCACTCCGTCGGCACAAGGTATATTAAACCAACGACTTTGGGCAAATCCCGAACCTCTCAAACCGGCAAAATAACTCTTGCGGTCAAACTGATAACCTCCGACCACTACCTCAGTTGATAAAGGAGAAATTTTGCCTATCATCTCAACGCAATCACCGATTTTGGCTTCGCCTTTTTTACTGCGTTGGGTTATGCGGTATCGGCCTTGATAAACTTTACCGTCAAAGTCTTGCAAATCGCTTAGGATAAACCGCCGCCTTCCCTGATAATTGGTGTCAATGTCTACTATCTTGCCTTGGAAGTAAAAAGTTTCGCTCGGTAAATCAGGCCACGGAACATAAAGCGACCAAGCTTTTATTTGCGTTACGGCAAAACCTGATATGATAAAAAACAAACAAAGAATAAATTTGCTAATCGCTTTGCTATGGCGAAAAAATATCGCCGATAATCCCAAAATAACAATAAACGGAAGCAAAATAAACGGTGACGGTTCTTGCGGCAGAGTAAAATAAACACCTATCTCTATTCCGAATAAAACCGGAAGCCATAAAACTCTTCTTTTGGCATCAAATTGCCAATTATCTTTTATATACTTCAGCAACATCCGATAAGCCGTAAAATTTCATCGGCAGCGTTTTGACTTGGGGTTTGATTGCCGCAACTTAAATATGCTTTGACCTCGCGAAAACCTTCCATCTGCTTTTCGTAAGCTTCGCCGTTTTTTAAAAGCTCTAGTATCTCTTTGACAATTTTTTGCGGAGTGCAATTCTCTTGCAACAATTCCGGCACCACACCGCGATTCAGCATTATATTGGTGAGATTTACATATTTTATCTTTACCAAATGTTTGGCCAAAACATAGGTAAGCGGCGATACCTTATAAGCTATTATGTGCGGAACATTGCACATGGCTAATTCCAAAGCAACCGTACCGGAAGCCGCTATGGCCGCACTGGAAGCTTGAAATGCGTTGTAACGATCTCTTTCATTATTTACAACAACTATCGGCAAATCGGTATTTTTGAGCATTTTTTTTACTCTTTTGGCTACGGTTTTAACCGTCGGCAAAGCAAAATATATATCCGGGTTGAGCTCCGTTAGCATTTGAGCCGATTGCAAAAAGTCAGGCAATAATTTACTCACCTCATTATGACGCGATCCCGGCAAAATACAGATTATCTGCTTTTCATCGGGAATATCATACTGCCTGCGAAATTCCTTACCGTCAGCATGCAAAGCTTCGCTCTCAATTACCGGATGCCCTACAAATACGGTTTTGAGATGATGTTTGGTAAAATATTGCGGCTCATTGGGCAGTAATGTCAAAAGCTCATCTATATATTTATACATGGTCTTGGCTCTTCTTTTTTTCCATGCCCAAACTTGCGGAGCAACATAATGCAATTGCTTAATCGGTAAATTTTCTTTACGCAAGGCTTTATGAATGCGGCTGCAAAAGCTCCAGCTATCAATAGTTACAACAATATCCGGTTGTTTTAGCTTTATATCGGCAACAGTCTGGCTTATCCTTCTCAGCACTCTGGGAATACTGGGAATAACCTCAACAATGCCCATAACCGCCAATTCCGATATATCAAAAAGCGACTTTAATCCTTCCGATTCCATGGTATCGCCGCCTATACCGTAAAATTCTACATTGGCAGAAGTTTTTTCTCGTAAAGCCCTCATCAAACGCGAACCCAACAAGTCGCCGCTCGGTTCTCCGGCTATAAGATAGACCTTAATTTTCTTTAATGTATTCATCAGGATGTACCCCTATGATAAACATTTTGTATTTATCGGCCAAAGCTATAGTTTCTTTCTCTTCAACCATTAATCCGTTACCGGCATGTACCACTATCCCCTCCAAGCCGCTGTCGTGGGCTCTTTCAACCGAACGAGGTCCGATAGTGGGCAAATCTATTCGCATATCTTGCTCGGGCTTGCGAAGTTTGACCAAAACCCCGCCACCGCCTTTGCGACGATAGTCCTTACAGCGGCGAATAAGTTCGTCGGTCCCTTCTATTCCCTCAACACCCAAAACAAGTCCTTGCTGTACAATAACCGCTTGACCTATATCCAACTTACCTAAGGCCAAAGCCGCTTCAATACCTCTTTTTATGTCAGCAATATCTCTCTCTGACGGTTTGTGTTTGGTTAAAACTCCCTCTTTGACCAAAATATCGGGCATAACCTCATGTATCCCTTTAACCTGCATGCCGTCGGCTTCGATTTCTTTGACCAAAGCCCGCAAAATTCCGTCATCGCCCAATGCTTTGGCTCCGACCTTGGCAAAAAATGCCGCCGTTCTCAAATCGGGTACCAAATCGAAAAAGCTCGGTCTTCTTATGGTGCCTATCATTACAACATCTTTAACTTTTTCATCGGAAAAATATTTAAACCCTGTGCCTGCCTGCCCAATGCGAATCCATCGGCACGGAAATTTACATTCTTCACCAAAGTATGACTTGTCGGCATTCCCCTCTATTGCCAAGACAACAAACTCTGTACCCTTTTCCTTGCATTTTTCTACCAGTAATGCCGGTATTTGACCGCCTCCGGCGATAATTCCCAATTTGCGTTGAGGATGTGTCATTGTTATCTTACTTTCATAAAAAACAAAACCTGATATCTGAAGATTGCGTATCTTTTCAAAACAGCGGCCTTTGCTTCTAAAAAGTTAGTCGGCGACCGTTTTATTTTCAATATGCAATATCATATATCAGGTTTTGTAAAAATTGATTTAACATTAGTCAAATCAATTAACCCTCATTAATCGGCCATCATAACTTTACGACGACCGGCCAAACCATCAAAAATAAATTCCAGTTGTTCCATAACCAACGGGTTGTCTTTGTATTTTTCTTTGGCCTTTTCAATTCTGACATCAAAAGTATCTTCGGTACTCTTAAAGATGTACATAAAGGCGTGAGTTACCGATTTAATCGTTTTTTCATCCATACCGCCACGCATCATGCCAACACGGTTTAAGCCTCTTAATTTGCCTCTGTCACCGGTTACGATACCATACGGAATAACATCGCGGTCAACGCCTGATAAGCCGCCGATCATGGCTTTGCGACCAATACGGCAAAACTGGTGAACTGCCGCATTACCGCCCAAAATAACTCCGTCACCCAAACGAACATGGCCGCCAATAACCGCGTTGTTGGTCATAATAACGCCGTTACCGACAACACAGTCGTGAGCAACATGCGAATTTACCATTAGCATACAATCATCTCCGACAACCGTGGTTTTATGCTCTTTCGGAGTGCCGGCATGAATGGTGACATTTTCTCTGATGACATTATTTTTGCCGATAATGACTTTTGCACCTTCAACAAACTCATTACCATGATCTTGCGGACCGGTACCCAAGCAAGCACCGGGGAAAACAACCGTGCCGTCACCGATGGTGGTATCACCGTAAACGGTTACTCTTCCCAATAATCTTACATTATTACCAATTTTAGCTTGTGAGCTGATCCAACAAAACGGCCCAATCTCCGCACTGTCAGAAATTTGAGCGCCTTCTTCTATAACTGCCGTAGCATGAATCTTAGACATTAATTATTACCTTCTTAAAAAATTTGTTCTGTTTGCAATTTATCCAATCTTAAAATCAATAGCAAAACACAAAAATTTTCTGATTGTTACAACAACATCAAAAATCCCGCCGCAGCTTGATTTTACTGCGGCGGGAGGCGTTTTTTACCGTTAGGTTAGCCTAATTTTTGTTTGAGAAGCTTGTTAACAACTTCCGGATTGGCTTTGCCTTGCGAGGCTTTCATAACCTGTCCGACAAACCAACCGATAAGATTTGTCTTGCCGGCTTTATAGGCCTCGACATTAGCCTGATTATTGGCTAATATTTCATCGACAACTTTTTCTATCATACCGACATCGGTAACTTGTTTCAGCCCCCTTTCTTCAACAATCTTCTCAGGAGCATCGCCGGTTGCGGCCATTATGGCAAATACATCTTTGGCAGTTTTACCGCTAATGACATTTTTAGAAACCAACTCAACCAAAGCACCTAAATTTTCGGCCGAAATCGGAGATTCCGCCAAGGTAATTTTCTTTTCGTTGAGCATGGCAAAGAAATCACCCATCAACCAGTTGGCAACCTTTTTGGCATCGTGGCCGGAAGCTGCTTTTTCGAAAAACTCGGAAACTTCTTTATTTTCGCAGATAACCGAGGCATCATATGGGGTTAAGCCGAGCTCTTTGACAAATCTTTCTTTTTTGGCATCGGGCAACTCAACCATATCATTTTTTATATTATTGATATATTCGTCGCTCAAAACCAATGGAGGTAAGTCCGGCTCAGGAAAATAACGATAATCGTGAGCATACTCTTTTTTACGCATGGCCTTGGTAGTGCAAGTTGTTGGATTAAACTGTCTGGTTTCTTGCTCTATCTGACCACCGCTTTCATATACCTCGACATGACGGCGAGCCTCGGATTCAATGGCCTGCATTACAAACTTAACCGAGTTAACATTTTTCATCTCGTTTCTGGTTCTAAAGCCATCTTCCCCGACTTTTCTGACCGAGACATTGATATCGCAACGCATCGAACCTTCATCCATATTACCGTCGCAAGTTCCTAAGTATCTGACAATAGAACGAAGTTTGCGTAAAAAGGCACCGGCCTCCTCGGGTGAACGAAAATCGGGCTTGGTTACAATTTCCATCAAGCCGACGCCGGCGCGATTCAAATCAATAAAACTTTTGGTCGGAGAAATATCGTGAATCGATTTTCCGGCATCTTGCTCAATGTGCAACCTTTCGATACCAATGTCTTTGGTTTCGCCGTTTTCCAACTCAATTTTGACAAAGCCCTCTCCGACTATCGGGTACTGGAATTGGGTAATCTGATAGCCTTGCGGTAAGTCGGCATAAAAATAGTTCTTGCGAGCAAAAGCCGAATAATTGTTAATCTTGGCATTTAAGCCCAAGCCGGTCTTAACGGCTTGACGAACACACTCTTCATTTAAGGTAGGCAACATCCCCGGCATACCGGCATCGATAAACGAAACATTCTCATTTACCTCGGAACCGTAGTGGGTGGAAGCTCCGGAAAAAATCTTGGATTTAGATAAAATCTGGCAGTGTATCTCCAATCCGCAGATAACTTCCCAATCACCGGTTTTACCTTGTATTATCATTCCGCTCATGTCTTATTTCCTCTTAAATCCGGCTTGCTGCTCCAAGCAATAACCAGCCTTAAATACATTTTCTTCGTCAAAAGATTTACCGATAATCTGCATACCCAAGGGCAACCCATCGCAATTTAATCCTATCGGCAAACTCATGGCCGGAAGACCGGCTAAAGATACCGAAACGGTAAATATGTCATTGAGCCACATGGTTATAGGGTCTTTTTGCATACTCTCATCGCCAATGGCAAAAGCTGCCGAAGGTGCAGTCGGAGTTAGTATAACATCACATTTTTCAAAGGCTTTGATAAAATCATCTCGGATTAGGCGACGAACTTTTTGTGCTTTGAGATAATAAGCATCGTAATAGCCGGCAGACAAAACATAGGTGCCTATCATAATGCGGCGTTTTACTTCTTTGCCAAAACCTGCCGTGCGAGAGTTGGTGTACATATCATCGATGTGGTCGCCATCAACTCGGTTGCCGTAACGCAAGCCATCATAACGAGCAAGGTTGCTTGAAGCCTCCGCCGGTGCGATGATATAATATACCGCCAAGGCATATTTGGTATGAGGCAAGGCTATTTCAACAATCTCGGCTCCCTTATCTTTCAACATGGCGGCAGCTTTATCCCAGTAAGAAGCAATTTCGGGATTTAATCCGTCAACCCGATATTCTTTGGGAATACCAATACGCATACCTTTTATATCGCCACCCAAAACTTGGCAAAAATCGGGGACCGGTTGTTGTGAAGAAGTAGAATCTTTGTTATCAAATCCGGCCATAGCCTTGAGCATGATAGCACAATCGGTTACATCTTTGGCAATAGGACCTGCCTGATCCAAAGATGAAGCAAAAGCTATAATACCATAGCGAGAACAACGACCATAAGTCGGCTTAATTCCGGTAACGCCGCAAAAAGCTGCCGGCTGACGAATCGAGCCGCCGGTATCGGTACCGGTAGCTGCGGCACACATATTGGCAGCGACGGCTGCTGCCGAACCTCCGGAAGAACCTCCGGGAACAAGCGGAATATCTTTGCTCCACGGGTTAATCACCGGACCAAATGCCGAAGTTTCGTTACTGCCGCCCATGGCGAATTCATCTAAATTAAGTTTGCCTAAAAAATTAGCTCCGGCTTGCAACAAATTGGCGGTGACGGTTGACTCATATGGCGGAACAAATCCCTTTAAGATGTTGGAACAAGCGGTGGTGGCAATGCCTTTGGTGCAGAACAAATCTTTAATTCCCAAAGGAATACCTTCCAAGTCGCCGCCTTGTCCGGAATTTATTTTTTCCTGACTGATTTTGGCTTGTGCTATTGCCTTATCTGGAGTTTCGCAAACATAGGCATTTAAGTTTCTGTACTTGTCCATATTGGCAATGTAAGCTTCGGTCAACTCTACCGCAGTAAATTCTTTTTTCTTCAGTCCGGCAGAGGCTTCTGCTATGGTTAATTTGGTTAATTCTGTCATCATCGTTATCCCAATATTTACTCAACAACTTTCGGCACTACAAAATAGCCGTATTCTTTGACCGGAGCATTGGCCAAAACCGCCTCGGCTTGATTGCCCTCGGTTACTTCATCTTGTCTTAGTCTTAAATGCTCGTTGTTGACCGAGACCAGCGGTTCGACATTATCGGTATCAACTTCTTTTAATTGGTCGACCCACTGCAATATTTTGTTAAACTCTTCTTGTGTGGCCGCAACTTTATCGTCTTCAATCTTGAGATGCGATAAAAATGCTATTTTTTTGACCGTATTGGCATCTATGGACATTTTTTATCCCCGTATCCTATTTCATAAACAATAACTTTTGTTATTTATCACGATTTTAGCTTTTGAATCAATACTTAATTTCAAAAAAGCCCCGATTTTAATCGAGGCTTTTTTATAAAGGCTAAAATCAGACTACATTCCCTCGGTTAAGACCTCAACATCTTCTTTGATGTTTTTCATTCTTAACATGCCTTGAATGTGGTAGCCGCAGTCAACATGGATAACCTCTCCGGTTACACCGGCTCCGCAGTCTGACAACAAACCGGTTACAACCATACCGACTTCTTCGGGAGTTATGTTGCGTTCAAGAGCCGAGTTAAGCGCATTCCAGTGCAACATTTTGCGAAAATCTCCGATACCCGATGCTGCTAAAGTCTTAATCGGGCCGGCAGAAACGGCATTTACTCTCACGCCCTGTTCGCCCATGTCCATGGCTGCATAGCGAACCGAAGCCTCTAATGCGGCTTTGGCCACACCCATAATATTGTAGTTGGGCAACACCCTTTCCGAACCCATGTAGGTCAATGTAACTATCGCACCACCTTCATTCATGAGCGGAGATGCATATTTGCAAGCCTCCAAAAATGAATAGCAAGATATTTCCATGGTCATTTTGAAGTTATCTTTGGTGGTATCTATGGTGCGACCACGCAACTGGTTTCTGTCTGAAAAAGCAATGGCATGAACCAAGAAATCTATCTTACCCCATTTGGCTTCCAGTTCCTTAAAACATGAAACCATACTTTCGCTGTCGGAGACATCACATTTTATCAATAAAGGCTCTTTATCAAGCTGGGCGGCTAAGGGTTGCACTCTTTTTTCCAAAGCTTCGTTTTGGTACGAAATTGCCAGCTGAGCTCCTTGCTCGTTCAATGCCTGAGCTATACCCCAAGCAATCGATTTATCATTGGCAAGCCCCATTATCAGGCCGCGCTTGCCTTCCATAAGTAATTTGGCCATTATATCTATAGTCCTTCTATTTATTACACAACACACAATACACAATAGAGTTTTATCCTATTGCAATATAGGTTAAGTTTCTATAAAATCTGTCTTAAATTGTAAACATCTTTTTTGTGTGATAAGGAAAAGTATGAATTTTAATTATGATTATATCAAGGCAAAAGCGTTAACCTTGCAAGATTTCTTTAAGTTTGTTATACAAAGAATCCAGACCGATAGTATCTTGCGAGTGGCTTCTTCTTTGAGTTATACCTCACTAATTGCCATAGTACCGTTATTTGCTATCGGATTGGCCATATTTTCGGCTTTTCCGGTTTTTAATGACATCAGAGCTCAACTGCAAGATGCCTTGATTCAAAATGTGGTTCCGGCTATCGGAAAAGAGGTTAATCAGTATTTTAACGAATTTGTTTCGGCAACCGCAAAACTAACAACCTTAGGTGTGGTTGGTATCATCTTTACCGCAATTTTGCTACTCTCTACCATTGAAAACTCTTTTAACTACATTTTCAAAGTCTATAAACCTCGCAGTATAAAAACCAAAATTACCCTTTATTGGACTGTAATAACCTTGGGGCCTCTGCTTTACGGTGCCGGTGTTTCGTTTAAGGGATATTTTTATACCTTGGAAAAATTCGTGCCGCAGGAGTTCGGGATATCTTACCTGTTCCAGTCTTGGCTGCCGGGAATGTTTACCCTGCTTACCTTAATGTTGGTATACATTCTGGTTCCCAATAAAAAAGTTAAGCTACTGCATGCTTTTTGGGGAGCTTTGATTGCTTTGGCAGGTATCCACCTAATGCGAAGCTTGTTCGGTAACTTTATCGCCTCTTCGGTAATATACCACACCCTTTACGGAGCAATGGCCGCGATCCCGTTGTTGCTGCTTTGGCTCTACTTAAACTGGGCCGTGGTTATCTTCGGAGCGGCAATTACGGCGGCTTTGGGCGAATATAAAGAGCATTTGTTACAAAAAAATATCCCCAATTCAAAGCCTAACCATTTTTATAACAAAAAAAATAATAACAGACGAAAAAAGTTCTTGCCAAAAGAACAATTTTAGAACATACTGCAAACAATTAATACAAAACTTAAATTTGTGACGGAGTTGAAATATGGATAAAGATAAAGCACTTGATGCCGCCTTGAGCCAAATCGAAAAAGCTTTCGGTAAAGGTTCTATCATGAGAATGGGACAAGATAATGCCCATGCCGACATCGAAAGTATTTCTACCGGATCTCTGGGGTTGGATATGGCCTTGGGAATCGGCGGACTGCCCAGAGGAAGAATCGTTGAAATATATGGTCCCGAAAGCTCGGGTAAAACAACTTTGGCTTTGAGTGTTATCGCTCAGGCTCAAAAAAACAAAGGTACTTGTGCTTTCATTGATGCCGAACATGCCCTTGACCCCTCTTATGCCAAGAAAATCGGTGTTGATTTGGAAAATCTTTTAATCTCTCAACCCGATGCCGGAGAACAGGCTTTGGAAATTGCCGATACTTTAGTCCGCTCGGGTGCTATTGATGTGTTGGTTGTTGACTCCGTGGCTGCTTTGGTTCCCAAAGCCGAATTGGAAGGCGAGATGGGAGATTCGCATATGGGATTGCAGGCTCGCTTAATGAGCCAAGCTTTGCGTAAACTTACATCCACAATCGCTCGTTCAAACACTTTGGTTATCTTTATTAACCAAATCAGAATGAAAATCGGTGTTATGTTCGGCAATCCCGAAACTACTACCGGCGGTAATGCATTGAAGTTTTATGCTTCGGTTAGAATCGATATCAGAAGCATCGGAAAAATCAAAGATAAAGAAGATATTATCGGTTCGCAAACCAGAGTCAAAATCGTTAAGAACAAAGTTGCTCCTCCGTTTAAGGTCGTGGACTTTGATATTATGTATGGCGAAGGTATTTCAAAAACCGGCGAGCTGATTGACCTGGGAGTTAAGGCTAATGTAATTGAAAAGTCAGGTGCTTGGTTCTCTTATAACGGAGATAAAATCGGACAGGGTAGAGAAAATGCTAAAATTTTCTTGAAAGAACATCCTGACTTGGCACAAGAGATTGAAAATAAAATCAAAGCTGATGCCGGACATTTGAGTTCGGAAATGATTGGCGGCGATGCTGCGATTGATGATGAATAATTGCTCCAAGTAAAACAAAAAATCCCCGAGTAAATTCGGGGATTTTTTGTAAAGCCAGTATTTTTCCAACAAAACTTATTGCTCAAACAAACATAATTGATATAATACCTATAATATTTAACTGATAACGGAGCTGTTGGGTTGAGCATAAAATATTGTATTTGGGATGTCGGACAGGTTATATATCCTTACACTTTGGATTATCTTGATGATTGGGCTTGGCTTAAAACATCTGATAAGGAAAATTTTAAAAATAAGGGCGGAGTTAAAAAATTTAATTATAATCCATATATGGCGGGACAATTTAGTTTTGAGGCTTGGCTTGAGGAAATGGTTGCGAGAATCTAACTGGTTCTTTCAAATTTTAAAAGGCTATCTACAACAGATAGCCTTTTTTATTAAAATCTGCCTCATAAAGCAAGGGAATAATTTTTTCTCTAATACTTTTAACGCATAATTAAAAAAAATTTATTAAGAATATAGCTCTGCTAGCTGTTAACTTCCTTTCCAACACCTTTTTTGAACTCTAAGCGACGGGTAATGTGGTTTAACAAGTCTTTTTCGTGTGATACGGCAATAATGGTTTTATCTCCGTAAGCCGTAAAAATAAAATTCCAAATATTTTGCGTGGTTATCGGGTCAAGATTGGCGGTAATCTCATCTAAAACCAAAATATCTCTGTCAAGCAAAAGACCTCGTGCTAAAGAGATACGTTGCTTTTCTCCAGCCGATACCTTAACGCCTTTTTCGCCGATATCCGTATGAATATTGCCGTTCATTTGTTCTATCAACTCATTTAGGCAACAGCCGTCAATAATCTTTTGCAGTTTTTCCGGAGCGACTCGTTTTCCCATAACAATATTATCGTATAAAGTCATATCAAAAAGCTCAACATCTTGTGAAATATAAGTGATATGTTCATCAAAAAACGCCGCTGGCAAATCCTTGTAATCAATATTATCAACACTAATACTTCCACCCATAACGTGAAATTGATTGGTAAACAGATTCAAAAAGGTTGTTTTTCCTTCGCCCGATTTTCCGGTTACGGCAATATGATCTCC
>CALYBC010000026.1 GCA_944393725.1 uncultured Alphaproteobacteria bacterium | reverse complement strand
AGACGCAACAAAACTCTCTGCCAAACGGCAGAAAGCCAACAATTCCTCATTAAAGAGGCTATGTCTAAGTCCTTTACTCAACATTCTTGTTGCGTCCTTAAATCTTGGTTTTCTTAAGAAAAATCCGTACGGACAGCTACTCCGTACGGATTTTATTTTACCATATTTTTTCTTAAAAAGAAATTAATTTTTATCCGCATATGGATTTCCGGTTTTGCGTACCGTCATTCTGATGGGAATGCCGCCCAAATCAAAAGTATCCCGCAGACTGTTAATCAAATAACGCAAGTAAGAATCCGGCAGTCCTTCGGGATTGCTCGAAAATATATAAAATGCCGGTGGTCTGCTTTTGGCTTGAGTTATGTATTTTAATTTAATCCGGCGTTTATTTTTTCCCAACGGCGGCGGGTTGTTATCCAAAATATCGGCAAACCACTGATTTAACGGTGATGTTGGGATTCTGGTGTTCCATCTATCATAAATCTTAAATACCGCCCGCATCAATTTATCTAAATTTTCTTTTTTCAGAGCCGATATGGTGACTGTAGGGATTCCCTCGGCCTGAGTAAGCGAAGTTTTTAGCTTGTAATTTAATTTATCTAAAGCTTGTTTTCTGTCGGCAATATCCCACTTATTAAGAGCAATGACCAAAGCTCTGCCTTCATCCAAAACTTGTCTGGCAATGGTCAAATCTTGCTTGTCCAATACTCCGTCGGCATCTAACACCAACACCACCACTTGTGCCATAAAAGCCGCATGCTTGGTTGCTGCCGCCGACATCTTTTCCAATCCGTCATCAACTCGAGAATGTCGTCTCAAACCGGCAGTATCAACCAAGTTGATTTTTCTTCCCTGATACACAAACTCGTTACTTATCGCATCTCTGGTAACGCCGGCTTCCGGACCGGTAAGCATTCTGTCTTCATTGAGCAAAGCATTAACCAAGGTCGATTTTCCGACATTCGGCCGGCCCACGATTGCCAGTTGCAATGGTTTATCGGAATTTTCTTCACTTTCCGATTCCTCAGCCGCAACTTTATCCGGTTTGTCGCTTTCCTCTTTTAGCAAGTCATACAAATCCTGCATACCCGAACCATGTTCCGCCGAAAAAGCAATCGGTTGCCCAAAGCCCAATTTATAAGCTTCAAAAATACTGTCCTCCTGTAATTTGCCTTCGCATTTGTTGGCCAGTAAAATAACTTTTTTTCCGGTTTGTCTGACCAAATTGGCCAAGTGTTCATCATAGGGTTGCAAACCATCTCTTGCATCAATCAAAAACAACACAACATCAGCTTCAGTAATTGCTTTTTGAGTTTGAGCCCACATTCTGGTTTCAATAGCATCGGCATCGGCATCTTCATAACCGGCCGTATCAATTATTTTAATTGGCAAATCTCGGATTTTAGCATCAGCCGACTTACGATCGCGGGTAACTCCGGGACGATCGTGTACAATCGCGACTTTCCTTCCGACCAAGCGGTTAAACAGGGTAGACTTACCGACATTAGCCCGACCGATTATTGCAACTTTTAAGACCATTATTATTACCTATAAACCGTTATTTCAGCTTCATCAGTTGCTAAAATCAAGGATTGTTTTACTACAATCGGAGCAAACACGATACCTTCTTCAACTTCGGCAACACCCATAATTCTGCCGTTGTATGGCGATACGGAATATAATTTACCGTTTGATGCGGCAACCAATAATGCATCATTTGCCAAAACCGGACCTTTGATTGTTACTCGTTCTCCGTCCTCATTGTTCACCGGTAAAATGGTTGTCCAGATTATTTTACCGTCGTTTTTATTCAATGCTACCAAATCATTATCATTTGTTAAAACAAACAATATGTCTCCGGCAACCCAAGGTTGGTTAGCGGCGGCAATTTCTTTTTGCCAAATTTTAACGCCGGTACGCAAATCAATCGCGGCCAAAGGAGTGTTGTATCCGACGGCAAAAACTTTTCCGTCATCAATTACCGGATTGGCTTTAATTGAAGTAATATCGGCTAACGATTCCGTGGTTGAACTGGAGGTTAACCAAGCGTTCCATAGCGGAGTTCCGGTCGAAGCCTTATAAGCCTGAAGCTGGCCATTTGAAAAAGCGGCAACGACCAAGTCATCAGCCGGAGAATATGCCGGAGAGGCTCCGCCGATTATGGTCGTTGTTTCAGCTTCAATTTTATCTTTCCACAAGATTGAGCCGTCGGCTATTTTGATTGCAAAGATTCCGTTATCAAAAGTCTGGACGATAACCAATTCATCATCAACACTCGGAGCAGTTCTTAGTGGAGAATGGATATTTTGTTGCCACAGAGTGCTACCGTCATTAGCATTTAGTGCAAACAGCTCACCAAAGCCGGTTGAGGCAAAAATTTTGCCGTCATAAACCGCTATACCGCCGCCCAAGAGAGAGGAGTCATTAGCCTCTTCGTTTTGCGGTTCTAATTTTTTTTCCCACAAAATTTTCCCGTTGTTCAAATCAAAAGCCGTAATTAGTGCTTCGGCATCCATGGTAAACAATTTATCGTCGGCAGAAACATAGTTGGTAACAATCGGGTTTCTTTTGGATGAGCCCTCGCCAAAGCTTTCACGCCAAATTTCATCAAGATTGCCACCGGCTTTTAGGTGTCCGCAAGCATGTTCTGCGTTGCAACCGCTTTGTTGCCAGCGGTCGTTTTCCAGAGCTTTGGGTAATCTAATCTTAAACTGTCCGGCTGTATATTCCGGTTGCAAGTTTTTGTTTTCTCTGATTACTCTTTGCCTGACCCCGTCAATTTGCAAAGGATCTTTCCCAAACATTGAACACCCTGAAACCAGAGCCGCCACTGTGCACAAAACAATAAATTTTTTCATGATTATTTTCCGTAATTATTTAGTTTCACTTAATAGATTAGCCATATCCAAAGCCCGTGCTTTCATATTATCGGGAGCGTCCTCTGAAGAAGCAATGCTCTCATACATTTCTTTAGCTTTAGCCATGTCGTTTTCTCTGATATAAAGCATAGCCATAAGCTCTCTGGCAATATTTGATGGATTCTCACCTACCGTAAGAGGCGTTAACAAGTTTGAAATTTCATCAGCCGGAGCATCACTGTCAAGTTTATAAGATGCTAACTTGAGGGCGGCAATGTCACGCATTTCCGGCAATGTCGCCGTATCATTAATAAGGTTTTGTAAAATTGCCATGGCATCATCAACTTTATTTTGCTCAATAAATACATTGGCAATTTGCATCTTAGCAATATCAGCATAAATTCCCGAAGCATTTTCCGCCAGCTCGTTATAAATCTGCAAACTTTCGTCAAATCTCCCCTGATTTTGCAAAGATAAAGCTACCGAATAGGCGTTTGACAATTCTTGGCTCTTCTTCAGCTGCCAATTTTTTATTCCTTCAAAGCTTACTGTCGCGGTAAGAATAACGGCAACGGCAATTATAATAAACAATCCGTACTTATCCCACATCTGTCTGAATTGGTCATTTTTAACATCTTCGACCACTTCACGCAAAAGGGCATCTTCTTCGATTTGAGCTTGCAATTTGTTTTTTTTCATCATTGTCTCCATAAAAAAGCCAAAGTCATTGCGGAATTTATACTAAAATATTCCGCCAAGGTAAAGTAGTTTTTATATTATTTCGTGGATTAAAAAGCTTTTTATCCATTTAAGGTCTTCAATCGGCAATTTTGCTCCGAAAGTTATGGTATTATCATCAGAAATTATTGAAACAAAAAACCTTCCTGTTGCCGGATTCTGCGTAACTTCAATTTCTTCGATATCTTTCTTAAGCATTTGGTTGTGTTTGGTTGAAAACAGCATGTATTTATGGGTATTAACGATTTTATTTTTTTTCAACACCAATTTTTCTTTACGAAACAGCACTTGCACCGCGGCAATAATTATTATGACGGCAATTCCTGCAAGCGTGTATATTGTCGATGTAGATTCTTCTTTAAAGTTTTCAAGGTTGGTTAATATTACCACCAACACAAAACCTACCATAATTATGGCTAACCATGCCAGAAGATTATAGGCATCCCATAAAATTTTTCTGACCTTTAATACAATTTTATCTCTTTTTCTGACAAACGAAACCGATGACGGTAAAGTTGCATAACCGTCATATTCGTCTTTAATCAATCCTGCTTTATATTGCTGTGCGACAGACTTATTTAAATCTTTAAGCTCAATAACCTTCAATCCTCTTTCGACATTAATCAAGGCCGGAAGCTTGAAATGTCTGGCATATTCTTTCCATTTTTTTCTGACGCCGTTTGCCGAAGTTGACAGGTATAGCGGAACGATTTTTTCCGGATTTGGATGGTAGAGTTCAATCACATAACGATTCTTTGTCAAAAAACCCGATTGCAAAAATTCCACTCTGAATCTAACACCGGTGTAATTTTTAAGCTCCTCGCTCATCACTACTTTGTCGCGAAAAACCGGCCTTTTGATGATAGATACTTTTTTACCTACAAATTTGTATTTATTGTAGCGCAAATATAATAAAATATTGGTAATTACCATGCCGATACCAACTACGGCAAAACACAAATCGAAAAACCACACAGCAAATATAGGTTTGTAAACCAAGACGGTATCTTTAGGCATCATTTCTTCGCCGCCGTTTCTAAACATATCAAGCCACTCATAAAGTCCGAGCAAGAATAACAAAGCCCCGAACACAATTCCCGGCCACAAAGTCCGTAACTTTGCTCTGTCGGTTATAAACGATGGCTTTTTGTTGCAGTCAAATTCCAAATTATTGCTTAAGTGGCAAGGTATATTTTGGTTCATGATTCTCCATCCTCTGTTCAATCAAAATCATTGCTATGGTAACTTAAAAAAATTAAATATTCATCAATTTTTTGCTAAATTTTATTTTATATTAACAAAATCAGGATAAACTCCGAGCAATAACAGGGGTTCTGATAAGGAGACAAAATGGGAAGTTTTGAAATGTTTTCGCAAACCGGCGGGACGACCTTAAGTGTTTTTGCGTTTTTGTTTTTGTTGTTTGCGGCAATATATGCCGCCAGAAACGACAGCTTATTATCGCCGATAAGTTATTTTATCGCCGCGATAGTATTTGATTTATTTGGGGTTTTGTTTGAAAAATCGGCGGTTTCTGCCTTTGAACAAGGAAGTTCGGTCGAAGTTTTGATAATGTTTGAGCTATTGATGTTTCTAGCCTCCATGATTTTCATGATGCTTTCGGCATCAAGTTTCATTAACGGTTCCTCTAAAAAAGATGTCTCATTTTTACCAGTTTGGACTTTAGGTGCTTTAGGTGGTGGTGCAATTGTGCTGTTTACCTTGGTAATACCTGCCGGGGACATAGTAAACAACATGCGCTTTATCTTTCCGCTGGTTTCGTTTATCTACCTATCCATAGGGCTTGCATCAAGATTTTCATCATCACACAACAGCGGTTTTGTGCTGGTTTTTGGAGTGGCATGCGGCTTGGTAGTTATTATTTTATCAAAATTTTTTGGAATATATACGCCTTGGTACATATCGCCTTTCTCCTACATATTGTTTGCTGCCGGATTTTTGTTGATGAGTCAAAACATTTGTGCCGAAAAGCTTGATAAGGCAAACCAAGAAATCGTAAAATACAATCACCGCATTGAAGAAATTATTAAGTCTTCACCTTTCCCGATTATAATTTCGCGTTTGGGCGATGATAGAATAATTCTTGCCAATGACAATGCTGCCAAGCTGTTTGGCATTAATCAGGCAGAAGTCGATAAATATCATCTTAAAGATTTTTTTGCAGATTCCGATAATCGCCGGTTATTACTGGAGCGGCTTGAAGAGAAAAAAGAAGTACAAGACTTTGATGTACTGATTAAGACCCCCGAAAGTGATACACCGTTTTGGCTCTTAACCTCGGCCAATATAATAGATTACAATTACGATTTGGCGTTATACTCTGCATTTCAGGATATTACTTCCCGTAAAAATCGCGAAACTCTTTTACAAAATCAGGCTACACGTGATCCGCTTACCTCACTTTATAATCGTCGTTATTTTGAAGAAGAGGTCAAAAAACAGATTATCAAGGCTAAAGATTCCGGTAGCCATTACAGCGTGCTTATGCTTGATGCAGACTTATTCAAAAGGGTTAATGACACCTATGGGCACAAAACCGGCGACAGAGTGCTGATAGAATTAGCATCCAAAGCCGAAAAAGCTCTGCGTGATAAAGATATTGTTGCTCGCTACGGCGGGGAAGAATTTGTAGTATTTTTACCTGATATTACGGCAGAACAAGCTTATAAAGTAGCCGACCGCTTGCGTCAAAGTATTGCGTCAATAGTTGTTCATTCCGACGACAATCAAGAAGTAAGGTTTACGGTTTCAATCGGTGTATCATCTTCCGATATTTCCGATAATGTTGATATGTTGGTTAAGACGGCAGACGAGGCCTTATACAGAGCCAAGCAAAACGGACGCAACCGAGTAGAACTGTTTGTGAAAGAAGATTTGCAACAATTTGAAAAAAACGGACAGCAAGTCAACAAAGATGAAAAACGCAACATTCATCCGGTATACGACAAAGAAAACACTGCCGAAATTTCTTTACTCGACGGAGTAGACGCCAAAGACATCGGTTTGAAATTAGACAAGGAATAACAAAATGGATTGCGAATTTTCAAAAATTTGCGGCGGATGTTCATATCGTGACTTAAGCACTGCCGAATACCGGAAGCTTAAATCGGAAAACTTCGCCAAAATCCTAAAACCTTTGGGAGACGGATATGTCTTAAATCCGCCGATTTTTATCAATGATGGCACTCGTCGCCGTTTAAGTATGGCTTTTTCCTATTCTAAAGGCAAATTAGTTATGGGGTTTAATCAAAAGTCCAGTAAAGAGGTTGTCGACATTGCAAAATGTTGTTCTTTGCGGAAAGAAATCAACGCAATATTGCCGTTTGTTCGGCAATTGATAACTGATATTTGCCTTGAACCCTATCAGCTAAAAAAAGGCAAAAAAATCATCAACGAATATATAAGAAAAGGCGATGTTTTTATTTGTTCAGCCGATAACGGTATCGATATTGTTCTGGATTGCGATGCGCCGCTGGAGTTAAATCACCGGCAAATAATTTTCGAAAAAGCACACCAAAATGACGCCGTTATTCGTATTTCGCATCGCCGAGCTTCCGATTCCTATGCCGAAACGATTGTTGAAAAGTCGCGTCCTGAAGTCAAAATCGGAGAATATTTTGTATCCATTCCGTCCGGTACTTTTTTACAACCGTCCAAAGAAGGTGAAGAAGCCTTGTGCGGATTGGTCAAAAAATATTTGCATGGTGTCAAAGGTACTATAGCCGATTTGTTCTGCGGTGTCGGCACTTTTTCTTATATTTTGTGCTCTGATTTAGATGTTAACATTATCGCTTCGGATTCATCTCAAGCTCTGCTTGAAGGATTTCAAAAATCGCTCAATGCCAACCAGATAAAAAATATCAAAATTCTAAATCGTAACCTATTTAAATATCCCTTCAAAGACAACGAGCTAAAAGGAGTTAATGCGGTAGTATTTGATCCGCCCAGAGCCGGAGCTTCGGCCCAATGTCAAGCTTTGGCTGATTCGGAATTTAAGCCCGCTATAATAGTGGCAATTTCATGTAATCCCGCGACTTTTGTAAATGATGCACAAAAGCTGATAAGCGGTGGCTATGAGCTCAAAGAAGTTACCATGGTCGATCAATTTGTTTATTCTAATCACAGCGAGTTGGTAGCCTTCTTTACAAAAGCAAATATGTAATTTATATTTAGCGATATGTTTTAGTTTCAGGATATATCCGATGAAGAAGATACTGGTAACGATATTTGTTTTAATGCTTGGTGGCTGTTCCTTGTGGTCGCAAGAGGAAGTTGAAGGTTGCCCACAAATCAGTATTCCCAAAGATGCCGACCGTGTTTTTCAAAACAACGGAGCTTTTGACACCTTTCAAATCAATTTGATTGGGTACGAAAGTTTTTGTTTTACCCATTCTTCCAACAATCGCCGCTACGCCGTAATCACACCTTTGTTTAAGGTCAGACGTCTGCAAGCCGATGATACAACCGCATTGGATGTAAAATTTTATGTCAAAACCTCAATTAACGCAGAGGATTATCTTGGGGTTAAAGAATTTTCGCAAGTTTTGAATATTCCGCAGTCTTCAAAAGAAGAGGTTATAAAAGGACGCCGCACACTAACTCGAATACCCAAGTTGCCGTATGGTGATTTTGATATCAGATTGGGTCTGGTATTAACCTCGGCCGAAAAGGCTAAAGCTCGCTCGATGTATGACATATATTACAAATACCTAAACGAAGAAGAGCTTTTACCCTCCGGAGAGATAAGAACCGAGAATGTATATATCGAAGCCTCGGATGATGAAGTCTTTTATGGCGGCCGCCAAAGCTTTTTTAAAAAAGAGCCGACCCCGCCGCAGAATTCTTGCAGTATCTGTAATAAATGTCAGTAACACAAAATGGAGAAAATAATGTTTTTTTGTTCATGCGATAATCAAAAAAAACAGATGGCCAACGCCGTAAGATTTTTGGCCGCCGAGATGATAGAAAAAGCCAAATCGGGTCACCCCGGAATGCCGTTGGGTATGGCAGATGTGGCCACCGTTTTGTTTGGCAAATACCTCAAGGTTAATCCGCAAAATCCGCGATGGTTTGACCGTGATCGTTTTGTCTTGTCGGCAGGCCATGCCTCGGCCATGCTATATTCTTTGTTCTATCTCATGGGCTATAAAGACATAGACATCGACGATTTGAAAAATTTCCGTCAACTCGGAGCCAAGACTGCAGGCCACCCTGAGTACGGGCATCTTGCAGGAATAGATATTACGACCGGACCATTGGGACAAGGCATATCTTCGGCTGTCGGAATGGCTTTGGCCGAAAGAATTATTGCTTCAAAATACGGCGAAGATGTTTGCAACCACTATACCTATGTTATTATGGGTGACGGTTGCCTGATGGAAGGTGTGTCCGAAGAAGCAATTTCTTTAGCCGGTCACTGGAAGTTAAATAAGCTGATAGCTTTTTGGGACAACAACAATGTTACCATTGACGGTCATGTTGACATTGCCTCATCAACCGACCAGATAGCTCGTTTTAAGGCTAATGGCTGGAATACGATTTCAATCGACGGACATGATTACGGTCAAATAGAGAAAGCCATTAAAAAAGCTCAAAAATCCGATCGTCCGACCATGATTGCCTGCAAAACCATTATTGGCTATGGAGCTCCCAACAAATGCAATTCGCCCAAATGCCATGGTTCGCCGCTCGGTGCCGAAGAGCTTGCCGCGATGAGAGAAAATTTGGGCTGGAGTGCTGAGCCGTTTGAAGTTCCGGCCGAGATTTTGAATGCATGGCGTTTGGCCGGCAAGAGAAATGTCGGCTTAGACGAGGCCTGGGAGAAAAGAGCCAAAGCCAAGGGTAAAGAATTTAACGATGTTATAGCGGGCAAACTCCCTAAAGGCTGGGATAAAGACTTAGATAAAATGAAAGCTCGGGCGATTAAAGACAATGTTTGTGTCGCCAGCCGCAAAGCTTCGCAAATGTGCCTTGAAGCAATCGTGCCGCACATTCCGCAGTTGGTTGGCGGCTCGGCCGATTTGTCCGGCCCCAATATGACCATTACCAAGGCTAGCAAAACAATCACCGCACAATATTATAACGGCAATAATATCGAATATGGTGTCAGAGAACATGCCATGGGCGCAATCATGAACGGCATGTCTTTGCATGGCGGTATCATCCCGTTTGGCGGTACTTTCTTTGTCTTTTCTGATTACTTGCGGCCGTCAATGCGTTTAGCATCTCTGATGGGCTTGCACAACATCTATGTCATGACACACGATTCTATAGGCGTTGGCGAAGACGGACCTACCCATCAGCCGATAGAGCAACTGGCATCTTTCAGAGCAATGCCTAATATGCTGACTTTTCGTCCTTGTGATGTGGTCGAAACTGCCGAGGCCTGGTCTTTGGCTCTGGAGCAAGAGCATACACCTGCGATTTTGGCTTTGAGTCGCCAAACACTTCCGCTCATTCGTCATGATTCCCAACTAAATATGTCGGCTCGCGGAGCTTATATAATTGCCGGAGATGCCAAGAAAAGACAGGCTACCTTAATAGCCACTGGTTCAGAGGTTGGTTTGGCGGTTGAAGCCCGCAACAAATTAAAAGAAGAGGGCATAGAAGTTGCCGTAGTGTCTATGCCTTGTGCCGAGTTGTTTGATGCTCAAGACATAACCTATCAGGAAGAAATTTTGGGCCAAGTTCCTCGCATTGCCGTTGAGGCTGCTTCCAAGTTCGGTTGGGAAAAATATGTCGGTCTAAACGGTGACATTATTGGAATGGATGGGTTTGGTGCCTCGGCTCCGGCGGCAGAATTGTATAAATATTTCGGTATTACTATTGAAGAGGTTGTTGACGCGGTAAAAGATGCACTAAAATCGCGAAAATAACTTGCAAAGGAAGATAGTTTTTATATATTAATTTCAGTTAAAATTTTTGATTTAAGGAGAAAATAATGCCTTTAGTAACAATGCGTCAAATCTTAGACCATGCAGCTGAGAACAACTATGGTGTTCCGGCTTTCAATATTAACGATATGGAACAAGTTATTGCTGTTTTGCAAGCTGCCCGTAAAGTTAATGCTCCGGTAATTTTGCAAACCTCTACCGGTGCTCGTAAATTTGCCGGCGACCCGATGATTCGTCATATGGTTGCCGCCGGAATTGAAATGTTCCCGGAGTTGCCGATTTGCATTCACCAAGACCATGGTTCCTCGGTTGATATTTGTCAATCAGCCATTGTTAACGGTTATTCATCTGTAATGATGGATGGTTCGTTGGAAGCAGACGGTAAGACCCCGTCATCTTTTGAATACAATGTTAAAGTAACCAGAGAAGTTGTAGCCCGAGCTCATGCTGTTGGTGCATCGGTAGAAGGTGAGTTAGGTGTTATCGGTTCTTTGGAAACCGGCAAAGGTGACAAAGAAGACGGTCACGGCGCTGAAGGTGTAATCGATAAGAAAAAATTGGTAACCGACCCCGACGAGGCTGCTCGCTTTGTCGAAGAAACCAAATTGGATGCCTTGGCCGTAGCCGTTGGTACTTCACATGGTGCATACAAATTCACTCGCAAACCCGATGGTGAAATTTTATCAATTGAAACCATTGAGAAGATTCACAAAAAACTTCCCAATACCCACATGGTTATGCATGGTTCTTCGTCAGTTCCGCAAGAGCTACAAGATTTAATTAATGCCTATGGCGGTGCTATTCCGCAAACCTACGGCGTTCCGGTAGAAGAAATTGTCAGAGGCATTAAATCCGGTGTTCGCAAAGTAAATGTTGATACCGATTGCCGGATGGCTATTACCGGTGCTATTCGTAAGATGTTTGCCGAGAACCCCAAAGAGTTTGATCCTCGCAAATATTTGAAACCGGCAATTGAAGAAATGCAAAAAGTATGCGAAGCCCGCTATATTGCATTCGGTGCCGCCGGACATGCCGACAAAATAAAAGTAATACCTATGTCGGAAATGGCCAAACGCTATGCTGCCGGCGAAATTTAGTCGTCAGATGTTGCAAAAAAAAGCCTCTTTTACAAAAGAGGCTTTTTTAATTACCACGGAATACCGTTGATACACTTTTCGGGATTGGTCTCACAATTTGGTTTTCCCAATTCATAATCGGCATGTCTTTCCGGAGTAAATTCTCCGACCTTTACGCAAGCTGCCAAAAAAACTATCAAAAAAAACATAATCAATTTTTTCATGATCTGACTACCTCATCAAAATTCGGTTCCATACCAAAAACACCATTACCAAAATTCCCAAACGCGATAATCCTACCAAAAGCGGGCTTTTATCATAAGTTTTGCCGCTACGCCATACGGCCAAGATAATATTGTAAGAATACAAAAGCATAATAACAAAAGTCGACATGTAGCACAAAGCCCATAATATACTCATTTTGGAAGAATACACAAAATGAAAATGGTGCATAAAGAAATCATATATTGTTCTGCCCCTCAGATGCACGGCCAAAAGTGAGGCAAACATTCTTAAGGCAAAGTGCAAAATTATTAGCCCCAATACTCCAAACTTCCAGAAAGTCGAAGCCAGTGAAAGTTCCCCTTTAAAAAGTTTACTTAGCATAAAATCACACTCCAGATAAAACGGTTATCACTATTTCTTTTACCCGTTAACAGCATATTTAGCAAGTCCATATTGCAAAATCCTAACAGTTGGTGATATTAACAGCCAACCCGCCGAGCGAAGTTTCTTTATAACGGTTGCTCATATCCTTTCCGGTTGCATACATGGTTTTTATGACATTATCCAATGATACGATGTGCTTTCCGCTTCCTCGCATGGACAAGCGAGCCGAGTTAACTGCTTTTACCGCCCCCATGGCATTGCGTTCAATACAAGGAATTTGCACCAACCCGTCAACAGGATCACAGGTTAAGCCTAAATTATGCTCCATGGCAATTTCGGCGGCTTGCTCGACTTGTTCGTTGGTTCCGCCCATGGCTGCCGCCAGCCCTGCCGCTGCCATTGAGCAAGCCACACCAATCTCGCCCTGACACCCGACTTCGGCCCCGGAGATAGAAGCATTTGTCCGATACAAAGAGCAAATTGCCGCCGCAGTCGTTAAAAACTTCAGTACCCCGTCCTCAACCGACAAAGGAGATGTATGAGAAGCAAATCTTTCAAAATACCGTAACACCGCCGGCATAATTCCTGCCGAGCCCATCGTCGGTGCAGTTACTACTCTACCGCCGGCAGCGTTTTCTTCGGCCGCTGCAAACCCCCATAAATTGAGCCAATCAATAACTTCTAGGCCATCTTGTTGGTTGTCGATAAATTTTTCTTTTAGCTTTTCGTATATTTCCGGAGCTCTGCGTTTAACTTCCAATCCGCCGGGCAAAATTCCGTTTTTTTTCATTCCTCGTTCTATGGCATTTTCCATAGTCTTATGAATTTTGTCGAGATAAGCAAAAACATCTTGTTCTCTTTTCAAAGATACTTCGTTTTGCAAAACAACTTCCGAGAAAGATAGCTGATATTTCAGACAAACTTCTTGTAATTCGCGGCAAGTATCAAAATTATACGGCACATTGTACACAGTTCTTTTAACTCCGGAGGCAAATTCATCTTTTCGCAATATGGTGCCGCCGCCGATTGAAAAATAGGTCTCATTTAATATCTCGTTTTCTTTTTCATCAAAGGCAACAAGCTTCAAGGCATTAGAATGTTCCGGCAAAAAGGTTTCTTTATTTAAGACAATATCTTTGGCAATACAAAAAGGAATGGCTTTTTTACTAGCCAAATGCAATACATTATCTTTTTCCACTGCAACAAAATAAGGCTGTTCGGGGTCAACATCTTCCGCCGTAAAATTCATCAACCCCAAGACTACGGCACGCAAAGTCCCATGTCCGATTCCGGTCAAGGCCAAAGAACCGTATAAATCAACTTTTACGGAAGCAACCTCGTCAAATTTACCGCTGTTGAGCAAATTATTGACAAATCTTCTGGCTGCTTTCATCGGACCAACGGTATGAGAACTCGAAGGTCCGATACCGATGGCAAAAATTTCTGCTAAAGGATAATACATTTATAGATAAGTCCTGATTTCTTTATAAGGTTTAACTCCCAGACTTAGCAAAGTCTTGGCAATATATTCATGCAAATCGCCCCATTCGGAATAATCATCAATAAATTCTCTGGCTTTTTTAGGATTTTTTGACAACTGTACTTCAATGGTTTTTTGCAAAAGTTTATTAATAACTTCCGGCATTTTGGCAAAATCTATATTAATTTTATTATCTGCCGTTATTGTAATTACACCGTTGTTTAATAAGTAGTTGAAGTGAATCAAATCACCTATGCGGTGGGGTTGAATTTTTTTAGGTTTTGCTTTCAACAGCATTCGCATAATCCAAGTTACATAAATTTTTTTCAAAGTTATTTCATCAATCACACCCGATTTTACATACTGCGGCATCATTGCAATCGACACAACATCTGCTTTATTTTCTTCAATAATATGCTGATATCCGCCCAGTGCGGTTTTATAAGAGCTGTCCGGACCCAACGAATGTCCGTTTTCATGACCGATAACGAAAATATGATCGGCCTCCTCATCATAATATTGATGAAACTCTTTTAAGAGCAGGGCATCAAGCATTCGTCTGATTTTTTCTTCATCATGTGTCATCCTGACCTGACGATGATAAACATTGCGTCTGCCGCCGCCGGTTTTAACTGCGAGCTTGTCGTCATTAGGAAGATTTTGTGCCGTGGTTATACCTCCTCGACATTGAGCATAATCTCCTTGCAAGGTTGCCAAATCAACATCAACCATGGTTTGTTTAACCTCATTTCCGGAATTTATTTTTTGCTCATAAAGGTCGCAAAGCGGCATAAGCTTTGCCAATTCTGGCATTTGTTTCTTAAATTTTAAGATTAAATCGGTACCTTGTTTATTAACTATGCCGACCCTTATACCGAGCATATCTTTAGGCACCGGATTTATATTATGCTCAGCCAAAAGTTTAGCTATTTCCGCATTTTCAAAAACAGTCGGAGTTATTTCATCATCATAGTTTTCACGCGATAAGGTAAATTCCAGAGGTGTGTCTTGCAGAACCGCCCAATGTTTATCTGCCAACATATCCATATCTTCGTTGTTTTGCAACAAAGCTTGCGCTTGCCAGCTCAAATATTCGTTAAATTCCGGATTAGTAGAGTAATGAGCAGCTACTTCCAGCTCATTGGCAATCTCAAAAAATTCGTCTTTGAAGTATTGGGTATAATCTATTGCATAAAGTTCATCTTCCTTGCGACGAACCATAGTTCTGGCCGAAAGAATTTCTTGTACTTCGGCAACTTTACCTTTGGCAATCATTTTGCTTAATATATCATGAAATTCATCAACCGATAAATCGGCCGGGTAGAAGTTTCTTCCTTTCAGGATATGCACATTCTTAAAGATTTCAACCGGAGCATCATCAATACCGTTAAGACCTGCCACGCCGTTGAGCGAATTAAACAGTTTGAGAGCTTTAGCGGCATGAGATCTTACTTTAGCCTGTTTTTCCAAACCGTCTTTAAGCATTCGGTTAAGCGGATGGTCTTGTTCCAAAGAGATGCTGTTTAATATTTTGGCGGCGGCAATAAGATGTTTTAAAGCTTTTTTATCCCCTTCGGCCAACTTTTTATAGCCGTCAAAATTTTCATCGATCATTTCAATCGGAATAGTTTGCTCATTAATGATTTTATCTAATTTTTCTTCACTTATGGCAATTTCGTAACCATTAATTGTTGTCATCTTTTATCTCCACTGTTCTAAAACGAAAAACCTTAGTCTTTTCTGACCAGTGCGAAGGACTGAGACCAGCCTTTATCTTTAACTGCGTCATAAACTCTTGTTTGTCGGGAATCTCTTTCCAAACACTGGGCAAGAACAAACCCTGGCGTTGTCCGTCTCTGATTAAAAGTCCGTCAACATTTGGTTTTATAATTTCAATAAGCTCATCATATGATTTGAATTTAATTTCCTCAAATCCGGTAAGCAAGGAAACGGTAAAATCTATATCTTTAATTTCATCAGGCTCCACCGGTTTAAACCGCGGGTCGGCATTGGCGGCATTAAATGTATTTTCGGCAATATCATCGGCAATAGCTTTGTTAGGATACAACGAACCGATGCAGCCTCGTAATCTGCCGTTTTTTTCCAAAGTAACAAAAGCCGCACCTTTATCAAATAATACCTCGCTATAGATTTTTCTTTCGGGATGATATATGGTTCTGGTGTTTACGGCCGCAGCCAAGCTCTTTTTTACGATATCAACAAGCTGTGCTTTATAATGTCTGGCAAAATTCTTTAGGTGCTCTTCTTGCAGCATAATTCCGGAAAGTTCTTCCGGCTCGTCTTTTTTCTGATAAGCCCAAGCTCCATAGCCCACAACTCTTGATTTATCATCAGAAACATCGCCGGAATTAACCATGTCCAAAAGTCTGGGAACAAAGCCAAAATCTTTTGCCAAAATCATGGCGGTGTTGATACCTGTTGCGCCGCAGGATTGATGATAATCAACCGGCTCGGAATTTTGTATTTGTGTTGCGGTTTGTTTATCTACTTGCTGAGCCGTTTCATAATCAAGATAATGCGATAAATCGGCCGAAATAATCAATAGCGTGTCATCGTTTTTGATATAAGGTTGCAATGCTTTAGCCACATCTTTGGGGTTTGCGTTTCCGTATACCATGGGAACAATGGTAAAGTTTTTAAGAGTTTTTTGCAAAAATGGTAATTGCACTTCCAAAGCATGCTCTTTTTTGTGAGCTTTTGCACTGGTGATAAAAAGAGGATTTTTCTTCAAGTCTTGCGTGATGACATCATCGGTTTTGACTATTCCAAGAGGAGTTTTAAAAGCCTTATCCGGGGATAGAGCAACCCCGTTAAAAGCAACAGTATGCGAAGGTCCTAAAATAAAAACTTTTTTAATTTTACCGGAAAAAGGTTCTAATTTTTTATAGGCATAAGCCGCAACCTGAGCCGAAAATTTATATCCGGCATGAGGAACAATCATAATATGCGGACGCCCGCTCAAATCAGAATGCACATGTTCAAGGTAGCCATCCAAATCCTTATCCAGTTGATAGACATCAGCGGGATAAAACAATCCTGCAACCGCGGTTTCGCGAATTGGGTAAACATCTTCGTCGGTCAAATCATAATCCAATATTTTTTCGTCATTGGCAGAAATGTGATTATTAAAATAGGAGAAGTTGAAAAAGACCGCTACGGCAATTATCACCAATATCATAATATAAGAGGGCAATTTTTTGCGGTCTATTTCCATAATATTTCTCCTTATTTAATGCTATAACGGCGGAGCCTGATACTAAGCGGCATTTTTCCCGATAACTTTTTTACCGCCCATATATGGTTGCAGCTTAACCGGAATATTAACCGTTCCATCGGCATTTTGGTGGTTTTCGATAAACATAACCAAAGCACGCGGTGTTGCAATACCGGTATTATTAAGGGTATGAGCATACTTAACTTTACCGGAAGCATTCTCACGATAACGCAAATTAGTGCGTCTGGCTTGCCAATCGGTAATATTGGAGCAAGAGTGTGTTTCGCGATAGCAGTTTTGGCTCGGCAACCAAGCCTCCAAGTCATATTGACGATATTTTGGAGCCCCCATGTCGCCGGTACAAATATCCAATACTTGATACGGCAGTTCCAAATCTTGCAAAACCTCTTCAGAAATACTCAAAAGTTTTTGGTGCCATTTTTTGCTTTCTTCCAAATCGCCTTTGCAGATAATAAATTGCTCGGTTTTCATAAATTGGTGTACGCGGATTAAGCCCTTGGTATCTTTACCTGCGGCACCGGCTTCGCGGCGGAAACACGGAGAAAAACCGGCGTACATAATTGGCAAATCATTTTCGCTCAACAGCTCATCGGCATGCAAGGAGTTAAGTATCAACTCGGCAGTACCTGACAGATATACATCATCGGCCGGCATATAATAAATTTCATCTCTGGAGAAGGGAAGATAACCTTGTCCGTAAAGCGGTTTTTCTTTAGAGATTGACGGAACCGATATTACGGTAAAACCGTGTTTTCTAAGCTTGTCCAAAACCATCATGTGCATAGCAAGCTCGAGCTGAGCCAAGTCGTTTTTAAGAGCATAGGTTCTGGCGCCCGACACTTTGGCAATTCTTTCCATATCGGTCCAATCATTAAGCTCACAAAGCTCAATTTGATCACGGGGTTTAAAATCAAATTTACGCGGTTCGCCGACTTTTCTTATAACCACATTACCGCTGTCATCAGGACCTACGGGGCAGTCTTCGGCTGGGTAGTTCGGCATACGCAAAATCATATCGTCAAATTTAGCCTGAGCCTCATCAAGCATGGTCTGCTCTTTTTTGAGCTCTTCACCGATTGCTTTACTTTTGGCAATGATATTTGCTTTTTCATCAGCCGGAGCGGTTTTGATAGAATTGCTCAGGCGATTTTTTTCTTCGGCCAAATTTTGTGACGAAGTTTTAAGTTTATTCATCTCTTGATAAGCTTTAATTAAATCATCAACTTTTTCTGCGGCAAAACCTTTTTTAGCCAATGCGTTTTTAACCCATTCGGTATTTTCGACAATAAACTTGATATCCAACATCTTTTTTTCAAAACCTCATATAAAACTATTGATTTAAGCTGACAGTTATAGTACTGGTATTAAAAATAAATTCAATACAAAAGTACAAGGAAAACACACAAAATGTTTGAAAGTAAAACAATTCTAACCGGAGTAAAACCGACCGGCACCCCGCATTTGGGAAATTACTTGGGAGCGATAAAACCGGCCATAAGCTTGGGGCATAAGGCAATAGCTCAAGGCGGCAAGCACTACATGTTTATTGCCGATTATCACGCCATTAATGCCGAAAAAGATCCTGCCGTATTGAAGCAAAAGCTAAAAGAGATAGCCTGCATATATTTGGCTTCCGGTCTTAATCCGCAGGATTCGGTCTTTTATCGTCAATCCGATGTGCCCGAGATTTTAGAAATTACAACCATTTTGTATGCCTATACTCCCAAAGGATTTATGAACAAGGCACATGCCTATAAAGCTGCGGTAGATAAAAATCGCGAAGCCGGCAAGCCCGATGATGACGGCATAAATATGGGGCTCTACACTTATCCCACCTTAATGGCGGCAGATATTTTGAGCTTTAACACCGACATTGTTCCGGTTGGCAAAGATCAGGTTCAGCATGTTGAAATTGCCCGTGACATAGCCGGAGCCATTAATGCTCACTACAATAAAGAGCTCTTGCACTTGCCTGAATATTATGTTGAAGGAAATGTTGCGGTGGTGCCGGGGGTTGACGGCCGCAAAATGAGCAAATCCTATGGCAATGTAATCCCGTTGTTTGAAGACGATAAGGCGATTAAAAAGGCTGTTTTTTCCATCAAAACCGATTCTCGTCCCATGGAAGAACCCAAAGATCCCGAAGAAATTTTGGTCTATGAGATATACAAATCAATAGCCACCCCCGCACAGCTGCAAGAAATGGGTGACGGACTTCGTCAAGGCAAGCTCGGATACGGACATATAAAAAATATGCTGCTCGATGCGGTAATTAACGAGATTAAAGATGCCAGAGAAAAATATAATTATTACATGGCACACTTTGATGAAGTTGAAGAAATGTTGGCTCAAGGAGCTAAAAAAGCTCGTCCGGTAGCCCAAGCCACATTAAAGCGGCTAAAAGATGCTGTTTTCGGCCGGGAATAATAAGCTTGCGGTTTGTCTGAGTTATCCACAATTTATAGTTTATTTTTTTATAAATATTGACTAAGCCGTCGGGTGAGTGTATAAATGCTACTATGATACATTAGTGTATCATGAAGCGACCTAAGATGATTAGGTCGCTTTTTTTGTTTGTAACCCAAACGCCTCAGCTTTTGATTAAAGCCGAGGCGTTTTTTTTATGAAAGGAAAAAATATGGATTTGTACTCAAAATATAAATCACCATTAGGGTATTCTCTCAACAATAATATTGATAGCTATGGTGTTGATCACAGTAATTTTACCATTCGAGACGAATTAAGTTATCAAACGGCAAGGCAAAACAGAGAAAGGCAAATTATTAAAGACTACAAAAATCGAGGAATAAGTAAAAATTACCCGCAGCTTAGCACCAATTTTTGGGGCAACTCGCCTGATAACAATTTTGGCTTCGGCAATTCGCAAATATCCTCAAATATTGAGAATATACAAAACACACCCGTGCCAAATATTCAAAATCAGGTTCAAACCAAAGCTAATAATATTCCCAGATATTGGGATACGGCAGCTGATGGTGAAAAAGTTTGGAATTACGTTCAACAGCAAGAAGGCGATATCAAACCTCAAAGCCAAAATATGCTTAGTTATGGAGCGTCTGGTGTGATTGGAGGGGTTAAAACTCTTTATAATTACTTAAGATTGCGGCCAAAACCTTATACAGATAAATATAAGCATGCCGTAATTAATTGTAGTGCATCACAATCTGGTGAAGCTGGTTATGATTTAGCAAC
>CALYBC010000025.1 GCA_944393725.1 uncultured Alphaproteobacteria bacterium | reverse complement strand
CTTGACTTTCCTATTCGTCATTCTCGGGTGTATTTTTTCTTTCCGTCATTCTCGGGCTTGTCCCGAGAATCTAATAAAGACAATGTGCCATAGCGTATGAGATCCTCGGAATAAATCCGAGGATGACAGTAAAAAAAGAAATGTCATTCTCGGGCTTGACCCGAGAATCTCTCAAGTTTTATGTCTGATCATTCTCGGGCTTGTCCCGAGAATCTAAAATAATGTGCCACAGCTTGTTAGATCCTCGGAATAAATCCGAGGATGACGACATAGGGTAGACCAACGGAATAAATCCGAGGATGACTTTATGTGTGGTGTCCGATGAGGTAGGTATGTATGGTGTCCCGAGAATATAAAAAAACCGCCCATCTAACGGCGGCTTTTGTTAATTAAAACTAAAACTTCTACACATTTAACAATGTTGAAAATAATTTGGCCGCTCCGGTCTTTTTATTGTTTATTGAAGAAAGATTGGTATAGGCGCTGGAAAGCATGGTTGCCGTGGCTTCATATTGTTGAGCTTGAATCTGCGCCGCATAGGCCGATGATATATATTCCGAAGATGATGTTGATGAGGTTAGTGAAATAGTTTCATTTTTGCTGTCTTCGGACTCCGTTTCGGTAACCAAATAGTCGTTTATGTACTTGTCGCCTTGCTTTATTTGCATAACATAGGGAATGTTTTCTTTCGGTGTTTCATCTTCACTACCGATTTCTATATAATACATACCCTTTTTGGCTTTATATTCACCTGAAAGAATCGACTTCATAGTCGCATACTCATCAGAATTCTTGTCAGCTGTAGAATCACCGATACAGACCGTGCGGTTGCCTTTTTTCATATAAACCTTAATTGTCATACCCGGAGCTATTTCATCAAGCAATCCGGCTTTTTCGGCCTCTCGCTCGGCCTTCATCTTTTCGACTTCGGCTTTGGCTATTTCATAAGGGGTTTTCGGCGTGGTATCAACCGTTTCTTCCTCGGTCTTGATACCAAGGGCTTCCATTTCAGCTTTGATTTCATTTAGGGTCGTTTCGTATTTGGACAAGTCCAAGACCTTCTCATCACCGGTCGAATCTCCGGTGCGAAGATTGACAAATAATTTGCCGTTGGACTGCACCTGAACCATGTACATGTCCTTGTTGTCATATTTACCTAACTGGGCAATAACAGATATACGCGAATTGTTCAAACGCGAATATCCTAAATCACGGGCATTGGCAAAATTTTCATCAACATTGTTAACATCGGTGACCGTTTTATCCCATCCGGCAACACCATCAACTTTATTGCTGACACTCTCCAACGGCATGAAACTTCTCCTCATAAAATTTCATCTACATGGTATAGTGTAGCATATATTTATTAAATAAACAATTAATTTATTGATTTTTAAGCAGCAAATAGGTCTTTTATCTTGTCAAAAAAGCTTTTCGATTCCGGCTGGCAAGCGTCTTCTTTGCTTATACTCCTGAATTCCTCCAAGAGCTCTTTTTGACGGGCAGATAGGTTAACCGGTGTTTCAACACGCAATTTAACAAACAAATCACCTCTGCGTTCCGAGCGAACAATGGTCATTCCCTGCCCTTTGACTTTGACAACCTGATCGGATTGGGAACCGGCTGAAATATCAATCTCCAACTTACTGCCGTCGATTGACGGTATCTCAACCTTGCCGCCCAAAGCCGCACAACACATCGAAATTGGGATTCTGGTATACAAATTAGCTCCTTCGCGTTCGTACAATTTGTGCTCCTTAACCGAAACAAATATATACAAATCGCCGCTTGCACCACCTCGGATACCGGCTTCTCCGCCGCCTTCTATGCGTATACGAGTACCATCTTCAATGCCAGCCGGTATTTTCACTTTGATAGTCTTATTCTTGCTTATGTAGCCTTTTCCTTTGCAATCGGGGCAGGCGTCCGTTACAACTCTGCCTGTACCTTTGCATTGCGGACAGGTCTGCTCAACCACAAAAAAGCCTTGTTGCAATCTTACTTTGCCGGAGCCACCGCATTGCGTGCAAACCGGAGCCTCTTTGCCGTCTTTGGTGCCGTGACCGTGACAAGTTTCGCAGGTTTCGCTGGAGGGCAAGGTTATCTCTTTTTCCAGACCGGAAAAGGCTTCTTCTAATGTTATGGTCATATTGTAGCGAACATCTTGCCCTCTTTGAGCATAGCTTTTTTGTCTACTACGGCCGCCACCCATAAAATCTGAAAATACCTCGGAAAATATGTCGGCAAAGCCTCCGGCACCACCACCAAAATCAAAGTTAAAACCGCCAAAACCTCCGCCGGTTCCCGCACCGCCATTGGCAAAGGCGGCATGGCCGTAGCGGTCGTAAGCTGCTCGCTTTTGGTCATCTTTTAATACTTCGTATGCTTCATTAATTTCTTTGAATTTGGCCTCGGCTTCCTTGTTGCCGGGGTTGCGATCCGGGTGATATTGCATAGCCAAGCGACGAAAAGATTTTTTTATCTCTTCCCCGCTGGCGGTCTTTGATACTTCCAATATTTCGTAATAGTCTTTTTCGGTCATGACAGTTCTCTTTTATTATCTTTTGTTTCTTATTTAGGTAACTTTAGGCAAAAAAGCAAGAACTTTAGCCAACTTTTTGAAATAATTATAAATAAATATTAAGAAATAGGTATTATAATGGGTTTAATAAAAAAATTGACAAAATTTGTATTTTGTGTCAATATATGCTTATAAGAACGCAATTACTTCGGGAGAAAGATCATGCCGGTAACCGTAGATGAAGAAGATGACAAGAAAAAAAATCGAAATCAGTCCGTTTCCAGTAAAAATGCGGAAAATGCGAACACAGCAGATAGACAGGAAAATGACGATACTACCAAGTCACAAAAGGCACAATCTTATACCGGCGGGTATACATCTGACGAATGGAAACAGCTGTTAGATGGTCATGTTGACGCGGGTGCCGCTCCGATTTTTTTGGAAGCAACATATGATAGCCTTAAAATGTCCGAAGGTATGGAAATTACCGCCTTAAAAGAGGTTTTGGGTAATAAATTTCCAAAAAACTTTACCAAGCTTTCTCTTGAGGAAAAAGAAGAAAAAATTCAAGAATTAAAAGATAATCTTAATGCTTCAGAATTATCAAAATTCAATGTTTCCCTGATACAGAAAGCCAAAGATTTGGCCGAGGTTCTGCCTCCGCACCAGCTGGTTGTTATGAGCCAAGATATTGATAAGAGACTTGAGGGAAAAGACGGAAAAGAAGGTGAGCTTGCTTCTCTTGAAGAACAAAGTGCGGTTCTCTTGGAGGCTATGTATAGCAAGCTTAACGGCTATGTTTTAGGTGATATTATTGTCGATGGAACCAATGTCGCCGATGTTTATGACGGCGCGATGGAGATGTTTGACTATATTGAAAACAACCTCTCTCGCTTGCCGGAAAATGTAAGACAGGATTTGGCTAACAAGCTTAACGCAGCCAGAAATCGCATGAACGAGACCATTGATAATTATGACAGACTAAATGGCTTAGTCAATGTAAAAGAGGGCGACGAGAAAAAGCTTGAGGAAGCTTTTGATGATGCTTGGGAAATTGCTAAAAATATCGATATTAATGATAAAAAGCAAAATGAAACTTGGTTTGCCGAGACGGGAACTTGGTTGCAGAGCTTGAATTTTGAAAACCCCGACGCTGACAAGAAAAAAGAAATATTTATTGAAACTATCAAAGCAACGGCAGCCAGAAATGCGGCTGTAGCTGCATATGGTAAGGATAAGCAAGCCCTTGTCGATGAATTAAAAAATCAGCTACAAGTGGTTACCGGAACTTATATCAATACTCTGAAATCAACCGATGCCCTTGCCAACTTGCCGGAAGATGCTACCGATGAACAACGCAGAGAGGCTGTAGGAAAAGCCCTAAACAGTAATGAGCCAATTTCCGATAAAGGGTTGGCGGCTTTTCAAGCTGCAACAGTTAACAACCATGTCAGCTTTTTGAATCGCTTGGCCGGAAAGGCTCATCTTAAAAATCGTGCAGCTCCAGTTTTGAGCAAAATGTACGGGCCAATCGCCAAAATCGATAAAGCTTGTATTGCTCGTTTCGGCAAATCTTATGAGGTTGTCAGAACTTTCGGCAAAATGATGGCTAGAAACATGGGCGCTCAAGCTCTTAACCAAGCTTTGCGAATCGGATGTAATACCGCCGGTTTGGCTTTGGGAGTGCCAGGGTTGGGCTCACAAATTTATGCCGGTGTTTATGCTACTCAAGCTATTTACAGATTAACAAGATCATATATAGAAGAGAGAAAAGCATCAAAGGAAAAGGGATTAAAATTCTTTGGTAAATTCCTATTGCAAAAATCTCCTGAGATTTTGATGACCGCGGCAACAACAACAGCAATTGTATTCGGAGGTAAGATTGCCGAATATGGCATGCAGAAAGCAGTCCGTTACGGTATGATGGCTTTTGGCTTTGCCACTTCGGTTATTAAAGGGGCTCGCAATAACAGAAAAGCCGGTGATAAATGGGGTAAGGCTATTTTGAAATCTGTCACAAATTCATCACTTTCTACCGGAACCGCCGTATTAACCGGTATGGGGCTATCTTACGGAGTTAACTTGGCATCCGAACATCTGAATAATGTATCGCTTGATTTGTGGGGTGAACACGGAACCAGACCCGTCAGGGCCGATGAGTATAATCCTGATGATGCAAGTTATACCAAAACAGCGGTTACGGGCGAGGAGTTAAATGATTATAAAAACATGACTCCTGATCAACTTAATGAAAACGGAGTTATAAAAGAACCAGTTACTAATGAAGAAGCTGTTAGCTTGTTAGGTAGGGACGATGCAAGTCTTGCCGAAGACGGTATTGTTCGCTCAGAAACCAATGCAAGTGACGCAAATGGCATAAAAATAATTGACGAACCTGCAAAAACTGAGGTCAGATATCTTGATAATGCTACCGAAAAAGCTCAAGATATTTTGGAGAGATGGACCAAAGATGTTCCCGATTTGCTGGAAAGCAATGTTGATGCGGCTCAGAGTACTATTGAGCAATGGAATGCCGCACACCCTGAACAAGCAGTTGATGTACATCGTGCTTTGTTGATTGCCGGTGATTGCGGAGCTCAGATGGTCAATGCTGAGGTCGATACAAACCTTAACCATGTTGACAACAGCAATACTCCGGTTGAAGTGAACGGAAATCACAAAGTGTTTGGTGAAGGCTGGTGCAACAAATACGGATTTAGCTCCGAAGAAATTGAAGCTGTGGCGGCAATAACTGATGAAAATGGTAATTTAATTCCTAAAAACCTCACTCCTGAGGTTATGGAAACTATTGCTAAACTTGATACTCTGGTTTCGGCAAACAATGAAGTTGGACATGTTGACCATGCTCCGGTTCATCATGATGGGGTCTTGCCTCGTAACGCGACCGTAAACGAAGCCGGAGAGATGGTGCACGCCGAAAGTGGTAAAGGAAGCGTATTTACTACCTATGCCGGTGGTGCAGCCGGAAAAGAAATTGTTAATATTCCGGAAGAAGCTCATTATGAGAAATTTGATCAGTTTTCTAAAGCCGAACAACATAGCTTTATTCCGTTTACCGTTACATTTGATAAAGTATGGACCTCAACAAAAAATAAATTTTTGAATGTTATTATGGGGGCTAACGGCAAACGCAAAAATAAGGATGAGCGCGAAGATCCTGTTATTCCGCCAAATCCTCCCAAACCTGTGAAAGAACTAAAGGCTCTACCTGAGCATCAAGAAGCTAAGGCTTTGCCTGAACATCAGGAGGCCAAAGTTTTGCCTGAACACAAAGTTCATAAGGCTTTGCCGGAGTATACAGATTCATCCATAAGTGAAATGATTGATCGTGAGTATAAGGTAGTCCACGGTATTAAGCCAAACGAATCAGAGCGTATCCGCTACAAATCTTTAGTACAAAACGAGTGGAAAGCAGAAAATACAGAATCCTCTTTCGGCAAGTATCTTGAAACAAGATGGGATTCATTTGAGAAAGAAGTAGGTTATGCTACATCTCCGCTTGAGGATACTAAAGGTTCAGCAGAAACCAAAAAGGGAATGGAGTTTATAAATTCTACCAGAGAAACCGTTTGGAAAACAAACTTGTCTTACGATGGTCAGCCGTTGGCAACAAAAGATGTGACACTGCGTCATTTTACCGAAATTGCGTCAATAGGTAAAAATAATGCCGAACATGCAAAGTTGACTGCTGCACGTGATACATCAAGAACTCCTCTTCCTCGCGGAAAGGCAAATAAACCACATGGCGGCACTTATGATTTGAAAAGTAGCTCAAACGCCAGATAGTCTGGATTAACAGAAGAAGCCCCGCCAATTATGACGGGGCTTATATTTTGTGCTTTTTTTACCTTATTTAACTTCTTCAAAGTCAGCATCAACGACTTTGTCGTCTTTTGCCTGCTCTCCGGCAGCACCGGTATCAGCTCCCTGAGTTGCACCTTGTGCTTGTTGAGCAGCGGCCTGAGCTTTGTACATTGCTTCGCCCAGCTTCATCGAAGCTTGCATTAAGCTTTCGGTCTTTTCTTTGATGACGGCCAAGTCCTCGGCTTCCAAAGCTGTCTTCAAAGCATTAATTTCCTTTTCAATAGCTTCTTTTTCGGCTGCGGAAATCTTGTCACCGTGTTCTTTTAAGGTCTTTTCGGTTGAGTGAACCAAAGCCTCACCTTGGTTTTTGGCCTCAACAAGTTCCTTCTTCTTCTTATCAGCCTCGGCATTGGCTTCAGCATCTTTTACCATCTTTTCAATATCGGCATCAGACAAACCACCGCTGGCTTGAATTCTGATTGCTTGCTCTTTATTTGTGGCTTTATCTTTGGCCGAAACATTTACAATACCGTTGGCATCAATATCAAAGGTTACTTCAATTTGCGGCATACCACGCGGTGCAGGCGGAATTCCTACCAAATCAAATTGGCCAAGCAATTTGTTGTCGGCAGCCATTTCACGCTCGCCTTGGAATACCCTGATGGTAACTGCCGTCTGACCATCTTCGGCAGTTGAAAATACCTGAGATTTACGGGTCGGGATAGTGGTGTTGCGGTCAATCAAGCGAGTGAACACACCGCCCAAGGTTTCAATACCCAAGGACAACGGTGTTACATCCAACAACAACACATCTTTTACATCGCCCATCAAGACACCGCCTTGAATTGCGGCACCGACGGCAACTACTTCATCGGGGTTTACACCTTTATGCGGCTCTTTACCAAAAATCTCTTTTACCTTTTCTTGGACTTTAGGCATACGAGTCATACCACCGACCAAGATTACTTCGCTGATGTCAGAAGGCGAAACACCGGCATCGGCCATGGCTTTTTTGCAAGGCTCAACCGTCTTATCAATCAAATCTTCAACCAAAGATTCCAACTTTGCTCTGGTTAACTTGATATTCAAGTGTTTCGGGCCGGTAGCGTCAGCGGTAATAAACGGCAAGTTTACTTCGGTTTGAGTGGTCGATGACAATTCAATCTTGGCCTTTTCGGTAGCTTCTTTTAATCTTTGCAAAGCTAAACGGTCATTTTTCAAATCAATACCGGTCTCTTTTTTGAATTCTTCAGACAGGTAGTTAACCAATCTCTGGTCGAAGTCCTCACCACCCAAGAAAGTATCACCATTGGTCGACTTAACTTCAAATACACCGTCACCTATTTCCAAAATAGAAATATCAAAAGTACCACCACCAAGGTCGTATACGGCTATAGTACCATTGGTCTTTTTATCCAAACCATAAGCCAAAGCAGCGGCCGTCGGCTCGTTGATAATACGCAAAACTTCCAAACCGGCAATTTTTCCGGCGTCTTTAGTCGCTTGTCTTTGCGAGTCATTGAAGTATGCCGGTACGGTAATTACTGCTTTTTCAATTTTTTCACCCAAATAACTTTCGGCATATTCTTTTATCTTTTGCAGTACAATCGCCGAAATTTGTGACGGAGCATACTTTTGTCCCTTTACTTCAACCCAGGCGTCACCATTGTCACCCTCAATAATCTTAAACGGCACCAAAGATTTGTCTTTGGCTACTTCCGGAGAATTGTAGCGACGACCGATTAGTCTTTTAATGGCAAACAAGGTGTTTTCCGGATTAGTAACCGCTTGTCTTTTAGCCGGAAAGCCTACCAACCTTTCAGTGTCGGTAAATGCTACCATAGACGGAGTAGTGCGGGCACCTTCGGAGTTTTCCAAAACTTTTGCTTCGCCGCCTTCCATTACCGCAAAACAGGAATTGGTGGTTCCCAAGTCTATACCTATTACTTTATTGCTCATAATTTATCCCTCTTTTCATATTGTAATTTTAACCTTCTAAGTGCTTATATAGGAATCACTTTTGGCTGCTGCAAGAGCTAAAGTAATTTTTTTTATAAAAAATGTGATTTTTTCTACCTCTTGGAAACTATCTCATAACCTGAATTGACATCGGCTAATGAATTGGCATAGGCAAAATCATTTGAAGTGAGCGAGTGTATACGATAGATGGTCTCTCCGGGTTCTACCAAATCACCAACTTTTTTCAATAAATCAAGACCGGCTCCGGGGTATTGCGAAGCTCCGGCCATAACTCCAATCTTGTTTATTTGATAGTTATCTATACTCTCCACTATTCCGGAACGTGAAGAAACAATATCGCGAGTTAAATGCCCCAGTTGCGCTTGCGGGGCTTTGCCTTGGGCGTAAATTATTTTATTTAGGCTCTCCAATGCCCTGCCGGATGTTAGTATCTCTTTGGCAACATGATAACCTTGCCCGCCTCGGAGTTTGGGGTCAAATTCCAAGATTCTGCCAGCTAAAAATAATGATTTTTCAAGCAAGTCTTGCGGAGCGTCTTCTTTGTTACGAAGGATTTTCATAACATCTCTGGCTTCTAATATGGCTCCGACACCATTTCCTACCGGCTCACTGCCGTCGGTTATTACCGCATCTATTTCCAAAGACAGCATATCGCCTATGTATTCGACCATTTTGCGTATACGCATGGCTTCATTGGTGGTTTTGATTCTTGAGGTCGGACCTACAGGAATATCAAGTACCAAATGCGTAACTCCGGCCGCCAGTTTGATTGCCAAAATAGAAGAAACTATGTGCTGTTGCTGGGTAATGCCTAAGGATTTTTCTACGGCAGAAACTATTTTGCTGGCGGAAGCTATGGGCAGGGAATTATAGTCAACAATGGCGCCGCGACATTCTTTTATCATCTTTTTTAATTTGCTTTCGCTCATGTCAACATTGGCCAAAACCGAAAAAGTATCGGCAACGCCGGCACAAGAGGTCAATGAACGCGCCGCAGTTTTGGGAATCGGCAGCCCATAAGCCGCAACTATTGCCGTGATTATTATATCGGTCTTATTTCCGGGAATACCACCGAGACAATGGTGATCTACAACTATATTCTCTTCGTCCCAGCGAATTATTTCATCTCCAACCAGTGATTCTGTGAGGGATAAAACTTCGGATGAAGTCATAAATGAGCCGGAGGCAACCAAAAATGACGCTATGTCCATATTGGAATAACGACCGGCAACTATGTCTTTCATAACCATTGAATATTCATTAGAAGATAAAATATTACCGGATATCTTGCGTTGCAATACACTCGCCGAGGCCGGCGGACCGGCCATACTGATGGTGATATTGGCTCCTTCAGGCAGATTTACTTTGGAAAAAGCCTCATTGTTGAGACCTATTTCATTGGTCTTTAGTATGCCATCATCTTCAACTATTTCCAAAAAAGCATAAACCGGTACGGCTCCACCGTGTATTTCAACCTTTGTTAACCCTTTGATTTCATCAAGTTTATAGGTGTCACAATCTTTGTGTAGATATACGATGTTTTCATTGAAGGAATTTATGTTGATGTGCTTGATTGATAGCATGTTTTTTCCCTTTTGAAAATCAGACGAACTGATTATGACACGACTTTAGCGATTTAACAACAGTTTTAGTATTTTTATGAGCTTGTCACGCAACTCGGTGCGGTTAACGACGATGTCAACCATACCATGAGCTTGCAAATACTCCGCCTTTTGAAAACCTTCCGGCAGTTGTTCGCGAATCGTCTGTTCGATGACTCTGGCTCCGGCAAAGCCTATTACGCTCCCTTTTTCGGCAATATTGATGTCCCCTAACATGGCAAATGATGCCGAAACTCCGCCGGTGGTGGGATCGGTCATTACCGAAATGTAGGGGAAACCTTTTTCTTTTAATTGATTGATTGCTGCCGTGGTACGCGCCATCTGCATTAGGGATAAAATACCTTCTTGCATTCTGGCTCCGCCAGAGGCTGCGATGGCGATGAACGGACTTTTGGTCTTGAGGGCAAACTCGGCACCGCGAACTATTCCTTCGCCGACGGCCGTTCCCATTGAGCCTCCCATAAAACTAAAATCAAGTATGGCTACGACGACCTTAATCCCGCCAATCTCGCCATAGGCAACAACTATGGCATCGTCTCTGCCGCTTAGTTTGCGATAAGAACGCAATCGGTCGGTGTATTTCTTGGTATCCTTAAAATTGAGCGGATCATCTTGAAGTTTGGGGAGACTTAAGGCTCGGTATTTACCGTCATCAAAAAGCATTTGCAGCCTGTTTAATACCGGCAGGCGCAAATGATGTCCGCAAAACGAGCAAACATAAAAATCTTTTTCGAGTTCTTTATTAAACAACATCTGCCCGCATTCGGGACATTTGGTCCACAAATTGTCGGACAGCTCTTTGGTGGAGGCTTTTTTTATTTTGGGGCGAACAAAATCGGAAATCCAATTCATTCGCTTTTCTCCGATGAAGAATTATCTTTTGATGAAGAGAAAAAGTTTTTTACTCTTTCCTTCAAAGACTTTTTTCCCTCGGCCGGTACAATATTTTTTAGGTTTTCGATATTGTCTTGCAGGCCTTCAACCTCTTTGACCAACTTTTCTTGTTCTTTGGACAGCTTTTTGTTCTGTTTCTTTTGTTGACGCAAGGCAGACCTAACCGGTGAATATGACAGCCAAGTAAAGAACCAACCCCAAATATAGCCGACAAGCAATAAAAATACGATTGCTACGCTGAGTGAAACGGTGATTTCTATCCCTGTGGGCCACAAACTGAAAACTGCCATATCATTATTAACAAAAGCAAACACCAAAATAATAAATATCAAAGGCAGGCCTATAAGTACTTTAATAAATCCCATGGTGTTTGCTCCTTGTTAAATATGTGACAATAACTTTAGAACTATTTTTTGTTTAATGATTCAAACAATTGTTTACCGGTTTTGAAGTGAGGAATCTTGCGTTCGTCCACTTTTACCTGCTCACCGGTACGCGGATTTTTGGCCATACGCGGGCTGCGGGTACGAACCGAAAATGCGCCAAAGCCTCTGAATTCAACTCTGTCACCGCGGGACAAGGCGTCGATTATCGAATCGAAGACTACCGCCACAATGCGTTCAACATCTTTCATGGTTAAATGCGGATTTTTGGCGGCAATTTTTTCAATTAATTCTGATCTGGTCACTTTTTTATTCCTTTTAACTTAGTTAAACATTTCTTATTTTATCAATATATCAAATTTACAAAAAGCCAAGGGCTATTTTCCCTTTTATCCAAAGTTTTTAGTCCTTGCCGGATAAATGCTCCAAGGCTTGAGTGTTTCCTTCGCCTAGCTCTATATCTTCTATTTTTTGTATGCGGCGATAGATTTTGCCTGAGGATATTTTAATAGAATCGATATCGTCTCCGGCCTGCTTAAAGTGCTTTGATAAATTCTCCACTCTCTCGTCGAGCCTTGCGATATCATCCATCAAAACTCCGACTTCTTTTTGAATAATACCGGCTTGTTCACGCATATGAGCATCTTTTAACACCGCTCTTACCGTATTTAGAGTTGCCATCAAGGTAGTGGGAGAAACTATCCAAACCTTTGCCTTATAAGAACTTTCAACCACCTCAATAAAGTTGGCATGCAGTTCCGCATATATGGCTTCGCTGGGCAAAAACATCAAAGCAGATTCCGCCGTTTCGTTAGGGATAATATACTTTTCGGATATATCTTTAATATGCTTTAAGACCGAAGCCTTAAAAAATCTTTCGGCCTCAACTTTTTCTCTGTCATTTGAGGCCTTGCGCAGAGCATAATAGCTCTCCAAAGGAAACTTGGCATCTATTACTATGGATCCGGGGGGATTGGGCAATTTAAGCATGCAGTCAGCCTTTTTGCCGTTACTGAGCAAATATTGAAAACTGTAAGCATTGGGCGGCAAAATCGAGCTTACCAGGTCATTAAGTTGAATTTCACCAAACGCACCTCGGGCTTGTTTGTTGGATAATACCTCCTGCAAAGAAACAACCTGTTCGGAAAGCGATGATATTTTTTGCTGCGCCACATCTATCTTGGCCAATCTTTCCCTCAAATCCGTGAGAGTGGCATTGGTTTTAACCGTGGTTTCGTGCAAACCCTCGCCGACACTCTTGGTTACGGCCAAAAGCTTCTCATCCATAAGCTTAAGCAGAGCCAGCCTTTGCTCATTCAATGCCGCAAAAAGCCGGCTTTGCTCTTGAGCATTTGCCTCTCGTAATGCCGCCAAGCGTCCGCTTAATTCGCCTTGCGACTGCAAAAACAACTCTTTAACCCCACCTTTCTCTTTGCGAAAAAATATAAATACCGCATTAACCGCAGTCAAAAGCAGAACAAAAAATATTATCAGTCCTAAATTTTCTAAGATAAAACTATTTAGATTTTGCAAGATGACGCCCCATTTTCAAAAATTTTTCCGTACGACGGCGCTTTAACTCATCACCGCTTTGGTTTTCAAGCTCTTTTAGGTGGCGGGCAACAGCCAGTCCTACTCTCTTTATAGCCTCTTCCCTATGCCTTTGTGCTCCGCCGGTCGGCTCGGCAACAATCTCGTCAATCACGCCGAGCCGTCGCAAATCTTGTGCCGTTAGGCAGAGAGCCTCGGTTGCTTCTTTTACCTTATCGGCCGAGCGCCATAAAATTGAGGCACATCCCTCGGGGGAGATTACCGAATATATCGAATGTTCCAACATTATTATGCGATTGGCCGTAGCAACAGCTATAGCTCCTCCAGAGCCGCCCTCACCGATAATCACGGAAACAAACGGAACCTTTAGCTTAAGGCATCTTTCTATACACGAAGCAATGGCTTGTGCCTGCCCTCTTTCCTCGGCTTCTACCCCCGGAAAAGCTCCCGAAGTATCGACAAAAGCTATAACCGGTAAATTAAATTTGTCGGCCAAATCCATCAGCCGTTGCACCTTGCGGTACCCCTCAGGCTTTGCCATACCAAAATTGTGCTTAACTCGGGTTTCTAAATCGTGCCCCTTTTCTTGTCCTATCACAACAACAGAGCGTCCGTTAAATTTACCCAACCCGCCGATTATTGCCAAATCGTCGGCAAAGCAACGGTCGCCGCTTAAGTTCTCAAAATCTTCAATCAATAAATTTATGTAATCAACACTATGCGGACGGTCGGGATGTCTGGCCACTAATGTTTTTTGCCATGGTGTTAACTTGGAATAAAGTTGCTTTAATAATCGCTCGGATTTTTGCCGTAAGCGAGTTATTTCGCCATCAATATTTACACCTTCTCCAAGCTCTATATCCTTAAGATGCAATATCTTTTCTTCAACTTCAGCTATCGTTTTTTCAAAATCTAAATTGACCGTGTTTGATTTTTCCATCTAATCATCACCCATCAGTTGTTTTATGCCCTTTTATAACATAGCTTTTGTTAAATTGCCAACTCATTTTTCTTTTTGTGTAAGAAGTGATAAATGTTGTTGGAAAAAATGATATTTTCTAATATCATGCATTTATTGAAGATTTTAGGGAGTTGATTATGTTAACTTTTTCTTTGGTGGCTGCCGTTTTTTCTTCTTTGGTTTGGTTGGCCTATGCTTTGCGTTTTGTTATTGATTCACTAAGCGGAATGTCCTTCTTTGATGCGGGAATTCTTAATGTTTTGCTGTATGTGTTGTTTGTTGCGCTCCCTATTCTTTTAATTTGGATTATTTTTGCTTTCGTAAACCAGTATGTCTACAATAGGTCAATATCGCGCCAAATGTTTAGGCTCTTTGGGCAGATGAAAAAAAATCAAGAATATTCCGACCTTTTGGCCAGAATAATGCTCGAAACCGAACAAAATATCAAAAATTCTTTTGCTCTTAATCGGTTTGATCTTTTGATTGCCGATATGAACGAACTTTTGAGCGAATTCTTAATCAGAGAAAGACTTTCTTCCATCGACCAAATAGAGCACTTATGGACCAAAGTGCAAAACGGAGGAAAATGGTCATTCGGTAAAGTGGTTATTGAAAATTATAATCAGCAACCTAATTTTCAAAGAAAAATTCTTGATGATGCAATGGTTGACACTCTGTTGGCCGGCACAATAATGGAGTTCTGTGCCAGATATCAGACCTTGCTGGGCTTGCTTGAAAAGCATGATAAAGAGCGAGTACTCCTTAACATTATCGAAACCGGTGTGTTCGGCAAGGTATTTGCCATTTTGGCTCCGATCGCCGATCAAGCCAGAAGAAAACGCGAAAACGCTCAAATTATCAAAGAAGAAACTTTAATTGATGAAGAAATAAATGCGCCGGAAGTGAAAGCACCCATGCAAGAAGCCGTCAAAGCCTACAAAGCAGAAAAACCGGTAATAAAAGAAAGAGTCAATCAATTCTTTAGCAAAATTACTTCATTTGCCGCAAAAGAGGCAACCGAGCCTCAAACTCCGACTGCCAAAGATCCGTTTTCTTTAGCTTTGGAAAGAAGCTTTGGAAGTCAGACAGAAGCACCAGAGAAAAGAGAAGAGCCGGTTTTTGATAATGATGCATATAGTTTAGGCGAAGAAAAAAAACCGGAAATTTTTACAGAATCGGTCGTTGAAAATCTGTCGGAAACAAAAAATGACGATGTCGGATTTGCCGGAACGCAAAATACTTTGGCCTCTCTAAGAAAAGAATGGCAAGCAATGAGTTCGCCAGAAGCTCAGAAAAAATCCGATGACACCGATAATTTAACCTACCCGTTCAGCAGCTGGACCGATGTCGAAAATTATAAAAAATAGCTTGGTTGCTTTATGCTTGTGCCTGCTACCGATTGATGTTTGGGCAAAAACTCAGGTCAAAGAGGTGTTTGCTATTTATGATAAACCAAAATACGAGCAATCTTTTGCCAATTTTGATTATGTTAATCCCAACGCACCCAAAGGCGGAAAAATAACTCTGCCCGCTTATGGCACTTTTGACAGCTTTAATCCTTTTATTTTTAAGGGAATTGCCTTTCCGGAAGCCGCCGAACTTTCTTTGGAAAGTTTGGGCTTTGTGTCTCCTGACGACCCAATGTCGGTATATCCTTTGATTGCCGAAAAATTTGAAGTGCCGGAAGATAAGTCTTTTATCGGTTTTTTCATCAACCCGAAAGCCCAATTTGCCAATGGCGAAAAAATAACCGCCGATGATGTCATTTTCAGCTTTAACGCCCTAATAGAAAAAGGCGCACCGCTTTATAAAATATACTATGCAGATGTCGACAAAGCGGAAAAAGTTGCCGATAATCATGTCAGATTTTATTTTAAAAAAGGCACTCAAAACCGTGAGCTTCCGCTCATTCTTTCGCAGTTTAAAATATTTTCAAAAAAAGATTTTGAGGATAAAGACTTTGCAACACCATCTCTCATTCCGCCGGTAGGCAGCGGGCCATATAAAGTAGACGGTTTTGAAGTTAACAAGTATGTAAACCTTAAACGAAACCCCGATTATTGGGGCAAGGATATTCCTACAAGAAAAGGTTTTTATAATTTTGACAGCATTAGATACGAGTTCTACCAAGACACAACCGTAACTCTGCAAGCCTTGTTTTCCGGAAACATTGATGCCCGAGATGAATATATAGCTAAAATTTGGGTCAGCGGATATGACAATAAACTGGTTAAAGACGGAAAAATAATAAAAGAAGAAATTCAGCACCATAATCCGGCAACCTTGCAATTTTTCGGGTTTAACACCAGACTAGAAAAGTTTTCCGACCGCAGAGTACGCGAGGCAATAGCCCTAGCATTTAACTTTGATTGGGCTAACGAGAAATTATTCTACAATCAATACAGCAGAATTTACAGTCTGTTCAGTAACACCGATTTGGCAGCTTCCGGCCTCCCGCAAGGAAAAGAAAAACATATTTTGCAAAAATACCAAGATGACTTGCCTGATGAAATCTTTACATCTCCTTTTAGCTTGCCGGACAATTCTTCGCCGCAAAAACTAAGACAGAATCTTAAAAAGGCCGTAAAACTGCTTAATGAAGCCGGATATGATTTTGTTGACGGCAAGATGGTAAACCTTGAAACAAAAGAGCCTTTGGAAATTGAAATTCTGAGTAATTCGGCTAACGGGGCTACTTTTACTCGTGTTATGTTGCCGTTTATTGAAAATTTACGAAAAATAGGAATTAAGCTTAATTTTCGTAACTTGGAAGTTAATGTTTTCAAGAATCGCTTGGATAATTTTGACTTTGAAATGGCAATTCTCTCATTTAGGCTAAGTAACCTGCCGGGGAACGAGCAAAAAGAACTGTGGGGTTCGGCTTCTGCCGATGTGAAAGGCTCTTTTAATGTTTTGGGTATTAAAAACCCTGCCGTTGACGGAGTAATAGAACAAATAATTAAGGCAAACGACCAAGAGACCTATCTGTCAGCCGTTAAGGCCTTGGACAGAATTATCATGAACGAACATTATTTTATTCCTAATTGGTATTCTCCCCATGACAGAATTGCATATAATAACAAACTTGCTCATCCTGAGACAGAAGTAAAAGTCGGGGCAGATATTCATACCTGGTGGGTAAAGGAGAAATAATGCGTAATTACATAATTAAAAGGATTTTACTGATACCTTTTACTTTGTTGGGAATATTGGCTCTCAACTTTATAATTATTCAATTTGCTCCGGGGGGACCAGTAGAGCATGTCTTGGCACAATACCGAGGTATGAACACCGATGCAACCGCGTCTATTTCAGGTAAAGGCGCTGCGGTTACCGAAGCAGGAAAAAGCAACTACCAAGGGGCTTCGGGCGTGCCAGAAGAACTGGTCAGAGAGCTTGAAAAACAATTCGGTTTTGACAAACCGCCTTTGGAAAGATTTATAAAAATGGTGAAAGACTATGCCTTGTTTGATTTCGGCAAAAGCTTTTATCAAGATAAATCGGTGGCCAAACTCATTGCCGAAAGAATGCCGGTTTCGGTTTCTTTAGGACTTTGGTCAACTCTTATAATCTACCTTATTGCCATACCTTTAGGTATTAAAAAAGCCGTGTGCGATGGGTCTAAATTTGATGCCGTAACATCTTTCTTGGTGATTTTGGGTTCGGCAATTCCGGTATTTTTATTTGCGGTATTTTTAATCGTATTTTTTGCCGGCGGAACATATCTTAGCTGGTTTCCGCTTAATAACCTTACATCTGACAACTGGAACGAACTTTCCGTCTGGGGTAAAATAGCTGATTATTTTTGGCATTTGACTTTACCGGTGACCGCAATGGTTATAGGAGGCTTTGCCTCGCTCACAATGCTTACGAAAAACTCTTTTCTTGATGAGATAAACAAACAATATGTTTTAACGGCACGAGCAAAGGGGTTGAGTGAAAATCAAGTTTTGTACGGGCATGTTTTTCGTAATGCCATGCTTATTGTTATTGCCGGTTTTCCTTCGCTTTTAATAAAGATGTTGTTTACCGGATCTTTGCTGATAGAGGTGATTTTTTCGCTAAACGGCTTGGGATTATTGGGCTATCAGGCAATTATGACAAGGGATTATCCAGTTATATTCGGAACAATGTATATATTTGCATTTCTCGGACTTATACTAAAACTGGTTTCAGATATAACTTACTCTTTGGTCGATCCGAGAATTAATTTTGAAGCTTCGCAAAATTAGGCTAGCGGGAATTTTCCGGAGACAAAAGTTTGGCTATGGTTTCGGATATGGATGAAGACTGGTTCTCTTCAATAATCGATATTATATCAATTTCTTGCCTGTCAAGACGGCGATTGATGCCTAAGGAATCGTAGTATTGTTTTGAGCTATTATAGAGCTTGGCGGCTTGGATACTATTTCCTTCGGCATATAAATGCTCCGAAAGGTGTTTGTTAGCATTGGCTACTTCCAGGGCGTCTATTTCACCATCCGCAAAATTAAGCACATTTTGGTACGCCCAAGCGGCTTTGGGTAATGAGCTGGCCTTGCGGTAAACATCGCCCAAACGGCTCCAGGCCACAACATTTGATGATTGAAGCTCTATGGCTAACTCATAAGACGAAGTGGCTAACATAACATCATTGAGCTCGGCTAAGGCTCCGAAACAACAGGCATAGGATGAAACTTCTTGGTAAATCTGCAGTCTTTTTTCTTCTGAAGAAATACCATTGGCCTTATCTATATTGCCATCCATCAGGCATTCAAGCAAGGCCAATGCTAAAGACGGGTCGCCATTGGCTAAATTATACAGGGCCTGCTCTTCTCCTGGCAATTCGGAGAATCTCTCCAGCTGAGAAAATTTTCCCGATACGCACAGAGATATAAATATTTTTACCGCATCAATACTCTTGATGATATCGTTTTCTTCCCCCATACCTTGCATTTTGTAATTTAAGGTTTGAGCAATCTTTAGATCGTCTACACCGCGACCAAGCATATCCAAAAGCAATCCCATCAGGTCTTGTAATTCTTTGCGGCTTTGCTGATATGTGGTAGGAATGCTTTGCGAAACCTCAGTATTTGACATCTCATTGGCCGGCGGAATTTTTCCCTTTTGCCAGTCAAGATCAACACCGATTTTTTCTTTGGGTTTATTCTGCCGTGGCAATTCGGCCTTTTCTTCTGCTCTGTTTTTTTCTTGGTTGCGGTGCTCTTTTTCCTCTTTCTTCTTCTCTTGCTTTTTCTCTTCTGCTTCCGCGAGTTCAGCGGCAAGGCGCTTTTCATCTTCCTCTTTGGCCGCCAACTCTCTGGCTTGCTTTTCGGCTTGTGCCATTTCGAGCTCTTTTTGCAACTCTCTTTCCAACTCAAGATTGGCATCTTCTGCCGATAAAACTATGTAGTTGTCCTCTCTTTCTGCTCCGTCTTCTTTCGGATTGTTACTTTTTACAAAATAAATAATGTTTCTGATGTATATGATGACAATTAAAGACAGAAATAAAACTCCGGCTAGTGTCATCAAAGAAAAAGATACTATCTTGATGTTATCGGTTTCGCGGATATATTGCTCGGCATTGTCAAGCATCATATGAAACTTATCGCTGTATTTTATAAAAAAATCTGATGATAATATTTTATCCAGCATGTCTTTCAACCATTTACAAAAACTTTTTTTGTTCTATAATAAAGTATATTTTGGGAAAATTTAACACAAACAAATTAAAAATGGGTTACTTAAGCCAAAAAAAATATTTGCGCAGGGAATCGTGGTTTTGTATTGCAGCGATGGTTGTATTGGCCGCGATGACTTGTTACGGAATTTTTGCTAAAAACATTTGCCCTTCTGCGTTAAGCCCTTTGCACCTGTATGCCTTGTCGGCCTTACTTACAATATATACTTTGTGGCGACGGAGATACAAATATTCTTTTGTCTTTGTCTTGTTGTTTGTTATAAATTTTACTTTTATTTCCGCAAATGCCAATATCTTTGTTTCGGAAGATTTTAGCGGCTCGCATCAAATGAACCTCTATTTTGATGCTTCACAGAAATTGCCTGCCCAATTTAGCAAAAATAAAATTATAAATGCCGGAGAAGTTTTGTTTGATGGCAAATATACCGCCGAATATGTGACTGTTGAACCTCAAAACCCGCTAACTTTGATTAAAGTTGACTTCAGAAATGTGAGCAAAAAAGACCTTAACATAGTATTTAATCAGCTGTCGGCATTTTTAAAAATGCAAAATTATCCTGTTGTCTTGTTTGGAGAGTTTGGTATTCCGGCTTGGACTTTCCCGTTTAGAACGATGATGAATAAATCAGGATTGTCCGTAAAAAACCGAATTTTATTTACCGGAAACAATTCTTTTAATGTTTTTTCCGTGCCGGAATTTTATATTTTGGGATTTAACGAGATGGGCATAAAAAATCTGCACCAAAACGGGCAAAATATTAATTGGACCATATCTTTTAATTCTGTTGAGCCTTAATCATTTCATAAAGCTTGTTATCTGAAGCACGAGCATGTTCTAGTGCTTGCTCTAAGTATTTTTCAGCCTCGGCAATATTTCCTTTGGCTTTTTCAATTATTGATAAGTTGAGGTAGTCAACCGCGGCACCTTTGTCGCGTTCATTATATAGCTCATATTTCAAAGCTTGATTAATAATTCCCTCTGCACGTTCAAAATCGCGACGACGAAAGAAAATTATACCTAATAAGGTATAGACATTGGCAATGTGAAAACAGCTTTTATGCTTGTTTTCCAGCGTGATAATCTCACGCAACAGCCTTTCGGCCTCATCCAGATTATTAACTCTTACCTGAGCCTCTGCATTTATGTACATGCTATCGTAAACTCCGGCGTAATTTTGGCTCTTTTTATATCCTGCCGCGGCCGTAATTGAGTGGTTTATCACATTAGGCCAATCTTCTTGAAAATAGGCCGCACGTGCCATTATTTCCTCGGACAAAGATTTGCCTTTTATACTTTTGTGGTTTTTGAGTGCCTGTGCAGATAGTTTCTTTGCTGAGGCACAATCTTGACGCAACAAGGCAGTCAGCGCTTTTTGGTTGATTATAAAACTTTCGCCTTCCGTGTCTTTGATAGTTTGGTATTGTGTTACGGCTTGGTCAAAATAGTCATCAGCCTCTCCATAACGTTGTTGTGCCGACAAAAGCATTCCCATACTGCCCAAAACTTCACCAATATTGCAGTCGGCCGATAAACACTTAAATACCTTAAGTGCAGAGCGATACATAATGTCTGCACTATCGTACATGCCGCTTATACGATAAATCGAGCCGATAACAAAATAGCCCAAACCCTCTTCGTAAAGCAAATTAAACTTTTTGAAAATTTTTAGGGCTGTAGATGCCTTTATTACTGCGGTTTCCAAATCGCCCTCAAATAAGGATATTTGTGCAGATACCAAATCATAAATAGCTTTATAGGGCTGTTTCTTGCATTTTTTGAGGCAGCCTATTATGGTTCCGGCTTTTTCGTATAATCCGTCGGCAGCGGCAATTTGTGCCGAAAAAAGCATTAAAAGCTCGTCATTTTTATCTTCTTTGGCAATTTTTCCCGACAGCATAAACTTTAATTTTTCCGCTACGGCATCGTCTTTTATATATTCGGGCCATTGTGATACATTATACGACAGTATCCTGCGGCATTCTTTGGTGGGTAATTGGACTAAATATTCTGCCGTCTTATCAGAAATAATTGAAGAAAAAAATTTTTGGTTAATTAGTTTTTCTCGCACTTGCTTACATAAAAATTTTCGCTTGATGGCAAAAAAATTATGATAAGCAAAGCCTAGGGATAGCCCTAAGATTATTAAAGGTGCGATAAAAATAAAATTCGACATTGCGGTTTTATTTACTCAAAATTAGTTTTTATTAATCTATTATGTCCTAATATAAATTAGCTAAATTTTATTGTATAGGGATTTTTTTATCATGAGCATTACCAAACTTACCCCCAGTCAGTTATATACCAAATGCGATCCGCAAAAGTTTTCTTTTGCTTCTACCGCTGAGTTGGAAGAAAGACTTTCGGCCTTGGGACAGGACAGAGCTTTAGCTGCCGTGGAAATCGGTATTAATATTCAGTCAAAGGGGTATAACCTGTTTTGCTTAGGCCCTGAGGGAACCGGTAAGAGCTCTTTGGTAAAGAGGGTTTTGGCTCAAGAAGCAAAAAAACGACCGACGCCGGATGATTGGGCTTATATCTATAACTTTGACGAGCCATATAAGCCGCAGGCTATCTCTTTTCCGGCCGGAACGGCTGCCGACTTTGCCAAAGACATTGATAAGTTGATTGAAAATTTTTCTACCGCAATCCCGACAATATTTGAGAGCGAAGAATACAAAGCTGCTGTTATTATCATTCAGGAAAAGTACAAACAATCAAAAGAAAAGTATATCAAGCTTTTGCAAAAAAAAGCTAAAGGAAAGAGCGTTTCTTTGTTGCATATGCCGGTGGGATTGGTGGTTGCTCCGGTTAAAAACGGAGAAGTATTAAGTCCGGAAGCTTTTGAAGAATTACCGGAAGAAGAAAAGAAGCAGTTGATTGATGACTTGAATCAAATGCAGGCCGAAATCGAAAAGTCCGCACAAGATTTGCCGGCTTGGGAAGATAAGCAACGCGAAGAAACCAATCGCTTAAGAACCAAATTCTTAAAAGAAACGGTAAAAGGTCCGATTGACGAGCTACATGAAAGATACAAAGGGCACAAACAAGCAAATGCCTTCTTGAAGAGAATCCAAAGATATATTTTGGAAAATGTCGAAGAATTTTTACCAAGTACCGAAACCGCAACCCCGTCCGAAGGTGAAGATCCTTTGGGAGCCTTGTTATCCAAAATTAAGCAACCGGAAGAAGATAAGTATGCAAAATTTAAGGTTAATGTGATTGTTAAAAACGAACCGGGGTCCGGTGCTCCGATTATTCACCTTGACCACCCTACTCAAGGAAATTTGGTTGGTAAGGTTGAGAGAATCCAACAATATGGTGCCTTGCTTACCGACTTTACTTTGATTAAGGCCGGAGCCTTGCATCAGGCAAACGGCGGTTTTCTCTTGGTTGATGCCAGAAAAATGTTGATGCAGCCATTTGCTTGGGACTCGCTTAAACGCGCTATTGCCTCTAAATTAATCAAGATTGAAGCACCCAGCGAGGAAACTTCTTTTACAACCATATCGCTTGACCCGCAACCAATTCCTTTGCGAGTTAAAATTATTTTGACCGGTGATGCCGAGCTTTATGAACTGTTGAGCGAAAGAGACCCCGATTTTTCTGATTATTTCAAAGTCGAGGCAGATTTTGGTATGCTGATGGACAGAACCGAAGAAAATGAGGTGGAATATGCTAAGTTAATCGGCTCCCTCTCAAAGAAAAAACATTTACGCTCTCTTAACCGCCAGGCAGTGGCAAAAGTTATTGAGCACTCTTCGCGTTTGGCCGAAAGCTCGGAAAAGTTGACCGCTCATATTTCTTCCATCGGAGATTTGCTCCGTGAGGCGGACTACTGGGCCAGAAAATCAAAATCAAATCATATCGGTAAAAACCATATTGACCAAGCCATAGATGCCCAAATCTATCGTAACAGCAGAATCAAAGATATGATGCTGGAACAAATTGACAAGGGAACTATTTTGATTGATGTTTCCGGCAAAAAGGTAGGACAAATAAACGGTTTAGTTGTCTATAATTTCTCTAGAACCTCTTTCGGAAAACCGGCCAGAATTACTACTCAGGTGAGAATCGGCAAGGGTGAATTCATAAATATTGAGCGTGAAGTAGAGATGAGCGGCCCCATTCATTCAAAGGGAGTTCTCATTCTGGAAAGTTTGCTCGCGAACAGATTTGCCAAATATTCTCCTTTGTCTTTGAGTGCCTCGATTGTTTTTGAGCAGTCTTATGGCGGAGTAGACGGTGACAGTGCGTCATCTACCGAGTATTACTGCTTGCTTTCGGCAATTTCGAACATTCCGATAAAACAAAGTATCGCCGTAACCGGCTCAATCAACCAATTTGGTGAGATTCAACCAATCGGTGGAGTTAATGAAAAAATTGAGGGCTTCTTTGATGTCTGTGCTCATCAAGGCTTGAGCGGCGAGCATGGCGTGATTATTCCAAGAACCAATGTGCCGGATTTGATGCTAAGAGAAGACATATTGCAGGCCGTGGAAGACGGAAAATTCCATGTCTATGCAATTGATACGGTTGATGACGGTATTGAAATATTGACCGGAATTAAGGCCGGAAAGGCAGATAAACATGGTAATTATCCTAAAGGAACGGTAAACTACGCCGTGCAACAAGGGCTAAATTACTTCTATAAGTGTTATGCCAAATATGCCAAAGAAACTCATGGTTGCTTAGGTAAATAAAATAAGGCTCCCGAAAGGGAGCCTTATTTTATTATACTTTAAGTTGATAGCCGCCGATTGAGGTTAGGATAAGCTGAGCTGATAGGTCATCGCATTCAACTTTTTGCCGCAAGCGGTATATGTGGGTCTCTACCGTATGGGTGGCAACATCGGCCGCATAACCCCATACTTCTTGCATCAAATCATTTTTACCGATTATTTTATCTTTGTTTTTGTATAAGTACTTTATGATGGCGACTTCTTTTTCGGTAAGCTTGGTTACTTTGTCGTTGCGTAAGTTTACTATCTCTTTGGCGGCAGGGTATAAAATATAATTGTTAAATTCTAAGCTGCCTTCTTTAGAATTTTCGAAGGTGTTTATTGCCGATTTTATGACATCAATAAAAGTGTCTAAAGCAAATGGCTTGTTTATAACCTGATAGGCCTCGACACAAATATCGTCTCTCGAGGTAAGATAAATCAAGGGTTTATTGTCTATGTCCGATTTTATTGTGTCAAGAAATGCTACATTATCATCAACGATTATTAAATCGGCATCTTCATCATTAACTACTGTAGCAAAATCAGGTGCATAAATTTTAATCTGCCCTAATATATCTTCCTTAAAAGCTTCGTTTTCAGATAAAAATAACAGGTTCGGCATTAAAAATTAACTCCTATACCGCTTATAATGGCATATCCATGAACGGTTTCTTGTGCTGATGTGTTGTCAGAATAGGCCGCGGCTAAATACATGTCTATGTATTTATTAAACTCATATTGGTTTGAAAAGGCAACGATTTTGTTACAATTATCAGACTCATCTGATTTAGCATTAAAATAAGTCAAGCTTGACGAAAAAGGACCTATCTCGTAGCTTAATCCTATGTTCCAAGCATAGCCTTCGCGATAGGCATCAAAATCTTCAGGCAGGTTCCATGCTTGTGATGCTTTGTCATCACCGTCGATATAGGTCTTGCGAAAACCACCGCCTAAAGACCAATTACCGCGGCTCAAACGCAGGCTTAGAGAATAGTCTTTGTCATTGCCGTGATATTGCCCATAGCCGACCGAGGTTTTGGCTGAAAACCAGCCGAAATCATGGTCGGAATAAAGCGCGGCGACAAAAGCATCATGGTGGGCATAACCGGCATGTTTATTTTCTAAGCCGCGGCGGTTGTAACTATCGGGAATATAAGAAAACCCAACTGCCGTGCCGAAATATTCCGGCGAAATGTAGTTTATTTTCGGAGCAACACCGTCGGTATTAATCTCGGTTGAGTTAAGGGTTGAAAAAACGGTTGTTTTATCATCTCTTTGCCAGTTTGGGTTTGCAACAAAATCAGCAATATCATTATTGCTTGTAATTGCTCCTACCATTGAAGCTCCGTCATGGAAAAGCGAAGCCACATTCCAGGTTTGACCTACCATAAAAATACCATAAGCGGAATCTATTTCTCCGTAAACTTCTTCACCCCAACGGCCTTGGTTATAATCTTGGATTTCTTTGTCAATTCCGCCCATTAAGTCGAGATAAAACGTGGCGGTGGTATCTGCATTAAAATCGTAGCTTATATAGCCTGATATGTGTCCATCGGCATTGGCATGATTGTGGTCTAAGACATCGGAATAACCATAAAGCCCTTTGACACTTCCGGTAATATCATAGTCAAACTCTTTGGCATACGCAGAGCAAGAAAATATTAAAACTGAAAAAATAAAAGCTAAATAGCGCATAAAATCTTTCCGAAAATTAATCTGTTTAGCAAAGTTTAAGCTATCTTTGCTCTTAGTCAATAATTTTGTTGGCAAAAGCAATTTCCATTTATATAATTTTGCTAAATGAGTATAGCACCGGAGGATAGAATGAAGCAAAAATATGTGGCCGGATTAGCGGTTATGAGAGCCCAGCCTTTGCATATCGGGCATATAAAGCTAATAAACAGAATGCTTGATGAGTGCAAAAAAGTGATTATCCTTTTGGGCTCGGTGCAAGAGCAGGGTACGGAGCGCAATCCCTACCCATATGTGCTCAGAAAAAAAATGATTCAAACAGTATATAAGAATAATCCGCAAATTACCGTATTGGGTATGTTTGATATAAATAATCCTTCGCAATGGGCCGAGTTTGTGCTGGACTTTTTGCAAGAATCATTGCCGGACCACCCAAGACCTGAAGTATATTATGCCGGAAGCGAATATGATGCTCAATGGTTTAGAAAAGTATTTAAGCATATAGTTATAGAAAACAGAATCGACTATGATTTTCCGTATGTTTCCGGCTCGATGGTAAGAGATATGATTAAAATCGGCGATAAAAGGTGGAAAAATTTTGTACCACAAGAAATCCATGCCATGATTGAAGAATATCAGCATTCAAAAAGAGGAGTAATCTAAGATGCAAGCAATTTGGAAAAACTTAACCGCCGGAATTAGCAATTTTTGCAATCATAATAATTTTGACGAAGTGATTTTAGGCCTTTCAGGAGGACTTGATTCGGCGGTCGTCGCCGTGGCAGCAGCAGAGGCCTTGGGTGGAAAAAATGTGTATGCCTTGATGATGAAAACCGCATTTACTTCCGAGCTTAGTTTGCAAATTGCCGAACAGTTGGCCGAGTTAAATAACCTTGACTACCGTATCTTGGATATTCAGCCGCTTATTGATTACCAAAAAGATTTTTTGCAAGACAACTGGAACCAAAACATCAAAAAACTTACTTTAGAAAATCTGCAAGCCCGCGAACGCGGCAAAATTTTGATGACTTATGCCAATCAATTTTCTTATTTGGTTTTGGCTTGCGGCAATAAATCGGAAATTGCCATGGGATATTGTACCCTTTACGGTGACACTTGCGGCGGATTGGCTCCAATAGCAAACTTGTATAAATCACAAATTTTTGAGCTGGCAAAATGGCGAAATTCGCAATCTTTTGTTCTGCCGAAAGAGGTTATAACCAGAGCTCCTTCAGCCGAACTGTCAGAAGGACAAAAAGACGAGGACTCACTGCCGCCTTATGCCTTACTGGACAAAATACTCGCTCTTTATTTAGATAAGAAGCAAACTGTAGCACAGATAATTGCGGATGGATTCGATGCCGTAACAGTTGAAAATATAGTTAAAAGATATGAAAAACAAGCTTTCAAAAGACTGCAATTACCGCCGGCATTAAAACTTTAGCTTGACAAAAAACATATATCAAAATAACTTAGCTGACATAATTGGATACTATTATGTTTAATTTTTTAAAATAATTTTTTATGGAACAACATGAAATATTTAGAGTATTTGAAGCTTGTCAACCAACAATCCAAGATGTAAAGGCTTATTTGGAGTGGAAAGCAAGCGATTTACCTTTTGAGGTAATCTTTGTAAAAAACGGCAAAAAGTTCGCTGCAGAAGAGATATCCCGAAATATGGGCCGTCCACATGCCATAATTATTGAGAACATGGTTTTTTATGTAAAAACATTCAATAAGGCAGAGGCTGGTTCTGGGGTGGTGACCGCAGATGTGTTTGATTTTGCCAAACATATCAGCTCGCGGGCTGTGCCTTTGAGCAAAAAGGCTGCCGACATTTTGCGACGAAACCGCAAAAAATATAAAGAGTTGGTGGAGAAAATGGCGGTATTCGGCTATGAGATTCCGCATTTGCCGGAATATGTCATTCCGCTTACAAAAAAAGAACTCAACAAAAAAGAATTGTTGATGTACGACTTGGTTGGCTGTGCCGACAAAACGGTCGATATCAATCAATTCTTAAATGACGGTAATTGCTTTATGTTTTATCGTCATCTCTAGAATAAAAACCCCGTGAGTTTATATACTCATCGGGGTTTTTGCTTTTTATGGTTGTCTTGTTAAATATCCAAGTTAACCACATTTAAGGCGTTGGCTTGGATGAACTCTTTACGCGGCTCAACCACATCGCCCATTAAAGTGGCAAAGGTTTCATCTGCCTCTTCCATATGGTCAATTTTAACTTGCAATAAAGAACGAGCCTCGGGGTCAAGAGTGGTCTCCCATAACTGCTCGGGGTTCATCTCGCCCAATCCTTTATAGCGTTGAATGGTAATGCCTTTCTTGCCGGCAGCAATCACCGCATCAACAAAGCTTACGGGACCGCTGATCTTTTTCTCCAAACCTTGCTTGGAAACCAAAGTAGAGGTTTGAGCAAAGTTTGCATGCAATACTTCCTTTAATGCCGCCAATAGCGGAACTTCCTGCATATCCAAAATATTAGCTCCGACAACATATTTTTCGGTAACACCACGCAAGGTACGGCTAAAAAGTAAACTGCCGTCTGCTTGCATTTCGGCATGCCAACCGCGGTCATATTCGGCTTCAAGCTCATCTAGTCTTTGGGCTAAAGCATTAAGTTTGACCTGCGGATTGTCAGAATTTAAGAACTCTTTATCAAACAAACCAAAAATGGCCATTTGTTCAATTATCTTTTCGGGGACATTTTTGCTCAAACTGGCAATCAAGCTGCGAGCTTTGCGGTTTTTCTCGACCAAATCTATTAAATCTTGACCGGCGATTTGTTCACCGTTTGACAAAATCAACGACGCGTCATCACAACCGCCTCTGATTAGGTAGTCGTCCATTTCGCGCTCGTTTTTAATATACAAAATAGAGTTGCCTTTCTTAACCTTATACAACGGCGGTTGAGCAATATAAACATAGCCGCGTTCTATCAATTCGGGCATTTGACGATAAAAGAAAGTCAACAACAATGTACGAATGTGGCTACCATCGACATCGGCATCGGCCATGATGATGATTTTGTGGTAGCGGCACTTATCGGCATTGAAGTCATCGCGACCGATACCGGTACCCAAAGCAGTGATAATCGTACCGATTTCGGCGGAGTTCAACATCTTGTCGAAACGAGCTCTCTCAACATTCAAAATTTTACCTCTTAGCGGCATAATGGCTTGGTTGCGACGGTGACGCCCTTGTTTGGCCGAACCACCGGCGGAATCTCCCTCAACGATAAACACTTCGGACAATGCCGGATCTTTTTCTTGGCAGTCGGCCAATTTTCCGGGGAGAGAAGCAACATCCAAAACACCTTTGCGGCGAGTTAATTCTCTGGCCTTGCGGGCTGCTTCGCGAGCCGTGGCGGCTTCAACAATTTTGCCTACGATTATTTTAGCCTCGTTGGGATGCTCATCCAACCATTCTTTGAGCTTATCATTAACAATATTCTCAACAACCGGTCTAACCTCTGATGAAACCAACTTATCTTTGGTTTGCGAAGAAAATTTCGGGTCAGGAACTTTTACCGACAATACACAGCTCAAGCCTTCGCGCATATCATCGCCGGAAAGTACGATTTTTTCTTTTTTGAGCAGACCGTTTTCTTGTACATAGTTATTGATACTACGGGTTAATGCGCCGCGAAAACCGGCCAAGTGCGTACCGCCGTCTTTTTGCGGAATGTTATTGGTAAAACACAGCATGCTTTCGTTATAAGCATTGGTCCACTGTAGAGCGACCTCAACCGTGATATCATCTTTTTCACCGGCAATATAAATAACTTCGTCATGCAGGGGTGATTTTGATTTGTTTAAGTGATTAACAAAAGCACGCAAGCCCCCTTCGTAGTGAAAATCAACTTCTCTGGGTTCGGCGCCGCGGTTATCTATCAGCTTTAAGTACACACCGGAATTCAAAAAAGCCTTTTCTCTAATGGCTCGTTCCAAAGTTTCAAAGTTAAATTCGGTCATAGTAAAGGTTTCGGGCGAAGGAAGAAATGTCACTTCGGTACCATGCTTGCCTTGTGCATCGCCGACTACTTCCAAGTGGCGAGTTACATTACCATTGGCAAACTCGGCTATATGCTCGTGTCCTTCACGCCAAATACGCAACTTAAGCCAGGTAGACAAAGCGTTAACCACCGACACGCCAACACCGTGCAAACCGCCGGAAACCTTATAGGAATTATTATCAAACTTACCGCCGGAGTGCAATTCGGTCATAATAACTTCGGCGGCGGAAATACCTTCTTCTTTGTGCATGCCGACCGGAATACCGCGTCCGTTATCTCTGATGGTAGCAGAACCGTCCGGGTTTAAAATAACCTCGGTTTTATCGCAGTAGCCGGCCAAAGCCTCGTCAATAGCGTTGTCTAAAACCTCATAAATCATGTGATGCAAGCCGGAACCGTCATCGGTATCGCCGATGTACATACCGGGGCGTTTACGCACTGCGTCCAAGCCTTTTAAAACCTTAATCGAATCTGCGCCGTATTCTTGTTCTACGGCATTTGTTACTTCAGAAACCATATTACTTTATTCCTCATTTCTTTTTCATAAAAAATCTGTATGAAATATAGAACATTTAACCCCAAAAGCATAGCAAAATTTAATGTTTTTCCTAAAATTTGTGCATAATTTAAAATGAAAAATCAGCTCTTTTGCGATTTTTTAGACAAAATTCAAATAGACAATAACCATTCTTTGTGCTAGCATATGAATATGTTTAATAAACCGCGGATTGTGTTATGAAAAATTTCTTTTTTAACTTTGAAGACGGTCTTGATGAGAAATATATCGAATGGACAAAAGAAGCCGTACAAGATTTTATAAATCTGTTTCCGGAATATAAAGACAATTTCGGGATGCAAGACAGAAATCTAACTTATGATGATTTAGATACATTGAAAGCTGTTTTTGCGAAGAACGAGCAAATTTACGAAAATAGAAAAAGAGAACAAAACAGCACGGAAGATTTTGATGAAAAAAGTTTTTGGCGGATGTTTGAAAAGCTCCCTAATGGTTCTTACAGAGTATCTTTGCAAAAACAAATTGATTTAGCCACCCGCAACGGCATGCTTGATATTCAAAAACTATCCCAATTGCAAGCCGACAGCGCCGGAAATATGTATAGTGCAAGCACTCCTATTTTGGTAAATGTGTCTAAGCGAAAAGCCAAAGGAAATATTAGAGGAATTTCAAATGAACTCGGCATTAACATTTCTGCCGGAACTTGCGCCGCACTCGGTTATAGGGGCGAAGATTTGAAATCTTATTTCAAAGACATCATCATTCACGAACTCGGGCACACTTTTAATGCCACTCACGAAGGAAGAAAAAATGCAGTTGAAAACCTTGGCATGCACTGCACGGATAAAAACTGTCTGATGTATGAGTATGCTTATACCGATGAAAGTTTTAATCGCCGTAAAAAACTTAAAGAACCATTCTGCCAAGATTGTATGGTATCTATGCGTGATTATATGAAAAATACCCTGCATTTTGTTAAAACATCTTTGAGAGTTAACAATAATACTGTTGATAAAGAAGCCCAAGAAAACACCAATTCTGTTTCTGTCACAAACAATTTGGATTTTAAGAAAGCTTGGCGAAAAATCTTTCAAAAATCGGCAGAAAAACAAAACGCCGAATATAAAGAAGACATTAAGGCTTGCGCATATAAGGCCGAGATTAAACACGCAGACGGAAGTGTTGATAAAATTGTGGCAAATAGCGCAAGTAATATTAATCTTTCGGCCAAAGATAAAGACGGTAACACCAAGTTACCTAATATGCAAAGATTCCGAGATATTGTGGCATATGCCCGAGAACAAGATACACAAATTGAATTCGGCAATATTAAGTCACCGGAATTTAAGGCTTGTTTGATGCTGGCGTGTATGGAAGCAAAACCTGCCATGGAAATGATTGGTGCACCGGATATTAATGATGAGTTTTTGCAAACAGTTAAAGATGAAAAGCTCAAAGGTGCTTTGCTGATTGTGAAAAACAAACTGCAAACTCAGCAACAAAGCAAATCAAACCCTCAATCACCTGCTCCGGCACCGCAAACAGAATATGAAAAAAGCCGTGAAATACGCCGCAGAACCTTGGAAGCTAAAGAAAAATCCGGCAAAATTTCTAAAATGGAAAAAGCCGAGTTGGAGTATATTCATGCAACCATCCTAAAAAATGCGGAACTTGAAAAAGCAATACAGAAATACAAATCCGAAGACCCTCGTTTTACAGAACACCAACAAAAAAGTGGCTTAAAAACAGAAGATTTTTACTACTCATCTAAAACCAGAACATCTGATGCTGACTGGAAGCTTCATCTGGATGTGGTTCCAAATCGCAATCATCCAACGACCAAAGCTATTTCGGAAATGCTCAAACATCTGGACATTGAACACAAAATAGCCAAAGGCGGAGATAATGGCAAAGGTATGACTATTTATGTAGGAAATTATAATGATACCCTGCGTTTATCTAAAGAAATTAATTCTCGGTTTGGTAAAGAAATTGAGACTTCGCCTTGTTATGTTGACCAAAATCTGAGCGAACATTACTTTAACCCTAAAGTCAGTGGGCGTTTTTGGATGCAAAACATATTTAAAACTCAATATCCAAGAAGCTCTGCATTCGGTATTTGTCCGGCTACCGGAACAAAAAATAAAGAAATGGAGGCTTTTGAGGCTGAATATAGAATTTTTGATTTAGGTCAAAAAAACGACATCATTCCGGCAGAAGATAAATTTTCTGACGGTAGTTACAATTTAAGATTTTTCAATAATGGTGATTTTCATAAATCTTATGTCTTCCATAATCTTGAAGCTTATTGTTCTCACAAACTTTATCAAAAAGAGTTAGGCGAATTTTACTGCGGTAAAGATGCAGATAAATTTGAAAAAGACTTTTTTGGCGATAAAATCCCTGAAAAAGGAACAATGGAAAGAGCAAACTGGGATAAAGTCGCTCAAGAATATGTCGCTTTCATTGAAAATATGCATCCAAACCTGATGCAAAAAATGAGACAAGAAGCTCAAAGATATCATTCCGTTGATTTTTCAAAACTGCCGCCGTTGCCGCAAAATACACAAGTTCATGGTGGCGGACGCTCGGCCTAGGATGAAAAGACAAACAACAAAAAACGCAGAAACAAAATTCTGCGTTTTTTGTTTTAGTGGGCTTCGGTCCAGTTGTCTCCGATACCGGCTTCGGCTTTGAAAGCAACGCTACTTTCGATTATGGTTTCCATGCAATCTTTGACCACTGCCAATGCCTGTTCAACCTCGGTTTCAGGTGCTTCTAAGACCAATTCGTCATGGACTTGTAAAAGCATTTTGGTTTGCATTTGTTTTTCTTGCAGCACTCTTTCGACCTTATTCATGGCTAACTTAATGATGTCGGCGGCTCCACCTTGAATCGGAGCATTAATAGCTGCTCTTTCGGCATTGGCAACTAATCGCTTGTTGGAATCGTTAATTCCGAACACCGAACATCTGCGTCCGAAAGGAGTTTCAACATAACCATGAGAATGAGCAAATTCAATGGTTCTTTCCATATAGGCCTTTATCTCGGGCATTTGAGCAAAATAGGCGTCTATATAAGCCTTGGCCTCTGCCGGTTCTACACCGATGTTTTTGGCCAAGCCATAAGCCGAAATACCGTAAACAATACCAAAGTTAATGGCTTTAGCTTGCCTGCGCAAATTTGCATCAACCTTATCTGCCGGAACACCGAAAACATGTGATGCCGTTGCAGTGTGGATGTCTATACCATGAGCAAAAGCTTCTTTTAGTTTTTTGACATCGGCAACTTCGGCTAAAAGCCGCAACTCTACCTGAGAATAATCGCAAGATATCAGCTTGCACCCTTTTTCGGCAACGAAACAAGAGCGGATTTTGCGTCCTTCTTCGGAACGAATGGGAATATTTTGCAAATTGGGATTTGAGGAAGCCAGCCTTCCGGTATTGGCCACCACCTGCGAATAAGTGGTATGCAGGCGAGAGTTTTTATCCAAAAGCTCTGACAAAGAATCGGTATAGGTTGATTTTAGTTTACTGAGCTCCCGCCAGTCCAATATTTTGGTTGCCAACTCCTCACCGGAGGCCGCCAAATCTTCTAATACATCGGCTCCGGTTGCCCACGAACCACTTGCCGTTTTTTTGCCTTTAAGCCCTTTTTTATCGAACAAAATTTCGCCAATTTGCTTAGGTGAGCCAATGTTAAACTCCTCTCCGGCCAAAGTGTAAATTTCTTGCTCTAACTTCTGCATTCCGGCGGCAAAATAATCACTGATATCCTTTAGTCCTTGGGCGTTTACCTTTACTCCGCGTAATTCCATATTATACAAAGTTTGCACCAAAGGACGGTCAAAAGCTTCGTAAATATGAGTGCGACGCTCGGTTATCATGCGAGATTTCAAAAAATCATAGGTTCTTAAAATAAAGTCTGCCTGTTCGCACAAGTACTCTTTTTGCTTGTCTTCTTCTACTTGCGAAAAAGATAATTTATTTTTACCGCTACCAAAAACCTCTTCCGGGTTTTGCAGCTTTTCATCTAAAAATACTTCACTTAAGGTTTTGGTGTCGTGATAATGTTCGGAACTGTCCAAACAATAGGACATTACCGCCGTATCATCATAGGGGAAAAACGGCAAATCGCCGAATTTGGCTCGCAATAAATGCATGCTGTTTTTGATACCGTTGCCGATTTTTAAAATCGACTTTGCCGAAAACAACGGGCGTAATACTCTATCAAAAACCTCTTTGGTTATTCCGGAATCGTTGCCTGAAGAGGCAAACAAGTCCATATTCACATTTTGAGTATTGGCAAATTTGATAAGGTAGGCTTCTCCCGCAGAGCAAGAAACCGCCAATCCTTCGGCGTTATCAAAATGCGGATTTTCGCCTTTAGAAGCTACCGCAAAGGCAAAACGAGCATTCTTCTCAATCCGGCGAGCAATTTCTTTCAGCCCTTGTTCGTCCTTTATGACTTGGTAGTTTTTTACTATCGGTTGCGGCAGGCGGTGGCTTAAATCGGAGCATCTTTCCGCGAGCCATTTATCAATACGGTTTTTGAGAGAAGAAAATTCATAACGATTGATAAAGTCATGTACTTTATCGGCTTCGGGGCATTTGCAAACAAAGCTCTCTATATCTTCGGTTACCGGAACATCGTCTTTTAGACGCACCAGTTGCTTGGAAATAAGTGCATTATCTGCATTATCAATAATGGTTTGGCGGCGTTTGTCTTGTTTTATCTCATGGGCATGAGCCAATAAATTTTCAACAGTTCCGTACTCGTTTATCAACTGAGCCGCAGTTTTGGGGCCAATCCCGGGGATACCGGGAACATTATCAATACTGTCTCCGGATAAGGCTTGCACTTCAACCACTTTGTCGGGATAGACGCCGAATTTTTCTTTGACATCTTCAGGCGTAAAAAATTTGTCTTTCATCGGGTCGTAAAACTCAACACCGGAGCGAATCAGCTGCATTAAATCTTTGTCACCGGATACAACCACGACTTCCATCCCCTTTTCCAATGCTTTGGCGGCATAAGTGGCAATTAAGTCGTCGGCTTCATAACCTTCCATTTCCAAAAAATTGAGGTTTAGGACATTTACAGCCTCGCGAATCAACGGAAATTGCGGGATTAACTCTTCCGGAGTTTCTTTGCGAGTGCCTTTATAGTCGGCAAAAATATCATTACGAAAATTTTGCCTTTTGGCATCAAATAATACCAGACAATAATCACAAGGTATTTTGGCGGTGAGCTTTAGAAACATGTTGGTAAAGCCATAAACCGCATTAACCGGCGTACCGTCGGGTGCGGTTAAGGGCGGAAGTCCATAAAAAGCTCTGAAAATATAGCCTGAGCCGTCAATAAGGCAAATTTTTTGCGTCATGTTTATTCCTTTGCATAAATTTGCTCAATTATAAAAGATTATTATTACTGACGCCACCAATAAAAAATTTTTATCACATTAAAAATTTGTTTAACCTCTTATTGCTACAATATTGAAGAGAATCGAAAGAATAAGGAATCTAAAAAGTGGTGAAAAAAAACGAAAAAAACAAACGCAAAAAAACAACCTCCAGACGCAAAAAGAAACTTAGCAAACTCAAATTGTTGTTCAAGTTAGCCTTGGTTGGCGGCGGAGCTTTATTTTTGTATTTGTTGTTTTGCCTGATAACTCTTCCGGATATGAGCGAGGCAATAAATCGTACGCGCTTGCCTTCTACCACCATTATTGCCGAAAACGGCAATGAAGTTATGAGTTTCGGCACGGTTTATTCCGAGGTTGTACCGGCCGATGAACTGCCACAATATGTTACCGACGCCATTGTATACACCGAAGACCGTCGTTTCTACTCCCACTTTGGTTTTGACATAATATCGTTTACCAGAGCCATGATTGCAAATATCTTTGCCGGCAGATTTGCTCAAGGCGGAAGCACTATCACCCAACAAGTAGCCAAAAACCTATTTCTTACCAATAAGAAGACCATAAACCGTAAAGCGCAAGAGCTTATGTTGGCATTTTGGCTGGAATATAAATTCTCCAAAGAGCAGATTCTGACTCTTTATCTGAACAGGGTTTATTTTGGTAACGGGGCTTACGGAATCGAGGCGGCGAGCAACAAATATTTTCAAAAAACTTCTCGTGATTTAAATGTGCTGGAAGGAGCTATTTTGGCCGGAATGCTCAAGGCACCGTCGCGCTACAACCCGATTGCGTCAAAAGAAAGAGCCTTAGATCGCGCCAAAGTGGTTCTTAACATTATGGTTGAAAACGGTCTGCTATCCGAGAAGGATTATGAGCGCGTTCTTAAAATGCCGCTTGGCAAAGAAAAACCGGCAAAAGTTAAAAACGGAGCTTATTTTGCCGATTATGCCTATAATGAAATCATATCCCGCGTCGGCGAGCAAGAAACCGATATCTATGCCTTGACAACTCTGGACCAGGATTTGCAAGAAAAAGCTTCAGCCGTATTGCATGAAGCTTTGGCCGGAGCCAAAAATCAGAATGTTACCCAAGGAGCCGTAGTTATATTGGATAAAACCGGTGCCGTAAAAGCTTTGGTCGGCGGAGCAAACTATTTTAAAAGCCAATTTAACCGCGCGACGCAAGCTATAAGACAACCGGGATCTGCGTTTAAGCTGTTTGTTTATATGACGGCAATTAATCAGGGAATGACACCCGATGATATGATTGAAGACAAACCTATTAATATTCGCGGATGGCAGCCACAAAACGATGACGGCAAAACCTACGGCATGGTAAATCTTCGTTACGCCTTTGCCAAGTCGTTGAATCTGGCCACCGTCAATTTGGCTCAAAGGGTGGGAACCGGTGCTATAATCCGAAATGCCGAAAAAATGGGAATTACCACACCGATGGAAAATGATTTATCATTGGCGTTAGGCTCTTCAGGCGTAAAGCCGATTGATCTGGCTGCGGCCTACGCTTCAATCGCTAACGGCGGATATGCCGTATGGCCGTATGCCGTGCAAGAAGTATACAGCAACGACGGATATCAGCTGTATCAACGCATGGATAGCGAACCGGTACGAATTTTTGATGAAGAAAAGACCATACTGATGAAAAAGCTGCTGCGCGAAGTGATGAAAACCGGAACCGGCCGTAAAGCCAATATCGGTCGTGAGGCTTTCGGCAAAACCGGCACCAGCCAAAACCACCGCGATGCTTGGTTCGCGGGCTTTGATGATAATCTTATCTGCGTGGTATGGGTCGGAAATGACGATAACTCACCCATGAGCTATGTCTATGGTTCGGGACTGCCGGCACAAATATGGAAAAAAATTATGCAATAATTGTAAAAAATAGTGCTTTCCGTTTGAAAAATGTTATATATAATGCAAGAAGTTTTGTAAATTTAAGGAAAAGAAAATGACACAAAAACCAGTAATGCTACTTATCCTTGACGGCTGGGGATACAGAGAAAAAACAACCGCCGATAACGCTATTGAAAACGGCAATACTCCTAACTGGCACCGCCTGCTTCATGAATGTCCGCACGGATTTGTCGAAACTTCCGGTCTGGCTGTGGGGTTGCCCGAAGGACAGATGGGAAACTCCGAAGTAGGACACACCAATTTGGGTGCCGGCCGTGTGGTTATGCAAGACTTGCCCAAAATCGATTTGGCAATTAAAGACGGAAGCTTGGCTAAGAATCCGATTTTGGTTAATATGATAAACACCCTTAAAGCAAACGGAAAAACCTGCCACCTGATGGGCTTGATGTCTCCGGGCGGTGTTCACTCCTCACAGAGCCATATCGAAGTATTGGCCAAAATAATATCGGAAAACAATATTCCGGTTAGGGTTCATGCCTTTTTAGACGGACGCGATACTCCCCCGACATCAGCCGTGGAGTACCTGCAGCAATTTGAAAAAGATGTTGCAGGCCTGAACAATGTTAAAATCGCTACCATCGAAGGTCGTTTCTACGCCATGGACCGCGATAAAAGATGGGACAGAATCGAAAAAGCTTATAACAATATGGTCTTAGCCGACGGGAAACGCTTTGCCTCTGCCGATGAAGCTATTAAAGCGTCTTATGCCGACAAGGTTAATGATGAATTCGTAATTCCGGCTGTTATCGGTGATTATAACGGAATGCAAGACGGCGACGCTATCTTGATGGCCAACTTTAGAGCCGACAGAGCCAGAGAAATTCTTTATGCCTTGGCTGATAAAGATTTTAACGGTTTTGAACGCAGGAAAGTCGTTAACTTTTCCGACCATGTCGGAATGACAGAGTATTCAGTTGATCACAATCGCTTTATGCATACCATTTTCCCGCCGGAACAGTTAACCAATATTTTAGGTGAAATCGTGGCCAAACACGGTTTGAAACAATTGAGAATCGCTGAAACCGAAAAATATGCTCATGTTACTTTCTTCTTTAACGGTGGCGAAGAAAAAGAATTTGAAGGAGAAGAAAGAATCCTTATCCCTAGCCCAAAAGTCGCAACTTATGACCTTAAGCCTGAAATGAGTGTTTATGAGGTTACCGAACAGCTGGTTAACGCTATCGAAAGCAAAAAATTTGATGTTATCATCTGCAATTTCGCTAACGGAGATATGGTTGGTCATACCGGAGTTATGGAAGCTGCATTGAAGGCGGTGGCTGCCGTTGATGAATGTCTGGGCAAAGTTGAAAACGCCATTAAAGATGTCGGAGGCGTTTTAATCGTTACCGCCGACCATGGAAACTGCGAAAAAATGGTTGACGAGATTACCGGTCAACCCTACACCGCTCATACGGTAGGCAAGGTGCAGGCCGTATTGGTTAATGACCAAAGCGGGGTTAAATCTCTTGAAAACGGTCGCTTGGCAGATATTGCTCCGACAATGCTCGAACTTTTGGGAATCGAACAGCCAAAAGAAATGACCGGAAAATCTTTACTTAAGAGATAAATATGAACTTTACTGCCGTTTTGAAATATATGTTATTTGCGGTTGCCGTAGTCTTTTATTCTATGGTAACCGCAACGGCGGCAAATGTTTCTAAAGACGACCTTCAAGAGGTTGAGAAAAAGGTTTTACAACAAAGCATTGAACATAAAAAACTGCAAGCTCAGGCCACGCAGATTAATCTTGAACTATCATCAATCAGTAAAGAGATGGTGGATGCGGCTAAAAAAATCCAAAATACCGAAGACAGACTTTCTTTAATGGAAAGACAACTCAAAACCTTGGAAAGCGATTTAGAAAATGCCGAAAAAGGGTTTCTTAAAGAAGATGAAAACTTAATTAAAACCTTGGCCGCTTTGCAGAACCTTGCACTAAAACCGACGGAATCGCTCTTGGTGCAGCCGCTCTCTCCGGTTGATATTATCAGAAGTGCCATGATTTTGCGTGGAACCGTTCCTTATCTGGAAGAAAATGCAGAGCAGATACGGCAGCAATTGCATGATATCGCAAATAAAAAGAGTAAAATAGAAAAACAAATAGGCGAAATTTCCAAACAGAAAATTGTTTTGCAAGCCGAACATCAGCAGATGAAAAAACTGCAGCAAAGAAAAGTCGCTTTGCGAAAATCTGTTGAAATAAAAAGTGAAAAGACCAAAAAGAATATGGATAAATTAGCCTCTAAGGCTAAGGACTTGCGCGACTTGTTGGCTCAAATTGAAAAACAACGAAGAGAAAAGGAAGCTAGAGAAGCTGAAAGACGCCGGAAAGAAGAAGAAAGAAGAAAATTAGAGGAAAAACAATCTGCTGACTTGATTAAATCGGCTCAACAAAGTATAACAAATATTGCATCGGGTTTTGCAAAGGCAAAAGGAAAATTACCGCTGCCGGCCCGAGGAAAAATCATTACCCGCTACGGCGAAGAAAAAATTAAGGGTATTTCGGCAAAAGGTATTACCTTAGCCACCAGAGAAAATGCTCAGGTTATTTCTCCTTTTGACGGAGCCGTTGTGTTTGCCGGCCCGTTTAGAGGATATGGCAATATGATTATCGTCGAGCACGGAGACGACTACTTGTCATTGATGTCCGGGTTGGGTAATGTGGATGTGGAACTCGGGCAAATGCTCTTGGCCGGTGAGCCTATCGGTAATATGCCGGAAGAGGAAAATGCCGAATTATATGTAGAGATTAGAAAAAATAATCAGCCGATTAATCCGGCTGCATGGTTCAAAATTTGAATGGGGTGCTTAAATCATGAAGAAAATATTGTTAATAGCAGTTGCCGCAATGTTTATTACAACTCAGGCCGCTTGGGCTAAAAAAGCCGAAGAAAGCAAGGACGAGCAAACCAACACATATGAATTGTTAAATATGTTCGGCGAGGCTATGGAAAGGGCTAAGGCTAACTATGTCGAAGAAGTTACCGATAAACAATTAATCGAATCGGCAATTAACGGTATGTTGTCTTCTCTTGACCCACACTCAAGCTATTTGGATGAGAAAGATTTTAAATATATGACCGAGCAAACCAGCGGCAAATTCGGCGGTCTGGGAATCGAAATCACAATGGAACAAGGCGTGGTTAAAATTATTTCCCCGATTGATGATACTCCGGCATTTAAGGCCGGATTAAAACCCGGTGACTATATCACCAATATTGACGGCGAAACAATAATCGGTATGACTCTTAACGAAGCCGTTGACAAGATGAGAGGAAAACCGGGGACCAAGGTTAAACTTACAATCCGCCGTCTAAATGAAAAGCCTTTTGAGGTTACCTTAAAAAGAGAAGAAATTAAAACTCAATCGGTTAAAAGCGATATTAAGGATGATGATGTGCTTTATATCAGAATCGGCTCATTTTCGGAGGATGTTGATAAAGACATAAAGGAGCTGTTTGAAAAAGAAACCAAAAAACGAAAAACTCCATTTAAGGGAATAGTGCTTGATGTAAGAAACAATCCGGGAGGTTTGTTGGATCAGGCCGTTGCCGTTTCCGGACTGTTTTTGGGTAAAAAAGAGGTGGTTTCAACCAAAGCTCGTAATGAGGAAGACACTTTACGCTACTCGGCTAAAGGAGAGGATATTACTAACGGCCTGCCTATCGTGGTATTGATTAACAGCGGCTCGGCTTCGGCTTCGGAAATTGTTGCCGGTGCCCTGCAAGACCACAAACGTGCCGTAATTATGGGTGAAAAATCTTTTGGTAAAGGAAGCGTACAGACGGTTGTTCCTTTGGGCGAAAAAAGTGCTATGCGTCTTACCACCGCAAAATATTATACTCCTTCGGGGCGTTCAATACAGGCAACCGGTATAGAACCGGATATTATTGTTCATCCGGCAAAGTTGGAAGAGTATACCGATGAATATGAGTTCAGCGAAGCAGAATATACCAATGCTCTTAAGAATGAAACCATAGGCGAAAACAAAAAAGATAAAGACAAGAAGGAAGAAGATAAAGATTGGAGAAAAGATTATCAGTTGCTTCGTGCGGTAGATACGGTTAAGGCTCTTAACATATATACTTCGGCAGATAAATAGATACGGGAGATTATCCTTGCAGAGCACTTTAGAAAAATATGACAAACTTATAGTGGCGATACTGGTTATTGTCGCCTCGGTTATTGGGGTCGGCTATTGGTTTGCCGAAGAAAAAAGTGAGCCGGTTTACAAGTCAAAAATCGATAAGTTGATGTTTGATAAAGATAATAAAGCTCCAAAATTTATTCTGACTTTGCCTGACAAGTTAACACCGGAAAAAACAAAAATTGATGCATTCGTCGATGATGTGAGAGAAACTCAGGTAAAAAAAGAAATAGAGGAAAATCCTGATTTTTCTTTGGAGGATTTATTAGCGGCGGTGCCCAACATATTTAATCTGCCGGCTAAAAATCCGACACAACAACTTAAATATATCAGCCTTGATGAAAACTTGTACGAAATAGATGAAAAAGGGGTGATATTACCGAAAATAGCTACCGACGGAAGAAAACCTTGGAGCGAATACGGAAATTCGGTTGATACACAACCAAACTTTAAAAAAGTCGCTATTGTTATTGCCGGAATGGGTTTTAACCAATTTTCCGTAACTAAGGTGGCAGAAGCTTTTGATTCTGAGGTATCTGTCAGCTTTACTCCATATACCCCAAAACCGGAAACCGCTATTCTGGCAGCAAGAGAAAAAGGCCATGAAACATATATGGATTTATTGTTGTCCTCCAGAGATTTTTCCAAAGAAGACTCCGGGCCGTTGTCTATAACCACAGATCTTACCAAAGATGAAGCTGTGGCAAGATTTCATAAAACTATTGCGACCAAGGCTCCTATCGGCGGTATAGTGGTCGATGACGGGTTGGTTGTGCCGGAAAATTCTCATATTATAAAAGAGTTATTGACGGAAACTAAGCAACGCGGCCTCTTGGTGATTGATGCGTCAAATGAAAAAATAATTGACGATTTACAAGTAGATGGTTTGGCAAGACGCAAAGCCGACATAGTCATATCTAAGGACATGGTAAAACATGAGGTAGAAGAGCTCCTACAAAAAGCAGAAAATATTGCTTTTAATAAAGGACAAGTCTTGATTGTCGCCGCTCCTAAACCGGTAACAATCTTGGCAATTTATAACTGGATTAATACTTTTTCGCCGCAAATATCGTATGAGGAGGCAAAAAAGGTGGAAATATCCAAACCTTTTGCATTAGTTCCCGTTTCAAATTTGGTGGTTGAATAATGATTGAAGTATACAGAAAATCTGTCGGCATCGTCGTAACTAAAAACAAAAAAGTGCTCTTGTGTGCAAGAGCTGACTGCAAAGATTGGCAATGGCAATTTCCGCAAGGAGGAATTGAAAAAGGAGAGACGCCTTTTGATGCCGCAATCAGGGAATTGCGTGAAGAAACCGCTATTACTAATGTGAGATTATTGGCAGAGATAAAACACCCTCTGAAATATAACTTTCCTGTGGCTATCGTCAAAAAGTTTCAATCCGAGAACAAGCGAGTGTTGGGACAAGAACAGCACTGGTTCTTGTTTGAATTTTTGGGAAAAGACGGCGACATAGATTTTAATACAAACCCCCAAGAAATCGAATTTAAGAGCTTTATGTGGGCAGACTTGAGCGAGGCTCCGCAGAAAATTGTTGCGTTTAAAAAAGATGTTTATCAAAAAGTAGCCGATGAATTTCGAAATTATATTGAAGGAACTTCATAATGGCAGAAAAATTTGAAAAAGAAAGAAACGAAATTCTTAATCTTCTGAAGGGCGGAATCTCCGGCAACCTTAACCTTTCGGCAAAGCAAAAGAAGTATGTCAAAAATCTACTGCTGTTTGCGCTGATGAATGCCTCAAAAAATGAAACTGTTTTGAAAAAAAACTTTAATAAGCTGGTCAATAAGTTATTCAAAGACTCTTTAATTAAAATACTGCGTGATAATGCTGATGATGATGACGATGAAGATTTTGAAGAAACACTCAGTGTTGAATTAAACAGAATCCTGGCAGATGCCGATTTGGCTAAAAATCTTGAACAGGTTTTAACTCCGGAAATAATAAACGATTTTTTAGTAAAAAGCACTCCGGGGGTATCGCGAGCCGAAATGGTAAAGAAAATAATGGCTTTGCGTGAAGTAAAAACCAACTATCGCGAGACACCAAAAGAAAGAGCTAAACGAGAACGCAACAGAAGAGAATACGAGCTGGCTAAAGTGCGTCAAAGAATGATGGATAACTCTCGCTCATACGGAAGAAGTTAAAAAATTTTATCTGCTTTTGGGCATACTAACATCCGCAGCGCGTAAATAAAGCGGTTTAGGAAAGTTGAGTTTCTTTTCTTTGAGCATATCTTCTCCGGCTGCCAACAAGTCTTCTATGGGCGGACAATCATACATTTTGATGGCGAGCAAGCACAATCCGCTGGGATATGATAAAAACCTTTCAACGCCATCTCCTGACAATGAAACCAATTTACCTTTAAGAGAAGTTATTATGTCTTCTCTTGATTTTGCATCAGGCATGGATAGAGGTTGGAGGTGTTTGTCAAATACCTGAACATAAAAATCATCCCTGCGAGTTTCGATAATTACGGCATTTAGTTCTGCAATGTCTGCGACATCAAATGTTTTTTTATATGCTTCAAATGCCGAAACACCACCAAGGTTTAATTTAGGAGATGCCAGCTTAAACACTCTGGCCGCGGCAATACCGGAACGAACTCCGGTAAATGAACCCGGGCCGACGCAAACAAAAAGGCTGTCAATATCGGCAAAGACAACACCACTTTGCCGCAAAGCTTTTTCTATTTCCGGAAGCAAAAATTCCGACTGTCCGAATTCCATCAAATTTTCGGATTTATACAATATATTGTTATCGTTTTTTAGTAGTACGCTGCATGCGGCGGCTGTCGTATCAAATGCCAAACTTATCATTTTTCCACTTACTCTAATTTTTAGGTTTTAATAATGTGTTTTATATAATAATATCCTCAAATAAACAATGTTTTTTTGCATATGGTCGCGGATGCTGGATTTAGAACTACTGCAAGATTTTTACTATGCCGCACCGGAATTATGGTTCTTACTTATCACCGTTTTTCTGGTGTTGTTGCTGTTTGTGGCTTCTCTTAGCTTTGTTAACCTCAAACAAAGACAAAAAAATTATTTTCTTAAACGCGACAGAGAACGGTATGCCGAAACACTTTATGCTTCTCATGATGGGTATTTTGCTTTTATATATCCGGATGAAAAAGTTAATGACCCCAGAAAAAATATTGTAGAACGATGCTCAAGACGATTGGCCGTGATCTTGAATTTGCCTTCCGGTACAAAGTCTTCTTTTGAAGAAGTTATGAAAAATTTCTATAAGGATGATGTAAAAAAAATATATAAGTATGTCGCATTATTGATGGAGGAAGGCGTAGCTTTTGAAGATTATTTTATCTTAAAAAATTCGGAAAAATATATCCGACTTGAAGGAGTTAGAATCAGCGGTGCTGACGGTAATATATACTGCGATATGATTTGGTTTAGAGATGTAAGCTTTGCTACGAATCGCATTAAATCTCTGGAAGCAGAAAAATCTGATCTAAAAAACAAGCTAAACAGGCTACTGGATTTGCTTGACAATCTACCTCTGGCAATTTGGTTAAGAGATAATAATTATAAAATAGTGTTTTGTAATAAAAAATATGCAGAATTTTTACCCAATAAAACAAAAGACGAAATTTTAGAAACAAATTCCGAGATTATCGGAACAAACGGTGAGAGTATTTCTTTAGAACTGGCAAAACGAGTTCACAAATCTAACCGAAGAGCCAAAACTCCGGTCGGAATTATCGTAGACGGAGGTCGTGTGGCGATGGAAGTTTGTGAGACACCTTTTTATGCCGAACAAAATCTTGATAAGACTTTTTCTGCCGGCTGTCTGACTGATATAAACGAACTTGACCAGTTACGCAGAAATCTTAAGCAACACCAAGAAGCTCAGCTGGAAATTTTGGGGGCCCTGGGAACTGCTTTTGCCGTATTTAACCAAAACATGATACTTAATTTCTATAATCAAGCGTTTGCTAAATTATGGAATCTTGACAGCACCTTTTTAGATGAAAAGCCAAGTTATTCGGCATTTTTAGATGTGTTACGAGAAAAAAGATTGTTGCCGGAAGTTCCTGATTTTAAAGCTTTTAGACAAGATGAAGTTAAAAAATTTTCAAGGATTTTTGAGCCGACAAATGATTTAATGCACCTGCCAAACGGGAAAACTTTGCGCAGAATGCGAGCCCCTTACCCTCTGGGCGGAATCGTATTCGCGTATGAAGATATTTCTGATCGGTTGGCCGCTACAAGTGCCTATAATGCCATAATTTCGGTACAAAACGAAATGCTGCAAAATCTTTTTGATGCGGTAATTATATTCGGAACAAACGGAAGAGTTAATTTTTATAATCAGGCTTATATCAATTTGTGGAACGCCGATAAAAGCTTTTTGGACGGCGAACCTACATTTGAAGAAGTGTTGGATAGCCAAAAAACTTTCTTTTCTGCCGACGCAGATTGGGACGAAATCAAAAAAGGTATAAGCGATAATATTTTGAGTATGACCGCAAAAACCGTTTTCTTGCGGCGTAATGATAATAAAAGTTTGGAGCTGTCAATCGCAAATTTATCAAACGGCTCTTTGATGATATCGTATTTAGCCAAGGATATTACTGATGATTGACTTACTGTTTTTTAGGTGTAAAATGATGCTGTTTTGTATTTGAGGATAAAAATGCTTAGTGATGATGAACCACTTAATATAGATTGGGAACAAAAAAAGGGGGTTGATAAAAACGAAAAAAACTCCAGAAGAATCGATATAAAAAAAGCTTTAACCGCAGAGGCTAAAGATCGTAACAATTTTAAACAAACCGCTAAGCAGATTAAAAATTTACCGCCGAATCTGAAAAAGCTTAAAACTAAAATCCGTGAAGTCTATGATGAAGATGACGAAGAGGATGATGAAAACGCTCCAATCATGTTTGACTTTGCTTTGGAAAATGAAAATTCTTCTTTGCTGAATGCCTTAAAGGAAGAAGAAAAGGCAAAGCTTGAGTTTAAACAAACTTTGGAAAACCAAAAAATGCAACAGACGGCCGGAAAGATGGAAGCCATTCTGGCTGCCGACCGAACCTCTAAAAAACTGGGACTTAAAGGTATCAAAAGAAAAATTATTAATGAAAACTTGCAAAATGTTACTCAAAGCTCCGAAACTTTTGAACAAGTTTTACAACAAACTATTGCTGATAAAACCAAAGTAAAAACTAAAAAACTTTCTAAAAATGATGCACAAAATGTGATAAAGGGTATAAGTCGAATCCAAGATGCTTCATTATCACAGAAAGATTTTTCTAAAAATCTTGCCGATTTGAAAACCGATGAATTAATTAAAATCGGAAAGGCTAAAACCACTAAAGAAACTGCCGAAATGATACTGGAAAAATCAGGCCGCAAAGAGCCGAAAAAAGCTGCTAAAAGAATTAAAAAACTGGAAAAGCAAAATAACAAAAAAAATATCAACACAAAACAACGAGAATAGTTATTCCAGTTTCTTTAATATCGTTTTGTATGATGTGCTGATGATTTTGAATTTTTCTTCGGCATCTTTGTTATCAGAATTAATGTCGGGATGGTATTTTTTCACCGCTTTTTTGTACGCTTTCTTAAGCAAGTCAACATCTAAATCTTCAACCTCTATTTCCATGATTTTTAAGGCTTCATGTTCTGACGGAGTGAGGTGTATGTGCGAGTTATGTTGGCTAAAACTAAGGTCGTCAAACACATCGTATCCGCGACTAAAATCAAACCCAAAATTATATTTAACCCTTGAAGAGAATCTGAATTTGCCGGCAAAATCTTCTTTTTCGGCCGAGGCAAAGTCATCGCCATAATAGTTCCATTTGGAATTATATTCTTGGACATGTTCTAAGCAAAACCAGTAATATTCTTTTAGTGTACGATCTTTGGGTGCACGATACTCTCCGGCTTTGTGGCACCCCGGATAATCACAGATATGTTCATGATTTTCATTTTGCGGAGCAAAATATTTGCTTTGCCGCTTGCGTTTTTTTATCATTTTGCTTCTTTTTTGGTTAACTTGGTGAAGTTAGTACATTTAAGCCTTTAGTGCAACTGTTTATTTGTTGTTGTATTGATAAAAAAATATATCTATACTGACGATAGTTTTATTTGAATCGATGGATGTAACGCTTATGCCCGAATTACCGGAAGTGGAGACTATTAAACGAGCTATCGAAAAAGCTATCTCAAATGCTCGGATTGAGGAAGTATCAATCTACAACCCCAATCTGCGATGCAAAATTCCTGCCGAACTGCCTGAGATGGTTAAAGGAGCTCGGATACTGGCATACAGAAGGATTGCCAAGTATATTGTTATTGATTTGAGTAATGGAATAAGTTTGATTTGGCATATGGGAATGAGCGGAAAAGTTATTATAGGCGATGCGGTGCCGAATCCTCTGGCAAAGCATGATCATGTTGTTATCAAGACAACAAACGGGATAATGATTTATAATGACCCTAGACGCTTTGGTTTGTTTACCTATTGTAAAACTTCGGAACTACCAAAGTCTAAAATATTTGGCAACACGGGTATTGATCCGTTTGATAAAAATTTAACCGCAACATACCTCATGTCCAAGCTCAAAACAAAGAAAAAAACAAATATCAAAACCGCTTTATTGGAACAAAATATTATTGCGGGTATCGGCAATATTTATGCTTCGGAAATTTTATATAAATCCAGAATTTCTCCGCTTAGAGCCGCCGAATCAATATCTTGTGAAGAATGCAAAACCATTATTGAAAAAACTCACGAGGTATTAGATATGGCCATTAAGGCCGGAGGCTCAACCTTGCATGATTATAAAAAACCGGACGGCTCTTTGGGATACTTTCAAAATATGCATTGCGTATACAACAAAACCGGTCAAAAATGTCCTGACTGTGTATGCGATATTACGAAGACCGGCGGAATCAAAAAAATCGTACAAAATGGTCGTTCGACCTTCTTTTGTGAAAGTTTGCAAAAATGAAAAAACTTTGCTTGTTAATTTTGTTTTTATCCGGATTTATGATTTTGCCCGCAAGAGCAGACTTTGTTGAGGGGCTGGAAGATATTCCGCTGCCAGACGGATTGGAGCAAATTGAAAACGGTAGTCTTAATTTCGGCAACGAGGAAATAAGACTTATCGAAACATATCTGTCTTCTAAAAATCTGAGCTTTGGCGAAGTTGTGAAATTTTATGTTGATACCCTACCTCAGATGGGCTGGATGCTGAAAAAGCAAAAAAGCAATAAATTACTGTTTGAACGCGAAGGTGAAACGCTCGAAATTTCTAAAGAATCGAAAAATCCTTTGATAATGCGTTTAACCGTTAAAAGTAAACTCTAACCAATGGTGCTGACTATGGATGAAAATAATACTATTTTAGTTTCGGAAGAAGGTCATATCGGGATAATAACTTTGAACCGTGAAGAAGAATCCAACTCCGTTAACCTTGAGATGCTTAATGAAATTGCATATCAGGTTCAGACTTGGGAATATGATGATAATATTCGTTGCATCATCATCAAAGGAAGCGAAAAAGTTTTTGCTGCCGGAATCGACCTTAAAGCCTTGGGTGAGGAGTTAAATCAACAGAGCTTGGCTCTTAAGGCTTGGCAAGACGAATTTAATAAGATTGAAAATTGTTGCAAACCGATTATTATCGCGGTTTCGGGATTTGCTTTGGGATTGGGGTGTGATTTGGCTTTGGCCGGAGATATAATTCTGGCGGCCGAATCCGCTCAATTCGGATATCCGGAGCTTTCAATAGGTTTAATTCCTTCTTTCGGCGGATGCTCTAAGCTCATACACCAAGTAGGTAAAGCAAAGGCAATGGAAGCAATTATAACCGGGCGAGCTTTGAGTGCCGAAGAAGCATCTTTATGCGGACTTATAAGCCGCGTCGTTCCGCTAAAAGACCTGTTTAACGAAGCCATGAAAGTAGGAAGACGAATCGCTTCCCTTCCCTATCAGGCAGTATTGCAGGCTAAAGAGACTCTGAAGCAAGTAGAAAATATGAATATATCAAACGGACGAGAACTGGAGCTTAAAAGTTGCAGATTGAGCATGAATACTCAAGAATTTAGGGATATTTCCGCTAAATTCAAATAATTTCGATTAAGAATCGACCTTTTGCTAAAATTGTTGTTGACTTATCGGGGTTTTCAAGTTTATAAAGCATTAACATTTGATGTTTTGATATAACTTTTAATTTGAAATGGAATAAAAAAATGGCCAATCATAAATCTGCTAAAAGCAGAATCGTTAGAAATAATAAAAGAGCCGTTATTAACGGCGCTCGCAGAAGCCGCGTTCGTACTTTTCTTAAAAAAGTAGAAGCCGCCATCGTTGCCGGTGATAAGGAGTTGGCTAACAACTCGCTGAAGATTGCCGAATCTGAAATGATGAAAGCTGTAAGAAAAGGTGTTTTCAAATTGAACACTGCTTCTCGTAAGGTTTCTCGCCTTTCTCAAAAAATTAAAGCTCTTTAGTTTTTTGAATTTATATTTTTTAACGCAAGTCGGACGCTGTATTTCGAGCTTTTCGGCTTGCGTTTTTTGCTCTAAAAACAAGAGAATCTAAGCGACTCCTTTAAATAGACCTGTCAAGAAATTTAATTGCAATGTTCGTGAAAAGTTCTGTTGTTTTTATTTTTTTTTATCCTAATATCCGAATCACTTTGTTAGAGAATTTTGAAATTTATTTTTGAAGTTTTTTAGAATCTACTAAGCAGACAGTATGGTCTATTTGTTAGTTGTCAGCTTAAGCTTTTATGTGTCTCTTTTTCGGGGATATCAGCTCTTGTTGATTTTTTTGGGGAAGTACCTGATTTGTTGCTTTAGAGATATGTCGGATTTTGGTTCGGTATAAATTTTCTCGGAAGAAACAGAACGGTATCAAGGACTGCCAGGCAAAGAAATTTTTTGTGTTTCTTTGTAGTGAGTATTGCAGAATGATAAAATTATTGTTGCTATAAAATTTAACGCATCCTTGATGTAAAAAATAGCAAGAACTATATGAATGAAGAGGCTTTTTAAGCTACTTATATACTGACGGGGTTTTAATTTATTTTTAAGAATGAATTGGGGAGTAAAAATGGCCGAAGAAGCAGTTGTTAACGACAAAACGGTTTTGGAACAATGGGGACAAATTTGTGACCAGTTAAAGATTGAAATCGGCGAAACCGCTTTTGATAGTTGGCTCAAGCCTTTAACAATAGGTTCTTTCTCTGACGGGACTATGAATATTTGTGTGCCGACCAGATTTATGAGAAATTGGGTGATTACTAACTACAGCGACAGAATCCACAAAATCTGGCAGAAAAAAAATCCGCAAATCCAAAATATTAATTTTATCATTCAATCGGGACAAGATGTTATTGCTTCTAAAGGTTTGTACAATCCTACTTGCCGCTCGTTATTAAAGAAAGTTACTTCTTCTCCTTCGCCGCAAAATATATACCAATCCGGTATTAATTCGGTTATCGCTAATGCAAACGAATCATCTCTAAATGACTCTTTGTCGGTGCCTTTGAATCCGCAATATACTTTTGAAAATTTTGTAGTCGGAAAAACCAATGAGTTTGCTTATGCAGCGGCTCGTAAGGTGGCAGAATCCAGAAATATTTCCTTTAACCCGCTGTTCTTATATTCGGGTGTGGGATTGGGAAAAACTCACCTCATGCATGCAATTGCATGGCATATCAAACAACAAGATCCGTCGCGTAATATCGTATATCTTTCGGCCGAGAAATTTATGTATAAGTTCGTAAGAGCTTTGCGCTATAAAGATACAACCGCCTTCAAAGAGCAGTTCCGTTCGGTTGATGTATTGATGGTTGACGATGTACAATTTATGGGCGGAAAAGACACCACCCAGGAAGAATTTTTCTATACCTTTAATTCGCTTATTGAAGAAGGCAGACAAATCATTATTTCTGCCGATAAATCTCCGGCTGATTTGGAAGGAATCGAAGCCAGATTAAAATCAAGATTAGGTTGCGGTTTGGTTGCCGATATCCACCCGACAGACTTTGATTTGAGAATGGGAATCTTGAACTCGAAAGCTAAACAGCTCGGTTTGGAATTGCCGCAAAAAGTAGCTGAATTTTTGGCCACCAAAATTACCTCAAATATCAGAGAATTGGAAGGTGCTTTGCGTAGAGTTATTGCTCACTCCCAGCTCTTGAGCAATCACGAGATAACTTTGGATATGACCCAAGATATCTTGAAAGATATGCTCCGTTCTTTTGATAAGAGAACTACCATTGATGAAATTCAGAAAAAAGTTGCCGAGCACTTCAATATTTCGGTTAAAGAAATGCAGTCATCAAGAAGAGCTCGCACAGTGGCCAGACCTCGTCAAATTGCAATGTATTTGGCTAAGCAATTAACTTCTCGTTCTCTGCCGGAAATCGGACGCAAGTTTGACCGTGACCACACAACGGTTATGCATGCGGTCAGAAAAGTTGAAGAGCTTATCATGGAAGATATGTCTTTAGCCGAAAATGTAGAAACTTTGAGAAGGGCTTTGGAAGCTTAAATATTCTTAAAAATCTGTTGACGACTTATTGTTTTGGCTTTTGATTTTGGCACTTTGTGCTATAATTCGGTCAATGTTAACAATAAGTCGTTTTTTTATGGGTTGAAGATATGAGATTTACTATTGAACGTGCTAATTTACTTAAAACTCTGAGCCATGTTCAGAGCATAGTAGAAAAAAGAAACACCATTCCGGTATTGTCAAATGTGAGAATCGAAGCTTTGGGTGACGGTATAAGCTTTAAGGCTACCGATATGGATACCGAAATTACCGAAATGGCCGATGCTAAAATCACCGAAACCGGTGCAACCACCGCTCCGGCTCATATGCTTTACGATATCGTACGCAAACTTTCTGACGGTTCACAAGTTGAATTGATTTATCCTGATGATAAGGGTCAACTTACTATTTCTTCCGGCCGTTCTAAATTCTCGCTTTCAACCATCGCCGTAGAAGACTTTCCGGTTATATCCGGTGATAAATTGCCGACATCTTTTGTTATGGCTAAAGACGAATTAAAAGATGTTATCGACAGAACACAGTTTGCCGTTTCTACTGAAGAAACCAGATATTATCTTAACGGGCTGTTCGTTCATGCTAAAAAGGAAGGTGCTTCGGAGGTATTACGCGTTGTTGCTACCGACGGTCACCGCTTGGCTTGTGTTGAAACGCCGTTACCGAAAGGTGCCGAAAACCTTAACGGTGTTATTATTCCGAGAAAGACCGTTTCTGAAATCAGAAAGCTTATTGATGATGGTGCGGTTGAAAATGTTACGGTTGAAATTTCGGAAAATAAGGTGCGTTTCTCAATTACCGATATTACTCTGACTTCTAAATTAATTGACGGCACTTACCCAGATTATGAAAGAGTTATTCCTACCGATAATGATAAATCTTTGGAACTAAGTGTTAAAGATTTGGCTTCTGCGGTTGACCGTGTATCGGTTGTAGCCGAAAGAACCAGAGCTATTAAAATGCTCACTCACCCAAATAAAGTTACTATCGTTACATCCAGTCCTGATTTGGGTAGTGCTTCTGAAGATTTGGAAGCTAAATATGATGCCGAACCTTTGGAAATCGGTTATAACTTCCGCTATTTATTGGATATCTTGGCAGAAATCAAAGGCGATACCGTAAAAATTTCTTTTGCCGACGCTTCTTCGCCTTCGGTTATTCATGATACATCGGATGCCAGCGCAATTTATGTTTTGATGCCGATGAGAGTATAGATGAATCAACTCGCATATAGTTTGGCTAGTTTGACAAAGTTAAAGTCAGGTGTTAAACGCCTGACTTTAACTGACTTTAGAAACTACCAATCTTTGCGTATTGACGCCGAAATTGCCCCGATTGTTATCTATGGCGAAAACGGCAGCGGCAAAACAAATATTTTGGAAGCAATATCTTTTCTGACTCCGGGAAGAGGCTTGAGAAGTGCCAGATTGGCTGATATAAAAAGATTTATTCCGCAAATTGCCGCTTCAAATGAAATATCGTTTATCTCACCGCTTAATTGGGCAGTGGCCGCCGATATATACTTAAATGATGAAATAATTAATATTGCGACGGCTGTTGAAAAATCAAATCGTGAAGTCGCCGATGATGTTGAGGCTACAAATTCTTTTGAACGAAGAATTGTTAAGATAAATGAGCAGAAATCATCCTCGCAGGCAGAATTGGGTAAATATTTCGCGGCCAGTTGGATTACACCGCAAATGGACAGATTGTTTAGAGGCGGAAGTCAGCCCAGAAGAGCTTTCCTAGACAGGCTGGTATATGCTTTTGATTTTGAGCACGCAAAAAGAACCGCAAACTTTGAGCATCTGTATCGAGAATGGTTTCGCTTAATAAAAACCGGCAGAACCGATAATCTCTGGCTTAGCTCTTTGGAAGAAAAAATGGCTGCTGAAGGTGTAGCAATCGCCGCGGCCAGAAAGGAACAGATTACCCGACTTAATGCTTTTATCGAAAATGAACCAGACGATGTGTTTCCTTCGGTAAGAATGGAGCTTTCGGGCATTATTGAAAACGCCTTGGATACCAAAGCTGCCGTCGAAGTTGAGTATGATTACAAAAATTTAATGGCTAAACAACGGCATAAAGTTTTGGAAAACGAATCCCCCGACGGAGTTAACAAAACCGATTTTAAGGTGTTCTTTAAGAAAAAAGGAATGCCTGCCGATTTATGTTCTACGGGCGAGCAAAAATCTTTACTTATAAGCATTATCCTGGCTCAAACCAAATGCCAGACTCTGCATCAAGGATTTGCTCCGGTAATGCTGCTTGATGAGGTTACAGCTCATTTAGACGATGTAAAGAAAGAAGCTTTGCTTGAAAAAATCAGAGATTTGAATATTCAAGCCTGGATTACCACAACAAACCCCGAAGTTTTTAATTCGATAAGAAATGACGCACAATTTTTTTGCGTAAAAAATAATAAAGTTCTGCAAACCGACTAAAAATAAAAAAAATTTTTTTGTAAAAACGAATCGGAGCAACGATTTGAGGAGAATCGTCGGTTTTGTTCAATGGAATCGGTAATTTTTTGTTAAGCATTGTTAAATAGAATCGAGACAATAAAACTGATTCGCGATTCTGTTTACGGTGTAACTTTTATGTTTGATTTTAGAAAAAAACATATACTTGCGGCAAACTGGGCTATGGTTGCATTTTTGGTGATGCACTGTACTCCGGTTTTGGCCGTGGAAGAAAGCGGAGATGTAAATTCCGGTGATACCGTAAATGATTTAACTATTTCTTCCGATAGTTCATCAGATTATATCCAACTTAATGTAAACAGCGGCGGTACGGCTCAAAATACTACCGTAGGAACTGATGGACTTATGAATGTTGAAGGAACCGCGGAACAAACTACCGTAAATGCCGGTGGTATATTAGATATTAAATCAGGAGGTACAGCAACCGATACTACCTTGAATGAAGGAAACTTAAATGTTTCAGGTGGAGCCTCTGCTGATACAATAAATGCTTCTAATGGAAGTGTTATCCAAGCTGTTGAATCCGGAGCCGTCGTTTCTGGACTGGAAATGGACTCTTCAAGCAATTTTTATTTTTCGACCAATATTGAACTGTCGGCAGCAACCATTGATGGCGGTGATATGGGAACCATAAGCACCGGTACAGCAAATGATCTTATTATAAACAAAGGCTCAAATCTTGAAGTAGACAGCGGCGGAACCGCTAACAACACAACTGTTAACGGCGGAAGTATTGATATTATAAACGGTGGTACGGCTACCGATACTACCGTAAGTAACGGAGGTGTGGTAAATGTTACTTCCGGAAAGGCTGACACCATTACCGTAACCGAAAGCGGAACCATCAATGTAGATAACTCTTCGGTCGTAACCGATGCCACATTAGCCGGTACAGATGCAGATAATAAAGCGATAATTAATATTAATGGCGGTACGGCAACCAATACTTCTATGAATGATTTTAGCGAAATGAATGTAAATTCCGGTTCGGCCGAACAAACAACCGTAGGTAATAATGCCGTTATTAATGTTAACGGAGGAACGGCAACCAGCACCATTGTTCAAAGCGGCGGCACTATTAACGCCTCGGAATCCGGTGCAACCGTAAACGATGTTACTTTAGAAGACGGAAGTAAATTTAACTTTTCTACCAATGCTGTGGTTACAGATATAAAAGGCAGTGATGGCTCGGATACCGGTGCCAGTATTGAAAACAATACGGCTTCCGGTTTTAATGTTACTGCCGGATCAAACTTAACGGCTAATGCCGGTGGTATAATTGATAACTCTACGGTTACAGGCGGTACGGCAACCATAGAAAACGGCGGAACTATAACAAACACTACTTTTGAAAACGGTGGTGTGCTGATAGCAAACCAAGCAGGAGCTCAAGTAGGAACGGGTTCAGTAATTGATACAAGTACCGGTGCCGGATTTAATTTATCGACTTCTGCTATCGTCAATGAACTAACCTATGGTAATCAGGTAATCAATATAAGTGAAAATATGGCTTCCGGTTTTGATATCCTGGCTGGCTCCACATTAAATGTCGATGATTCGGGAAGTGCTTCGGATATTGATGTAAACGGAGGAACTCTTAATGTTAATTCCGGCGGAACTTCTAATAATATACAGGTTAATTCCGGAAAAATGAACATAAATGCAGGTTCTGCTTCAGGTACGGTGATTAACAATTCGGCGATTGTAGACGCATCTAATAATGCTTCTTTAAGCAACACAAACATTAATTCCGGCGGAACTCTCAATTTGGGAACCGGAGTTGTTGCCGATAATTTATTTATCGGAACCGGAGGTATAGTTAATATTAATCAAGACGCTAACGCAAACACCATTGATTTAGGAGGAGAAGCCAACCTTAACGATGGAGGTAACGCATCTGACATTACTATTCAAAATTCGGGGAGCTTAAATATATCTGATGGCGGAAATGCTTTAACTGTTGTGGTTAACAACGGCGGAACTTTGGAAACTTCCTCGGGTGCAACTGTTGACGGCCTTACGGCCAATGCTAATTCCGTACTAAATTTAAGCGACGGAACAATACTCAAAAATTCTTTTGTCATTGATAAAGATGCGAATGCTGCCGGTTCGACGCTTGATTTTGGCGATTTATTCGGAGCAGGAACTCAGCTTAATTCATTAACTTTGACTAATGGTGTAAACGAAGCCTTTGGAAATCAGTTGATAAGCCAGGCCTCAACCGACACCTCTTTAACCCTTTCGAATGGAAATTATCTTATTTCCGATAATGGCCAGAATGGCGCCGTACAAGTGAGCGGATGGAACAATGTTACTCTTGCAGGAGCAACCGTAAGATTGGAATCTGATGTTACCTTAAACGGAACAGAACAGAATTTTATTATTAATAACGGTGCAACCCTTGATGTTTCGGGAACCCTTGGAAATGTTGTTAATGCGTCCATCAACGGAAATGTGGTCAATAATGGTAATATTGATTTCACTTTGACTTCTGATGAAAGCACAAATGATATTCTCAATATTTCCGGAAACCTGTCCGGTGCAGAAGGTTCTAAAATAGAGATGAACATGAATGCAGCCACAAATTCTTCCGATAAACTGGTTATCGGCGGTCAAGCAACGGGTTCTAACAGTATTTATTTCAAGACATCTTCTCCGGCTCTGCCTTCTTCTAATATTTTATTCGCCGAAGCTACCGGCGGTCAGGCAGATGCTTTTAGTATTTGGAGAGTTGAAGGGTCACCCTATTTATGGGATGTATTATTTGAAAATAATAAATGGTATGCTTATGTCACAAACGGTGATCAACCGTCCATCGTTCCGGAGATGGCCGCTTATTATGGATTAATTGATAATATATTTATGCAAACAACCAACTTAGGAGCAAATTTACGGAACTTGATGACAGAAAGTTCGTTCCGTAAGGCTCCTTGTAGGGTTCCTGGTAATTTGAAATATACCAACCGTATTTGTTACAGCAATCGCCCCGTGCTTTCGGGTTGGTTTGCTCCGATTTATAATTCTGCGGAAGTTGAATCTCCCTATAAATATACGGCATCTGTGTATGGTGGCGACGGAGGTTTAGACCTGTTGGGCGACGGAAACACAAAATTCGGTATTTTGGCTTCTTATCGTAACGGCTCTTTTGATTTTGATGACAGCAGTTCAAACTATTTGATTGAAAGTTCTGCCGAAACTGTCCTTAACTCTTATATAGGCGGTATTTACATAAGACATGACAGCGATTACTTATCTTTGATTGCCGCAGCTTATGCCGGTAAAGTTGATGCCGATATTTCTACCGACGATGGTGTCAGTGCCGATACATCAGGTACTATCAGCGGGGCAACCGTAGATGTTAATTATATATGGCAAAATATAAGCGGATTCCGTATTGAGCCCGGTGTCAGAATTTCTTATACCCAATTATCAATAGATGAGTTAACAGATAATGCCGGAAAATCAGTTGACTTTGGAGATAGCTCCAGAATCGAGATTGAAGCAGGCGTTAAATTTGCTCAAAGATGGGATTTTAGCGATGCAAAAGCCGAAGTTTTCTTTAGACCGGCACTTGTTCAAAATATAAATGACAGTGATGATTTTGAACTTATTACCGGCAGATATTTTGAATCTTTGGAAGACAGAACTTTAACCAAACTTGAATTGGGTATGTCTTTTGATATGATTGGGAATTGGAGTGCCGCAATGTCAGGAGCGTATATGTTTGGTTCAGATTACAGCAATGTTGCCGCAAACTTAAGCCTGCAATACAATTTCTAGTTTGATTGAATATACCCGTCAGATTGTAATTTGAATAGCTGTGCATAGCGTCCTTTTTGACGCAATAAGCTAAGGTGCGAGCCCTGTTCTACAATCTTACCATTTTCCAAAACAATTATTCTATCCATTTCCCGCAGAGTGGAAAGGCGGTGGGCTATAGCTATTACCGTTTTGTTTTTCATTAATATTTTTAAGGATTCCTGAATATATTTTTCGCTTTCACTGTCAAGTGACGAGGTTGCTTCGTCAAAAATAAGTATCGGTGCATTTTTGAGCAAAGCTCGAGCAATAGCTATTCTTTGTCGTTCTCCCCCAGATAAAATAACTCCTCTATCCCCGACTTTGGTTTGATATTTATCCGGAAATTTTTCAATGAATTTATCGGCAGACGCCTGCTTTGCCGCTTTTATTACTTCGGCCTCGTCGGCTTTGGGGTTGCCGTATTTTATATTGTCCGACAAACTGCGGTTAAACAAGCATACATCCTGAGGAATAACCGAAATATGCTTGTGCAGTGAATCTTGCGTAATGTCTCTGATATCGTGATCATTGATGGTTATACTTCCGGATTTTACATCAAAATAGCGGTCAATAAGCTTTATCAAGGTTGATTTACCGGCTCCTGATGAACCTACGATACCAACTTTTTCTCCGGCCTTTATACTGAGATTGAAGTTATCAAATATTACCTGTTTGTCAGAGTAAAAGAAGCCGACATTATTAAATTTTATTGCAGCAGTTTTAATTTTTAGCTCTTTTGCGTCATCAGAATCCACTATTTCGGGTTCAACAGCCAGAGTTTCCAGCGCAGAATCTATTTGTCCGAAAAGGCGCGACATATTGTTAAAAGCCCAGTTTACTGCAAAAACAACACCGCTCAACCGACCGAATATCGTCAAAAGAAAAATAAAATCAGTCGTTCCGATGTTCTTAAAATATAGCAAACCCAGACTTACAAAAACAAAAAAGGCGACCGAAGAATCGGCAACCAATGAAAGATATAGGTTCATTAGGCATTTTTGCTTTTGTTCTTTACTTTCGGCCTGGCGCCATTGCCGCAAATTTTTGAGCAAATTTGTGCGTTCATACTTATAGTTGGCAAAACTTTTTATCTCGGAATAGTTGGCTATCGAATCAATAACAACCGCACTGCAGCGGCTTTGCTGGCTTGAGGTTTGTTTTGATAACGCGGCACGGCGGCAACCAAAATAACGACCGGTAAAAAACATTACAACCAACCATAAAACCAGAACAATACTCAAAATCGGGCTTATCCAAATTAGTATTCCTAAGTTGACCAGTAAAAAGCAAAAATCAAACAGAACATTCCCTGATTGCATAAAAAAGTCAACTATGCCGCTTTGCAGTAGGCCAAATTTATTAGATATGTTACCGGCCATTTCATTGGTAAAATATGAAATTGAGTGTTTGTTTACATAAGAAAAAACATCTTTAATAACAACCGAACGTAGGTGCGGCACCAATCTAGAAGCAATCCACATGCTTAAGGCCTGACCGCAAGAGCCTATCAGGGATAGTGAAATCGTAAACAGCAGCAATTTTATCAAGGTTTCCCAGTATTGGGGGTTGGAAACCTCCGATGAAGCAAAACTGAAAACACTCGCCAAAACATATGCACCGGATTGTATGGCAAGGCGTGATAATATTGCCGTGAGCAAAACCATCAGTAAAATATACTTAAAATCTTTGAGATAGCTCCAGATAAATTTTGCGGCAGTTTTTTGCATTTTTTTAACCTAAAATTGACAGTTTGTTGATATTGTTATACCATCGTAAAAGTTTTTGTGCAATATATTGCACTCTTAATACCCACATCTGCCCTTTCGGCAGAAAGAAAAGGACAATAAAATGATTGGATTAGTTTTGGTTACTCACGGAAATCTGGCCAATGAATTTATTTCGGCCATGCAACATGTTGTAGGCCCGCAAGAGCAAGTGCGTGCTGTTTGCATCGGTCCGGAAGATGATATGGAAATGCGAAGAAATGAAATCTTGCAAAAGGTGGGAGAAGTAGATAGCGGACAAGGCGTTGTATTGCTTACCGATATGTTCGGCGGAACTCCTTCTAATTTGGCTTTGTCGATGATGGACAGAGCTAATGTTGAGATTTTGGCCGGAATTAATCTACCGATGCTGATTAAAATTGCCTCGCTACGCAAAGATTGCGATATGAAAAAAACCGTTGAAGGTGCACAAGAGGCCGGAAAAAAATATATTAACATTGCTTCGCAATTATTGGGTAAATAAGATGAGTGACAAATTAGTTAAAGATTTGGAAATTAAAAATATTAAAGGGTTGCATGCTCGTGCCGCCGCAGCCTTTGTTAAAACCGTAGAACCTTTTGACGCAACCGTCGAAGTTGAAAGAATCGGGCAATGCGTAAGCGGCACTTCAATCATGGGATTGATGATGTTGGCGGCCTCTAAGGGAACTACAATTAAGGTATCAACCTCGGGTAAACAAGCAACAGAGGTTATGAGTGCCATTGAGGAGTTGTTAAATAACAAGTTTGGAGAAGAGTAAGTGCCAAAGCTTAAAGCGCCCAGAAACAAAACTCTTTCTTTAACCCCTCAAGAAACAGATGCTCTGCTTAAATGTGCAGTTAAGTTAAAAAAACAAATGTCTTTTGCGGATATAGAGAATCGTGTCATTTGGCAAGATGCCTTTAGGGCTATAGATTTGTTACCGGACAAATGTGTGGATTTGGTGGTTACCGATCCGCCTTATAATCTGACTAAAAATTTTGGTGCCTCAATTTTTCGTGAGATGAAAAATGATGAATATTCGTCTTGGTTGGATAAGTGGTTAAAAAAGATATCCAGAATCCTGAAAGATGATGCTTCTTTGTATATTTGTGCCGATTGGAAAACTTCTATTGCCGTGCCTTATGTCGCCGGAAAATATTTTGTTTTGCAAAACCGTATTTCTTGGGAACGCGAAAAAGGACGCGGAGCAAAAAATAATTGGAAAAACTGCCTCGAGGACATTTGGTTTTTTACCAAAAGCAAAAATTACAAATTTAATATAGATAAAGTTAAAGTCTTAAGAAAAGTCATTGCTCCTTATCGTAACGAAGAAGGAAACCCTAAAGATTGGTTTTCTCACGGAACAGAAAAAATGAGGTTTACTCATCCCTCTAATATCTGGACCGATATCTCGGTGCCCTTTTGGTCGATGAGCGAAAATACCGAACATCCAACCCAAAAGCCCGAAAAACTTATTGCTAAACTTATTTTGGCCTCCTCCGATGAAGGTGATGTCGTCTTTGATCCGTTTGTGGGCTCGGGTACCACCGCCGTGGTGGCCAAAAAGCTAAACCGTAAATTTATTGCCATTGAAAAAGAAAAAGAATATGTGGCTCTTACTTTGAAACGACTCAAGTTGGCTGAGGAAAATCCACAAATTCAAGGCTTTGAAAATGGAGTTTTCAAGCCTAGAAACGGTTGATGTAATCACCATCTTTTTAAAAACTTTAAGTTTATCTGGACTTTAAGGCGAAAAATCTTATATTAATCTGCATAATATGTTTTGCGGAGTGATGATGATGAAAAAATTATTGACCTTGCTGTTTTGTTTATTTGCTTCTGCGGCAAATGCCCAAACCTCCGACGATATACAAAAAATCGAAAACTACCTTAATAACATAAAAAGTATGGAAGCAACCTTTGTGCAAATGGCTTCAAACGGAGCTACCGCAGAGGGTAGATTATTTATTAAAAAGCCCAATAAAATCCGCATGGAATATGCCGAGCCTACCAATGTATTGATTGTCGGTGATGGTGACTTTATTGTTTATAATGATTTGGATTTGGAGCAAGTTACTCATATTGACTACGATGACATTCCAGCCTCTTTAATCCTTTCAAATAAAATAAAAATTGACGGTAACAAGCTTAAAGTTATTGATTTTTACAAGGATTCCGGTTCAACCTTAATAACATTGGACTATGCCGATAAAGGAGATATCGGTCCGATCTCGCTTATTTTTTCAAATTCTCCCTTTGAACTTAAGCAGTGGAAAATAGTCGACCCACAAAGCGTGGAGGTTACCGTTTCTCTATATGACGCAAAAAAAGATGTTGAAATATCTGATGATGTATTCAAATTTAAGAATCCCAAAAATTCTTCGCGTAACTTCAAAAAGAAAAAATAAAAATGAAAACAGCTAGCCTTGTTACATGGAATGTTAATTCGATACGAATCCGTTTAGATTTATTAAATGCCTTGGTTGAAAAATATCAACCGGGTATAATTTGCCTGCAAGAAGTAAAGGCTAAAGAAGAAGATTTTCCTTTTAATGAAATAAAATCTTTGGGGTTTGGAAATATTGCACTCTACGGCATGCCGGGGTACAACGGGGTGGCTATTTTGGCAAAGCCTGAGCTTAAAGACATTACCAAAGTCGACTGGGTCGGAAAACATGATGCCAGACATATAAAGGCAACCGTTTTTGATGACATCGAAATAAACAATATCTATATTCCGGCCGGCGGTGATATCCCTGACCCGATTGTAAATTTGTCTTTTGCCCACAAACTTTGTTTTATGGATGATATAAGCGAGTTTTATGAGCAACATAAATCTTCTTTGGTCGGCAAAAAAATGCTATTGTGCGGTGATTTTAATGTCGCCCCGAGCGAAAATGATGTCTGGAATCATAAACAACTTCTTAAAATAGTTTCACACACACCGATAGAAGTTGAAAGATTGACCAGAATGTTTAATTCGCTCGACTTTGTTGATGCAGTTAGAAAATTCTATCCTGAGCCGCAAAAAATATTTTCGTGGTGGAGTTATCGAAACCCAAACTGGCAAACAAACAACAAAGGGCGACGGCTTGACCACATTTGGGTTACTCCGAATTTGGCTGACAGAATCATCAAAACTAAAATTCTGACAGAATTCAGAGCTCTTGAACGGCCATCAGACCATGTCCCGGTAATGACCGAAATTAAAATTTAATTATTACTTTTTATTATTTGCGGGTGATTGATTATTGCGTAGTGTCGCAATCAAATCAAAAAGACTGTCGGCAACATGATTGTTGGGTAAGCGAATAAAATTATTTACCAACTCTTGAATGTGCGAACTCTTAAGAGGGTCGTTGCTTGCTATAAAATCTGCAGATATATTGTCGTGTTTATTGCTGCTTACTATAAAACGCGGGCTTTTATTGCTGATTTCTTGCGGCATATCTTGATAAAAGTAATTGGTATCCACGCCCAGAAGTGATGCAAAATCATATAATCTGCTGGCAGAAATTCGGTTTTGACCTTTTTCATACTTTTGGACTTGTTGAAAAGATATACCCATTTTTTTGCCCAAGGCGTTTTGTGACATCTTTAGAGCTTTGCGTCGTAAAAGCAACCTCTTTCCGATGTAAATGTCTATTTGATTGGGCGAACCGTCGAGCTGCCGACCGCGGTTGTTCTTAAAATCTGAATTATATTCTGTTTTGGTTGTTTTCATGATGTCCCCCTGCAAATTGTTTTAAATTTTCTCGCTATACTATATAATATATAAAACAGCAATATAAAGTTGCAAGGGGTATACTAAAAAAAACGACCCTCGTTTTAGACGAGAGCCGTTGTTTTTTAACCGTCTTGCTGAATTTCGCTTATTTGCCAAGTTGAGCAGCAACTTCGGCAGCAAAATCTTCTTCTTTTTTCTGCAAACCTTCGCCAAGTTTGAAACGGACATAGTCTACCAACTTGATGTCGGTACCCATTTCTTTGGCGGCATCAGCAATAACCTGTTTAACTTTTTTGTCAGGATCCATGATGTAAGCTTGTTCTTCAAGGACAACTTCATCATAGTATTTGCGAACACGGCCTTCAACCATTTTTTCAATGATGTTTTCGGGTTTGCCTGATGCCTTAGCTTGTTCGGCAAAGATTGATTTTTCGTGCTCTACGGCTTTGGCGTCCACTGAGGCTATATCTTTGAACAACGGAGCAGAAGCTGCTATGTGCATGGCAATGTGCTTGCCAAGTTCTTCTAATTTTGCTTTGTCGCCGGTTGATTCAAGAGCAACCAAGACACCTATCTTGCCAAGATTGTTACCGCAAGAGTTATGCAAGTAAGAAGCTACGACGCCATTGTTTACTTGTAACATGGCGGCACGACGCAAATTCATATTTTCGCCAATTTTAGCAATCAAGTCGGTCAATCTTTCTTCAAAAGTCTTGTTGCATTTCGGGCAATGGAAGGTTTTCATGTCGCAAACTTCGCCTGAAGACATCAAGGCAACTTTGGCGGCGTCAGCTACATATTCTTGGAATAATTCGTTTTTGGCAACAAAGTCGGTCTCAGAGTTAACTTCAACAATGGCGCCTTTATTTCCTTCTACATAAACCGAAACCAAACCTTCGGCAGCGATACGGCTGGCTTTTTTGGCGGCGGAAGCCAAACCTTTTTTGCGCAACCAGTCTACTGCTTCATCCATATTGCCGTTTGCTTCAACCAAGGCCTTTTTACAATCTAACATTCCGGCACCGGTTGCTTCTCTTAACTCTTTTACTTTTGCAGCTGTAATCTCTGTCATTTTTTATTTCCTCTAATCTTGCTTATCTCTTATCTGTTCGGGCGGCACTAACCCGTAGATTAATGCCGCCTGGCACTTATCTTGTCGTTAAAGAATATTATTCTTCAACGGCTTCGGTTTTTTCGGCTGATTTTTTGGTTGTTCTTTTTTTAGCCGGTTTTGCTTCGGCCTTCTCGGCAACCATTTCTTCAACTTTAACACCTTGAGCAGCTATGGCTGCTTGCATACCGTCCAAAACTGCTCCGGAAATCATTTCGGAATAGAATTGAATTGCACGGATAGCATCATCGTTACCGGGAACCGGCAAATCTACTGCTTCTGGATCTGCATTGGTATCGCAAATACCGATTACAGGTATACCGAGCTTTTTAGCTTCTTTGATAGCCAAAGCTTCTTTGCAGGTATCAATTACAAATACCAAGTCGGGCTGACCACCCATATTCATAATACCGCCAAGTTCAAGTTGTAGCTTTTCTTGTTCTTTTTTCAAGCCTTGCAACTCTTTCTTGGTGTAGCCAGTCAAATCACCTTTTTCAAACATTTCGTTTAGTTTAACCAAACGAGTGATTGATTTGTGAACGGTTTTCCAGTTGGTCAACATACCACCCAACCAACGTTGGTTAACATAGTATTGACCGCAACGCTCGGCATTTTCTTTAATAATGTCTTGTGCCTGTTTTTTGGTGGCAACAAACAATACTTTTCCGCCCTGTGCAGCTATTTCTCTGGTTGTAGCCATTGCAGTGTAGAGCATGGGATAAGTCTTTTGCAAATCAATTATGTGAATGCCGTCTTTTTTGCCGTAAATGTACGGAGCCATTTTCGGATTCCAACGACGAGCGTGGTGTCCGAAGTGTACGCCAGCTTCAATCATCTGACGCAATGTAAATGTAGGAAGAGTCATTTTTATTTTCCTTCTTTTCCGGTTAATCCTCCGCAAGTTCTGTAGTCTTTTATAGACACCGGAGTGAGGCTTAAAGCAGCCCCCGCCACTTGCGTGTGAGTTATAAGAACGCACCATGCGTCCTTTTCGCGACTCTTTTTATACATAAATTACTAAATTTGCAAGAGTTTTTTCATAAAAAAGAGTTGTTAAATTATAAAAGTTTGCTCTTGTGATTTTTGTGCTTTTGTTTTATCTTGTCCCTTGGATTGTAACGCTTTGATGAAGGATTGTAATGTCTGACTTGTTTGATGAAAAAAATAAAGATGTAAATGAATATTCGGCTAAATCTATTGAAGTACTGGAAGGGTTGGAGCCGGTCAGACATCGTCCGGGTATGTATATCGGCGGAACCGATGAAACCGCTTTGCATCACTTGGTTGCCGAAATTTTGGATAACTCAATGGATGAAGCCGTTGCCGGTTTTGCCAGCAAAATTGATGTCATCGTTAATCCGGATTTTTCGGTTACCATTGTTGACAACGGCCGCGGTATTCCGGTTGACCCACACCCTAAGTATCCTGACAAGTCGGCCTTGGAAGTTATTATGACAATGTTGCACTCCGGCGGTAAATTCGGCGGCGGCGCTTATAAAGTTTCGGGTGGTTTGCACGGCGTAGGGTTGTCGGTTGTTAATGCTTTATCTGAGAAGCTTATTGTCGAAATCGCTCGCGACAAAAAGTTATACCGTCAGGAATATGCCAAAGGTATTCCGCAAACCCCTTTAGAACTAATCGGTAATGCTCCTAACCGCCGTGGAACCTCCATAACATTTAAACCGGATCCGGAAATATTCGGTGTGAACTCCAATTTACAGCCTAACAGAATCTTCAGGATGGCCCGCTCAAAAGCTTTTCTGTTTAAGGGAATTAAAATTAACTGGCATTGCGCTCCGGAAGTTTTGGGCGAAGGTGAAGCTACTCCTCAAGATGCAGAGCTTTGTTTTCCTAACGGTTTGCTCGATTTCCTTAATTACCAAATCGGTGCTAAAGCCACAATTAACCGCCGCCCGTTCACCGGTGAAGCTAATCTGGATAACGACGAAGGTAAAGTAGAATGGGCAATTACTTGGCCGGAAGACGAAAACGGTTTCTGCTATTCGTACTGCAATACCGTGATTACCCCTTTGGGCGGAACTCATGAAACCGGTTTTAAGTCCGCCCTAATAAAAGGTCTTAAAGAATACGGCGAAATGATAAACAATAAAAAAGCTGCTGCCGTTACTGCCGAAGATTTTTTGAGCGATGCCGCAATCATGCTGTCGGTGTTTATACGCGATCCGCAATTTCAAGGACAAACCAAAGACAAGCTTACCTCAAACAAAGCCGTACGCTTAGTGGAATCCGCAGTTAAAGATTCTTTTGACCACTGGCTGTCTTCAGATTTGGAAAACGCTGCCGCATTGCTTGAGTATGTTATTGAAAGAGCCGAGGCCAGAAAAAAGAAAAAAGAAGAAAAAGAAAAGGTGCGAAAAACCCCGACCAAAAGATTGCGTCTGCCGGGAAAACTGGCCGATTGTTCTCAGGCTTCGGCCGAAAATACCGAAATATTCATTGTCGAGGGTGATTCCGCAGGCGGTTCGGCAAAACAAGGACGCGACCGCGTTACTCAGGCAATACTCCCTCTGCGTGGTAAAATCCTTAATGTTGCAAGTGCTTCTTTGGAAAAAATAACTCAAAACCAAGAAATTAAAGACATGATTGAAGCTTTGGGTTGCGGCACTAAAGAAAACTATAAGGAAGAAAATCTGCGTTATGAAAAAATCATCATCATGACAGATGCCGATGTTGACGGTGCCCATATTGCATCTTTGTTGATGACATTCTTCTATCAGCATATGCCCCAGCTTATTGCAAACGGACACCTCTTTATCGCGACCCCACCGCTTTATAAAATTGCTGTAGGAGGCAAAAATTACTACGCCCTAGACGATGAGGATAAAGATAAAATCTTGGCTAAGGTGGTTAAAGGAAACCAAAAACCTGATATCAGCCGCTTTAAGGGTTTGGGTGAAATGAGCGCACAACAACTTAAAGAAACAACCATGGATAAGAAAAACCGTATGCTGTTAAGGGTTATGATACCATCTACAACAACCGAAGAAGGTAAGGAAGAAGCCTTCGAAACCAGAAGACAAGTTGAAAGATTAATGGGCAAAAATCCGGAACTGCGATTTAAATTTATTGTTGAACGTGCAAAGTTTGTTAATGATTTGGATATTTAAATCATGAAAATCTCGGCTGTTTTACTTTCTTTGTTAGTTGTTTTTATTTGGGGTATAAATCCTACTACCAGTAAATTGGGATTGGAGCAAATCCCTCCAATGACATATTTGACCATCAGATACCTGATTATATCTTTGCTGGTATTGCCGTTTGCGGATAAACCATCAAAAAAGGAATTTTGGCAGTTGCTGGTTGTGGCTCTTACTTCTAATGTTATCAACAATGTTTTGAGTTATGCCGCTTATAGTGTGCTATCACCATCCGCAAGCTCATTGCTATTACAAACCGAAGGCCCTATATCGGTCTTAATGGCTTGTATTTGGGCAAAAGAAAAGATTAATTTAAAGCAGGTTTTAGCGATTTTACTTTCTTTTGTCGGGGTCATCGTTATCTTGGGCGTACCAAACATGAATTTATTTGGCGTATTGGCAATTATTGCATCGCGGTTCTTTTGGGGCGGGTGCCAAATCATATTTAAGGGAACCAAGCATATGGCAACGACGACCTTTCTGGCTTACTCCTACCTTTTTGCCGTTCCTTTTACTGCGGCCGGTTCGCTTTGGATTGAAAATTATGATTATCATAACTTGGAATTGGTTAATTGGAATATTGCCGGATGGGCCTTGGCTTATGAAGTTGTGGCATTGTCACTGGCAATGGTGTTGTGGCAAAAGCTTATTGCCGCAAACGGGGTAAGTAAAATTGCTCCGTTTTGTACCTTGCGAATCGTTTTTGGTATCGCGGCCGGCGTAATTGTGTTTAATGATCCTCTGAACTGGCAAATATTACTCGGTGCCTTGTTGGTGACATTTGGTGTTTTGTTGACGATGAAAGAATTTAATATTATTTTGAAGGCTCGTGTAAACTCTGTTGAGGTTTACCGAAATGCTCACAGAATTTTAATGGAAAGAAGATTAAAGAGAATATCCTTAAGAAAGAAGCACAGATGATTAGAAAATATCAGGCGACAGATGTCGAAAAGGTTTTGAATATTTGGCTTAAGGCCAGTGTGCAGTCGCATAAATTTGTCAGTGAAGAATATTGGCAAAACATGGTACCGGTAATAAAGAAATATTATCTGCCAAATACCGATAGTTTTGTGTTTGAAGATAAGCATAAAATCAAAGGATTTATGAGTATTATTGATGATAAACATCTCGGAGCTTTATTTGTGGCTCCGGAGTTCCAAAACCAACGAATCGGAACCAAACTGATTAATTATGCCAAAAGAAAATATCCGGAATTAACACTTAAGGTCTTTATCAAAAATATTGATGCCTTGCGATTTTATCAAAGAAATAATTTCAAAATCATTGCAGAACAAACTGATGATGACACCAAAGAAATTGAACTGTTGATGAGTTGGTCTTTGGAATCTAAAACAGGAAATCAGCGAAAACCCGGTGATTCTTAAAGAAAAAAGCATATTCTCTCTAACAAGAGAGAATATGCTTTTTGTTAGCATTGTGCCATAATCTGTTTGATTATTTCGGCATTTTTTTCACTTTCGGTTCCCTTAAAAATTATGGAAATCTCGCTCCAAGCCATCAAATCCGGTAAAATCGGTTTTATCACCCGATTGTAATAGGTGATACGGTTTTTTATCCATTTGTCATCATCGCGAACAACCAAGTCTCCGCTACATCTGGTACACTTGCCGTTGCCGGCAAATTGGGTCGTACCGCATTTTGAACAAACTCTTCGCTGCCCGATACGCGATAATATAAGTTTTTCCGACGGATTAACATGAACACATATTACCTGATAGTCTTTTTTTACTTTGTTTTTCAGGTATTTTAACTGTGAAAAATTGCGTGGATAACCATCAAGCAAAATATCCCCTTCGGTTTGCATAAAGATATCTAAAATCGGATTGATAACGGAATCTTCTACCAATGACCCTGATGAGATAAAACTGGCTACCTTTTTACCTATGGGGGTATCCTTTTTTACCTCTTCACGCAAAATATCGCCGGTAGAAATTTTGGTAATACCGGTTTTTTCTGTCAATACATCCCCGAGTAATCCTTTGCCAGAGCCGGGAGCTCCGAATAAAATAATAAGTTTTTTCATACAATATATATTTGAGTTAATAATTTTTTCTTTGAGTGTTTTTATATAGGCTAAATATTGTTTTGTACAGCATTTTTTACGCTTGACTTTTATGCAAAAATTTATTAACTTGCTCACAACTTTGGGGTTATAGCTCAGTTGGGAGAGCGCTTGAATGGCATTCAAGAGGTCAGGAGTTCGATCCTCCTTAGCTCCACCAATCTTTTAAAAGGCTCGTTTCCAAAGCGAGCCTTTTGTTTTTTGGGGGTATAGCTCAGTTGGGATGGCTAAGTAAAATCAACAAAAGTTTGTTGATTTTGTCTGTAACATCTTGGCTACCTTAATTGAGCAAAATCAGCGACAGCGATTGCTTGCGAAATTTAGGTACCCAAGGCGTCGCTCGACCTGATAACAAGTCATTTTTTTGGGGGTATAGCTCAGTTGGGAGAGCGAATGGTTCGCAATCATTAGGTCAGCGGTTCGATCCCGCTTACCTCCACCAATTAAAAGCTCGCTTTATTTGAGGCGGGCTTTAACTTTTTGTTATACCTTATGGTAGATGATGTCCTTAGTTTAAATTATGGAGAAAATTTATGTCTGCTGAAAAAACACCTCGTGCCTTGCGTTATAATATCGCTATCGTCGGAAAAAGAAATGCCGGAAAATCTTCTTTAATAAACGCTATTTGCGGACAAGATGTTGCCATTGTTTCGGCAATAGCCGGAACTACAACAGATGCCGTAGCCAAGCCTTATGAACTTTTGCCGTTAGGTCCGGTAACTTTTTACGATACAGCCGGCTTAGATGATGATTCTGAGCTGGGAAAGCAAAGAATCGCTGCAACTAAAAAAGCTCTGTTTCGTGCCGATGCGGCGGTGCTCGTAGTTGATGAAAAAGGTTTGGATAAACATGATTTTGAAATCGTAAGTTCTCTGCAAGGTATGAATATTCCTTTTATCGTCGTGTTTAATAAATGCGATATAAACGAGCCTACAACTGTGGATACACTGTTTTGTAAGAAAAATAAAATACCTTACACATCTGTATCGACTGAGAAAAATATAGGAATTTCAGAAATTAAAACAGAGCTTATTAAGCTTATTCCGGAAGAAAAACAAAAACAGTCTTTGTTGCTTGACGGAATGGTTAAAGAAGGAGATTGCGTGGTTTTGGTTACCCCGATTGACTCTTCTGCTCCAAAAGGAAGACTTATTTTGCCTCAGGTACAAATGCTAAGAGAGCTTATGGATTTGCACGCTTATGCTATTGTGACACAGCCGGAAGAGCTGGCAAAAACGCTGGAAAATATTAAAATCAAACCTAAATTGGTAATAACCGACTCTCAGGCTTTTGCTAAGGTTGCTGAAATCGTACCGCAAAATGTTCCTTTAACTTCTTTCTCTATTTTGTTTGCCAGATTAAAAGGTGATTTTGATGTTTTGTTGCAAGGAGCAAAAAAAATTGATGAACTTGCCGATAATGCAAAAGTCTTAATTGCCGAAGCTTGCTCTCATCATGCTCAAGACGATGATATCGCAAAAGTAAAAATTCCGGCTCTTATGAAAAAATATACCAAAAAAAATATCAATTTCTCTTTTTGTGTCGGTAGTAATTTTCCGGAAAATTTGGAGGAGTTCGACTTGGTTATTCATTGCGGTGCCTGTATGCTAAATCAAGTTGAAATGCAACGAAGATTGCGAGAATGTCTCCGCCGCAATGTACCTATCACCAACTACGGTATGACCATTTCAAAAACCTTGGGAATTTTGGAAAGAGCCGTGGCTCCGATTATAAAAAAATAAAAAAGTATCTACTTGTTTTTTGGTTAATACCGCTTATTTCTTTAAGCGGTATTAATTTTTATAAGGAGATATCAAATGAAAAAAGTTATAGTCGCACTTTTTTGTGTTTTGATTGCCGCTACTACCGTACAAGCAAAAAATAAGCATAAAAATCAAGGATTTGTTTTTGTTCCGAAAGATGTGGTTATTGAAACCGTTGCAGATGCCAAAGATAAGGATGACAATACTTTGGTCGTTGTGCAAGGCCAAATTGTTAAAGCTTTGGGTGATGATAAATATATGTTTACCGATGAAACCGGTGAAATAATTCTTGATATAGACCAAGACGATTTTAACAATGTTACCGTTACCGAAGGTGAAATTATTCAAATTACCGGTGATGTTGATAAAGAACTGATGAAACCAACCGAAATTGACGTAAAACAAATCAAAAAGGTGAAAAAATAGTCAGATTCGTCAAAGCCCTCCTAAAAATCGGAGGGCTTTAGTTTAGATAACTTCTTTCAAGTTAGCTGCTTGAACCAACAGCTGTTCCTTGGTTAAATCAAAATCGGAATCAATCCATATTTGCTCAAGCTCTTTTAGTATTTTTCCTACTTTTGCTGAATCAGTAAGGCCGTAGTCAATAATGTCTTTGCCTTTGAGTGGAAATACAAGCTCCGGCAAATCATTAATAAAAGCATAAACTTCTTTAATATTGGCTGTTACTTCCTCTTCTTGTGCCGCCATGGTTAAAAATTTAGCCTGACAAAAATCATTGGTATATTCATAACAGAGTTTTAATACTTTTTTATGGTCAAGAAAATCATCAAACCTAATACCGGAATCGGCCAAAAAAGTAAAAAGATGTTTTTCAACGCGGCTTAATTTTAAGCGAACGGCCAGATTTTCGGCCAAGGCTGTATCCGGACGATAAAGAACGAACAGTTTTACCAAAGCTTCGTATTCAAGTTCTGTGCCTTGAGATATTTCGTTTAGGTGAGCCAAATCGTCTATATGCTCGGCATCGGGCATCACATAACTTAGTATTCCGTTGTCTTGCATTAACTTATAAACTTCGGGAGCTTTGGGTGTTTTGATAATTTTAAATAATTCGTCGCGTATCTTTTCCAGTGGTAGTTTTTTTAATAATTGACTATTTTCGCGACACGCTTCCAGAGCTTTGGTGTTTGGATCTCCCTTGCCAAAAAGTGAATAAAAACGGAAAAAACGCAAAATTCTGACCGGATCTTCTTCAATGCGTTGGGTGGCCGAGCCGATAAAATGCACATTGCCTTTTTCCAAATCTTCAATTCCGTTGTAATAATCAAAAACATTGCCGTTTTCATCGGCATAAACCGCATTGATGGTTAAATCGCGGCGGGCGGCGTCTTCTTCCCAGTTGTCAGTAAACTCAATATCGCGGCTACCGTCATCTTTTATAATATATTTATAGAGCGAACCGACTTTGAATTCCGTGCCGTCTATTATCACGCCAATATTGCTTTGTTTTATGCCTAAAGGTATGGTTTCTATGTTCTCGTCAGCACAAGCTTCGGCCAATTCTTCGGGACTTAAATCGGTAGCTAAGTCTAAATCCGCTCCTTTAATACCCATCAAGGCATCTCGTACTGCTCCTCCAACAAAGCGCAGAACTCCGCCATGCCTTGCAATAAGGGCAAATAAATCCTTAACCTTATCGTTTCTGATTAACTTAGATGTATCTATGTAATTGTCTCTTATCATAACACGCCTTTGATAAAAATTTTCTTGAAGTTAACATTTTTTATATATTTTGCAATTATTATTATCACATCTGTAACTTTAAATGTGAGTATTTGAGAATGAAAAAAACTTTATTTGTTGCTTTTGCAAGTTTGTTATTTACGGCTCAGACTTCTTTGGCCGCGGCTCCGCAGCTTATCGGCGAGTATGGGGACTGGGCGGCTTATTACTATCGTGATAAATCAGGTCCGGTATGCTATATGGCTTCAACACCTAAAAAAGATGAGGGTAAATATTCTAAACGCGGGGATATTTATTTTGTGGTCACCCACCGCCCAAACGAAAAAAGTTTTGATGTTGTCAACATTAACGCCGGATATACCTATAAATCCGGAGCTCCGGTTGAGATAAAAATCGGTACTAAGACTTTTACCGATACCTTTACCAGCGGCGATAAAGCTTGGGCGATTAATGAAAAAACCGATCAAGAAATTGTTGCGGCAATGAAAAGAGGCTTGAGAATGATTGTTGACGGGGAGTCTTCCAGAGGTACAAAAACTAAAGATACATATTCCTTAAATGGCTTTACCGCCGCTTATAAAGCTATTTCAAATAAGTGCAAAAAATGAAAAATCTTATCGGTTTATCTAAAGAAGAGTTAGCTAACGAACTTGCCAATTTGGGCGAAAAGCCTTTTCGAGCAAAGCAGCTATGGCAATGGATTTATTTTCGCGGGGAATCCGATTTTGATAATATGAGCAATTTGTCAAAGGATTTGCGTGCTAAACTAAAAGAAAATTATACGATTAAAAGACCTAAAATTGTTGCCGAACAAATTTCTAAAGACAAAACCCACAAATGGCTTTTGGAATTTGATGACGGACAAAGAATCGAGACAGTATATATCCCCGAAGAAGACCGCGGTGCTGTATGTATTTCCACTCAGGTCGGTTGTGCGGTGGGGTGTAAATTCTGCCATACCGGAAGCCAGAAAATTACCAGAAACCTGACGGCAGGAGAAATTGTGGCACAGTTTATGGTCGCTCGTGATGCCTATGGTGAATGGCCCTCACCCACCAATGAAACCAGATATCTTTCAAATATTGTGGTAATGGGCATGGGCGAGCCGCTGCATAATAAAGAAGAAACCTTTAAGGCCTTAAAAATTTTGTCTGACGGTGACGGCATCGCCATCTCAAAGCGCAGAATTACTCTTTCGACCTCCGGAATCGCACCAAATATCGAAGCAGTGGCAGCAGAATTAGGTGTAAAATTGGCTATCAGCTTGCATGCTCCGAATAATGAAAAGCGCTCGCAAATTATGCCGATTAATAATCGCTATAAAATTGAAGATGTTTTATCGGCTTGTCAAAAATACCAAGCAATCATGGGTATGAGCAGAATGATTACCTTTGAGTATTTGATGCTGAAAGATTTTAATGACACTCCGGATGATGCCAAGGAACTGATTGCTTTGATGAAAAAGTATAATCTAGGCGCCAAATTTAATCTTATTCCTTTTAATCCTTGGCCGGGGTGCGATTTTCAACCAAGCTCAAATAATAAAGTTCATGCTTTTGCCAAGATATTGGAAGCAGCCGGCTATGAGGCTCCTATAAGAGTGGCAAGAGGACAAGATATTTTGGCCGCTTGCGGACAGCTAAAATCAAAGAAACAAAATGTTTAGACTTAGAAAGCGTCGATTATATGCTGCAGGCAAAAAGGCGGTTTTACCAAAATCGCGTCGAACCTGATGTCAAAGTTTGCAAAGTTTTGGTGCTTAGCAACAAAGTTTTCGGCAGCACGGCGAATCCGTTGTTGTTGCTTGGGTTTAATTGCATAGGCGGCGTTAGCTAAATCTCCGCGTTTTTTAACCTCAACAAAAACCAGTAAATGCCTTTTTTTGACGATGATGTCTATTTCACCGGCTCCGGTTCCGCGGCCGGTTATATAGTTGTGTTTTACCAGACGGTATCCTTTGATATACAAATAAAAAATTGCCATATACTCGGCAAATTTTCCGCTAAAATTACTTAGCATCTTTTAGCTCCAAGGCTTTTTGATAAACTTCTTTTTTGTTTAGGCCGTATTTTGAGACAATATTGTCGACGGCTGTACGCAACTTATTGTTTTCAAGTTCTTTTTTAAGCTCGGAAATATAATCTTCGACAACTATATCTTTCGCTACAACCGGAGATATAAGTAAAACAATTTCACCCTTGGGCTGATTGTCGGTGTAGTATGATATAAGCTCTAAAGCCGTGCCGCTTTTGCATTCTTCGTAGAGTTTGCTTATTTCTCTGGCAACGGCAATTTCTCGGTCGCCAAAAATCTCGGAAACGACCGACAAAGTTTTGAGTAAGCGATTGGCGGTTTCGTAAAATATGAGCGTAGCATCTAAATTTTTGTACTGACTTAAAGCTTCTTTGCGGGCTTTTTCTTTGTTGGGAATGAAGCCGGCAAACATAAATTTGTTACTGGGCAATCCTGATAATTGCAAGCTGCAAATTGCAGCACAGGCGCCGGGAATCGTCGTAAAATAAACATTTTGACTACGGCAATGTTTAACCAGTTTATAGCCGGGGTCTGAAATCAACGGAGAGCCGGCATCAGACACATAAGCAACTATTTTGCCGGAAACAGCAAAATCTATCAGTTTTTGAGAGGTTTCTTCCTCGTTGTGGTCGTGCATCACAAAAAATTCTTTGTCACTCTTGTTTAGCCCCAACAAAGTAAATAATTTTTTGGTTACTCTGGTGTCTTCACAGGCTATAATATCAGCAGACTTCAATACATCTAAAGCTCTGATGGTAATATCTCCGATGTTGCCAATGGGGGTGGCGACAAGATAAATACCGCTTTTCATTAAGACCTCTCTTTACAACAAAAGTTTTTTAAGCTAAAACTTATCGGTAAGATTGTTTTATATTTTGGGATAAATTGCAAGTGTTTAAAAAATTTTCTCTTATTTGCTTATGCCTTTTCATTGCTTCTTGTGCTTCGGACACCATCAAAGATGAGGGCGGAGCCAAAAGTTATTCTACAGATATTGAAGAAATCGGTATTTCTGACGGCAAAAGCTTTAGAACAGCCATGCTTTTGCCTTTGACCGGAAGTGACGCAAAATACGGTCAAGGGTTGAAGAAGGCTTCTATGATTGCCCTCAATCAAATAAACAACCCTAATCTGGTCTTGCAGTATTATGATACTCAAAGTACTCCTTCCGGTGCCAGAATTGCCGTTGAAAATGCGGCTAATCAAGGAGCCGACCTTATTGTCGGGCCGCTAAAAAGTCAGGAAGTTCAGGCTATTTCTAATGAAACAATCTATCGTGGAATTCCGGTTATTGCTTTTTCTACGGCTCAAGAAGTTTTGCAACCAACCGTATATTCAATGGGGCTTTTGGTTGAAGAACAGGTCGATAGAATCATTTCTTATGCGGCAAAACAAGGGCACGTGAGATTTGCCCTTTTGCTGCCTGATAACGGAACGGGTGCTGCCGTGGCTAAAGCAGCCGTTAAAGCAGCACAGAAAAACAATGTTGAAATTACCAAAATAGGCTTTTTTAAACCCGGTACATCAGATTTTTCAACTCTGGCAAAGCAAATGTCAAACTATGACAAAAGGCATGCCAATGTTGCCAGAATCAAAGCCGTTTTACAGTCAAAAGCAGATACCGGTGATACGCGGGCCGTTAATGACCTAAAAAAACTTTCAACTCGCGAAGGCTTAGGTGATGTGGGGTTTGATGCTTTGCTGATAGCCGAAAACGGGGCCAAACTGACCGCGGCAGTGGCAATGTTCTCATATTATGATGTGGCTTATCCGCAAGTACAGTTTTTGGGCACTTCAATGTGGGAAGGTTCTAGACTAAATAATGAAGCTATTTTCAGTAAAAGCTTGTACCCTGCTTTGGATAAAAATCAGTCTTCTGACTTTGCTACGCAATATTACATGATTTTTAACGAAAGACCCAGCAGTCTTTATACTTTAGCTTACGACGCGGTTGCAATTGCTTCGCAGTTAGCTTCTTCCACAGCCGAAAATATTAACGAGAACATTACCGATACCGCCGGATTTAACGGAATAAACGGTAAAATCAGATTTTTTAAAGATGGCTCGAATCAACACTCTCTCAGTGTTGTTGAAGTTAGTCGTTTAGGCAATGTGCCGGTCGACAGCGGATATACTTATTTTGAAAGCATTGCCGAACCTTTACCTGAGTTCGTCTTTGATGAAAATTACAAAGCTCCACAGATTTTCGGCAAAGATGCCGCATTGGCTCAAATCATAATTTACGGGCAAATGATTTCCCAACCGGTATATACGGAAAATGAAAACTTGGAAAATAATGAAGCTGAAATTATCAGGCAACAACTCAAAAGTATGGGTGTTGCAATAAATCAGTGAGTAGGATATATTTTGTCTTGAAATGAGTGCTGTTTTTTGCTAATGATGTTAGCGGAGGAGAGCGGGTTAGCTGGTCGCCAATCCGGTCAGGTTCGGAAGAAAGCAGCCGTAACGATTTAGTCTAAGGTCGTTTTTCCTCCACCATTTTTTATAAGGTTGATTTATGGCTGAAGATAAACAAGAAAATTATGTAGTTTTAGCACGCAAGTACCGTCCGCAGAATTTTAATGAGCTGTTGGGACAAGATGCATTGGTTAAAACTATTACCAACGCCATAAAAAATAATCGACTGCACCACGCATATATTCTTACAGGAATAAGAGGTGTCGGAAAAACAACCACCGCCAGAATTATTGCTAAAGCACTTAATTGCACCGGAAAAGATGCTTCCGGCGGCGCTACCGTAAACCCTTGCGGAATATGTGAAAACTGCCGTGCCATTGCAGAATCTCGTCATATTGATGTGTTGGAACTTGATGCGGCTTCCAGAACCGGCGTTGACGATATCAGAGAAATTTTGGACGGGGTAAGATATAAGCCTACAAATGCTCGCTATAAAGTATATATCATCGATGAAATTCATATGCTTTCTAAACAGGCGTTCAACGCCTTGCTTAAAACCTTGGAAGAACCTCCTTCTCATGTTGTTTTTATCTTTGCCACTACCGAAATCAGAAAAGTTCCGGTTACCATTTTATCGCGTTGCCAAAGATTTGATTTGCAAAGACTTTCTATAGAGACATTGGTTAATCACTTCAAAAACATTATTCAAAAAGAAAACCTTAAAGCCGATGATGAGGCTTTGCACCTGATTGCGAAAGCGGCCGACGGTTCTTGCCGCGACGGATTGTCAATGCTTGATCAAGCAATTTCGCTCGGTGCCGGGGAAGTTAGAACCGATATTGTAAAAAATATGATTGGCTTGGCTGACAGAACTTTGACTTTTGAATTGTTTGAAGCCTTGGTCGGCGGAAATATGGAAAAGGTTATGGAAAACCTTGCCAATCAACATCAAAACGGAGCTAATCCTCTGACCTTGCTGCAAGATTTAATTAATCTTACTCATATGCTGGCTAAGGTTAAAATTGTGCCTGAAGTACTTAAAAGTCCGGCGTTGTCAGAAAACGAAAAAGATTTTTGCAACCGTTTGGCTCCAAATATTCCTATTGCCATTCTTTCTAAAATTTGGCAAATGCTGATTAAAGGCTTGAGTGAGGTTAATATTGCTCCGGTACAAGCCGATGCACTGGAAATGATATTAATCAGAATTGCCTTTTCGGCTAATCTTCCCTCTCCGGCTGAGATTCTGGATGGCTTAAAAAAAAACTCTAATTTCTTAGACAACAGTGCCCTAAAACAAACCGAAAATGTTTCTTTTGCGACTAAGAACGTTGACAATGACGGCGAGGCAATGGTCGTTTTTTCATCACCGGAGGAAATGGTTGATTTTTTGGTAGAAAACAAAAAAATTATGATGGCTTACTCCATCAAAAATGATTTCTCTTTTAACCAATTTGCTAACGGTGAAATGTCGGTTAATACCAGCGAGAAAATCAATAATGATTTCTTGCTCAATTTGCAAAACACCCTAACCGAAGCAACAGGTATTAAGTGGAAGATAAATATACAAAAAGGCCCTTTGGGAGAAACGCTGGCCGACAAAGAAGCGGCAAAAGACCGCGAATTGAAAAGAGATGTGATGGATTTACCCCTGGTTAAAGCCATAATGGCCGAATTCCGAGGAGCTAAAATCGATACATTGACCAGAAAAATAGCAAGTCAGGAAGATACTGAAGAAGAACCATCCTTCTTCTATGAAGAAAACACTTATTTTGATGAGGATAATTAATCATGATGAATATTCAAAATTTGATGAAACAAGCTCAAATGATGCAGAAAAAAATGCAGGAAGAACAAGCTAAATTGGCTGAAGAAGAAGTTGAAGGAATTTCCGGCGGCGGCTTGGTAAAAATAACTCTTAACGGCAAATTTGATATGATCAGGCTCAATATTGATAAATCTTTGCTTAATCCTGACGAAAATGATATTTTAGAAGATTTGATTTTAGCCGCTTATAATGATGCTAAAAACAAGGTTGATGCAAAAATGAACGAAAGCGTTTCGGCTTTGACCGGAGGGCTAAATTTAGGTGGTATGAAGTTACCGTTCTAAGGGGTTAATATGGCAGGAAAAGATATTGAAGTTCTGATAAAGCAAATTGCTAAGCTACCTTCTCTCGGCTCGCGTTCGGCACGAAGAATTGTTTTGCACCTCTTAAATAAACGAGAGACCGCTTTTGAACCTTTGATTGCCGCATTAAACAATGTGGCACAGAATATTAAAACCTGCGAAATCTGCGGAAATTTTGATACCGTAAGCCCCTGCCCGATTTGTTCGTCGCCAAACCGCGATAATTCGATTATTTGCGTAGTACGCGATGTTGCCGATTTGTGGGCTATGGAAAGGGTTTCACTCTTTAAGGGAAAATATCATGTCTTGGGCGGCGTTTTATCGGCCATGGAAGGCATTGTACCAGAAGACTTAAATATAGACAACTTGGAAAAAAGAGTGGCCTTGGGAGAGGTAAAAGAGTTGCTTTTGGCTTTGCCTGCCACCATAGACGGACAAATTACATCTCACTACCTGTTTTCTAAATTTAAGGATTACAATCTTAAAATTACTACTCTGGCACAAGGTATTCCTATGGGCGCTGAGCTTGATTATATGGACGAGGGTACTCTTCAGCTGGCTCTTAATTCCAGAAAAGTCTTGTAATTAAACGCTAAAAGCTTAAAAAGAATCGACTTTTTGCGGACTCCGCGAATCATAAAGATGAATCATAAATATTTTGTTAATATTTTTTTCCTAGAATCGACTTATAAGCGATTCGGAGGATTCTTCTAATGTTGTCTAAAAAAAGTTCGTTATTCTTATTAACCACAACCTTTTTGAGCTTGCATTCAGCGAATGTTTTGGCAGAAAACTACGCTTCCGGAACATATGATAACTATGAACTACATGCCGGATATCCGCAACTTGGAATAGAACAAGAAGCCACCGCTGATGGGACAATTGTTAATTCGGGCGGCAACTTTTCGGTTTTCAATAACGGACATGTAACCAATACTACTGTGAACCAAGGTGGTAATTTTTATGTGGCAAACAACGGATTTTCTGACGGAACGGTTGTAAACGGTGGTGGATATGTCGAAATTCAAGCCTCCGGAAACGCAAGTAACTTAATCGTAAGCGGCTCCGAAATTACAAATACCGGAAAAATTACCGTGCAAGCATTCGGAAATGCAAAAGGTGTGACCGTAAATGAAAACGGCAATCTTTTTGTGAGTGGTGTAGCCGATGAGGTGGTGCAAAATTCCGGTTGGATTAATGTCCAAAACGGCGGAACGGTTAACGGATTAACGATATCCAATGGTGAGACTTATTTAGAAACCGGAGGAACCATCAACAATCTTGAAATTTCTGATGGGTTGATTTCAGCTGCTAATAATTCCTTATTAACAAATCTTAGTATGACCGGCGGATCTCTCACAATGCATAATTCTTCTAACCTTGAAAACGCATCAATCTCTCAAACTGCTACCGCTGAAATTTTTGGTACTGCAAAAAATGTTTCCGTTGAAAACGGCGGAACTCTGAGTGGTAAAACCGGCGCCGTTTTTAATAATTTTAACGCTCTTAACGGTGCTATTATTGATCTTGAAGCCGGTGTGGTTTTGCAAGGAAATACCGTCTTATCAAACCAAGCACAACTAACCGGCGGGTTTGATTATCAAAATTTTGCACAAAATGTTGGCGGTGATATTACTTTGGATGGTGGTGTAAATTCCGCTTTGGGAAATAGTTTTGCAACTACGGCTAGTGATACTTCCATAACTCTCAAAAACGGCAATTTTGAAATCGGAACGGGAGCTACGGAGATAACAGGATTTGACAACCTTGCATTGCTTGCGGAAAATCCGGAGCTATATCCAACAACAATCTCTTTATATGGCAATCTTGCTCTTAATGCAGACAGCAATATAAATCTTGGTGAAAATGTAACTCTTTCTACTGCAAATCAAAACCTTACCATAACAGGAAACCTTATTAACGGCGGCTTGTTGAATATCGCGTCAGCAGATGCAAACAATAACCTTACCATTGACGGTAATTACACTTCAAATAATGGTATGCTTAAGTTGAAAGTGAACCCTAATGCCGGATCGGCTGATATTTTAACCATAAATGGTGATGTTCAAGGAAATACAAATGTCCATCTATTTGCTTCATCCGACAGCATGAGCAATGGCGAGATTTTGTTTGTTGATGCACAAAACGATGATACGAGTACGGCGGCTGATTTCAATATTTGGCGTGTAGACGGAAGTTCTTATGCATGGGATACGGTAAACAGAGATAATAAATGGTATGCTTATTCAACTAATATTATGAGCGAGGTAGCCGCTTATGCCGGTTTGTTGGAAAATGCTTTAATGCAAAATCGTTCTTTGGTTGCCGATTTGAGAAAAAATATTGCTCCAAACCGCCTCAAAGTAAGAAAATGTCTACAAGAAACCCCTCTTTCAAATACTGCTTTTTGCAAACCGGAAACAGCTCAGCTGTCGGCTTTTGTTTCTCCTGTATTTGCCAAAGCTAATATTGATTATCCTCTAAATTATGATGCGGAAATTACCGGTGTTGATGCAGGATTAGATTTAATCTCTGACGGAACTCATAAGGTGGGTATTATCGCTTCAGTAAGAAACGGTTCTTATGATTTTAGCGGAAACTCCGATAAATATAATTTTAACGGCTCTGCCGAAACCTCAATTGATAGCTATTTAGCCGGTGTTTTCTACAGAATGGATAAAAATCACTTATCGACAGTGGCTGCTATATATGGTGAGGTTTTAAAAGCCGACTTTTCTTCGGATGATGGCGTTACTGCCGATACCGACGGTAGTATTTTGGGTGCCAGTGTAGATGTTTCTTATATCTTTAATGAGATTAAAGGTATATCTATTGAGCCTAACTTGAGAGTTACATATGAAATGCTGAATCTTGACGGATTTGGCGATAATGCCGGTAAGTCAGTTGATTATGATGATGTGAACTATGCCGAGATTGAATTGGGTGTAAAATTTGCTAAAAATGTTACCTATGGTGATGGTGCATTAGCTCAGATTTATGTTAAACCATCAATCATACAGACCTTTAATTCCGAGCAAGATGTGCGTTTTAGCGACGGCTTAACCTTAGAGGGTACAAAAGACCGCACATTAGGAAATATGGAGGTAGGGGCGAATTATCAGCTAACAGATCATTGGGCTATCGGCGCCAATGCTGACTATACCTTCGGTGATGAGTATAACGAATGGTCGGCATCTTTCGATTTGACATATAACTTCTGAGTTTAGACTATTCTACACTGTCTATCAAGCGATCTAAATCTTCGCGTTCAGACTGGTGGTAGCCTATGTCTTCGCTGATTTTTGATACCTGCTTCTTTACACTTTTTTTGATTTGCGGGCGGGCTAGTTTTTCAAAGAGTTCCGACGAGCTGTTTTTTTCTTCATCTGCTTTAGACGGCTCTTCGGCGCTCAAGGCTTGAGTCTTCTCTTTTATTAAATCAAGAGTTTCTTGCGGTATCATCTCTTCTAAAGGTTTGGCAAAAGAACCCGCAAGTTGGTAGTATTTAGACTCTCTTAAAACATCGGATTGCTTATCTTCGGGGATAATCCAACTAACCATTATATTAAATAATATAACCAGCAAAAAAGCGCGCATAATACCAAAAAACAAGCCTAGAAATCTATCCAGTCCATTGAGCTTACTGGTGCGAATTTTGCCTACAATACTGCTGGTTGAGTAAATCCAAATAATGAAAAATACCACAAAGATGATTAATGTGGTTAAAATACCGGCTAAAAGACCGCTGGATACAAAATTTTTGGTTATGGGCAAGAATACCGGCAGCAGGTAAATTATTGATGCCGTGGCTAAAACCCAGCCTACTATTGATAAAACTTCTTTAATTAAACCGCGGTTTAGAGCTATCAGTGCCGATATGGCAACTACTATCAAAATAATTACATCCAGATTGTTTAGCTGATACATCGTTGTTTCCTAGTTAAGTAAGTTTATTAATCTTTGAACATTACCCATTTCATGCAAATCCATCTCAACCGAGTATTTTTTGTCGGTTGAGCGGCCTTGCGGAATTATGGCACTGTGAAAACCGAGTTTTTTAGCTTCTTTCAACCGCAATGAAGGTTGTGAAACCGCCCTAATCTCCCCTGACAAACCGATTTCGCCGAAAACAACCATATCGGCAGGTAAGGTCTTTTTGTTTAATGAAGAAATTACGGCCAAAGCAACCGCCAAATCGGCTGCAGGTTCAGAGATTCTTAGACCGCCGGCAATATTTAGATAAACATCTTGGGAGCTTAAGTTCATACCGCAACGAGCATCCAAAACAGCCAAAACCATAGCTAAACGGTTGGAATCCCAGCCTACAACCGCCCGCTTGGGACTGGCATAGCTGGTAGGGCTGACAAGCGCTTGTATTTCTACCAAAACCGGTCTTGATCCTTCGATACCGGCAAAAACGCAAGAGCCATAAACATTACCTTGTCTTTCAGCTAAAAATAATGCCGAAGGATTGGCAACCTCTACCAAACCTTTGTCTTGCATTTCGAAAACACCGATTTCATCGGTAGCTCCATAGCGGTTTTTAACCGCACGCAAGATGCGGAAATGATGTCCCCTCTCGCCTTCAAAATATAATACCGTGTCGACCATATGCTCCAACACCCTAGGACCCGCAATCTCGCCTTGTTTGGTAACATGTCCGACCAAAAACAATGTAAAACCTTTGCGTTTGGCCAGTTTTATCAATTCGTAACTACAGGCTCTGACTTGGGTTACACTGCCGGGAGTTGATTCAACTTCATCTAAGAACATGGTTTGAATAGAATCGATTATAACTACTTGGGCATTTGATTTTTCAAGCGTGGTGACGATATCTTTTATTTCGGTACTGGAAGCTAATTTTACCGGAGATTTTTCCAGTCCCAGTCTTTTGGCTCTTAATCTGACCTGATCTACAGCCTCTTCTCCTGAAATATAATAAACTTCGGGGTGCGACGGTAAGTCGGCAACTTTGGCACAGGCTTGCAAAAGTAGTGTTGACTTACCTATTCCGGGATCGCCGCCAACCAATATTACCGAGCCTGATACCAAGCCGCCGCCGCAAACTCTGTCTAATTCTTTGATACCGGTAGAAAGCCTATCAAGTTGCTCTTGTGCTCCGCTTAATGCAAAAAACTCTATCTCGCGGCCCTTGCTTTTGCGAGGATTAAAATTAGAAAAACCACCGCCGCCGACTATTTCTTCAATAATGGTGTTCCATTCACCGCAGGTATCGCATTTTCCTTGCCATTTGGGATAAACAGCACCACAGTTTTGACAGATGTATTGCTTTAGCTCTTTTTTTACCAAAGTTAAACTCCCGTTTTTATCGGTCCTTGCGAGCGACCGTTAATAAATTGCACAACATAGGGATTATCGGTTTTATCCAAATCTTTAACCGTTCCTTGCCATATGATTTCGCCTTTATATAGCATGGCTACGCGATCAGCTATTTTTCGAGCCGAAGCCATGTCATGCGTAATGGTAAGAGCGGTTGCACCCAAACCTTTTACCGATTCAACTATCAAATCGTTGATTACATCGGCCATTATCGGGTCAAGACCGGTTGTCGGCTCGTCAAAAAAGATGATTTCCGGACGCGATATTATGGCTCTGGCCAAACCTACGCGCTTTTGCATACCGCCGGATAGTTCTGCCGGCGATAAGTCAGCAACATCGGGGTCTAGACCGACCGAACGCAATACTCTTATAGCCTCGTTACGAGCGTCTTTTTTGTTATACCCCTTGTTCTCTATCAAATCAAAAGCAACATTTTCCCACACGCTTAAACTGTCAAACAGGGCTCCGCCCTGAAAAAGCATTCCCATTTTAGAATGCAAAGCTTCTTTGTCTTTTTCATCAATGCCTACAACTTCTTGATCGTCAACCAATATGGAACCATCCTCAGGTGTTAAAAGACCCTGAATGCATTTTATCAAAACAGATTTTCCGGTACCAGAACCCCCAATAACAACTAAAGATTCTCCTTTGTAAACATCTAGGTTGAGGTTGCGTAAAACAACCTTCTTACCAAACGATTTACTTACATTTCTTAATTTAATTTTTACTTCGGACATTTGGCTCACCTTTTATCTGGAAAAGAATAGTTCGGTTACGATATAGTTGAATATCAAAATTAAAATAGAAGATGATACAACCGCGTTGGTTGTGGCCTCACCTACCCCTTGAGCTCCGCCCTTTGATTTGTAGCCGTTATAACATCCCATTAATGAAATTATAAAGCCAAAAACAGCCGCTTTTACTACACCGGTTGTAATATCAAGAGCTTGCAACTCGTCTAAAGTGGCGTTAATATAATTGGCGGGATTGAAACCTAATTTGTATACTCCTACTACATAACCGCCAAAAATTCCGATTACATCACCAATTAACACCAGAATAGGCATTACAACCAAACCGGCCCAAACTCTCGGCGAAACCAGATATTTGAACGGGTTGGTTGAAAGAGTGGTGAGAGCATCTATCTGTTCGGTTACACGCATGGTACCAATTTCGGCAGCCATAGCCGCTCCGATACGACCGGCAACCATTAATGCCGATAAAACCGGAGCCAATTCACGGGTTACAGATATTAATACAACACTGGCGACCATACTCTCGGCTCCGACTGAGGCAAAACCAGAGTAACTTTGCAAGGCTATAACCATACCGGCAAAAATAGTTGTCAATCCAACAACCGGTAACGAATAAAACCCCATGTCGATGACTTGTCTGGTAAAATTACGCCAATAAAACGGCGGCGTGAAGCAATTATAAACCGTTTGGCTAATAAAAATGAAAAGCTCACCAACCTTAAAGATAAAATTAACCAAAGGCTTTCCTTGGCGACGCAAAAAATTCTCGATTTTTCTTAATATGATCATGCTAATTTCCTGATATTGAAATTAAAAATTTGCATGTATATTAATACTCGCCTTGTAATTAATCAACCGCGATTTGCCAAATCCTCACAGCAAACTTAATCCGGCTAAAATTTTAATCGGAGCGGCTACTTCTTGCGGATTTATACTTATTTGCGGTATTTTTATACCTTCAAAAACATAAAACTCTTTTTCCGGCAGTCGTTCTATTTTTTGATTAGTAAGTTTTACAACCATATCTATTTTGCTTCTGCGACAGTATTTAAGCTTGATAATACCTATCCCCCTGACTTCAAGTAATCCTTCTAGAATTTGCGGTGCGGAAGCATAAATTTTTTGCTGTTTAATGACTATATCTACACGGTCATCGGCAACCAAAACAGCCCCGTGCTCAAAGATTAGGCGTAAACACATTTCTGATTTTCCGGCGCCGGAATCGCCCAAAAGCAAGATGCCTTTTTTCTTAAAATTTATGCAGGACGCATGAATATTCATTTTATTTTTTCCAAACGATTACTCTTCTCTTGAGAATCGCAACTGATTGTTATTAAACGATTTTTGCCGTTTGGTACAAATTCGACCTTAAAGATATCTCGCGGCAACCAAGAACCGGCTTTATCCGGCCATTCTATCAGACTAACCCCTCCATAAACAGCTTCTTCAAAACCAAGCTCAAAAACTTCATCGGGTGATTTTAGCCGATATAAATCAAAGTGATATATTGAATATTCAGGAGCATCATATTCTTGGACTAAGGTAAAAGTCGGACTTGGAACTTCTTCGGCTTGACAAAGAGTTTGTATAAAACCCCTGGCAAAAACACTTTTTCCCATGCCTAGTGTTCCGTACAGAGCAAAAACATCTCCCCTTTTGGCAATTTTTGCAATCTGAGAGGCAAGAGATATCGTTTCTGCTTCGGTTTTGGTGGTAAATGTTTTTTTCATGTTATTACTCAAAAGGATTAAACCAAACTTTGCGACGGCCGCTGTTACTTTTCTTGTTAATTATTTTTACATTGGCTTTGCGGGCTTGAATCTTTTCCCAATCCCAAGGCATATAAAATTCTCCTTGCCATAAGCCGCGACGATTGGCTACGGCTTGTTCTTGATACGGTACATATATTTTGGTCTGTCTGGTATCTGCTACAGCCCAGCCGGCATTTACCAAAGCTGCTCCAATATCATAAGGTCCTAACATACATACACCATAAGCATTACCGCGGTCGTCTTCTGATAAAATATGGCATTTTACATCATTATCCGCAAGCCAGTTACTCAGCCAAGATATTGATTGTTGTCCGCATTTGTAGCCTTTGCCTGAAGAATCAGCACAAGTTTGTGACTTATATGGTGCGGCAACTCCGTAAAGCTTTATTGCTCTGCCGCCGAGTGCTAATGTATCTCCGTTAATTACTCTGGTTATACCAATTGTGTAAGGATAGTTTAGTGGATTAAATTCGTTGCTTTTTTGCTTCTTTTTTGTGGCTTTTGAAGGCAAAATATCTCCCATATTTTCGGTAATTATCGGGTGCATATCTTCTCCTACCAGATTGACCACCCCGTTTTCTTCGGATTTGCTGTTTTCATCGCTTGCAACATCTGCATTAGCTATAACCTCTGATGAAGTTTTAACGCCCTGCCCCAAAAATGTTCTTATATTATCGCCTATGCCGCCAATTCCGTCTTTTAATGCTCCTATGGCATAGAGAATAAAAAATATAACAGCAAGTAAAATTATCAGTGACGGTAGGCATCCTATGGCTCGCCAAGCCATTTTAGCAAATATGTAAAGAACAACAAGACCTATGATAATTCCTAAAAAACCGCCGCCTTGCAGTAATGTACTGTCACTTTGTGTCCCGACTCCGCCAGCAAAAATAAAAAACAGCGCGGCGGCTCCGAAAAGTATTTTTTTAATCATTATCTTACCCTCTTTTACGGTTATTTTATCGGCTAGTCTGATTCTATGTCATATTAAGTAAAAATAATGTAAACGGCAATAAAAAAGGCTTCTTTTGCGAAGCCCTATTTTTTGTTATTTTTTGCAGTAGCAATGGCAATGACATTCACCGTCGCGTTCGATATCTGCTTTGCATGTTTCGGAAATACAAAATCTTTTGGGATTTTGTCCGTCGCAAGGACATCTTTGCCATTCTTCCTCACCAAACATCATTTGCTTGGCGCGTGCAATTTTTTCAACATTTTTTGTGGTTGAATAGCCTGCTTTGGCACAGGTATCCAACATTTTTTCCAGAATAGTCATTTTTTATCCTTTCATTTAATCTACAAATTTGATTGAAAATTTTTCATTGGAAGCTTCCGGAGCTTTAAATACAGTGTTCTGCAAATTAATTTCTGCCGGTTTTTTTTGCTCTAGAATATTTATAATCATATCAAGTTCGGCAACAGAGGCATATTGTAAAACAACTTTACCGCCACCTTGTTTGTTGGGGGTTATTTTTATGCGCAAGCCTAAATTTTTGTTCAAGTTTTGCTCAATATCCAAAATATCTCCGCTTTTTTGCGGACGAGGTTTTTTATTGTTTGCATCCGGGGCTTCTTTTTGTTTTGCAACAAGAGCTTCGGTGTCGCGAACATTTAAATCCTCTTTAATTATTTTTTCGGCCAAAGCTTCGGCATTGTCCAACCCTACCAAACAACGAGCATGTCCGGCTGACAATTTGCCTTGGCTTACCATTTCTTGAACTTTTTCCGGCAGACTCAAAAGTCTTAGAGTGTTGGCAATATAACTGCGAGATTTACCAACGGTAGAGGCAATTTTTTCTTGGGTGTGTGAAAAATTGTCTATCAATTTTTGATAAGCATTAGCTTCTTCTATGGCCGATAAATTTTCACGCAAGAGGTTTTCAATAAGTGCTATCTCCAAAACTTCGTTGTCAGAAAGCTCTTTTATAATTACCGGTACTTCGGTCAAACCGGCAATTTTGGAAGCCCTTAATCTTCTTTCACCGGCAATAAGTTCATATCCATCTGCGGTTTTGCGAACAATAAGCGGTTGCAATACCCCTTTTTCCTTGATGGAATCGGCCAAAGCATTTATTGCATCTTCATCAAAATCTTTACGCGGTTGATAATTACTAATGCGAATGTCATTAATATTTATGTTATTATCTGCCTTTTGGTGCGTGGTTTCGCTACCTGCAATATCCTCGCTCATTTCGCCAAGCAGGGCTTCAAGTCCACGACCTAAGCTCTTTTTTTTGTTTTCTTCTAGCATGCGATTAACTCTCTTTCTCTTTTTAATACTTCTTTGGTAAGACCAATGTAAGCTTGTGACCCCGGACATTTAAAATCATAAATCAAAACAGGTTTACCATGTGATGGAGCTTCTGATATCCGAACATTACGCGGAATGACGGTATCATATACTTTTTTGCCAAAAAAGTTTCTGACATCATCTTCAACCATTTGAGTTAAGTTGTTGCGTTTGTCATACATGGTTAGAACAACACCTTGCAAAACCAATGAAGGGTTGAAGTTTTTCTTAATGACATTTATGTTGCGAATTAGGTCAGATACACCTTCAAGAGCTAAAAATTCACATTGCAACGGAACAATAACGGCGTCTGCAGCAACCAATGCATTAACGGTTATAAGGCTTAATGACGGCGGACAGTCTATGAGAATATAATCATAATTAACTGCTTCTTTACATAAAGCTTTTTTGAGTGCAAATTCGCGTTTTTCAACATCAACCAATTCTATTTCGGCGGCAGCCAAATCCGGAAATGACGGCACGATTGAAAAATTTGGTATTTCGGTCCAAACAACCGCGTCGGTAAGGCGGCGAGTACCCAACAGAACATCATATGAAGACGGCATACTGCCTTTTTTATCAACTCCCATTGAAGTTGAGGCGTTGCCTTGTGGATCGAGGTCGATTACCAAAACCTTTTTTCCGGCCGCAGCCATTGCCGTGGCTACATTAACCGTGGTTGTGGTTTTACCGACACCGCCTTTGCGGTTGGCAACTACTAAAATTCTTGGCATTTATTTCCTCCTTTTTTCTTTGATATATCGGTTATTATCAAAATTTTGCCTTCGGCAGAAAAATCGTTTGGCTCTATTTGACATTTAAATTTCCATTGCTTGTGTGCCTCATTTAGCTCTTGAGCGTAGTTTTGGCCTTTGGGAAAAATACAAACGGTTTTTTGATGGCAGAAGGGCAGGGCATATTTGAGCAAATCTGAAAGTTTGGTCATTGCTCTTGATGTGATGACATCAAATTTACGGTTCTTTATATTTTCGATTCTGTCGTTGATTATTTCGACATCGGTAGATGTTTGCAATGCCACCTCATTTAAATACAGCGTTTTCTTTTTTATACTTTCAACCAGCGTAACTTTTAAATACGGCGTTCTTTTTTTTGAGGCGATAGCAACAACCATTCCAGGAAACCCAGCGCCAGAGCCAAAATCAACCAGAGTTTCCGCTTGTTGAGGCAAGTACTGCACAAGCTGTAAAGAGTCAAGAAAATGCCTATTCCAAGCATCGTTCAAGCTTGAACTACTAACCAAATTAAACTTCTGCTGCCACTCATTAAGTAACGACTGGTAGATTTTTAATTGGTCGATTGTTTCACATGAAACATTGTATTTTTCTGCTAAATTTTTCATAACTTATTTTTATAAAAATTATGAAAAATTTAAAACATAAAAAACCGACTTATAAACACCATTTTTAATAAAAACAAAAACAGCTACATTTTCAATTACTTAAACAGTGATATTTGAATCTATTTATGAAAAGAAAAACGATTCTCACAACCTAATTCGGATAATTTTTTCTCAACTTCGGCAAAATACGAACCAACATGATTCGCAAAATGAGAATCATCGCTAATCAACAAAGGAATATCTTGCTTTATCATTTCTTTGACCAGCCACCAATCAGGGTAGGGGCGACCGATACGCCTTAAGCCATTTGTGTTTACTTCACAGGCAGTGCCGGTTGCAGATAAGGCTTCTACTACTTTGTATTTATATTCATTCCAATCGTCCGTTACGCATAAATCAAATTGGCAGCAGTAGTCAAAATGAGCAATAAAATCAAAATACCCGCTTTTTACGCTTGATTCGGTGTTTAGCCAATAGTTTCGCAACAAATCTTCTTTTTCTTCCGCAGTAATACTTTCCGGAAGATTGTTTAAGTGATATATGTTACACATGAAACTTTCATCGGAATTTCTGATAAAATGCGTGGCTCCGATTATATAATCCGGCTTGAGTTCTTTTATCGCCTTTTCAAAACTATTGCGCCACTTTGCTGACGGAAAGAAGTCAACCTCCATTCCTTTGAGAACTTTTATATTATGCTGCTCGGCAGCCTTGTCGATATCCTCATAATTTTGCTTGTATACATCAATTAGTTTATTTATATCCCCAAACATTTGCGTATGAATAAACGGAATTTTAGCAATGGTAGGGTGGTAAATAAAGTGATTGCTGATACCAAATTCTTCAAAACCAAAAGTTTCGGCCGCGGAAATCATTTCGTCGGCAGTGTTGCGGCCGTCAAATATTCCGGCAAAGTTGGTATGACTGTGGTAGCTAAACTTTTGCATGTATATTCTCTCATTATTTAACAATGGGAGATATTATGAGCTTTTGTTTAATATTTTCTTTACATGTCTAAAATTTTATAAATATCGCAGCCGCATTTTTCATCAAAATATTTTTTGTTGGCGAGAGCATATTTTTCAAGTTCATCTGTTTGCGTTTTTCGAAGATTGTATCTCAGTTGAATTCCTGCTATGCGCTGTGTAATAGACATCTTTTTTGTGCCCTCAAAAAACATATCGCAAAGCTGAACAAGACGGTCATAATCATCATATTGCACGGTTGATATTATATCTTGAGCAGATTGTAAATCTTTTTGGTTATACTTGGGATATCTGGCAAAATCGATATGTTGGTTGGGAAAAGAGTGAGTAATACAAATTTTAGCTACTTCATCCCATCCTTTTTTTAACATTTCGTTATAGCCATATATAAAATGTGCAATACCACTCTCTTTTTCGTTTTGAATTTTACCATAATCATGTAACAATCCTAAAGCATAGGCTTTTTCGCTATTCATGCCACAGTGCTCCGCTATTTTAAAGGCGGCATCTCCAACTCCGTTTGTGTGATATATATATTCTCTGCTTTTTTCTTTGTTCCATGAACAGTTTCCGCTTATGCTTTCTTGCCACAGTGAGATGGCTGTTGTTATGTCTGGGTAACTCATTTTTTGATGTATCCTAAAAGTGCGGTGATAGCTGCCGGAGTTACTCCCGGAATGCGAGAGGCTTCACCTATGGTTGCCGGACGGACAGCTGACAGCTTGCTTGTCATCTCGCGTGAAAGTCCGCCGATTTTGGTATAATCTATATCTTCTCTTATTCTCAAATTCTCGTCTTTTTTGAAGACTTCAATATCCGCAAGTTGTCTTTTTATGTAGCCGGAATATCTGGCTTCTATTTCAACTTGTTCATATACATCCAGAGGAATTTTGGCAACTTCAGGAAACATTTTACATATTGTTTCATGTGAAACATCGTTATATGAAAGAATATTAAATAAGGTGCGTTTACTGCCATCCCTCTTAACATTTATATTGTTATCTTCCAGAACATCGTAGCTTACCAAAGTTTCTTCACTAAACTTTTTGAAAACGGAAACGGCTTGTTTTTTAGCTTTAAATACACTGTATCTTGATTTTGAAACACAACCTATTTCATAACCTTTTTCGGTTAGCCGCATGTCGGCATTGTCCGAACGCAAAAATAATCGATACTCCGAACGCGAAGTAAACATACGATATGGTTCATCGACACCCTTGGTGATTAAATCATCTACCATTACTCCAATGTAGGCTTCACTTCGGTCAATAACAAATTCTCCGCCGTCTTTGGCTTTGAGAGCTGCATTGATACCGGCTAATAAACCTTGAGCTGCGGCTTCTTCGTAGCCGGTAGTACCGTTAATCTGACCGGCTAAAAATAATCCGGAAATCTTTTTGGTTTCCAAACAATGATTTAATTCTTTGGGATCGACATAGTCGTATTCAATAGCATAGGCCGGACGTAAAATCTTGACATTTTCCAAACCTCTTATGGTGTGTATAAAAGCATCTTGTACATCTGCCGGCAAAGAGGTTGATATTCCGTTAGGATAGACAACATCGGTATTTAATCCTTCAGGCTCCAAGAAAATTTGGTGGCTGGTACGGTCGGCAAATTTTACTAATTTATCTTCAATACTGGGACAATACCTCGGCCCAATACCGGTTATCAAGCCGGAAAACAGCGCACATTTTGAAAAATTATCGCGGATTATTTTGTGTGTTTTCTCATTGGTATGAGTTATATAACAACTTATTTGCGGTGTTGTAATCTCGGTGGTTAAAAAAGAAAAAGGGCAGGGTACTTCATCTCCGTCTTGTCTTTCTAATATATCCCAATTTATGGTTTTGCCGTCAAGTCTGGCAGGGGTGCCGGTTTTGAGACGACCGACTTTTAGCCCTTTTTGCTTTAAATACGGTGTTATGCCTCCGCAAGAAACTTCTCCAACTCTGCCGCCAACGGTTGCTTCGTGTCCGGTAAACATTACGCCGTTGAGGAATGTTCCGGTGGTGAGAACTACTGCTTTGGCTTTTATCTCGCTATTATCGGCCAAAATAATTCCGCAAACTTTGTCTTCGGCAAAAATTAAACCTTCTGCCGCTGCCTCAATTATATCAAGATTTTTTTGTTCTGATAAAGCTTCTTGCATATATTTTTTATACAATTCGCGATCAGCCTGAGCTCTGGGACCTCTTACCGCCGGTCCTTTAGATGCATTGAGCATGCGAAACTGTATACCGGCCCTATCAATTACTCTGCCCATCAAACCGTCAAGAGCATCTATTTCTCTGACCAAATGTCCTTTGCCTAATCCGCCGATTGCCGGATTGCATGACATTTCACCTATTGTTTCAAATTTATGGGTTACAAGTGCCGTCTCTGCTCCCATGCGAGCTGATGCCGCCGCAGCTTCGCATCCGGCGTGTCCGCCGCCGATAACTATTACATCGTAAAAATCTTTCATTTTATAAGGCCTTAAAAAATTTTACCTAAATCTTGCCGGCATTATAATCAAAAAAATTTATAAATCAATAAAAGGCATAAAAAAAGAGCGTCACCAGAACACCCTTTTTACAAAATTTAACAAACTTTTATTTTCCAATACAAAAATCACCGAATATTTTATCTAAAATCTCGTCAACTTCTATCCTACCGGTGATTTTTCCTAAGGCTCGAGCGGCAAGACGGACATCTTCCGCCGTCAACTCAATCTCTTTGTCAAAACCGAAGTTCTGCAGATTTTCCAAAACATCTTTTAAGGCTTCGCGATAGCGGTTTCTGGTAATCAAAAGATTGGAGTTTGAAGTAAAACGATCTTTGATATTTTGCGTTATCGACTGTAAAACCTTATCAACTCCTTGTTTTTGTTTGGCAGAGATTACCAAATAGCCCGCTTTTTCCAATTCTGAACATTGTTCCGAAGATATTTTATCACTCTTATTAGCAACAAAAATAGCCTTACCTTTTAACGAATCTCTTATTTTATCAAACACTTGAACCGTGTCTGATGAAGCATCAAATAAACATATTACTAAGTCTGCATCATGGATTTTGCCATAAGCTATGTCTATACCTTTCTTTTCTATTTCCTCTTCGGTTTCTCTTAAACCTGCCGTATCGGTAAACATTACCGGATAACCGTTCAAATCTAAATGGACATCTATGGCATCGCGCGTAGTACCGGCAATATCAGAAACTATAACCGCGTCTCTTTTTACTATGGCATTTAATAAACTTGATTTGCCGGCATTGGGGGCTCCGACAATTACCACTCTGAAACCTTCGCGTAATCTTTCTCCTATAGAATCACTGTTCAAATGTTCTTTTATGCTATTTTCTAGTTTAAATACAGTGTTATTCATATTATCTATTACCGAAGAAGGAATGTCTTCATCGGGAAAATCTATATATGCCTCCAAATGAGATAATATCTTTACCAGTTCGGAACGCCAATTTTCGTATAAATTCTTTAATCCGCCTTCCATCTGCCGCATAGCATATTTTTGTTGTTCTGAAGTTTCGGAATCTATTAAATCAGCCAAACCCTCTGCTTCGGTTAAATCCATTTTACCATTATAAAAAGCGCGTTTGGAATATTCTCCCGGTTCGGCCATACGAAAACCTTCAATTTGCGACAAACAATTCATAACCGAACTTATTACAGCCTTGGAACCATGAGTTTGAAATTCAACAATGTCTTCTCCGGTAAAAGAATTAGGAGCCTTAAAATACAAAACCAAACTCTCATCCAAATTTTCGGTTCTATCCAAATTATGCAATTTTGAAAAATAAGCATAACGCGGTTTGATGTTTTTTATATCAATATCGGTCATCAGTTCAACTGCTTTTAGTGCTTCGGCTCCGGAAATTCTGATTACGGCAACACCAGATTTTCCGTAAACCGTCGATAAGGCATAAATAGTTTGGTTTGTCACTTTTTCTCTCCTTTTATTGCTTTTTTATAACGAGATTGTTTTATTAAAGCAAGTTTTAAAAACGACTCCAAAAAAAAGCCGTTTTTTTGACTTCTGAGAGATGATTTATGTTTTTTTAATAAAAGTATCGTAGACTAATCGAAAAACCTCCGTACGGCCTTTAGAATTAATCGATTTTTTTGGGGTAAAAATGAAAAAATTAATAATTTGGGATTTTGACGGTGTAATTGCCGATACAGAAAAGTTATGGGTCTTATCAAGAATGGACCTGCTCAATAAATATTTTAACCTCAATTGGAATTTTGAAACCGCAAATAAAAATATCGGCGGTCTTAGCGATAAAGATAAAAAAGCCGTATTGCTAAAAATGGGAATTAACATATCTGATGATTTTTGGAATGAAGCTCTTAGGCTTGATATGCAAAAATTAAAACAAGGTGTTGCTTTAACCGACGGTATTGAAGAAATTTTTAAAATAAACGATTTTGAACAATGCATTGCCACCGGAGGCACTTTTGCTAAAACCGAATTGAAAATTAAACAAGTCGGTATTGAAAAATATTTTCCGCCGGAAAAGGTTTTTACGGTTGATTTGGTTAAGTACGGAAAACCTGAACCTGATATCTTTTTGTTGGCTGCCGATACTCTTGGTTTTAATTCATCAGATTGTGTAGTTGTCGAAGATTCAATCCCCGGAATTATTGCCGCTCAAAAGGCTAAAATGAATGTTGTTGCTTTTGTAAAATATAGTACGCCGCAATACATAAATGAAATCAGAAAACTTAATATTCAAAATATTTTTGATAATATGATTGATGTTAAAAACTTTATTTTATCAAAAATATAAAATTTCTTGAAAAAAATAAAAATTTTTCTAATAATACACTTATAATTAAATATTATTAATTGTCTAATTTTAAATTTTTTACTTATGAAAAAGAAAAATTTTATTTTGTTAATCACTTTAATAGTGATTTTTGTTGCCGCTTGGTTAGCAGGTTTGTTTTTTATAGAGAGACTGGATGTAAAAATATTCAGTGCTATTGTATTTGCAACCATTTTTATTGGTCAAAGGTACACTTTAATAAAATTAAAACCTGTAAATATCAGACTAATGTGGTCTTTGTTGTCTGCCGATTTGTATTTATATCTTTGCGGTATAAACATTTTTTTATCATTTATAACCACATTCTTGGTTATTGAAATTTTTATGTATGCCCCAAGGATAGGTAGTTTTTTAGGGTTTAATGATTTTGAATCGGTGACTGACTGGGACGGAACAATAACCGATGAAGGGGAAGTTGTAGGAGAATATAAGAAATTTTATAAGAATAGGATTATCTCACCTGTTGTTTTTCTTTTATTGTTCTATTTTTTCTACTTTGTATGTTACTAAAAAATAAGTTTCTTTCGCAAGAAAGAAACTTATTTTTTATTTTTAAGAATTCATATTAGCAAAGAAATCTTTGTTATCTTTGCTTACTCTTAATTTATCAAGCAAGAATTCCATACCATCTGTCATGCCCATTTGCATTAATACACGACGCAGTACCCACATCTTGGTTAATGTATCTCTATCAACCAAAAGTTCCTCTTTACGAGTTCCGGAACGAGTTATATCAATGGTCGGGAATAATCTCTTATCGGTTAATTTTCTATCCAAAATTATTTCTGAGTTACCGGTACCTTTAAATTCTTCGAAAATTACTTCATCCATTCTTGATCCGGTATCAATCAAAGCAGTGGCTATAATAGTCAGAGATCCGCCTTCTTCTACATTTCTGGCTGCACCTAAAAGTCTTTTTGGTCTTTGTAAAGCATTGGCATCAACACCACCGGTTAAAACTTTACCAGATGATGGAATTACCGTATTATAAGCACGGCCTAAACGAGTAATGGAATCCAGTAAAATAACAACATCTTTTTTGTTTTCGACCAATCTTTTAGCTTTTTCTATAACCATCTCGGCTACTTGAACATGTCTTGAAGCAGGTTCATCAAAGGTTGATGATATAACCTCGCCTTTAACCGAACGCGTCATATCGGTAACTTCTTCGGGGCGTTCATCTATCAATAATACCATTAAGTAACATTCAGGATGATTGGTTGCGATTGCATGTGCTATATTTTGCAACATTACGGTCTTACCAGTTCTCGGAGGTGCTACAATCAGACCTCTTTGACCTTTGCCTTGCGGTGCGATTAAATCTATTACTCTGGTAGTATAATCTTTGTCACCGCATATAATGTCAAAATTTAATTTTTCTGTCGGATATAATGGAGTCAAGTTATCAAAATTAACCCTTAATTTTGATTTTTCCGGATCATCAAAGTTTATTCTATCTACTTTTACCAAGGCAAAATATTTTTCATTTTCTTTGGGAGCTCTGATTTCACCTTCAACCGTATCTCCGGTTCTTAAACCAAATCTTTTTACTTGAGAAGGGGATACATATATATCATCAGGTCCGGCTAAATAATTTGATTCAGATGATCTTAAAAATCCAAAACCGTCAGGCATTACCTCAATGGTTCCTTCACCGGTTATAGCTTCATCTTCACCAACTATTTTTTTTAATATACCAAACATTAAGTCTTGTTTACGCATTGAAGAAGCATCATCAATGCCTAGTTCTTCGGCTTGAGCTAATAGCTCAGCAGGAGATTTCTGTTTTAAATCTTTTAAATTCATGTTTACCTTTGTTTTGGGAAATTTAGTAAGAAAAGTGAATATCTGATTACTCTGCTTTTATATATTGTTTTTTGTTTGTTTGTCAATTTATTTTATCAACACCCTGCCTTCCCTATCAATATATTTAAAAAATATTGTTGTTATTTGTATATCATTGTGAGTCTTGTGGATTAAATTTTTGTTTACAGAAATATACACAGATTTTTTAATTGTTGATAATTTGATAGAATCCAAATGTTAACCTTTTTTTAATATTTTGAATCATCGTTAATATTTCGTTAATAATTGTTTTTTTAACTGCTGTTGATAATTAAAAATATCAACATGGTTTTTATAAATAAATCTCTTGTTTATAAGTGGTAAAATTAAATTTAATATTATGAGAATAAGTTAAACTGCTTAGCGTGGTTTGCTTGATTTATACACAGAAAAACCGCTAATTGTGCAAAAATTACTTAACTTATTGATTGGTGGTAAAAAATGAAGCTTGTTGCTATTACCGGTTCAATAGGATGCGGAAAAACTACCTTGGCTAATATTGTCAGAGGTTTGGGGTATGCCGTGTATGATGTTGATGCTTGGGTAAGAAAAATATATAATAATAAGGATTTTTTAATAAAGCTTGAAAATTTGTTTCCAAAAAGTGTTAAAAACGGTGTTGCGGATAAGAAATATCTCAGAAATATAGTATTTTCCGATAAAGAAAAATTAAAAAAGTTAGAAGATATTATATACCCTATTCTTAATGCAAAAATAAAAAAAATTATAAATAAAAAAGCTAAAGATAATTATGTGGCGTTTTTGGATATTGCGTTGCTTTTTGAAAAAAATTGGGATAAATATTGCGATGTAATAATATTGGCAGATGTTGATTATAATACCCAAAAACAACGCGTTATGAAAAGAGATAATATTTCGGCAGAAGATTTTGAAAAAATAAATAATGTACAAATGAACAATAGCTATAAAAAATATTTGTCTGATATTGTAATTAACACGAATAAGCCTTTTAATATTCTTAGGGTGCAATTAATCAATGTTATAAATTCGTTGGAAGAAAATTAATGGTTAGGGAAATTGTTTTTGATACTGAGACTACAGGCTTTGAATATGCAAAAGGGCATAGACTTATAGAAATAGGTGCGGTTGAACTTATTAACCATCTACCAACCGGTAAAACTTTTCACCAATATATAAATCCGGAAAGAGAAGTTCCGGAAGATGCCGTTAAGGTGCATGGTCTTACTTATGAAATTTTAAAAGATTATCCAACTTTTGACAAAGTGGCCGATAAATGGTTGGAGTTTATCGGTGATGATAAGTTGGTGGCGCACAATGCTTCTTTTGATATGAATTTTGTTAATTATGAGCTAAAGCAAATTAATAAAAGACAGATGTCTTGGGATAATTGTATTGATACCTTGGAAATTGCCAGAGCTATGTTTCCGGGTGCAAGATGCAGTCTTGATGCATTGTGTAAAAGATTTGAGATTGATAATAGTGCTCGTACTTTTCACGGAGCTTTGCTTGATGCTCAGCTTTTGTCAGAAGTTTATCTAGAGTTGCTTGGCGGAAAAGAGCCTAGTTTGTTATTGGATGCTAAAAAACAACAAAATAAAATTAATGTTATCAGAGAAGATGTTAAAGGTAATAATTTAAGAAAACCGAGAGTTTTTAGTATTGACGAAAATTTTGAAGAACAGCATCAGCAATTTTTAGAAAAAAATGTAAAAAATCCAATTTGGAATCTTTGATTCTTCTTGATTTTTAGCTATTTTTTAATTAAAATCCCGCTGTTTGTGTTAACAGAAGGGTACTGATGTGGTTTTAGGTAAAAATATTGTTATTTATGATTTGGATGATACTTTGTATAATAAAACAGAGTATTTTGCCGATATTCTTGATACCGTTATGGCTGAGGCTTTGGTTTATGATTTAGGTCTTGATATGGATGTTGAAAAAGCTAAAAAATTAGTTACGGAATCATATAAAATATATAGAGACGGCGGAGAGATTTTTTATCAAAATTACAATATAAAACCAAAAGACTTGTTTATTGCTTATCATAAAAGAAAACCGGTGGAAAAGATTGTTCCTTATGATAATTTGCTGGAAAAAATAGAAAAAGTTCCGGCAGAGCAATATGTATTTACAGCAAGCGATCGTTATGCTTCGGAAAAAATTCTTAAGCACCTCGGTTTGTATGAATTTTTTAAAAATCGCTATTATTCGGTGGAGGATTTTGGTGTTTATAAAAAAAATGAAAATGCAAATGTTTATAAAGAATTTTGCAAAAAAATAAATGCGAAACCAGAAGATTGCGTGTTCGTCGATGACAGCTATTCTAATCTTGAGTTTGCCAAAGAAGCCGGTATGACAACAGTTAGAATTTATTATCATAATAATTCTACAAAAGATAAAACTTTTATTGATTATGCTTACAAGGGGATAGAAAGCTTTTTGGAAGATGTTTTAAAAGGAAAAGCTTCTTAGTTGTCTTGGCAAAGTTTGCTTTCAAATTTGTAGTTTTTGGGATTATCCAGTCGCTTTTGTTGATTGATAATCTCTTTTTTTATGTAGTTTACAAGCGGAATAAGATTTTGATTAAATTCTATAGTCATTTGCGAAATGTTTTCTTTATTGTTGTTTAAAGTATCTGTCTTTATAGGGGTTATTTTTTTTGATAGTTTCTCGGCTGCGTCTTTAAATAAAGGAAGATAATATTCAAGTGTTGCAACATTTATTTGGTGATGGACTTGTTCATGATATAAAACAATATTGTATGCACAACTTTCGGCTTGTAGTTCTTGCGAAAGATAAATTGTCGGGTTGGTTAAACCTAAAAATAATTTTATTTTTGCCGGTATTATGCAATATGTTGTTTTGTCGATTTGAAGCGCTTCGGCTTCAAGTGAGATATCAAAATCTATATTCACGGTTGATAAACCAGATGCAAAAAGTCCGTGTTCAATACTGTTTAATTGTTCTGCCAATGCAGATATTTCTTCTTTATCTTTATCGTATATTCCGGTTAATTTACCAAAAGAAGAGGTTAATTCTATTTCGGGGTTTATTTGCAATGATGAGCAATCTGCCGCAAAAACTGTGCGGCTTAAAAAAAATAAATTTGTTAATATAAAAAAAATCTTTTTCATAATAAAATATTGTTATAGGTTAATTGTTAATTTATGGTTATAAAAATGCGAAAAATTTTGTTGTTATTGCTTTTATTGTTGTTTTATCAATCAGCTGAGGCAAGGTATGTACGCCAGTTAAAAGAACCTGATTTTTTTATTCCGGAAACAGATAAAATGCACAAAGTGGAGAAGTTGCCGGATAGTAAAAAGTATATTGAATACGACAGAGAAATAAATAAACCTGATTATAAGAAAAAATATGATGTTTATCTGGCAAATCTAAAAAAATTTGCAGACGACGGTGAGTTGATACTAGATGATAATATAGCTGTTGATATTGCTAAAATGACAACAGGGGATATTTTTGTTGTGGAATCTGAACCTTTGGAAACAAATGATACACAAGAAAAGAGAGATTTTTATCTTTTGCTTGATAAGTTGTCTGAAAATTAAAATTCTACGGCGTACATATCAACTATTTGCCATTTGGAATCGTAGTTTTTCATAACATAGATTATATTACCGTTACATAGGCCAAACCAATTGCCATTACATGAACTTTGAGTATATACTTCTACGGCACCGTCTTCGCGTGGTTTTAATTTTGTAATCTGATATGATTGGAATGTTGGTCTTTGTAAAGATTCATCTTGCATAAATATGAATGACGGTAATATTTCTTTGTTTTCGCTACACTCATCCAGGTTGGGATTAATAGTGCACTTAACAGCTAAATTTATGGTGCATATAATTTCTGAAGAATTATTGCAGCCTGCGGTTAAATCGTCTGAAGAAAAAGAAAAAACCGTTTCTTTATCTAATGTCTGATTGGCTTGAGCTGTCTTTTCGGCGGTGGTGTCTTCTTTTGAGCAAGCAACCAGTGTTATCAGTAAAAAGGCGAGAAGAAATTTTTTCATTTTTTATTCCTTAAAAAACATATTTTAAATTAATCGAAAATTCTGATATATGATCAATATTATCTAGCTTGTCTGTCAGAATATAACGGCCTAGAGCTCTGATGGCAATATTGTCAGTAATCTTATATTGTAAACCGCCGCCCATGCGGTATCCCAATCCCCAATCTTTGTTATCTTTGCCAAATTCATATCCAGAAACACCTAATGTGGCAAAAGGAGCTATTCTTTGCTCACAACCAAGAGGGAGATATGTATAAGTGTCAAGTCCATAGGCGTAGAAATCACTGCTTATCTTGTTGCCTTTAATAACTTTATTCCAGGTTGTGCTTTGTTGATAAAATACTTCGGTGCCGAAATATTTGTTGTATTCACTTCCGATAAAAGCAGTGTAAGAATTCATGTTGATATTGGTAGGTGTTGCTTTGTAATTAATATGGTCAGCAGCATAACCAATACCAAAATACGGTCTGTATTCCAGTGCAGAAACTTCTTGAGAAAGGGTAGCGATTGTAAATAAACTAAAAAATGTAAAAAATTTCTTCATTTTAATCTCCAGGTAAAAAAGATATGTTTGCCTTTGGCAATATTATATATATAATATATTGGAAAAAGTAAAATAAAAAACAATGTATTTGTTGTTTTTATTAAAAGAGTGTGGCAGAGGAGTTATGATGTCGGGCATAAATAAAATAAATCAGTCCGGTGCAACAATGATTGAGGCTATTGCCGTTATTGCTATTGCTATTATGCTTGGTGTATCAGTGATTTCATTAATAAACAGCATATATGCGGTGTTTACGCAAAATATGGTGGCAGGTGAGGTGAGAGATTTGCAAAAAGCTATCTCGGATATTTATAGGTTTGACGGTAATTATAGCGCATTGGGTAGTGATGAAAATAGTGCTGCATCCTATTTATGCAATAATAAAATTGCACCTTTTCAGATGTGTGTCCGAGGTAAGTTAAAAAGCAGGAGCGGTGGTGAGGTTTCGGTAAAAGTATATAATGATGATGTTAGCGATCAAGATGATAAATATGAAATTGTTTTTACCGGTTTAAGCAGAAAAACTTGTGTTAATGCCGTACAGATTAATTGGGATAAAGGACAAAGATCGGTTGTTTATGCAATGGTTGTAAATAGTGATAACAGCAAAACGGTATGGCAATTAAAAAATGCAACAAATGAAAAATATACTTTTCCTGTTTCTACCAGTGTGGCAATGGAGTTGTGTAGTAAAGAATATGACAATACCATACAATATGTTTTTTATTAGGAGTAATGTATTTTGATAAAAATAGATGATCTCGGAAAAACAACCGAACTGTCGAAAAGCAGCAGTATAAAAAAATCTTACTCAGGTGAAAGTTTTGCCGATTATCTTAAAACCGGAAGCACTTCGCAAACCGATAATTTGCAACATACTGCTGCAATGACCTCGGCTGATGCTATTTTTGCAGCACAAATGGTAAATGATGAGGAAGAAAGACAAAAAAGAAATAAGTTGTTTAAAAAAGGTAACGAGTTGTTGGATAGTCTGGAAGATATAAGACAATCTTTATTAGTCGGTGAAATAGATAAAGATAAATTGATTAACATATCGCGGATGGTTAAGCAAAAAGATATTGAAACCAATGATCCTAAGTTACAAGAGATAATTCAAGAAATTGAATTAAGAGTTGAGGTTGAATTAGCAAAACTTACAAGGTAGAATTTACAAAGGAAAAAGCGATAATTTTACTTGAATTTTTATTTGTTTATTATATCTTGAGTAAAAATTTTTATAATTGTTTTTTAAGGAGTTGGAATAATGGACAGTGCTGTTTCTTTGCCGCCGGATTACAAACCTTCGGAAAATGAAGAATATATGAATGAAATGCAACTGGAGTATTTCAGACAGAAGTTGTTGGATTGGAAAAAATCTTTAATTGGTCAATCTATGGATACATTAGATGATTTGAAACAAGGAGGTCTCAATCAGCCAGATCAGATTGACAGAGCCTCTTTAGAATCCGATAAGGCTTTGGAATTGAGAACACGTGACAGAGCCAGAAAGTTGATTGCTAAAATTGATGAGGCTTTAAAAAGAATTGAAGATGGAACTTACGGTTATTGCGAAGAAACCGGTGATCCGATAGGTCTTGACAGGCTTGAGGTAAGACCTGTTGCAACATTGTCTATCGAAGCTCAAGAACGTCACGAAAGAATGGAAAAAACTTACGACGACGAAGTATAGTTTTGGTTAGAGTTGAGGGTTTTTAGTTTTTGCTAAAAACCCTTTTTGTTTTTAAATAAATGGGATTTAATTTATGAAAGATTTTATTTTGGCATCACAATCGCCACAAAGGATAGCTTTGCTCAAGCAAATAGGTTTTGAACCTAAAAAAATTGAGCCAGCCGATATTGATGAAACACCAAAAAGGGGTGAAAAAGCAAGTCAATATGTTAAAAGAATGGCTAAAGAAAAAGCCGTGGCAGTGGCAGAAAAAAACAGCGGTGAAACAGTCTTAGCCTCTGATACGGTAGTGGTGTGCAACAATAAAATTATTCAAAAGTCCAAAAATGATGCAGAGCAGATAGCCGTTATGCGCATGCTTTCCGGTAAAAGCCACAGAGTTTTGACAGCCGTTTGCGTGGTTGATAAAAATAAAAAGGCAGCTATCAGATTAAATACCACCAAAATAAAAATGAAACATATGTCAGAAAAAGAGATTAATGATTATGTTGCGTCAAAAGAGTGGGTCGGTTGTGCCGGATACAAAATTGAAGGTTGCTTGGCCGCTTTGGTGTTGAATATGAACGGGTCTTACAGCGGAGTTGTTGGATTACCGCTGTATGAGGCTAAAGCTTTGCTAAATGGAGCCGGAGTAAATTAATGATGATTGATAAGATTGTAGTCGAAGAAAAAGGTTCGGTTAAGAAAATTGCCGGATTATGTAACGGAAAATTGGCAGAGCTTGTGGTTAGTGATAAAAACAACGCCGGTGAGGGGGATATTTTTGTCGGTAAGATAGTAAAAAAAATAAAAACAGCCAATAATCACGAAGGTTATTTTGTTAATATAGGTGACGAAAAAGAAGCGTTTATCAATGCCTCAGAAAGAGAGCTGGAAGATTTGCATGCCAATGAAGGTCAAGATATTATCGTGCAGGTAGTACAAGAAAAAAGAGCCGAAAAAGGGGCTAAATTATCGAGATTTTTGCAGTTGGTAGGGCAGTATGTGGTTTTTTGTCCGTATGGTTGCGAGATTCAAATCTCGAGCAAAATTACCGATGAAGAAAAAAGAGAAAAACTGTTTGATTGGGCTTCGGATAATTTGGCAGAAGGTGGTTGGATTGTAAGAACTGAGGCGGCAGATGTCGATTTTGATAAAATTCTTGGCGAAAGCAAAGTGTTAGAAAGTGCTTTTGCAGATGTTATAAATAAAGCAAAGAGTGCAAAAGCTCCCGAAAAATTGTTTTGCCGTGATAATGCTTTGACTGAGATGATTAATCGTAATATAAGCTTTTTGCAAACAGTGGTAGTTAATTCTCATTTGCTTGAGGATGAGCTCAAAGAAAAAGTTAATGTTGAGTATGACGCAAAAGCCTTTGCAAATGCCGGAATTGATGAAATGATCGGGGAAGCTTTGGCAAAAGTTGTAAAGCTTAAATGCGGCGGCAGAGTTATTATAGAAGAAACTAAGGCATTTGTTGCCATAGATGTTGACAGTGGTGACGGTTGTTTGCAAGGAAATGTCGGACTCTTGAACAAAGAAGCGGCAGAAGAAATTGCCAGGCAGATTGTTTTGAGAAATTTGTCGGGTAAAATAGTTATAGACTTTGCCGGAATTACCGATTTTAAGTATTTGCGAAACATTATTGATACTTTGAATAACGGCTTGGCTGATGATCCGATGAAAGCAACCGTTTTGGGCTTAACCAGAGCCGGAAATGTTGAAATAATAAGGTCAAGAAGAAGGCCGACTTTGGCAGATTTGTTTACCGAAGAATGTGCATCTTGCAGAGGAACGGGGAGAGTGGAAAAATGAAGTGTCCGATTTGTAAAAAAGAAGTGGAAGATATGAAATATCGTCCTTTTTGCTCAAAAAGATGTGCCGATATTGATTTGGGAAATTGGTTTAACGAAAAATATAAGTTTGAAGCAACGGAAATTGATGAAGAAGATTGGGCCGAGCTTGAAAAACTAAAAACTGACGGCAAAGAACAAGATTGATTGTTGTTTAGAGTTTGCAAAAAAATTTATCTAAGCTAAGAAAAAATTAACCTTTTGTTAAATAGAATCGAGAAAACGAGGCAGATAAGAAGCGATTCTGCTTTGGGGTTTTGTGGTATATTTATAAGAGATTGATTTATAAATAAAAAGTTTGTTTTCGAGAAAGATGATGTTGTTTTGGTGCAGAAAAAGTGGTATCATGGACAATGAAGGGTTTCTCAGGATGAGGGGGCGGACTATGACTAAGAATATAAGTTATTTGGCGATAATTTCGGCTTTTTTGGTGATGAGCAGTCCGGTATGGGCCGGTGATGATGAAACAAACAAAACAAGAGTGGAAGTAAGTTCGTGGAGTGAGCTTAAGAACGCGGTTGAAACCGGAGCCGCGGATACGATTATTGTCCTAACCAAAGATATAACAGCAGACGTGGATAATCCAATAACCAAAGTGGCAAACACCGGCATGGTAATAGATGGCGGTGGATATACCATTACTGGTCAAAATGGTACAATGGAAGGACAATTTATTTACAATTCTGGAAAGACCGATCTGATAATAAGGAATGTGAAGTTAGATGGGTTTTCTCATGATAATGTGTTTGAGGGTGCAGGTATATTTTATAATTGGGGTGGTAATAGTATAGGTAATATTTCAGGAGATTTTTCAAATAATGGTATCCTTGGTGATAATTGGGATATGGGGTATAATGATGCAAAAGGTGCTGTAATTCACAATGCAAGTAGGGGCAAGATAGGTGATATTAGTGGCAATTTCAATAATAATTATTCGATAAGTTACTCTTCTGCAAATTCATATGGTGGAGTTATTTATAACTATGACGAGGCATCAATAGGAAATATTAATGGAAGCTTTGATGGTAATTATGTTCAATCTGATAATGTGTCTATCGGTGGGGTCATTTATAATAATTATTCAGAAATAGGTGCTATTGCTGGAGATTTTGCAAATAATTATGCACAAGCTGTAAATGTTGCTTATGGAGGTGCTATTTATAACGGTCACTACAACAATAGTAATACCGGCACTTATTCTTCTGTTGGTCCTATAAATGCAAGCTTTACGAATAATGCGGTAAAAGGAGCTTACGAATCTAAAGGAGGGGCTATTTATAACGGTGTTGATGTTATTGGTGAGTATTTGTCATCTTTTATGGGAAAAATAACCGGAGAATTTGTAGAAAATTATGCTAAAGGTACCAATGCATATGGTGGTGCAATAGCCAATGAAAACATGGGAACAGATGTGGCAAAGATAGATGGAATCGAAGGTGTTTTTGATGGTAATTTTGCAGAGGCTACCAGCGGTAGTGCTTATGGAGGAGCAATATTTAATTATAACAATAATCAGGAACTTTTTTATCTGTCTAGTGCTTCGGTAGGAGATATAAAAGGAGAGTTTCGGAATAACTATGCTCTATCTGAATCAGGTGGTGCTTATGGAGGTGCTATCTACAATAATATAAATATTGTCGATAACGATTTGATACATGCATCTATTGGCAATATAGATGCCGATTTTGAAAACAATAAAGCTTTGGCCGAAAACAGTGGTGCTTATGGCGGTGCTATTTCCAATGGTGGAGAAATTGGTGTTATAGAAGGTTCTTTTGAGGGTAATTTGGCTCAAGGAAGATCTGCTTATGGAGGTGCAATTATCAATAATAACTATATAAAAGGGATTAATGCAGATTTTATAAATAATGGAGTTATTTCCCAAGATGGTGCAGCATCAGGTGGTGCGGTTTATAATCATCATGATGAAGAACTTTATAGAAATATTGATAGTTTTAGTGGTGTCTTTAGAGATAATTATGCCATAAGCGAAAATGGTTCTGCTTACGGAGGTGCAATCTATAATGATAGAGCGTACTTAAAATTAGTTAATAGCAGTTTTTATAATAATTACGTTATGACAAACAATAATGATGCAAAGGCTTTAGGTGGAGCAATTTATAGCACTAGCAGTATTGCATTAGAAGCTGATAATGGAGAATCGATATTTTCCGGCAATAAGATTATAAAGGATGGAGTAGAGGATTCTTCAGCTATATTTTTTGAAAAAGATTTGGCGTTAAAAGCTATAAATAATGGAGTAATAAAGTTTGATGATAAAATATCGTCTTTTTCAGAATTTGATGAAATGTTATCAGAGATGGAAGGTATGGGGGTGCAAATTGAAGATGATGGTAACGGAGGATATATATTAACATCTCCTGATGGAGAAAAGCTACATTTGGAAAATAAAAACGGAATTTTTTATGTGCCAAACGGCCAGAGTATTGTTGATAAAAATGACGTTATGACTTTAGTACCTTTATATCAAGAATACGGTTTGACGCTTGATACGGATGGCAACAATTATTCGCTTTATGGTTTAATGCAAGGTTTTGGATATGTTAGGTTAGATTTTATTGAGCAACCTGACGGAAATTATATGATGATTACATATGAGGGAATGTCCGGTGTTGGTGGTGGATTAACAATAACCGGGGATAGCAGCGGTAAGGTAGTATTTGACAATGCTCTCACCAATATAGGCAGTATAGATATATCGGGCACGAATGTACATTTTAACGAAGGAGTGAAAGAAATATATTATACCAAGACCCACAGCGGCGGTGTGATGAATGTAAACTCCGGAGTTAGAGTAGCAGATAATATAATAGAAAAAGAAGGTAAGATACAGGTTAATAAAGGAGGCGAGATATCCCGTACCGAGGTTAATGACGGAGGCGTATTGAGCGTAGCGGCGGGAGGTTTGGCGGAAGATACGACGGTAAATTCCGGCGGAAGCCTGCAAGCGGCAATGCAAGCCAAATTAAATAACCTGTTAGCCAAAGGCGGAGCAATACTTGATATAGACAACGGAGCGGTATTAACCGGAGATATCATAATAGAAGCGGATGCTAAGCTCGGGGGCAGTTATGATTACGGCAATATCTTTAAGGACGAAGTAACGGAAAGCGGCTCATTAACCTTGGTCGGCGGATTGAATGATGCGTTGGAAGAGAGTTCGTTGGTGAATAATGTAGCAGACAAGAAGTTAAATTTGTCCGGAGGATATTATGAGCTAGGGTTGAATGCGCAAGCGGTAATCGGATGGGATCAGTTGTTTATAAAAGATAGTGCAGAAGTAAAGATAGACGGGGATATAGCGTTAAGCGGAGCGAACAAAAAGCTATATATAGAGAACGGTTCGAGATTGAATTTGGCGGGAAACTCGCCCACGGATTATCAGATAGTCGGTTCGGTAATAAATGACGGCACGCTAGATTTTAATCACGACGGAGATGATGCGGACGATATTACGACGATATACGGTAACTATAAAGCATATAATAATGCACAAATGAATATAGATGTAAACCCGAGTAACAATACTGCAGACTTGTTAAGGATAGAAGGAGATGTAGAAGGGACGACAGGGGTTGTATTAAAGTTAGTAGGGTTAGATGTCAGACCGAGCGAGATGATAAAGTTTGTAGAAGCGCCGAATGATGATTTGGGAACCGGAGCATATTTTAACATATTGAGGATGGACGGCAGTGCGTATACCTGGAATAGCTTATATAGTAACGGGGCATGGTATACGGCAACGGATGATATTATAGCAAACGGTTCGCAGTCGGGATATGGAAACGGGAACCTTGGCAGCATGGAGGCAAATGAGGAGTTTGACAATCCGGAGGTAGATTTGCCGGATAGCTTCCCCGATGTACCGGAAATAGTATTTACCCCGTCTAACAGCGGTCGTCCGAGTGTAGTAGGAGAGGCGATAAGCTATATGGGATTGCCTAGTGCGGGAATAGAGCAAACGAGAGATATGTTAAGAGGAATAGGAGCACAGGTAGCGGCGAGCAAGTATTATAACGGAGCTTGCGGAGGATATTATGACTGTGCGTATGACGGGAAAGCAGAGCCGAGAGCCTGGGCGGGGACGGTATATAGTTACAGTGATGTAGAAGCACCGTATGCATATGAAGCGGAGATAAGCGGCTTTGAGGGAGGCTTTGATATCCAGTCAGATGTATATAACCGCTTGGGAGTATTTGCATCATACAGACAAGGTAAGTATGATTTTGACGGAAGAGGAGAAGACTATTACTCAAGAGTAGGCAGTGAGACGGAGATAGACAGCTATATAATGGGATTGTATCATCGCTATGACAAAGGTCGGATAAATGTGATGAGCGGTATATATGCGGGAATGCAGGAAGTAGAAATCAGCAGTGATGATGGAATCGGAGCCAAGACCGATGGGATTGAGTATGGAGGCAGTATAGAGGCAGGCTATGTCTTTATGCCGCAGAAAGGGTTGACGGTAGAACCGATGGTAAGGTTAGCATATACAGAGATAGATTATGATAAGATAAAAGATGATTACGGCAAAGAAGCCAAGTATGAAGATGTCAGAAACCTTGAGACCGAGGTAGGGGTAAAGGTAGAGAAGAAGTTTGAGTTGCCGGAAGGTTATGCGAAGATATATGTAAAGCCGAGCGTAATCCAGAACTTTGGCAGCGGAGATGTCGAGGTAACCTCATTGCAAGAGGTAGAAGGGCTTGAGAACTCGACATTAGGAAAGGTAGAGTTGGGAGGAAGTATGGAGCTTAGCGATAAGTGGAGCGGATATGTCAGCACCTCTTATACCTTTGGCTCGGATTATGAAAATGCATCAATTACGGCCGGTTTGACCTATGCTTTCTAATATGGAACAAAGCTACAAAATAAAGCCCCTGTCTTAATAACAGGGGCTTGTGAGGTGTGGAAACTAGTCCTCAAATTCGCGCTTAAGTGAACGTTCAAACAGCTGATTGATTATAGTCTTAATATCGCCTTTTTCGTAAATGGCTTGATATAGAGCCTGCGAAATCGGCATATCAATGTTATATTGATCGGACAAATGCTTAACAGCTTTCAGGGTGGGAACACCCTCAGCTAATTTGCCGAAATCTTCACCTTTGGCAAATTTTTCGCCAAACATACGGTTGTGGCTGTTTTGGGAAAACAATGTCGCTTCGTAGTCGCCGAGATGTGACAGACCGTAGGCGGTCATCGGATTGCCGCCAAAGTGTTTGATCATGCGACCAACTTCAACCGGTGCTCTGGCCATTAGGGCTCCTTTAAGTCCATACCAGCCTAAACCATCTAAAATGCCGGCTGCAAGCCCAATTACATTTTTTAGAGCGGCACCAATCTGGTTGCCGATTAAATCATTGCCGTAGTATAAGCGAATCAAAGGGCTTTGCATGCGGTTGATAACATATTCTTTGGTTGCTTCTTCATCACTGTCAACAACGGCCGCCGAAGGAACCCCTTTGAGATAATCTTGGACATGACCCGGACCACCAAGAGTAGCAATGTGAATATCTTGCTTGATTTCTTCTCTCATAATTTCAAGCATACGGTCACCGGAGGGTTCTTCAAGGCCTTTCATGGCTAAAAGAAAAGTCTTTCCGTTGAGGTTGTAGGAATTTAGCTCTTTGCATAAGCCGCGAAAATGCTGGCATCCGACGGAAATTATAATAAAGTCGTTTTCAAGTATCTTGCTTAAGTTGTCATACAAAAACATATTGTCGCTTAATGATAGATAGGAGTTTTTGCGGGTGGTCTTGAGTTCGATGAAGTTCGGCGAGGTGGGTATATCATACATGTATACTTCTTCGGCTTTGCCGTAATTGGCTGCATACCAGCCCAAAAATGTTCCCCAACGGCCACAACCGATTAAAGATATTTTGTTCATGACTTAATCCTCTAAAAAATATGTTGATTTGTATGTTAGTATTTCTAACCCATAAAACTCGCTTTGGCAATATGGATATTTAATAATGAAAAAAGCTGCGGATAATATGAAAAAACTTAAAAAAGACCTTTTTTAGCTCTTTGGCGGGTAACAATGGCGGAAATATGGTCAAATTGTTCAAAAGAATGATAGGCATAATCAAAGCTTTTTTTATCACAGTCATAAAATACTTGGTTAGCCAATGTTTGAATAGCACTGTCTATTTTGCGAAAGGCCTCATTATAGTCAGGACCAAAATTGTTTTTGGCTTTCTTTTTGACAATCGCATGATAGGCAGAAATAACTTTCGCGGTTTCGTCGGCAGAGTTGGCATAGCCTTTCTCTTCAAAATCGCGCATAATACGAGCTGTCGTCTGGTAGAAGCATTTGTTGGTTAAAATGCTTTTTTGTTTTTTGTTATTGCTGTCAATTATCATGTTTTTTAACAATCCGTCTTATTTTGGTGCCGTTAAACATACAATAATAAAGAAAGCAAGTGCTCTATAGCCTATGCAAATAGTGTAATATATGTAGATTAATTATTTATTAATTGCAACAAAAAACGGAGGGTTTTGAAATTTTGCCGTAAAATATAATTTTTGTGTTGCAAAATTATTCATATTTTATTAAAGTCAGCCTCAATCGTTGGATAGATGGCCGAGTGGTCGAAGGCGCACGATTGGAAATCGTGTGTACCTCCAAAGGGTACCGTGGGTTCGAATCCCACTCTATCCGCCAATAACAAAAAAAGCACCCTTGTGGTGCTTTTTTTGTTATTGATGTGGATATTGGGGTTTGAACTCACGGGGAAGCGGGTTCGACTACAAGGCAAAGGCAGACGGGGGCTATTTTGCTAAAAACACTTGACTTTTTGTTCCCCAAAAATGCTATACTTCTAAAAAACTTTTTATGCGGAGGTATGTTGATGAACAGACGAGAATTTTTACTCGGCACTTTGGCAGCTTTTGCTTTAGCTCCCTTGCCTAAACTTACTTTGGCCGAAGATCTTCCGGTAGATAATATTGTAAAAAGTAAAATAAATCCCAACAATAAACTAGGCTTCGGATTTATGCGATTGCCGCTTAGGAATCCTCAAAATCAGACCGATATTGACTATGATACATTAAATAAAATGGTAGATTTATTCTTGCAAAGAGGCTTCAATTATTTTGATACGGCGTGGATGTATATGGGGCATCAAAGCGAGATTGCTTTGCGAGAATCATTAGTTAAACGATATCCGAGAGATAAATTTGTTGTGGCCAGTAAATTGCCAATCGGGAGCTTGAAAAGCGCCGAACATCAGGAAGAAATTTTTAATAAACAACTTGAAAAAACCGGATTGGATTATTTTGATTATTATCTGGTTCATAATGTTAATGCAAATACCATCGGAAATGCGCGCAAATATAAGAGTTTTGATTTTGTGGCGGAGAAGAAAAAACAAGGAAAAGTAAAAAATATCGGATTTTCTTTTCACGATAAACCCGAGCTCTTGGAAGAGGTATTAAAGGAAAATCCGAATGTTGATTTTGTACAGCTGCAAATAAACTACATTGACTGGGATAATCCATCAATTCAATCAAGACGTTGTTACGAAATCGCGCAGAAATATAATAAGCCGATTATTGTAATGGAACCGGTAAAAGGCGGAAGCTTGGCCGTAGTGCCGCCAAATGTTGAAAAAATATTTAAAAATGCCAATCCGGATATGTCGGTGGCGTCTTGGGCTATCAGATATGCGGCATCATTGGACGGGGTGATGATGGTGTTAAGCGGAATGAGTAATTTAGAACAGCTTGAAAACAATACCTCTTATATGCAAAACTTTAAACCTCTCAATAAGCAAGAGCTGAAAGTGGTGGAAACCGCGGTGAAAGCCTTGCATAATGAAATCACCATACCTTGCACGGCTTGCCAGTATTGTGTGGAAGCCTGTCCGATGAAAATTGCCATTCCGGATTATTTTGCTTTGTATAATGCCGAAATGCAGGAACGCAAGGAGAAACCTTTTAATGCTCAGGCAATGTATTATGCAAATTTGACTAAAACTCATGGTAAGGCTTCGGCTTGTATCGGTTGCAGGTTATGTGAAAAGAATTGTCCGCAACATATTGAAATCAGCAAATGGATGAAAGAAGTTGCTAAAACTTTTGAAGGGTAAAAATATGAAAAATTTTGTTTGGAAAATCTTGGTATGTTCTTTGGTCATGGTCGCCGGAGTTGATACTTATGCACAAAATGCGGAGGTTGCTATGAATAACAATAAAAATATTTTAATTGCATATTACTCGTACAGCGGAAATACGAAAACCGTTGCTGAGGCAATTCAAAAAGAAGTCGGAGGAGACTTGTTTGAGATAAAAACCGAAGGGGAGTATCCGGGCGAATATCGGCAAATGACTTTACAGGCACAAAAGGAAATCAGGGAAAATTATCGGCCGAAATTGACAACCTTGGTTAATGATATGGCAAAATATGATATTGTTTTTTTGGGCTCGCCTAATTGGTGGGGAACCATAACTCCGCAAGTAAGCAGTTTTTTGCAAACTTATGATTTGAATGGTAAAAAGGTTTTTCCGTTTATAACTCACGGCGGCGGAGGTAAGCAAAATACCGTGGCTGACATGAAAGCTCAGTGTGTGGGCTGTGTTTTTGAAGAAACAAAAGCGTGGAGCGGTTACGGGGATACCGTGCAGGGAATTGGTGAATGGATTAAAACTTTGAGTATTGATTAAAATGAAAACAAAAAGTAATAAAAATAGATATTTTTACTGGTTGCGGGTTACTCTTTCGGTATTTGTAGCCGTTTTGGCCGTTTTGGCGTTCGGTGGGTATTTTTATGAGCTTAAAATATTTGATGGGCAGTTTGCCGCATTGGTACAACGATTGTTGGTTGATTGGTCGTGGGTGGCGATCGCTTTGTTAAGCAGTGTAGTTGTCGTTACCTTATTGGCCGGACGATTTTATTGCTCGGTTGTTTGTCCTTTGGGTATATTGCAAGAATTCTTGATGTCGATTTTTCGTCGGAAAAAGGCAACCATGAAAAATCGACCATGCAAATATTGGTTGGCTATAGTGCTTTGGGGGCTACTCGTTGGTGGAACGGTTGTGTTGTTACGACTTTTTGAGCCATATACAATTTTCGGGTCGGCTTTAAGCGGAAGTATTTTTGGCTTGATTGTTGTCGCTTTAATAATGGTTTTGGTTTGGTTTAAGGGTAGATATTTTTGTGCCAATATATGTCCGGTCGGAACGGCGTTGGGGTGTTTGTCAAAACATTCGTTAAAACAAATCAATATAAACGACGATACCTGTGTCGCTTGCGGTTTGTGTGCTGCAAATTGTCCGAGCGGCTCCATAGATATTAAAAATAAAAAGGTTGATAACGAAACTTGTGTTAAATGCCTAAAATGCTTGACGATATGTAAGCAAAACAGCATATATCTTGGTTCAAAAGCAAAAAAACAAGTGCCGTTTAGTCTTTCACGGCGCAATTTTATTACGGCTTCGGCTATGGTGGCGGTGTTTGCCGCGGCAGTAAAAAGCGGCGGAATCTTGGCCAAAAATTTTGCTGAACGGGTAAAAAAGGTTATCTTACCTGCCGGAGCCGGAAATCCGCAAGATTTTACCAATCGCTGCCTCAACTGTAATCTTTGTGTGCAGAATTGTCCGATGAAAATAATTAAAAAAGCAGATGATATATATTCTGCCGTCCATATTGATTATAAAAACGGCTTTTGCGATTATGAGTGTCATAAATGTTCGCAAGTTTGTCCTTCGGGAGCAATAAAAAAGATTTCTCTTTCTGAAAAACAAAATACAAAAATTGCACAAGCCGTTATTTATGATGAAGTGTGTGTTAAGTGCGGATTGTGTGTAATGAAGTGTCCTAAGCAAGCCATAACAAAAGCCGATGGTGATTTTCCGAAAGTGAATTTCGATGAATGTATCGGTTGCGGGGTTTGTAAACAGGCTTGTCCGGTAAAGGCAATTGCCATTGAGCCGGTAGAAGAACAAAAACTTTTATAAAATTTAAAAAGGAGGAAATATGTCTTTGGGTATAACGGAAATTGCTCTGATATTGGTTGTGGTTTTAATTTTGTTTGGCGGAAAAAGAATCCCTGAATTGGCAAAAGCTCTGGGTAAAGCTCAATATGAATATAAAAAGGCCAAGGAAATGTTGCAAAATGAAGCTCAGGACTTGAAAAACACCGTAGAAAAAGCTGCGGAAAACGAAGAAAAGAAATCTAAAGAATAAATTTATGGGGGAACAAGACGAAAATCTAATCGGGCATTTGGAGGCTTTGCGTTCTTGCCTAATAAAATCTTTGGTTGCTTTGGCTATAGGTTTTATTCCTATGTTCTTTGCGGCTCCGTATGCTATTGATGTTTTGATTAAGGTCATCTTGGCAGAAAATGAAATATCTTTTAACTTCTTTTCGCCGATGGAGGTCTTTTTAATTCAGATTAAAATGGCTTCGGTCTTAGATGTAATTATTTGCTTTCCGTATATAATCAAACAAATATGGATTTTTATAAAGCCGGCGCTTTATGAAAACGAGCGCTACTTGCTAAAATCATTAGTCATTATTTCATCTCTGCTTTTTATTCTCGGGGCGGCTTTTTGCGTTTGTTTTATCTTACCGCTTATCATTAATTTCGGTTTGAGCTTTACTACAAATAATATTAACGCCATGTTTGGAATCGCAAATATTGTAAACTTATCGCTGATGTTGGCGGTGGTGTTTGGAGCTATGTTCCAATTTCCGTTGGTGACATATTATTTGATACGCACGGGGATAATTTCATACGAGGCAGTAAGGCAAAAAAGACCGTACATTTTTGTGGTTATTTTGATAATTGCCGGGATTTTAACTCCTCCGGATATTGTAAGCCAGCTAATGCTTACCGTTCCAACATATTTATTGTTCGAAGCTGGGCTGTTGGCAGCTCGCAAGGGTGATAAATAATTTTTTAGTAAAATTTTGAACTTTTTTTGTTTTAATGTCGTTTGTAAATATGTGCATTGATTTTTGTCGGAGCGGACAATGAAAAAGTTTTTGGGTTTTATGAGTACAAAAGTAAGAATTATCGTCTATATATTGATTATTCTTTGCTTAGTATTGCTTTTTAATCTATATTTTGATTCCGGTGATGAAATTTCTTACATCACCGAAACGGTACATAAACAAAATGTGCAGAAAGTGGTGAATGCAACCGGTGAAGTGCGGGCAATTAATCTGGTAACCGTCGGCGCTCAGGTTTCCGGAAAAATAGAAAAACTTAATGTTAATGTCGGACAAGAAGTTAGAAGAGGTGATTTAATTGCCGAAATTGATTCAACCACTCAGCAGAATGAAGTTGATATTAATAAAGCCAAACTTAAAAGCTATCAGGCTCAGTTGGATGCCGCTAAAGTTTCTTTGGATGTGGCTCAGAAACAATATAAAAGAACCCAAAATTTGAAAAAAAGTAATGCCGCGTCACAAGAAGATGTGGAAAATGCTTTAGATGCGTTTGAAACGGCAAAATCAAAAGTAACGGAATTAGAATCGTCTGTTAAAGAAACCGAAATCTCTTTAAGTACTGCCGAAACAAATTTGGGATATACCAAAATTACCGCACCACTGGACGGAACGGTTGTTTCGGTACCTGTAAAAGAGGGGCAGACCATTAACGCCGCTATGGATACCCCGACAATCGTACAGGTGGCTAATTTGGATAACATGGAGATTTTGATTGAAATATCGGAAGGAGATATCGCTAATATTCGTCCCGGAGTTAAAGTTACATATTCGACTTTGGCAAATTTAGGCGAAATATACGAAACAACATTGAAGTCTATTGACCCCGGATTGACTCTGCTTACCAACGGGGAGTATACCGAGGTGGTTGATTCCAGTGAGGCAATTTATTATTACGGAAGATTGGTTGTTCCTAATAAAGACGGTAAGTTAAGAATTGGTATGACTACCCAAAATGTTATTTATGTTGAAAGTGCCGAAGATGTTTTAACGGTGCCGGTGACGGCGGTTAAAGGTGGAACTAAAGCAAAATATGTTGAGGTACTGACCAAAGCCGGAGTAGTTCGAAAAGATATTGAAACCGGTGTTTCCGATGGTCTTAATATCGAGGTGGTAAGTGGTGTGAATGAGGGCGATGAGGTAATCATTGCCAAAATGTCGTCGGCGGAAATTTCCGATAAAGCTTCCAGTATGAAAGGACCGAGGAGATTTTAAGATGAATATCATCGAACTCAAAAAAATAAATAAATATTTTGGGCAAGGGGCAAATAAAGTCCATGTGCTTAAAAATATTGATTTAGAAATTGAAAAAGGTGATTTCGTTGCCATAATCGGTCAGTCGGGCTCCGGTAAATCAACGATGATGAATATTATTGGGTGTTTGGATGTGCCTACTTCCGGGTCATACAAAATAAACGGTGTTGAAGTCGGCAAAATGGACAAAGATCAGCTGGCAGAACTTAGATGTAAGACTTTTGGTTTTATTTTTCAAAGATATAATTTGTTGACCAGTTTGAAAGCATCTGAAAACGCGGCTCTGCCTGCCGTGTATTTGGGGCTGAGTGCCGAAGACAGAAATTCGCGAGCGGTAGAATTACTGAAACAACTGGACTTGGGTAATAAATTGGCTAACAAGCCCAACGAATTGTCCGGTGGACAACAGCAACGAGTCAGTATAGCAAGAGCTTTAATGAACGGCGGTGAAATAATTTTGGCGGATGAACCAACCGGTGCTTTGGATTCAAAAAGTGGCGAGATGGTGATGGAAATTATAAAAAAATTGCATCACCAGGGGCATACTATTATTTTGGTTACTCATGATAGTAAAATTGCCGCACAAGCCAGTCGAATTATTGAAATCAAAGATGGCGAAATTGTTTCCGATACCAGAAAAAGAAACGATTTTTACGAGGTGACCGATAAAATAAAGCCGATTAAAAGAAGCCGTCTTGATACTATTAAATATAGCTTTCTTGAATCTTTAAGCATGTCGGTGCATGCAATTTTGGCCAATAAAATGCGTTCACTGTTGACGATGTTGGGAATTATTATCGGTATTGCGTCGGTGGTGTCGGTGGTGGCTTTGGGTAATGCCTCGCAAGCTAAAATCATGGAACAGATTAATTCAATGGGAACCAACACCATAGATATTATGCCGGGTACGGGTTTTGGTGATATGCGGTCCGGAAAGGTAAAGACTTTAAAAGTCAGTGATTCCGATTATTTGGCGAAGCAAGGATTTATTGATAATGCAACGCCGTCAGTGTCGGGCAGCGGGACTTTGGTCTATGCAAATTACTCTCTGACCGCACAGCTGCAAGGTGTCGGATCACAGTTCTTTGAGGTTAAAGGGCGAAAAATTGCTCAGGGCAGAATCTTTACTCAGCAGGAAGTTAATGAGGCCGCTTCTGTGGTGGTAATAGATAATAACACTTTGGAAGAAGTTTTTGCCGATAATCCTAATCCCATCGGCGAAATTATTATCTTTAACAAAAAGCCGCTGGAGGTTATAGGTGTTACCGAGGAAGACAATAATCCGGGGCCGATGTCTGATTCTATGAACATTTGGGTTCCGTACACGACGGCTATGTATAAAATAAACGGGAGTACCGATATTAACTCAATTACCGTGAAAGTTTCTGATACCGTAAATTCTCAGGTCGCAGAGGAAAGCATTGAAAATATTCTGACTGCTCTGCACGGGAAAAAAGATTTCTTTATGATTAATTCCGACAGTATTAAGCAAACAGTGGAGAGTGCCACCAATACAATGAAATTGCTTATTGCCAGTATTGCGGTGATATCTTTGATTGTCGGCGGAATCGGGGTAATGAATATTATGTTGGTTTCGGTTACCGAAAGGACTAAGGAAATAGGAATAAGAATGGCCATTGGGGCTCAGCAGACCGATATTTTGCAGCAGTTCTTGATTGAGGCTATCTTGATTTGCTTGGTCGGCGGATTTTTGGGGGTTACTCTCTCAATGATTATCGGATTTTGCTTTAATACTTTTTCCGAGGATTTCGGGATGATTTTTTCAACCGCATCAATAGTTTTGGCTTTGGTGTGCTCAACAGCTATCGGCATTATTTTTGGTTATATGCCGGCAAAAAACGCTTCCAATCTTAATCCTATTGATGCTTTGGCGAGTGAATAAAATGACTAAACACGGTGTAATAAAGCTATTGATGATTGCCGAGCTGGTTTTAGTTACCGGCTGTGCGACCACGAATTATAAACCGCTTAATTTGGCAGAGGAATTAAACTATTCTAAGGAAATCGCCGCTAAGTATTCGGTCGATAAAGAATGGTGGAAACAGTATAACAATCCGGAACTCAATCGGTTGGTGGATATGGCCCTGCAGAATAATACCGACTATTTGAAAGCTGCTCTTAATATTAATAAAGAGCTTTATAAATTGAGTCTAAGTAAGTCGGATTTGTTTCCTACTTTGTCGGCAGGTGCGGCGGCATCATCACAAAGACAAATAAATACATCCGATAAATTTGCCAGCAATTTTTCCAGTGAAGCAGGGCTAAATTATGAGGTGGATTTGTACGGAAAAATTCGTGATTTGACTTCGGCTCAAGAGGCTGAATATAAAGCTACTACCATGGATAAAGAGGCGGCTCGGCTGACATTGGTTAACAGCGTGGTTGATTTGTATTTTAATTTGGAATATTTGCAAAATTCAATTGATGTAACCAAAGCAAATATTAAAGCTTATACCGATATTCAAGATATTATGAAGAATAAATATCTAAGCGGCAGAACCGATGATTTGGAATATCTGGAATCAAAGCAGAGCCTGCTTTCCGAAGAAAGTCGCTTGCTGGAGTTGGAAACTTTGTTTAAGGAGATGGAAACGAGTCTGCGGAATGTCCTAAATCTTAAATCCTCAGATGAGTTGGTAGTAAGTTATGGTGATATTTTACAGCAGGATAATTTAAATATTAATACTGATGTCCCGATTGCCGTATTGGCAAATCGTCCGGATTTGTTAGCTGTGCAATATCGGTTGGAAAAAGCGTTTAAAAATCTTAGTTCCGAAGAGAAAAATTGGTATCCAAATGTGTCTTTAGGCGGATTGATCGGATCGTCGTCAAATAAAGCCAGAACAACCTTTGACTTTCCTTATATTTTAGGGAATGTGTCTGTTGATTTGCCATTCTTGGATTGGAATCGGGTAAAGAATAATGTGAAAATTTCTGAAACCGATTATCAGATTGCCGTACTTGATTTTAAGGATACTCTAACTCAGGCCGTAAACGAAGTGGCATATTATTATTTTGCTTATGAAAAATACGGAGAACTCTACAAAAATACTGAGGAAAATTATAATAATGCAACCAAAATTACAAAGTATTATGATAGTCGTTATAATAACGGTAAAACCGAATTTAAAAACTTTTTGGAAGCAGTTAACAGCGAAAACTCTTTGAAAAAAAGTTTGATTGAGCAAAAATATCAAATTATAAAATATGAGAACTATATTTATAAAGCAATGGCAGGAAAGTATTAATGGTTAGTGCTGATGAGTTGCAACAGTTAAAAGATAAAAAAATCATTTCCGAGGCTGAATTTGAAATGCAGAAACGCAGGTTGGCCGGCAAATTGTTGCAAAAAGGTGATGGCAAAGCAACAAGAAATGGTATTATCTATATTATCTTGGCTTTTTTCTTCGGGGCAATAGGTATTCATAATTTTTATGCCAAATATTGGAAGAGAGCGTGTATACAGATGTTTTTGAGCGTGTTGTCTTTTTATATGTTATATATTCCGCTTATTTTTACTTCAATCTGGGCGATGCTGGAATTGTTGTTTGTTAATAAAAGTGCTGATGGAATATTTTTTGGTGGTAACCGCAGAATAATATGGTTATTGCGAGGTTTGTCAGTTTTGATTTTGGTATGGGCTTTTTCTTCAAATACTATGATTTTTCAGGATGAAGATTGGAATTTGCTGACAGAAATTTAAAATATTGAAAAAAGTGCTTGCAAATTAAAAAAAGTGTGATATTAACTATTTTCACAACGCGGGCGTAGCTCAGGGGTAGAGCGCAACCTTGCCAAGGTTGATGTCGAGGGTTCGAATCCCTTCACCCGCTCCAGTTCTTGCCTCCCAGACGATGGGAGGTTTTTTTATGCGGGTGAAGGGATTGCATCCCTGTCCGGCTAGTAGGGCTCAATATTTCGCCAACTCGCTAATGTCACTTGATTTGTAACGCCTTGGCGGCGGCGAATAATCTTGCCTTAAAGCTAACTTATTAAGCTTAAGGCTTGGGTATATTTATCATACTTGTATTTTGATTTTAACGGCAGAGCTCTTTACTTAGAGCAAGAAATTGTGTCGGGGTTATTTCTTCGGGACGCATTTGTGTCGAGATGCCGATTTTGTTGCAGATGTCATCTAAATTGCCATATCCTTTTAGGCTTTGACGAATCATCTTGCGTCTCATGGAAAAAGCTTGCGATGTGATTTTTTCAAGTGCCGATATTTCTTCTCGGCTCAAAGTGCTTTCTTGAGGTTCAAAAAGCAGCACCGTAGACCATACTTTCGGAGCCGGAGTAAAACACTCCGGATTGAGGTCGTAAAGTCGGGTTATTTTGCTTTGCAACTGCGCAAGAATGGATAATCTGCCATAGTCTTTGGTCTTTATGGGGGCAATAATTCTTTCGGCTACCTCTTTTTGGAACATTAGCGTCAAAGATTGGTATTTGTTAATATCATAAAGCCATTTGGTTAGCAAAGGAACTGATATGTTGTATGGAAGGTTTGAAATTATGTGCTTTTTTATGTCTTCTTCAAATGTGAAATCATACTGCAGAGCATCAGCGTTGACAATTTCAAACATATCACCGAGTTTGTTTTGAATGTCTTGCATTATTTTTATGCAACGTTCATCAAGCTCTATAACCGTCATTTTTTGCGGACAGGCACTTAAAATTGAACGCGTCAGACCTCCGGGGCCGGGACCGACTTCAAAAGCATGTGCTTGGAAAAAATCTTTTAGGCCTTGCTGTTTTAGGGATAAAGATATTATTTTATCGGTAATGTTGGGGTTAAGCAAAAAGTTTTGCCCCAGAGATTTCTTGGCTAAAAGCCCATAACTTTCAACTGTGGTGCGCAGTGACGGTAATGCCGAAAGTGCCGTTTTTATATCCATAGCCCAAGCCTTAAATTATTTTTTTATTTCTATAATGGCAGTTTGCTTGATATCTTGCAATTGCTTCTTGGATATTGCTTCCATCTTTTGGTTCTCAAGCAAGGTCTTGATTTCTTTTTGGTCAGGTGTGAAATTGGGGTTTTGCTTAGGATCAAAAACTTGTTGCAACTTGACAATGTAGTAGCCGTTGCCAATTAAAATAGCGTCACTTACTTCTCCTGGTTTCATCTTTGATAAACGCATTTCAAGAGATGAAAGCATCTTACCGGAGTTTATCCAACCTAAATTACCTCCGTTGGCTGCCGATGGTGCTTCCGAAAAGTGCGCCGCATATAATTCAAAACGCGGATCCTCACGCAATTTGGCTACCAATCCGTCAATGTCCTTGGCATTTTCTTTTTTGATAAATATTTCCGAAACCAAATATTTTTTTATACTCATATCTTGGGTTACTTCTTTGATGGTTTCGTCAATTTCTTTTTGTGTCAGCCCGGAGGTTTGATAAAATTGGCGGCGAATCAATTTTATCCAGCCAATTTCGGTGCGGATGTTCTCTGCCAAAGCTGTTTTATTGATCTTTTTCTCTAAGGATGAAATATTGAGTTTGTTTTTTTGTGCCCATATTTTTAGCTGATTGTTTACTTCTTCGTCACTTACGGAAATGCCGGCTTTGGCAATGGCTTGTGATTTGATTTTTTGTTCAATGGTTTGTGCAAGAACTCGTTCATTAATCATATTTTTGGTCTGTTCATTGTACGGAATTGGAGAATTGAGCATAAATATTGCCCTTTGGTCAGACAAATCTTCGTTTGAGATTATATCTCCGTTGACAAGTGCCGCGATCTTGAAGGCGGCAGCATTTGCTGTTGAAATACCAGCTAAAATCAATAAAATCACTAAAAGCTTTTTTAACATATTGTTACTCCTTATGTGCTAATTGGTGCCAACTCCACCGAGGGTCTTGAGGTAAAATGATACATATAGGTTGAAATCATTTTCGTTATCGGGGTCGTCGGAATATTCTTTTTCTATGTGAAATGCAAATCTTGAGCATTCATCCTCATATGCAAAACCGCCGCCGTTGGAAATAGTTTCATTATTGACCAGATCTTGTCTGCTGAAGATATCTACAGACCAGTTGCGGGTTATTTTTGAACTGAGAGATAAGTATATCTCTTCACGGCGGCTGTCAAAATAATCGGGGTAGAGTTCTTTTAGTTCCTCATAATAGTCTTGTTCCGGAAATAAAATGTAGGAAACATATAATCTTAAAATGTCGGTACCGAGTGAAGAACTTAATTCGCTGTAATTAATGTCAAAATTATCTTTATCTAACTTAAAACGATAGTTGATATCAAAATATTCGTTGGGAGCGGCATATAGACGGCCTACATAGTCAGAAAAATGGCTGTTTTCGTCTGAGGTGTTGAAGAGATCATTATCTTTGTCAAATTCGTAGGTTTGAGCCAGCAATAATGATGAACGCCCCCATTTTTTACCATAAAAACTCCAATTTAATCCATAACTTACTCTACTGCCGGTGTCGTTGCGGTCGTATCCGGAGTAGCGATCAAGGTCAAATATATTGACATCAGTTATTTCTATATCTCGGCTATCGGTATTGGGAATTTTTTCCGGATCATTGTCTTGGTTTGGCGATATGGCGGCTACAATTATCGGCTCAAGTATTTGTGATGTGGCCGGAGTGTTTTTTACGAAGGGTAAACGCCATTCTAATCCTAATTGCGGAAAAATTCGTCCTGTTGCTCCGCTAAATTCTTCTCCTTCGTCATTTAGGTATTTATTAATGTAGTAGAGGTCAGATTTTACCGAAGCGACTAAGCGATATTTTTCTCCGTAGGGACTGGTGTAGGGTAAATTCCAAGAGTTTATCATGGTTGCCCTTTGCGAAGAGGTGTCTTCGTCATCGTGGTAAACCGAAGCGGTGTTGAATGTATTTTTAAAATAGGCTCCGTATTGGTCAGGAGATGATATGTTTTCGTAGGTCATTAACGGAATAACATACGGAGTATCACGGTTTTGTAGATTATAGCTCAGCATATCATAATAATAGCCCTCAATGGCTGCATAATTACGATTGTCAAAGGCTTGTAATCGTATCCTTGAGGTGAGCCAAGAATCATCTTGCTTAGGTAAGGACAAATCCTTTAGATAATTGTGATCGGAGGCATAATTAATATCGGTGTCTGCTACCCAATAATCATTGATTTCGTAACGACCGTATAAGAATAAGTTACCGCGATTTTTGTCGCTGTCTTCATCGCGGAGAAAAGTGCCGGAAGCGTTTAGTTCGCCGCGATAGAAATATTTGTTGAAAATACCAGAATAGACTAAGCCTTTATCAGATGACAGAATCGGATTAAAGGTGAAGTTTTCTTGCGGTGATATATCCCAAAAATATTGTGGCTGGATGGCTGCACCAAGATAACTGCTGCTAAGAATCCGCGGAAAAAGAAAACCAGAACGATGTTTTACCGTCGGGTCGGGATGCGAAAAATAGGGTGAGTACAGAACCGGTACTCCTTTGACTTCCAAAAAGGCATTTTGGTACTCAATGTTTTGATCTTGGGGATTGTGTATGACTTTATCGGCCTTGAGTTGCCAAAGCGGGGATTCGCCTTTGCAATTATCGCAGGGGGTGTAGATGGCTTGCCTTAACACCTTTTTATCATTGATCTTTTTATGAAATGAGTTGGCGGCCATGCGGGTCTTGTCAGACAATACCACCTTAATGTTTGCAACATCGGCATTTTGCATGCGTTCGCTCAAATCTATTTTGTCGGCGAACATTACATTGCCGGTGTCATCAAGAAGTACAACATTACCTTCGGCGTTGATTTTGTCGCTTTTTTGGTCATAAACTACTTTATCGGCTCTAAGCGTGATGTTTTCTCTTATTATTTCAACAGCACCTTTGGCGGTGATAATACCGTTTTCGGCATCGTTCTCCATCTCGTCGGCACTAAAATATATGTCGGTCGGCTCTTTTGTCCGGGTGTTTATTATGTCGGTCATGTTATGCTTGGGGTCAACATGACTGTTAGGTTTAGGACGCGTTGCTTCAATGGTCTTTTTGGTGTTTAACAGCACCAGACTGTCATCAGAGGCTAAAGATACCAGCGGCAGTAAACATATTCCGGACAGTAGCAGTAAGGTGTGTTTAGACATCGGCGGCTCCTTTTGTATAGGGATTTTTTTGCCGACGCCGGCGGTGCAAAATTTGTGGAAAAACCAAAAGAACCAGACAAGCAAACAAGGGTAACAAAATGTTAGTATACATCAGAATCAGCCACCACAAATTTTTGGCGGCTAAATTACCCGAAGTTAAATCAATGGCTTGGATTAAAATTACCGCAGTTAAAGACAGACAAACAACTTTACTCTGACCGCGGCGGTTAAAGTTGCTTACCAAAAGTCCGGTGCAGGCTATAAGAGCGTAGACTATTGCTAACAGCGGTGTGGTTATTCTTTTGTTGCCTTCGACAAACATTTTGCGTCGTTCTTCGACGGGTATTTGATTATTTTTTACTGAGGTAATGAGCTCTTTGAATGATTGAACACGAACACTGTTTTTGCGACGAGCCTTGGTTTCTTTTAGGCCAAAATCAACCGAATATTTTTCAAAATTAACCGAATAGAAACTGCCGCTTTTTTTGTTAATTTCTTGACGGTTGCCATTTACCAAAACTATGCGAGGACCTTTGGAAGTTTGTATAATAACGCCTTTTTCGGCAGTGGTGGTCGATTTTAAGCGGGGATTGCGTTCGTCGTTTATCAAAATTCCACCAACACTGCCGTCTTTGTCATGACTGGTGACAAATACCGTAAGCTCCGGCTGGATGGTCGTAAATTCACCTTCGCGAAACATTAAGTGCGAAACATTGTTCTTTATTTTCCATTCCAAATCGTTAAAGGCGTTCTCAGCTTTCGGTATTCCAATGTTCATAACATAAATGTTTAGGATGACCAATATAAAGCCGCAAAAAATTGCCGGTTTGGATAGTTGCCAGGGACTTATGCCAGATGATTTCATGACGATAAGTTCTTGATCTGACAACATTCTATTATATACAAATAAAACTGCCGCAAACAGCGAAATTGGAGCAAGGATGGTAAAAATACGAGGCATTAATAAAGTGGTGAGTTCAACAAATATACCGATGGTAATGCCTTTAGAGGCAATCATATCCAAAAATCTTAGGGATTGCGACAGCCAGATAATCGACATTAATGAAAAACTTATCAGCAAAAAGCCGATAATAATTTGTTTGGTGATGTATATGTTTAGTCTTTTCATAACTGCCGATTATAACCATTATATTTTATATTTAAACTGCTTTATGCAAGATGGTCGATTTTTTGTGAATTGTCAAAATGTTTTTAGTAACTAAATTTGTACTTGAAGTTGATTTTTTTTACCGCTATGATTCTCGACAGTTGATTAATCTTTTCAGGAGACGCAGATGGTTGAAACTTCGCAAGCCGCACAAATCGCCAATAAGTGGCGAAAAAAGCGCGGCTCTTTGATTATGGCTTTGCATGAAATTCAAGATGTTAAGGGGTATGTAGACTGGCAAGATGCCGTGGATGTATCTTTGGGTATGGGAATTCCTTTAGCAAGAATATACGAGGTTTTGACTTTTTATAACTTTTTTAAATTGGAGGCTCCGGGAAAGGCTGTCATTTCGGTTTGCACGGGAACAGCTTGTTATTTGAAGGGAAATGATAAGGTCTTGGAGAAGTTTAAGGCCGAGTTGGGTATTAACGAGGGTGAAAGTACTCCCGATAAAATGTTCCACTTGCAGAGCGTGCGATGCGTCGGATGTTGCGGTTTGGCTCCGGTGTGCGTGGTAAACGGGAAGACTTATGGAAGAATGACGCCGGAAGTGGTGCCGCAAATTTTGGATGAATGGCGTCAAGCTTTTAAGGAGAACTAAAATGGCCGATATAGATTTGGATAAAAGATTTGATATTCACGAAATGGCTAAAAACAAGTTAGCCGAAATTGAAAGATTTGTGTGCTCGATTTATTGCTGCCATTCTACCGGTTGTAAGTCTTCCGGAAGCGATGACTTAATCGATTTGATGAAAAATTTTATTGCCGAAAAAGAGGCAGAAGACAAAATTAGAATCGTGGCGACAGGCTGTATGGGACTGTGTGCTCAAGGGCCGTTAATCAGAGTGGAGATTAAGGGTAAAAAAGATGTATTGTTCAAACGATTGGACAGTGAAGCCGTGGTCGCTATTATGAATGAGTATGTATGGCCGGCAATAAATACTCAGGGTGATTTTGCCGTGCCGGAAAAGTTGCAAGAGCATATTTTGTCTCTTGATTTACCGTTCTTTACCAGACAAGAGAAGGTGGTGTTGCAAAATACCGGACATATGGATCCTGAAGATATTCAAGAATATATTGCCAGAGGCGGTTATTTAGCTTTGGAAAAAGCCTTGAAAACCATGACACCTGAACAGGTGGTGGCCGAAATTAAAAAGTCGGGATTGCGCGGCCGCGGCGGTGGTGGATTTTCTACCGGTATGAAGTGGGAATTGGCCGCCAAAGTGCCGACGGTTGATGAAAAATTTATTATTTGCAACGGTGATGAAGGTGATCCCGGAGCTTATATGGATAGATCAATATTGGAGGGAGATCCTCATGCCGTAATCGAAGGTATGATGATTGCAGCCTATGCAATCGGAGCAACAGAAGGTTGGTTCTATGTCAGAGCAGAATATCCTTTAGCGGTGGAAAGATTGGAAAAAGCTATTAAGGCGTGCAAAAAGAATCGCCTGCTCGGTAACAATATTATGGGAACTGATTTCTGCTTTAATGTCGATATCAGGCTTGGTGCAGGTGCTTTCGTTTGTGGTGAAGAAACCGCTTTGATCCATTCAATCGAAGGAGCCAGAGGTACACCGCGTCCGCGTCCTCCTTATCCTACCAATAAAGGTTTGTGGGGTAAGCCATCTTGCGTTAATAATGTTGAGACTTTGGCTAATGTGGCAAAGATTTTGCTTAAAGGGGCCGATTGGTTTGCCTCGTTTGGTACCGAAACTTCTAAGGGTACAAAAGTATTTGCTTTAACCGGTCAGGTTGAGCATTCAGGCTTGATTGAAGTACCGATGGGAACTACTATAAACGAAATTGTTAATGAAATCGGCGGCGGTGTTCCAAACGGTAAAAAGCTTAAGGCCGTGCAGACCGGTGGACCGTCAGGCGGTGTTATTCCTAAAGAATATATGAACATGCCGGTGTGCTATGAAGAACTTAAAAAAGTCGGTTCTATCATGGGTTCTGGCGGTATGATCGTAATGGATGATACTTCTGATATGGTCTCGATTGCTAAGTTCTATCTTGATTTTACGGTTGATGAGTCTTGCGGAAAATGTGCTCCGTGCAGAATCGGCGGTAAGCAAATGTTGAGCTTGCTTGATAAAATTAATAAAGGAAAAGGAACCAAAAAAGATTTGGCTCAATTAAGAAAAATTGCGGCGGCCATGCAAAAAGCCTCATTATGCGGCTTGGGCCAGACCGCTCCGAATCCGGTATTGTCAACGCTCAAATTTTATGAGGATGAGTATCAAAACAAGTTGGTGGATAACAAAAAGGCTGCAGGGGAGAACTAATGATGGTAAAGCTTAAAATTGATAGTTTTGATGTAGAAGTTGAAAGCGGCACCAGTATCTTGGATGCGGCCAGAAAAGTGCAAATCGATATTCCGACTTTGTGTAAGCACCCCGATGTGGATCCTTCTGCCGGATGTGGGATGTGTATTGTAAAAGTCGGCGGCAGAATCTTACGCTCTTGCAGTACTCCGGTGGCAGAAGGAATGGAGGTTGTGACCAATGATGCCGAGTTGCAAGAAACCAGAAAGACCGTGTTGGAATTGATCTTGAGTAATCACCCCAATGATTGCTTGAAATGTGCCAGAAGCGGACAGTGCGAATTGCAAGAAATGGCTATGCAAATGGGGGTTGATCGTGATGAGATTAGGAAAATTTTGGCTCCATCGGAAAAAGACGAATCGACTCAGGCAATAGTCTTGGAACCGGCAAAATGTATTGTTTGCGGTCGCTGTGTTGATATTTGCCAAAATCAACAAAATGTGTGGGCTTTGAGCTATCAAAATAGGGGGCTGGCAACCAAAATTACCGGCGCTAACGATACTGATTTGGCCAATACACCTTGTATTAAATGCGGTCAGTGTGCGGCTCACTGTCCGACCGGTGCAATTGTTGAATATGACGATACCCAAAAAGTTTGGGATATGCTCAAAGATAAAGATTTGTTTACCGTGGTGCAAATTGCTCCGGCGGTAAGAGTGGCCTTGGGTGAAGAATTCGGCTATGATTTCGGTGAAAATTTAACCGGTAAAATCTATGCGGCATTGCGGAGAATCGGCTTTAATAAAATTTTTGATACCAACTTTGGTGCTGATTTGACGATTATTGAAGAGGCAACCGAGTTTGTCAGAAGATTTAGTGAGAAAGATAACTTGCCGATGTTTACTTCTTGCTGTCCGGCTTGGGTGGATTATGTGGAAAAATATTATCCGGAAAATATTCCTAATTTGTCGACTTGCAAATCACCGCACCAGATGGTTGGTGCCGTTGCCAAAACTTATTATGCACAAAAAGCAGGTGTGTCGCCGGATAAAATGCGGGTGATTTCGATTATGCCCTGTACGGCAAAGAAATGGGAAATTCACCGCCATGAGACTATGGCTTCTTCTGGGTTTCAAGATGTTGATGTAGTGTTGACGACCAGAGAATTGGCTAAAATGATACGCCAAGCCGGTATTAATTTTAAGGGATTACCGGAAGAAGCGGCTGATAGTCCGTTAGGCGAGTATTCAGGAGCAGCAACCATTTTCGGCGTTACCGGCGGTGTGATGACGGCTGCTTTGCGTACGGCTTATTTCTATATCACGGGGCAAGAGTTGGGTATGCTTAATTTTGCCGAGATTGACGGTCTTGACGGGGTCAAGGCTGCCGAGGTTGATATTAACGGAACTAAGATAAGAATCGCGGTGGTAAACGGGGTTGGTAACGTGGAAGAAGTGATGAATACAATCAGAGAAGCTGCGGCCAATGGCGAGGAATTGCCTTATCACTTTGTTGAAGTTATGGCTTGTCGCGGCGGATGTATTGCCGGTGGCGGACAACCTAAAGTGATGATGCATAACTTGCCAAAACCATGGGGTATTAATGATGAAATTCGTAAACTCCGTTCAAAAGGGTTGAACGATGAAGACGAAGAAGCCGCTAACAGAATGTCTCATCATAACGAATCGATTAAACAAATGTATGATGAATTTTTGGGCAAGGCCGGCGAAGGTAAGGCTCATGAGCTGCTACATACTAAATATCGCCAACGCGATTTGTATAAATAGTAAAAAGCCGGATGAAAATCCGGCTTTTTTATTGTAACAAGAAAACTACCGGCTAGGCCGGTAGTTCCGGAGAGCTTATAGCTTTACACATAAAAAACTCCTTTGCTACAGTAAGTTAGACGGTCTGGCAAGAGTCTAACAAAAGCAAAGGAGTTTTTTTTTTGAACACACATACAATAGCACACACAACATGGAATTGCAAATATCATGTTGTTTTCGCACCCAAATATCGTAGAAAGGCCTTTTACGGAGGTCGTCGCCTAGAAATAGGGCATATTTTAAGAGAATTATGCCGATGGAAAGGAATAGGCATAATAGAAGCAGAGGTCTGTAGTGACCATGTCCATATGTTAATAGAGATACCACCAAAACTTTCGGTAAGTTCGGT
>CALYBC010000024.1 GCA_944393725.1 uncultured Alphaproteobacteria bacterium | reverse complement strand
AGGTGGTTAAAGGGGCTAAAATTACACTTAACGGAAAAATTTATGAGTTTGAGAATGATGTTGATGAAAATATTACAACGACGCAAAAAACACCGCCAAATTCGACCGTGATTGCAACCGGAGCGGCACAGCCGGAAGGGCTGGGGGAGATGCTGGCGGAAAACAGCTCGCGAGTGATGGAATATCAAGCCGATAAAACCAATAAAAAATATTCCGAACAATATAAAAAGATATTGGAAGAATATGACAACTTATTGAGTGACAGCTCGTATCAAGGAATAAATCTGCTTAAAGGCGGCAACTTGGAAGTTACTTTTAATGAAAGTCGTTCTAATCAATACACCGTTGCCGGAGTTTTGGCCGATAGTATGTCGCTGGGGTTAGAAACGCAAGAATTATCTGATATGTCGGCAATCAAAAAATCATTGGAATAAATAACCAAAGCGGTTAATTCCATTCGTTCGTTTCAAGAAGAATTGGGCAATCATTATTCGATAATTCAAACTCGCATTAACTTTACCGAAGCTCTGACCGATGTGTTGGAAACCGGAGCCGATAATTTGACCTTGGCCGATATGAACGAGGCTTCGGCAGAATACCTTACTTTGCAAACTCGTCAGCAGTTAGCAATTAACTCTTTATCTCTTGCTTCACAGTCAGCCAGTAGTGTCTTGAGCCTGTTTTAATAATGTCATTCTCGGAACTATATTAAGACGGTCGCTAAAAAACTTAAAAATGAGTAATATATTGATAAAAGTTAATAATACCTTGCATATTTTGCTTGTAGAATCGCAAATCTTGTTATAACCTAACGCCGATAATTTTGTGTGAGGGGCTTTAGACCCTAAAACATTGTTTTAACAGAAGCTTACGAAAGGAGCTATAATTACCATGAGTAAATGGGTTTATACATTTGGAAACGGCAAAGCCGAAGGTAATGCCTCAATGCGTAACCTCCTCGGCGGTAAGGGTGCTAACTTGGCCGAAATGAATACTGTCGGCTTGCCCGTGCCTCCCGGATTTACCGTTACTACCGAAGTTTGTACTTACTACTATAATAATAACAAAACTTATCCGGCTGATTTAAAAGAACAGGTTAAACAGGCCGTGGCTTATGTCGAAGGTATTATGGGCAAGAAATTTGCTGATGCCAATAATCCGTTGTTGTTCTCGGTTCGTTCGGGTGCCAGAGTTTCAATGCCCGGTATGATGGATACCGTTTTGAATCTTGGCTTGAATGATGAAACAGTTAAGGCTTTGGCTAAGGCTTCCGGCTCGGAAAGATTTGCTTATGACTCCTATCGTCGTTTCTTGCAAATGTTCTCCGATGTTGTTTTGGGGGCCGATTTGGAGCTTTATGAAGAAGCTTTGGAAAATATGAAAAAGTCTAAGGGTTATAAATCTGATACTGATTTGACCGCTGACGATTTGAAAGAATTGGTTAAAGAATACAAAGAAATCGGTCAAAAAATCGGCAAAGTTGTTCCGCAAGATCCTTGGGAACAATTGTGGGCCGGTATCGGAGCCGTTTTTGGTTCTTGGATGGCTGCACGTGCCATTACCTATCGTAAACTCAACAATATTCCGGGTGACTGGGGTACAGCCGTTAATGTCCAGACCATGGTATTCGGTAATGCCGGTGATGACTGTGCTACCGGTGTTTGCTTCTCGCGTGACCCGGCTACAGGTGAGAATGTTTACTATGGTGAATATTTGGTCAATGCTCAAGGTGAAGATGTGGTGGCCGGTATTCGTACTCCGCAACCAATGGCTTCTAAAGGCGATGGTACTTCTTTGGAGGAAAAATGGCCGCACCTTTATAAAGAATTGGTAGATGTTCGTAACAAATTGGAAGAACACTACAAAGATATGCAAGATATGGAATTCACTATCGAACACGGAAAATTGTGGATGTTGCAATGCCGTAACGGTAAAAGAACCGCTGCTGCTGCCGTTCGTATGGCCGTTGAGATGGTTGAAGAAGGTATGTTGACCAAGGAAGAAGCTATCATGCGTGTTGGTGCTGATCAATTGGATCAGTTGTTGCACCCGATGCTTGATCCTAAGGCTAAGAAAAATGTTATTGCGACCGGTTTGCCGGCATCTCCCGGTGCTGCCGTAGGTCGTGCCGTATTTAATGCTGAAGATGCTGAAGCTTGGGCTTCAAGAGGTGAACGAGTTATCTTGATTCGTAATGAAACCTCGCCTGAAGATATCGGTGGTATGCATGCTTCGCAAGGTGTTATTACTGCCCGCGGCGGTATGACCTCGCACGCTGCAGTTGTAGCTCGTGGTATGGGTACTCCGTGCGTTTCCGGTTCTAACGATATCACCATTAACTACGCCAACAAGACCATGACAACTAAGTCAGGCGTGGTTATCAAAGAAGGTGATTGGGTTTCTTTGGATGGTGCCAAAGGTCAGATTATTGAAGGCGAAGTTCCGACCGTTAAAGCTGATACCAATTCCGGAAACTTTGGTAAATTGATGAGCTGGGTTGACGAAATCCGCGTCTTGAAAGTTCGTGCAAATGCCGAAACTCCGAAAGATGCTCAAACCGCTCGTGACTTTGGTGCCGAAGGTATCGGTTTGGCCAGAACCGAGCATATGTTCTTTGATGCTAATCGTATCGGTGATATGCGTGCCATGATTTTGGCCGACAATGAAGAAGGTCGTCGTGCCGCTTTGGCTAAATTGTTGCCTTATCAAAAGCAGGACTTCAAAGATTTGTTCAAAATCATGAACGGCTTGCCGGTAACAATTCGTTTGCTCGATCCGCCTTTGCACGAGTTCTTGCCGCATACTGATGCAGAAATGCAAGAGTTGGCTGATAAAATGGGTATCGCTCTTGAAAAAGTTAAATTGAGAGCAGCTGCGTTGCACGAAGCTAACCCGATGTTGGGTCACCGTGGTTGTCGTTTGCCGATTACTTATCCGGAAATCGGTGAGATGCAAACCAGAGCCATTTTGGAAGCCGCTTTGGAATGTGAGAAAGAAGGTATCAAAGTTATACCTGAAATCGAAGTTCCGTTGACCGGTTCAAAGAAAGAGTTGGATATCGTTAAAGATATTATTGATACAACGGCTCAAAAAGTATTTGCCGAAAAAGGTGCTAAAATTGATTATATCGTCGGTACCATGATTGAATTGCCGAGAGCTGCTTTGATGGCTGAAGAAATTGCCGAATCTGCTGCATTCTTTGGTTTTGGTACTAATGACTTGACCCAAACCACTTTGGGTATGAGCCGTGATGATACCGGTGCCATTTTGGATGAATACAGAGCCAAAGGCGTTTATGTCGCTGATCCGTTTGCATCGATTGATGTTGACGGTGTGGGCAAATTGGTTGCCAGAGCTTGCCGCAAAGGCCGCGAAACCAACCCTGATTTGCACTTGGGTGTTTGCGGTGAACACGGTGGTGATCCGAAATCAATCGAATTCTTCCACAAGGTTGGATTGGATTATGTTTCTTGCTCACCGTATCGTGTACCGGTTGCTAGATTGGCTGCTGCTCAGGCCGCAGTTAAATTCAAAGGCGAAAGAGTTGTCGGCGGTGCTGATTGCTGCTGCAAAAAAGCATGCTAAGATAGCTCTTTAGCAAAATTAAAAAGCGTCCGTTTTTATAAACGGGCGCTTTTTTTGTTATTCTTCCACCGGCTCCAGCAAGGTAACCTTGTTGTCTTGCAAGATTATGTTTGCTGTGCCTATTTGGGGCTCAATACCCAATTTTACAGGGGTGGGGGCAGATAGTACTCCGCGGCTGTCTTTGTAGACTACGGAGTACGAGTTTACCGTTTTTCCATTCCATTGGTGGGCCATTGGAGTGATTTGGGTAATCTCTACTTGTTGTTTCATTTTGTTGATGCGGGCATCATTTAAGATGGCGGCAGAAACGGGAACAAGAAACAACACACCCCACATAATGTTTAATAAGGTCTTTTTCATAATTGTAAAAAAATTAAAAGTTAGTATCTGTGCTGAGGGTAGGGTATTTTGTTTATTTTGTCAAATTGTTTTTGTGAGTTTCTTGGTGAAATTTGTTGATTTCGCGTAAAAATACTTGCCAAAATTTGGTTTTAATGACTATTAACCAATACTGGTTAGTGCTTTTATTGCATTAAATTCAAAGGCGAAAGAGTTGTCGGCGGTGCTGATTGCTGCTTAAAAGAAAGCATGCTAAGATAGCTTTTTAGTAAAATTAAAAAGCGTCCGTTTTTATAAACGGGCGCTTTTTTTTTGATTAATCCAGAGCTTTGTACCAGATAATTTCTTCGTCATGCAGAAAAATTTTGGCATTGCCTTTTTGCGGTACAAAATGACCGGAACAGGTAGTCCAATCAGAGTAGTTTCCCCTTTTATCCACATAGATAACTTCATAATGAATTAAATCCAATATAAAGCTTCCTTCGCCGCGGTTTGTCTCCGGAAATGCTTTTGTCTTTTTGTAGGTGCGAATATCAACAATTTTTACATCCTCTATTTGGTCTGTTTGTCTGCTATAATATAAATTGCGTAGAAAAGGAGAGCAAACAATAACCACACAGGCGAAAAAAGATAATATCGCCACAATGATTTTTAAGACATTTTTGGTTTTCATAATAATTGTATTAATTGTTAAAGGAATGTGTGGAAGATTAGGCTTATTGAAAAAGGTTGTCAAATTATTTTGCAAAAAAAACAAAAATTGTTGATGTTAACCAATAAATAAGAATTAGGTGTTAGACTGGTGACAATGAGATAACTCTATCAAGGGGACGATTTTATGAAGAAAAGTATTGTAACAGCTTGCTCGGCATTGGCTTTGGTGCTTGGATTGAGCAATGTGGCAGAAGCCAGAGATGGGTTTTATTTGGCAGCCCGCGGCGGTATGACCTGGAATAATCTTAATAATAAAGACGATTCGGTGACCGCTTCAAAAATTAGTGATTTGGATAGTGTGGGCATGTATTCGGGAGCAATCGGTTATAAATATAAATATTTTAGAGCGGAGTTGGAGTATATTTCCAGAGATGATGCCGAAGAAGAGATAATAAGTACCGGTGCGCATACTTCGACCATGACATTGTCTTCTAAGTCTTATATGTTGAATGTGTATTTAGATTTGATGCCCAATTATTGGATTAGTCCATATTTCGGTGCTGGTATCGGTTATACCGAATTGGAACTGTTAAATGATAATGTTGCTGTTGCAACCGAAGATGAAAAATGGGAAGAAAACAAAATTTCTTGGCAGATTGGTGCCGGTTTAACCTTGAGAATTAATAGATGTTTGAATATTGATACCGGTTACAGATATCATACTTTGGGTAAGATTGAGGGAGCGGAGGTTAATGCTCACGAGTGGTACGGTGGTATCAGATTTACTTTCTAAAAGAAAATTTTGGTTAAAGAAAAAGAAGCACTTGTCGGAAACGGCAGGTGCTTTTTTTGTAGTCACCCTCGGACTTGTTCCGAGAATGACAAAAACGGTGTATAATGGGCAACTAATACAGAAACCTCTTTAAGGCTAGGTCATGTACCGCCAGTACACTCCCGTCGCCTTAAAAAGCTTTCTTATTATTTGCCTCATTCTCCACCGTTTTGAAAAAATTTGTATTGAGATATGGTAAGAGATTCTCGGGACAAGCCCGAGAATGACATAAGCGGCGTTGATACGAGGGACGAAAATTGACAAATTTTTGACATACAAAATGAATTGGTTAAAAAATATTTAAAAAACATATGTAAATCAGTTGGTTAGCTGACGATTTTTTTTGTGATTTTGCTTGCTAAAATAAAGATATTGTGCTATATTAAAATTGCAAAAGTATTATCTTTGTATAACATTGTTTTTATTATTGAGAATTAAAAAAAGGGTTTTTTATATGACGAAATAACGTTTTCGTTTTGAATAAGCCTCTATATGTTTTGATTTTCATATCTTAATAATGTTTTCAGGGAAATTATACGAATGCCACGCCAGCCGCTTCAAGATGAGAGTCTGTTGCCGGATTTATTCTAGCGTGAATAAATTTTAAAAAAAAATTTAATTAAAATAAGGGTCGACCTCATGAATAATGAGCTGTACGGCCGCCCTTCAGAAAAAACATTTTTTGCCAAAAATTACTGAGTAAGGAGTATCGGTCATGAAAAGATGCGATATGTTAAGTGGAGCGGACAAGTGTAGCTATTGTCCCGTCTGGATATCTGATGATATCTTGCCTGCCGGAAAAGTAATCGAGTAACAAGAATTGTTTGTATGAGTAAAGGGAAAAAATTACACGACTATGGCACGAATATTGCGAACCATAGCTATGTTGTTTGTTTTTGCTGCAGCTTTTACTAGCTGCGGTAAAAGCATGATGGAAGAAGTATATAATACTCTTCCGTCGACAGAAAAAACTCCGCTGGGATATATACCAGTGGAGGAAGATATCATTATCATCGTCTTTGACGATGATAGTGAAATCGAGGTGGAATGGCAGTTCCGTCTCACGGCTCAAGATACCATCAAAGTTGGTGGAAATCAGCCGATTGAGGCAGCCGAAGAACTGTCAAAGAAGGCAGCTGAAGAGCTCTCATTTGCCTACAATTACGGTATTTCTAATACCGTGAAGGCAAATGTCATTGTAGACTATGTCTACAATGACAAGAGCTATAAATTAAACTGCCTTGAGGCGGACATGATGACTGTTTCTGGCAGTCATAGTGCGATAGACTCTGTTGAGTCTCCGTACTATGAGTTGTCGGAGACAGTTTATACCCTCAGCTTTGACGGACTTGAGTTGGCAAGTGCCACTCAAGTATTCGTGGTTGAGGAAGGCTATGTGCCGCCGACAGAAGTTCGTTTAGAACTTTCTGTAAAGCACGTAGCTTTCCAGAAAATGGCTGAAGTAGACGGTGCTATCGCGAAAGTATATTGTGATAATATGCTTAGCGTCGCTACAGTAATGAGCGATAGCACCCGTAGAGACAGGGAAGAAATTCCTTTTGTCTCTATGACCATATTTAACTTTATGGTTCCTAATCCGTGGCAGTTCGACAACGACAATTTCGTTGGCGAGACCTTCAACTTTAATGAAGAAGGTGTTGCTACGGTGTATGGAACTACAGTTAAGTATGATTCCATTTCATCCTCAATTGTGGGTGAAGTATGGTATAAAGGTCAAAACTTGGCAAGCCAAATCAAGGTTTGTCCGGTTGAACCTCAAACCATACGCTTTGCTTCCGCATCTTCAGCAGTTGTGAAATTATATCACGACGATGCTGCAGATTATGCTGAAGCCACTCACGCTACCAACATCACCATCAATGGTGACGAGGTAGAAAAGGTGGAATGGAACACCAACCACGTAAGTTATCGCCGTGAGGCGACATACTCGGCCGGCGTCGCAACTGTTACCTGCGACAACATCTTTTCTGCTGTTCAGATTATGGAGAGCGGTAATGAGATGAATGCCGAAGAAGTGTCATATAACTGCCAGATTAAACTTAATGTGTTGGTTTCTGCCAACATGGAAGTTGAGGATTTGGCAACCGCTATCGGAAGAGATTTTTCCTTTAGCGGGAATGTGGCTGCTATCGGCAATGGCAGTGTAACAGTGTCGTTGGCTTCCAGTGAGGTTGTAGGAGAGGTCTTGTATCAAGGAAAGAACTATGCAGGTGAGATTACTCCTTGCACGGTGAGACCTTGGAGCATAAGGCTGATTTCCGCAACTTCCGCCGTTGTAAAAGTTTATAACGGTAACTCAAGTGACTATGCGGAATTTGTTATTCCGGTAAATGTTACTGAGAGAAGGAAGCTCATCAGCACCGACGATAGCTACACTCATGTGGCTTTCCGTCGCAATGCTGATGTTATTGGAGCTAATATCGCAGTACCATGCGATAATTTGGCAACGTTTGTTGACAACTATAGCGACAACACAACAGAAACTGCAAATATTAACTACAGTGTAGTTAATAATTTCAGCTATGTTGTGCCTACGTTTGTAGTCAACAACATGTCAAATATGCTCGGACAGTCTTTCTCTTTCAACAATGGCACTGCCGTTATTGAAGGGAAAAACGTTAGCATTGATTTCGTTCGCCGTGAGGTGAGCGCTATTATGCATAACGGTAAAGACTACCGTGCAAATGCTCCGGTTTGTGAGGTGGTGCCTGTAAGCATCATTATCACAAGTGCGACAACGGCTACAATCCGCTTTGAGGACGTTGATGACAGCTCAGACTATTCTGAGGCTGTTATTACAATCAATATCATCGAAGCGGAAGATCTCAACGGTGAAGTCCTCGGTGTATGGATTACCGATGCATATCAAGGCAGAACTTTGACAAGCACTGACTTGCATGTGCTGACGAACAATAACGGTGTTTACACCGTGTATTCTCGTCCGGTAAACAGCGTATCTTGGACGGCAACCGAGATCTCTGCCTCCAACGCTATGGCGTTAATGGAGGCTGGTAAGGCTCCGGCGTGGGTATGGAACGGTGGCTCTTATGAAATAGGAGTGCTTTCATACATCACAGCTAACAAAGCTTCGACCGGGTATGTAATCAGCTATCACTCTTTTGGTGGTGTGTTGATGAACATACTTGGCGATGCTGAAGCTGCTTTGAACGGTGTTCCTTTTGCGGAACCCTTGAAAGCAACCGGAAGCCAAAGTGAAAATATGTGGACCATTTCTTATGGAGGGTTCACATGGTATTTCGTTTAATTTAGTCCCCGAAAAGCCCGAAAAGGTTTTAGGGGATGCCTGAAAATTGAGATATCGCAAGAGATTGACTGTGGTGTGGAGCAAAGATCGGAGGATGCTTTGCGGATAGTGGGTGAGCTTTGCTATGGCTCTGACTTTCATCTAGGATGAAAGGCCTGCCCGGTACAGTCGATTGATTGCGGTAAATATCTCAATAAGTAGGGTCCCTAAAAACCTAAAAAGGCATGAAGGGAAAATATATATTAATAGCAATTTTGCTATTGGCTTCAGCGGCAGCTTATGCCACTGAGCCAGTAGCAACCAGTTACGGCCATAGCTTCGGTAACCGAAATCTTCGGTTTACCGAAGCCGGAAAGGCTCACACGGAAATTACCGTGGGAGCTCGGTACGGCCAAGCTAAAGGAGTTTCCTCTTATGGAGGAAGTCTCCAGGCAACCCGGGTTTGGACACCGTCAAACTGGTTCGCCGGTCAGGCTGGTGTCCTCGTGTCTACGGTTTACGCCGGAGACTACGGGGCCCTCGCTGATGTGCTTGCCGTGGGCGGCGTGAGGCTAGGGAATAAAGTGTCATTTGGCTTGGATGCCCTCGTCGGCACCGGTCAAATGGCACTATATGATGAAAGTAGTAACGGGGCGTCCATCCACCGTTACTACAATTCGCAATGGCGATTAAAATTGGGTGGACAGGCATCATTGAACTTCCGTCTGACGGAGGTGGTTACATTAGGTGTCTTTGGCAGATACCTATACACCTTTAATGATGAGAGCAATCGCTCTTATCAGCAGGCGGAGGGTTGGGAGGCAAAACCGACTACCTTTTATGATAATAGGTGGTCGGCCGGAGTGAGCTTGACTTTCAATATTATGAAAGAAAGTCAGCTTTCCGGCGATAATTGCTGGACAGCTGGTGCCTATACCGGCTATTCATTCCTTGGCAACAAGGGGTGGATAGTTGGTGCAGAGATGAACCACTTCAAACGCGTGAGCGCAAGGGGTGGTCGCGTCTTAGGCTTTGGCTCTGAGCAAATTATTGGCGAGCGTCGCTCAACCAATAGTGTGTTCGGTAAAGCCGGATATCAGGTTCTCCCTTGGGGAGCTGGTAGTCCGGTTATCTTCGAGTTTGGTGCAAAAGCCGGACTCGGAGAATATGTCAAAGCCGGCGAGGCTTGGACTGAATCAGGCTCTTTCTATATGAGGAGCGCGATTCAGTCGCTTGGTATTGTTGGCAAGGCTTATGTGGGAGTTAATTTCCACTTTGGCCGCCACAGTATCAAGTTAGGTGGCGAGGCAGGTTATCATACTTGCTTTAACACTAGCTTCGTGGGAGAGGGGTACACCGGAGAGGTGACGACTCCACTCCATGGCGCGGATGCCAGCGTTACCCTCGGGTACAGTCTGGCATTTTAAAAAATAAAAGACTCTTTTTCGGGGAATTCGCTGTGAAGCGCGTTCCCCGTTTTTTGTAACAAGAAAACTACCGGCTAGGCCGGTAGTTCCGGAGAGCTTATAGCTTTACACATAAAAAACTCCTTTGCTACAGTAAGTTAGACGGTCTGGCAAGAGTCTAACAAAAGCAAAGGAGT
>CALYBC010000023.1 GCA_944393725.1 uncultured Alphaproteobacteria bacterium | reverse complement strand
CCACAATTTTATCAATGTTGCTATCAGCAATAGCGGCTTTTAATTCCTCTACCGTTGATACTCTCGTATAGTCACTAAAATCATATTTAACATTACTTGCCGCCTCATTAACTACCGCGGTTGCTTGCTCCAAAAATTCCGCTCCCGAAGTCAAACCTTGGGTTGCAGCTTCAATAGTTTGGATACCTTGTCCCATTGCGTCAAGCAACGCGGTTAAATCAGCTGCGCGATTGGTCAGAGAGCGCGCTTGGTAATAGCTGGACGCATTATCTATCGCCGAGTTCACTTTCTTTCCCGTCGCCAATATTAACTGGGTTTTATCCATTTGTTTGGAAATATTTCGCAAACTTAGCAAATTGCTCCGCATTGAGGCGTTTAAGGTGATGTGGTTATTCATCTCTCACCTCCCGCCCATCGGCGATAAATTATACCATTTCTGCTAAGGCGATTCGTATATGTTTTAGACGCAACAAAACTCTCTGCCAACCGGCAGAAAGCCAACAATTCCTCATTAAAGAGGCTATGTTTAAGTTCTTTACTCAACATTCTTGTTGCATCCTTAAATCTTGGTTTTCTTAAGAAAAATCCGTACGGACAGCTACTCCGTACGGATTTTATTTTACCATATTTTTTCTTAAAAAGAAATTAATTTTTATCCTTCACCTTAAAGAACTGATATATGTGAGCAAAAAAAGCTCCCTTAAATCCGGCATCAATCATGCCTAAGGCAATCGCTCCGATTACAAATATCAAATTTATGGCATAGTTATCCATATTTAATACGACATAAAGATTGTACCACATTTGAGCAATTAGCCAGTAGGGTATCATTATTATAAATTGCGCCCAAAAAATGGCATTATGATTTCCCTTGGCCATTGCAAACAAAGTTTTCCATTTAATAATTTTATAATCGCCTACCGCAATTGCCGGAAACACCAAAAACAACGGGGCAATAGTTATCGAAACTGCCACAGAAATCAATACCGTAAGCGAAGTCGTAAGCCCCATTAACAGGCTGGGATCAAAGAAAAAAGACATCAAATAAATTCCGATAAGTACCGGAAAAACAATTATTACCGAAAGCACCATTGAGGCTATCATGTAAAGTCCCATTTTTTTCCAAAAATCTAAGGAAATAAAGTCAACATTGGATTTAATTACGATGGCTCTACAGTAATTTACAATAACCCCCACCGAGGCAAGAATTACGGTTAGCAATGTAAGATTCTGTTGCCACGAACTTTCGGCACACTTGCTGGAATCAATCGAACACATAAATGGCATTCCGATAATCATCTGCAAGACCACAAGAGCCGCAATCAGGGGCAAAATTCCCACAAGCAAAGCTTTGTTTTTTAATACATATTTAAAGCTTCTGGCTACTATTTCCCAAAATGGGAGTTTTTTAATTTCGGATGCAGTCATATTTATTTCCTTTCATATAAAAACTTTTTCTGTATATAACAATAATTCGTAAAACAAGCAATAACAAAAAAAGCTATGATATTTGACACAAATTCTCCGACCATCGCGATATACAATTTATTTGCGTTTTCTGCTATCAGAAAGTTGTTTAAAAACGATACAGACAATGCCGTAGCGACAATAAGCTGGAGTAATAAAGCCAAAACGATTATGAAATTATTACCTGCCGTTTTTTGCCAAATTTCTTGTATTTTAGGTAATGGTTCACCACTTGCCGCAAAAGCAAAATATACAAAAAATCTCAAAGCTAAAATTGGCGGCAAGAATCCCAAGGAGACCACCGTAAAATATAATAATTCTATTTTCCAGTTCGGATTGGGTACCCTGATATAAAGTAAATACAATGCACACCCTGCAATAGCGATTGTAGCTATAAACGACAAAATCAAAGCTCCTATTTTTAGGTCTCTTAATTGCGGTTGCCATATTTTAATATTTACCGGCTTATTCTGCAGCAACTCATTCCACAATCGCATAAACACACAAAAAACAGCAAGATTCATTATTTTTACCAAAGCAAAAACCCGTATATCTGCATTACAATAATGTTCATCTCTGTATATAACACTTCCGCACATCATTTCCGTGCCGCTAAACATGTATAATGCTGATAAAAACAATGCAAATATTCCGCCGTATATCGCAAAATTCTTAAAATTATCCAACCACAAACCGTATGGTCCGAGGATGGAAGCAATAATCGGCAGAGAAACTGTAGTATTTTCACTTTTAATATTTGGCTGTGTCATCTAGATTTCCTTTACTGAAATTCCCGGCAAGGAGCGGATTTTGGTTAGAGTATCTCCAAACAATGCAAAACCATCAGGCAGGGAGATAGTAACATCCCACTGGCTGTTTATTGGTTTTAGGTATATTTTATTTCTACCGCGACGGTCATTATGCAAGATTTCCTTAAGCGGTTTGACGGCACTGAGATCATCAATGGAAATCTCTAAGCCATCGGCAATTTCGGCGATTGCCTGATCCAGAGTTTCGACAGAATTAATCATCATTCTGGGATTTGCATCTTCTTCTTTTTTATCAATAGTCACACTTATTAGTAAGGGATTCCCGGACTTTATTACTTCTTCGTAACGGGTCAGTGCATCAGAAAAAAGTAACCCCTCAAAATTAGAAGTTCCGTCTGACATTTCCAAAAATGCATATTTATTACCGTTTTTAGAAATGCGTTTTTGGAAAGAATTTACGCATCCGGCCAATTTGCTTCGTAAGCTATCGCCGGTCCTAAGGCCTTGTACAACCTCGACATACTTTTTAACTCCCAAGCGGTCCATCCCCTTTTTGTAGCTGTCGAGCGGGTGAGCCGAAAGATAAAAGCCGATAGCTTCCGCCTCAAGCTGCAGCTTTTCCAACTCCGGCCAATCTGGCTTATCATTCAAAGAAACTTTTGACTGCAATTCTTCGACCCCAAATAAAGACTTTTGCGAGCTTGTTTTTAGCTCGGTTGCGGAAGCAATATGCGAAATTATGGTATCGATATTTGCAAACAATTTACCGCGCGACTTGTCAAGGCAGTCAAAAGCACCGGCTTTGATAAGCTGTTCAAGCTGGCGTCTGTTTATTTGTCGTATGTCAATTCGATGAATAAAATCGGAAAGGTCCTTAAATTTTCCTCTTTTTTTTCTTTCTTCGACGATAGCTTGCATGTTAGCCGCACCTACCGACTTAATTGCCGCCAAGGCATAACGAATATTGTTGCCCTCGACCGCAAATTCGCTCAATGAGTGATTAATATCCGGAGGCAAAACCGTAATTCCCATTTTTTTGCATTCTTCTTTATACATCAAAAGCTTGTCGACATTAGTCATATCCAAAGACATGACCGCACACATAAATTCGGTCGGGTAGTGTGCTTTAAGGTAAGCTGTTTGGTACGAAATCAAAGAATAAGCGGCAGCGTGAGATTTATTAAAACCATAGGATGCAAATTTCTCCATTTGGTCAAATATCTTGCCGGCAATCTCTTCCGAAATACCGTTTTTAATAGCCCCTTCGGTAAACATTGCGCGTTGCTTAGGAATTTCATCGCGCATTTTTTTACCCATAACTTTACGCAGTTTATCCGCACCGCCCAAAGTATATCCTCCCAGCACCTGCGCAATCTTCATAACTTGCTCTTGGTAGACCATAATACCATAGGTTTCATCAAGGATAGGGGCCAAATCGGGGTGCAGATAGGTAATTTCTTCTTCGCCGTGCTTGCGTTTGATATATGTCGGAATATTGTCCATCGGCCCTGGGCGATATAGCGACACAATAGCAATCAAATCTTCAAATCTATCGGGTTTGATTTGTTTGTGAACATCGCGCATTCCAGGGGATTCAAATTGGAATACCGCCGAGGTATCACCTCTCTGCAGCATTTCGTATGTCGGTCTATCATCAAGGGGTATTTCATCGGGAATAATATCAATACCTTTGCTTTGTTTTATCCAATCAACGGCTTTTTTAATTACGGTAAGCGTCTTTAATCCCAAAAAGTCAAATTTAATCAGGCCGGTTTCTTCCACAAATTTCATATCATATTGTGTTACCGGCATATCAGCCCTTGGATCTTTATAAAGCGGAACCAGTTTTTCCAAAGGCCTATCACCGATAACCACGCCGGCAGCGTGCATGCCGGAGTTTCGGTACAGACCCTCCAATTTCATGGCAATATCAAATAATTTGTTTACCTGCGGATCGTTTTGCCGCATTTCTTCTAATTCCGGAACTTGATCGAGAGCCTCTTGAAGCGTCGGATTTTTCCCTTGAACGCCGGGGGGAATCATTTTAGAAATTCTGTCGGCTTGCGAATAGGGCATTTGCAACACGCGTGCCACATCGCGAATAACCGCTTTAGATTGCAATTTGCCGTAAGTAATAATTTGTGCGACTTTGTCTTTACCGTATTTTTGTTGCACATACTCAATGGTTTTATAACGATTTTCCTGACAGAAGTCGACATCGAAATCCGGCATATTAACGCGTTCGGGATTTAAGAATCTTTCAAACAGCAAGTCAAGTTTTATCGGGTCAAGATCCGTAATACGCAACGACCATGCAACGATAGAACCGGCGCCCGAACCGCGTCCCGGACCAACCGGAACGCCATGAGATTTAGACCACTTGATAAAGTCTGATACGATTAGGAAATATCCGGGGAACCCCATTTTTTTGATAACGCTCAGTTCATAATCAAGGCGAGCAAAATATTTTTCATCAATTTCTTTTTTTTCATCAGCACTCATGCCCTCAAAATAGACATGTTTTTTCAACCGTTCGTTTAATCCTTTGCGAGCCTCCTGATCTATAAATTCATCTTGAGTAAGCCCATCGGGGCAAATAAAAATAGGCAACAACGGTTGCACTTTAGTCGAAAGGAAGTTACATCTTTTAGCAATTTGCACGGTATTTTGAGTAGCTTCAGGGAGGTCTGCAAACAGCTCAAGCATTTCTGCTTCGGATTTAAGTCGGTTGTTTGGAGAATATTTTTTACGATTTTCATTTGATACATACTCACCGGCGGCAATACAAACCAAAGCGTCGTGAGCCTCATACATATCTGCGTCAAAAAAGAATGCCTCGTTGGTGGCCACCAGAGGAATATCGTATTTATATGCCAGATTGATAAATTTATCTTCGGTTTTTTGTTCTGCTTCCAAGCCGATTCTGGCTATTTCCATATAAAAGCGATTGCCAAAAATATTTTTTAATTTAACGGTAGTTTGTTCAGCTTCATCATTGCGGTTTTCCAGCAGTAGGCGGCCGATTTGCCCTTCCACTCCCCCGCTTAGAGCTATTAATCCCGCATTTGATGATTCCAAATCACTCATTTTGAGATAAGGTTTTTCAACCGATGTCGGATTATCCAGATAAGACAATTTCATTAAGTGCATAATATTTTGGTAACCCTCATCATTCATTACCAAAAGCACGATTTTATCAGGTTCTATTGTTTGCCCCTTTGATTTCATAATATCATCGGCATCAGGATTTCTAAGGTAGAATTGGCAACCCAAAATAGGCTTTATACCGGCTTCTGACGCAAATTTGGACACCGCCTTACCGCCAAACATATTTGCCGTGTCGGTCATGGCAAAAGCGGGCACTTTCATTTCGGTAAATTTTTGAACCAAAGCCGGCACTTTCATTGCCCCTTCCGACAATGAGTAAGCGGTGTGTACTCTCAGATGTATAAATTTTGGTTCCACTATTTGTTTCCGACTATATTACTTCATCGCAAACATCATAACAAAAACCGTGGTATAAACAACCCCAAAACGCAAGTAATTAGCAATTTAATCAAGCTCAGCCAGTTTTTGTGCCTGATCTTCGGCAATTAGAGCGTCAATAATTTCGCCTAAGGCATCGCCTGAAACCACTTCTTCCAGTTTGTACAGGGTAAGATTTATTCGGTGGTCGGTGACACGGCCCTGCGGATAGTTATAGGTGCGGATTCTCTCACTGCGGTCTCCGCTTCCGACTTGCAACTTTCTTTGTTCGGAATAAGCTGCATCGGCAGCTTCTTTTTGCGAGTTATATAGTTTTGCGCGCAATTTTCGCATAGCATTATCGCGGTTCTTAAATTGCGAACGTTCTTCTTGCGATTCGACAACAACTCCGGTCGGAATATGGATTAAGCGCACTGCCGAGCTGGTCTTATTAACCTTTTGTCCGCCGGCACCAGAAGAACGGAAAACTTCCATTTTTACATCTGCCGGATTAATGTAGATATCAACTTCCTCGGCTTCGGGAAGCACGGCAACCGTTGCCGCAGATGTGTGAATTCTACCTTGGCTTTCGGTAACCGGTACGCGCTGAACTCTATGTGCTCCGGATTCAAATTTTAATTTTGAAAACACATCCTTTCCGCTGATGGATGCCGTCGCTTCTTTATAACCGCCCAGTTCGTTTTCACTTACATCCATAACTTCAAATTTCCACCCTTGAAGTGCGGCATAATGCTGATACATTTCAAAAAGTACTGCCGCAAATAGAGCAGCTTCGTCACCACCGGTTCCGGCTCTGACTTCCAAGATGGCATTTTTGGTATCATCGCTGTCTTTGGGCAACAGCAAAATTTTTATTTCTTTTTCTTTTGCCGGTAATTTTTCTTTGATTTCATAAAACTCGGTCTCGGCCATATCACGCAATTCCTTATCCAAAGAAGAATCATCGAGCATTTCTTTGGCGTCATTCATATTTTGCTTTAGTGTATTATACTCTTTTATAGCCTCAACAATCGGAGCAAGATTAGATATTTCTTTATTCATCTTAACCAAATTTTCCGGCGTAACTCCAGGTTCTGCAATCAGTGCTTCCAGTTCATTGTAGCGGTTTACCACATTTGCTAATTTTTCCGTAAAATCCATTTTTATCATCCCAAAATTAAATTCATATATCATATTACAAATAAAATAGCAGGCAGATATACTGCGACTGCTATTTTATAAAAAGAGTAGGTTTGGCTAATGGTTGTTTTCCAAAAAAGGATCTAAAGCAATATTCGTCTTTTTTCCGGGTCTCGCCATTTTTGTGAGTTTGCCGTTAATGTACACATTGGCACCATTATATTTGCCAAAAGACAATATCATACCATTTCCTTCCGGTACTTTATAAACATCACCTTTATTTAAAACCTTGCTGATATATAGTTTATCGGCATCTTTAACTTCGACCCAAGTTTCTTCCAATACCTCAATATAAACTCCATCATCAGAAATTTTCGCATTATCTTCATGCGGCTGTTCTGCCTTTGGCTCATCTTTCTTTATCTCAGGAGCCGTATCTACGGTCTTTGCTTCTTCTGCCGGAGCATCATAACTTTGCTCGGACATGGTCACGATATTATCTTGCTCGGGGGCATTGTTTTCTTCTGAAACCATTGAGTCTTCATTTTGTCCGGCTTCATCACTAAAATTAATACTCTCCACGACCACCATATTATCAACAGTATCTTCCTCTTGAGCGACAATATCATTTTGCTCTGCGGTATCTTCCAAAATTTTTTGAACGTTTTTCTGTGCCATGGTAGACCAGCCGAGATATATAAGAATAATTGCCAACAAGCTTATAAGCAAATACTGAAATCCCGGCATACTTGCTTCCGGTTGCGGCTCAAGGACTTTTATGTTCTCTTTGGGTTCGGAAATGTTGGTTTCTTCTTTGTATAATTCAACTATATTTTCTCCGTTTAATCCGAGAAAGTTAGCATAAGAACGAATAAAGCCGATTCCGTACGGCATGGGAGGAAGCTCTTTGTAATTGCTTTCTTCGATAGCTTCCAGATACATCTTGCGTATGCAAAGTCTTTTGGCAATATCAACAAGCTTTAAATCCTTCTGCAAACGCATTTCTTTGAGCATTGCACCGACTTTAGTCTTTTTAGGACTTTTTTCTTTTATCGGCGTTTCCTTTTCGGGTGCAGACTTAGTTGGATTTTTCAAATTTTTCTCATCAACTGTTTTTTCTTTTTTCACTGTTTATCTTCCTTTTTGGCAAATAGACTCGTTTAATAAAAAGCATTCTATATGTTTTTTACAAAATTTCAATACCGTGATCATTTGCATAAGCAATTAATTGCGGTCGTAAGGTTCTCTGGTTAAAGTCGAGCAAAGTTTGTACATAGTCGGCCAGCTCATCGGTATTGGCCGAAAGTATCATACTCTTCACCTTGCCGAAAGAAGATCCGGCAATCGACAGGTTGCGATATCCAAGGCCCAAAAGTACCATTGCTTCAATAGGGTTTGAAGCCATTTCGCCGCATACCGAGCAAAAAACATTAGCCGCATTTGCTTGTTGAATAATTGTTTGCATAATTCGTAAAAACGGCACCGACAAAACATCATATCTTTCAAACAGACGGTTATTGGTTCTGTCGCACGCAAATACAAATTGAGCCAAATCATTAGTTCCTACCGAAATAAAATCAGCCTCCGGCAAAATAGCATCAAGTTGGAATACTACCGATGGTACCTCAATCATAAGTCCGACATTAACTTTGGTAGGAATTCTGTCAGAGCGTTTTTTCTCTTTTTCCAATTCCAACATAAGGGTTTCTTTGGCATCGCAAAATTCGGTTAAATTTGAAATCATCGGAAACATAACATTGAGTTCTTTTCCTGCGGCCGCGCGTATGAAGGCTCTCATCTGTTGCCTTAAGATGGCTCTTCTATCAAGAGTAATTCTGATGGAACGCCAACCGATGGCGGGATTTTCTTCGCCGGAATAAGTCCAGTACGGCAATAGTTTATCCGAGCCGACATCAAGGCTTCTGAATACAACTTTTTTATCACCGGCCTTATCCATTAATTTTTTGTAATAAGATATTTGGTGCTCGACATCGGGCATTTTTTCTGCAGCCATAAACGGAATTTCCGTTCTGTATAGACCTATACCATCGCAATTAGTTGATTCTATATAGTCAAGATCAAAATCCAGTCCGACATTTATATACATATTTATCCGTTTTTTATTTTTGGTTATAGGCGGAATGTCGCGGAGCTTTTCCATTTGAGCGACGAGGCTTTTTCGCTGTTCTATTTTGGCTCTGATGGAGGAGAGTATCTTGTCAGACGGAGCAACATATACGATTCCCTCATCGCCGTTTACGGCCAAAATTTCACCGCTTCTGATTTCTTTATAAATGCCTTTGATTTTAGAAACCACGGGTATTCCCAAAGCTTTTGCGACAATGGCGACATGCATTGTTGGAGAGCCGTCTTCTAAAATAAGGGCCTTAATTTTATGGTAATCATAATCCATTAAGTCGGCTGGTCCCATGGTTTGGGCAACCACGACTATTTCGTTTAGCTCGCTGATTGATATGCTGGTGTTGTCACCGCATAAGTATGCCAATAACCTGTCGGCAATATCTCTTAGGTCATGCAACCTTTCTTTAAGGTATGTGTCTTGAGTTGCCGAGAGGCGATTCCACATATCCTCGTAGGCGCGTTCAACTGCTGCTTCTGCGGTCAAACCGCCGTCGACATATCCGGCAATTTTATTATACCAGCCTTTGTCTTTGGCAAACATACGATATGCCTCTAAAATATCGGCATGCTCACCCAAGCCCAATTTGCTGGAGTTAAACTTTTCATCCAAATCTTCGTTCATTTGGGTGTGAGCGGTTTTTAACCTTTCCAGTTCGGCATTTTTATCTTCGGCCAAAATTTTGGTAACGGTCTGTCTACGCCGATGAACTACCGCCGGTCCGATTCCGAAACCGCGGCTTAAAGAAATACCTTTATAGCTGTCTTTGGTAGCCTGCCCTCTTTTTTGCATAAAGGAATTTTTATATTTTCGCATTTCATCGGATGCCGCCCAATCAGCAAATGCCATTGCTAAAGTTTCCAAGGCCTCGACATCATCTTTTCTAAATTCATAAAGCTCTTTTTTATACAGACACAACACGCCGATTCCGCGTCCCCAGCGGATTAGCGGAGCTCCCAAAAAACTTTTGAAATTATCTTCTTTTGCTTCGGCCCGATACAAAAAATCTGGGTTGAGCCAAATATTTTCAACGGCGGTGGTTCTTTTGCTCATGGCGATGCCGCCGATAATTCCTTCACCCACTCTAAGAGAAACACTTTCAAAGTTTTTCTTTTCGAAACCGGATGCGGCAAACAATTCCAGACAATTATCGTCTAACACCAGATAGCAGGCAACCGCGTCAACCCCCATGACCTGAGCTATCATTTCGACAACGCTGTCCAATCGTTGTTTGACGCTTTTCTTTAAGCCGACATTTTTTCTGAAGAGTTTTACCAGTTCCACGGCTTTGTTTTTGTTTGCCACGGCCATAATTCCACCACTTTTATTTTTTTACCTTGCGTTTTTACTTATATTATTTATATTCTTATTCATCAAGAGAAAAACAAAGTTTATTAAAGGATAAATGATGACTACGACATACAAAAGAGGTGATTCCGACGAGCGTCCTTGGGGGCGTTGGGAAGTTTTGGAAAGTTCTGACAACTATTGTGTTAAAAAAATAACGGTAACTCCGGGCAGCACACTATCGCTGCAACTGCACCACCATCGTTCCGAGCATTGGATTATAGTTGCCGGCGAAGCTGTTGTAACTTTAGGCGAAAAAGAGTTGATTAAAAAGGCTGATGATGCCGTTTACATTCCGGTAGAGGTCAAACACCGTATTCGCAATGACGGCAGAGAAAATGTCGTCTTCATCGAGATTCAAACCGGAGACAAATTGGATGAAAATGACATTGTCAGATTTGAAGATAAGTATGGCAGAATTTAAGGGTTAAAAAAATGAAGTTTTCGGAATTAGGATTAAGCGAAGAAACCATAAAAGCGATTGATGAGTTTGGTATTTCTGAACCCACAACCGTACAGGCCGATGTTATACCGGCAATTTTAGAGGGTAGGGACATATTTACCATAGCCCCCACTCGTTGCGGCAAGACTATGTCGTATGTTTTGCCTCTGTTAGATATAATCAACGGCAAAAGAGCCAAAAACATACTAATCATTACGGCAAACTCGCAAATGGCAGTAAAAACTTCCGATTGTTTAGCCGTATTTAATAAATATCATGAAATTAACGGTGCTGCCATTTCCAACGGCAACGAAACCTTAGATGATGAAACCAATGTCATTATCGGTGCCCCTGATTTGTTGTTGGATGCTGCCGAAAATTTAAGGGTTGATTTATCCAAAGTAGATATTTTGGTCGTTGATGATATCAACTTGATAAAGAAGAATAAACAACTGGATAATTTAGAAAAAGTACTGGCTATGCTGCCGGCGGAAAAGCAAAATATCGTCTATACCAATCGCCGTTCCAAAGAAACTCAAGATGTCTTGTCAAAGATACTGAAAACGCCCGAAGAGATAAAAGTAGATAAAACCAAAGAGCAAGAAGCAGATATCTCGGCAGTGAAAGACAAAGTAAACAAGAACAACAACGGAAGTAGCGAGCAGCTTGACGAGGAAGCTGTATCTCTGAGTAAAAAATTTGGTTCCTTTAATGGCAAAACACCGGAGTTCATATTGAAAAAAGGTATCATCGCCAAAGAAGACGAGGCAGTCTAGGCTCTGTTTTACAAAAAAGGTTGACAGCTTATAAAAATTAGATTACACAAGCAATCCGATAAAGATTATTTGTGCTAATTATATATGTTCCATAATAATATAAATATATACGGCGACCTGATTTATTTTGCAATCAGTCCAGAAAAGTTGCCGTCCATGAAAAACAAAAGTTTTAATGATTAAGACACAAAAGGCTGCTGCGATAGTCCCCTTTTGTGGTTGATTCACTTGTTACGTTCCGAGAGGTTGTTTATCTTCTTTTTAAGATACTCAACCTCTCGGTTTTTTATTTTAAAATTGTTTTTTGTAACAGACCGCACAAAAAAAGACAAATTTGCCAAAAAAATATTGACAGCGATAAAAATAGTTGCTAACACATAACCATGATTAAATATTTTTTATAGATTATTAGTTTAAGAGAAGGTGTTATTACGGGCGTGCGTTACGGAATTCTACCTTAGGAAGTCGAAGTACCGAAGTACACCGACCCCAGCACCTTCTCTTAATTAAACAATATAACGGAGGGAAATCATTTCGGGCGTGCGTCACGGAATATTTCTACCTTAGGAAAGTCGAAGTACCGAAGTACACCGACCCCGATTTCCCTTCGTTTACCAAAACGGTGCTTTTGCCGCACCGAGTTCAAACTCTATTGTCACGAAAAAGCCGGCCCTCTTGTGATAAGAGCACCGGCTTTATTTCTATAAACAAACAAGTGACAACCGCAAAAGTTGTCACTTGTCAAGGAGTTTTCTTATCACTGATTTCTAAACAGCCACATCGCCTTTAATGGTCGGATGGCACTGATAATTGACCAGTTCAAAGTCTTCAAACCTAAAATCATCAATGTTTTTAACATTGGGATTGATTTTCATTTCCGGCAACGGATAAGGCTTGCGCGACAGCTGCAATTTTACTTGCTCAAAGTGATTTGAGTAAATATGAGCATTGCCCAAGGTATGCACAAATTCTCCGGCTTTAAGTCCGCAAACCTGAGCAACCATCATGGTTAATAAAGCATAAGAAGCAATATTAAAAGGCACGCCCAAGAACATATCGCAACTTCTCTGATATAATTGGCAGTTAAGCTTGCCGTCCGGTGTCACATCAAACTGAAAGAAACAGTGACAAGGGGGCAAGGCCATTTCATCAATTTGAGCCGGATTCCATGCCGTGACAATCAACCTGCGGTCTTGCGGATTTTTCTTTATACGCTCAATCACATCTTTTATTTGATCAATTCCTTGCGAATTAAAATTCCGCCACTGATGCCCGTAGACCGGTCCCAAATCACCGTTTTCATCAGCCCATTCATCCCAAATCGTAACATTATTGTCGTGCAAATATTTTATGTTGGTATTGCCTGACAACAACCATATCAATTCGTGAATTATGGCGCGCAAATAAACTTTTTTGGTTGTAACCAAAGGAAATCCTTTGCTCAAATCAAAACGCATCTGCCGGCCGAAAACTTTTCTGGCATAGATACCGGTGCGGTTGTTGGCATCTTGTCCGTTGTCTAAAATGTCTTGCAACAAATCTAAATACTGTTTCATAACAACTCCTTTTTTTAATGATTAATAATAGCAAAAGTAATATGTTTTAATATTTCTTGCGGAATAAATTCACCTTTTTTCACTCTGATAGTCGTGGTAATGTTATCTTCCTCATAATCCGGCGAAAGTTGCCGGTAAGCTTTTTCCATTTTTTCTATGCATTCGCTTATATCAACCGGCTGTCCTTTAATTTCGGGATTAAGCTCTCCCTTATAGCAACTGTCTACCACAATCTCCGGCGGCATCTTCTGCATAAAAAGCTTGTATATGCTGGCTCCGCCGCAAATATATAGCGGCTCTTCCAAATCTTCTAGAACTCTGAAATCATTAATCACAAAATGATTTTTTTTATCCGACACCTCATAATTTTCATCGAAAGTCAATACATAAATCTTGCGATTCGGCAAAGTGCGGTTAGGAAAGCTTTCGTAGGTGGTTTGCCCGCACACAATACTCATATTTTCGGTAATACGGCGAAACCTCTTAAAATCCGAAGATATATGCCAAGGAATATTCTCTCCGATTCCGATAATATTATCACCCGCATGGCGACACCATATTGCAATTTTAGTCATAACAAAAAGACTCCTCAATTTTTTATAATCATATAACAAAGTAAAAAATAAATATTGCAAAAAAGTTTTTTCCACAAAGGATAGGTAATGATTTTTGTTGCTTTTTCACCGTCATGGTATTATATTACTGGCTGTCGGTTTTTCCGACTATGACACTAGAGGCTCTATGAAATAGATGCTTTGGACCCGGGGGCGGTACCCGGCGCCTCCACCAACATGATTTATGAGGGGGCGATACAGGTTTGACAGGGTATAGTAAAGATGGGTAAGCTGTGTTCGGTTAGATACCACCGTTATCGGTTCAAATTAAAATGAATGCTAACGATAATAACGTAGCTCCTGTTGCTATCGCTGCCTAATTGGTAGTTGCAACACAATAAATTCTTAAGGCCATGGAGTGCTTTAAGTGGGGTTGGGGGCTTACCTAGCAACAGGAAAGCCCTGTTTTTACGGAGAAATTTAATGAACGACGGTATAAATTACGATAAAATGGTAGAATTATCGCTCAAACATGTGGTAATCGAAGCGCTGAAAATAGCCGCGGAAGAAGGTCTCCCCGGCGAAAACCATTTTTATATATCGTTCAAGACCAATCACCCCGATGTCAGAATGAGCTCTGATTTGCTAAGCCAATATCCTGAGAATATGACCATAGTCTTGCAACATCAATTTGCCAATCTGGTGCTATCTGACGAGTATTTTGAAGTCGATTTAAGTTTTGGTGGAGTTCCGCAAACCCTGAGGATACCTTATGCAGCCATAACCTATTTTGCCGACCCGTACGCTCGCTTTGCTCTAAGTTTTGGGCATATGGAAGATGCCGGCGACGAAAGTAATAAAAAAATGGATTCCGCTGCCGAAACCAAAAAAGTATCCGGTGGTTCGGCCGAAGTTGTTTCCATAGATTCTTTGAGAAAAAACAAATGAAAAAAATATCGGTAGTAATTGCCGGCCGGCACTCAACCAGTATTTGTCTTGAAGATGAGTTTTTGCATGAGCTGAAACGCATTGCGCTGATAAAACATAAGAGTGTCAACGAACTGGTCACCGAGATTGATAGCAACAAAAAGGTATCAAACCTCTCCAGTGCAATCAGAATTTACATTTTGAAAGAGCTCAAAAACCAATAAAAAAGCCCGCGGTATATGCGGGCTCTTTTCTATTCTTCGTCATCAAAATCTTCGTTGTCATCAACCTCGTCAAAATCTTCGCCTTCGTTTTCGGCTTCAGTCTCCAACAACAAAACTTCATCTTCGTTCTCAATCTCCGATTTTCGGCGTCTGCCGCGTTTTTTTCGAGTCGGCGTTTTGCGTTTCATCGCATCAATGATATAGTGTCCGGCAATTTTATAAAGATCAACCAGATGGTTATTATACATATGGTCGGCTCCTTCCACCATGGCAAAATCAACCGAAACATTGCGTTGGGTATTAAGTTTTCTGACCATTGAGGCGACGCTTGACGGAGTAACGATCTCATCGACCATTCCTTGGGTAATAAGTCCGGATGTCGGACAAGGAGCCAAGAAAGAAAAATCTTTTTCATTTGCCGGCGGAGAAACGGCGATAAAATTGTTAATATCCGGACGACGCATCAAAAGTTGCAATCCGATCCAAGCCCCGAAAGAGTATCCGGCAATCCAGCACTGTCTGGCTTCGGGATTCATGGATTGCAACCAGTCCAAGGCTACCGTTGCATCGGAAAGTTCACCTGGTCCGTCTTCAAAAGCACCTTGAGATCGACCGACGCTGCGGAAGTTAAATCTCAATACCGAAAATCCCAAATTTTGAAATACGCTGAACAAGGTATAAACCACTTTATTATTCATGGTTCCGCCATATTGCGGATGTGGGTGTAAAATCAAGGCAATCGGAGCAGCAGGGTTTTCACTTTGATGATAGCGGCCTTCCAGTCTGCCGGCATGCCCGTTAAAAAGTACTTCTGTCATAATGTTATTAACCCAAAAGATAGTTGTTTTGTGTCAAATATAAAACTATACTCTCTACAAAAAGTTAATTTTTGAAGGAATGTAACATAAAATGATTCCAAAATTCAAGATAATTCTTCAAGACATATATGCGGTTATTGCCCATGACCCTGCAACATCAAGCAAGCTGCAGGTCATTTTGTTATCTTCGGGTTTTCATGCCATAACCGCATATCGCCTAAACCATTGGTTATGGCACAAAGGGTTTAAGCTGACAGCCCGCACTTTATCACAGTTCACGCGTTTTCTTACCGGCATTGAAATACATCCGGCAGCAAAGATAGGTAAGGGCTTTTTTATTGACCACGGCATGGGTGTTGTTATTGGCGAAACCTCAGAAATCGGCAATAATGTGACTATGTATCATGGGGTTACTTTGGGTGGCACTACCACTTTTGATGCAAACGGTAAGAGCCTGCAAAAAAGGCACCCGACCATAAAAGACAATGTTATTATCGGCGCCGGAGCCAAAATATTAGGCCCCATAACCATTGGTGCCAATGTCAAAATTGGGGCTAACGCCGTAATATTAAAAGATGTTGCCGCTAATCAGACGGTGGTTGGCATCCCTGGTCGCGTGGTAGATAAAAACAAAAGACAAAAAGCACAATTTGTGGCCTACGGAAGCTCGGCTCAAGATATTGATCCCTTAGAAAAGAAGCTACACAAACTGGAAAAAGATATAGCCGCACTCAAAAATAAAAAAATTAAGTAAAATATAACAATTTTGTAATACAATCGATCACAGTTTTATGCTAATATTAAAATAATAGGATAATCATCCGGAGGATTGAGCCATGCAAAAGTCGTTATTAATCTGTCTTGGTATTGTTAGTATTTTTGCGTATAGTGAAGCGGTTGCCCAGCTTCCGGCCAGTCCGTGGAATACGGCAGATTTTGATGCGGCAGTGTCTTCATCTGGTGGTGTAGCCAGAATAAAGCGCAATCAAGAGCAACGCGTAAATATTCCCTCCATCAAGTACAAAGCCATCAATGCCGATGCCGAGGCACCTGTTTTTGTGCCGGCCATAGATTCCGCCGGTAACGCCAAAACCGGAGTTATGGTCAAAACCATAGATAATAACCCCAATGCCAAACGCAATTTGTTGCGCGCCAATAGTAGTTCGTCAAAAGCTCCGCAATCCGGTGCCTGGAGAGGCTCCGGCAGTTTTGGCAAGCTTGATTACACCGGAGAGGTTACGACCTACGGAACCGCTTATGGACAAGAAATGCTTGCTCCCGAAGTTAACAATCACAATATGAATGTGATGGTTCAACATTTACGCAATTTAGGCTATAAGATACCGGAAAGTTATGATAATAAATTTCAAAATTTTTTAAGTGATTATTCCGATGAATTACGCGATGCATACAATGGTCTCGGACATCAAAACAATCCGTTTGATACCATGTTCTCCGGTTTTTTGGATGTAGTTGAAGATCAGTCCGGACTTGATATGGAAAATGTGCTTTTCAACAGTATTGATTTAATCAACAGAGATTAAGGAAAAGACATGAAATCAAAAATACTTCTTGCCTCAACATTGTTTGTTTTTTTATCAGCGGCTGCACAAGCACAAATGTTTGGACGGGTAAATAATGTTGCTACATCTAAAGAAACGATTTCTAAGCCGGCAGTTTCAACATCGGTCACCGAAAAAGCAATAAAATCTAATCAGGATGAGCTGAAAAGACAGCAAATAAATGCCGAATTGGATGCCATGTTGGCCGAAGAGGTTCCCCCTACAGCCATGACTGCAGAGCAAAAAGCCGAAATTGATAGCGATGCCAGAGATGATGTTCATATGTCAGTAAGGAAACAAACGGTTAAAGACCGCAAGCTCTTTTTAGGGGCTATGGATTCTGCGGCCAGAATTCAAAAAAGGCGAGAAGTTTTAGCCGCCGGCGGCAATGAAGAAGCGGCAACTAAGGCCGCGTCAGAAATAAGCAGACCCCAAATAAATACGGCAAGTGATAATGATATGGAAGAATATCTTTTTGAAAAGGCCCGTATTAACATAGTAAAAGACAAAGATACTGAAAGCAATCAAAGTGACAAACAATAATACAGCCCCAGCACCATGCGTTATATTGGTAGAGCCGCAACTGTGTGAAAATGTAGGCATGGCCGCTCGCGCCATGAAAAATTGTGCCTTAAAAGAATTGCGGTTGGTGAATCCCCGAGAAGATTATCTATCGGCCAAAGCCAGAGCCGCCTCATCAAATTCCGAAGAAATTTTGGAGCAAGCTAAAGTTTATTCTTCTACCTCGGAGGCAATCGGCGATTTGCAATATGTCTTGGCGTCAACAGCCAGACATCGCGACCAGACAAAGTTGGTGTTTGATGCCTCAGCCGGTGCCTGTGAGATATGCAAACACATCAATCGGGGTGCAAGGTGTGGTATTATGTTCGGCCCGGAACGCACCGGCTTACGCAATGAAGATATTTGTTTGGCCGATGGAATAATTAATGTTCCGCTCAACCCGGAACATTGCTCGCTTAACTTGTCGCAAGCAGTATTGCTGATTGGCTACGAGTACTACAAACAAACGATAGAGCTAAGACCAGGAGAGCTGGTAACCAATCATAGCCAAATAGCCCCCAAAGAAAAGGTTTTGTTGTTTTGCAAACACCTTGAGGGCAAGCTGTCGCAATTTGCCAACTATAGTGATGAGCAAAAAAGAGAAAAACTGGTTATTAATTTACGCAATATTTTTACCCGCTCCGAGCTAACGGAACAAGAACTCAATACCTTGTACGGAATAGTTAACTATCTGGGCGAGAAAAGAGATTAAAGTCCGCCGCGATTCTGTCCGGCAAATGGATTGTATTGACCTACACCGCCGAAATATTTTCTAAAGAATCCCTGTTCTTGTCCTTTGACTTCAGTCTTAGCTTTTGAAGGAACAATATCTTGACCGTCGGCTTTAGTTAATCTGGTAATTTTAGTAACTTTATCCTCTTTATTAAAATTAACTACCAAAAGGTTGCGGTCAATTTCTTCCGGCTTAAAGAAAGCCATTCTTTCAATGTCAGATGACATATAAATCCAGGTGTTATCATCAAAAGACGGTACATTAGACGGTGCTCCGAGCAACGCCAAAACCTCATTCTTTGAATCTCCGGTTTCTACTTTGGCGATTCTTTCCTCCGAAGGCATATTTCCGGTATGAGTTACGAACCACTTCTCCTGATTAGCCGCAGTGCAAGCTGTCAAGCATGAAAGACCGAAGATTACAGATAAGATTTTGTTTGTTGACATGTTATTACCTTTGCGTTTATATCCGTTTTATGATAGAAAATAATACTCAACATCTATAACACAAGGAAAATATTAATGCAAAAAAATTTTTCTTACCCCCTAAAACTTGAGGATATCAAACAGTCGGTACAAAAGTATAAACTCAAAGCCTCAAAAGAAGATTTGGCATATATTGCCGAGGTGATGAAAGTTCCTGCGGTTAAAAGTTTTACAAGCGAAATCAATGTGCAGTTACACGGGAAAGAGCGTATTATTAATGTTTGGGGAACCATACACGCCGAAATTGAGCATGTAAGCGTTATATCTCTGGAGTGCTTTGTTCGGCCGTATGATATTGATTTTGCGATGAAGTTTGATACATCGTCTCAGTCTGCCAAGCAGGTAGCGGAATTTGATATTGAAGACGAGATAGTTGACAGCCTAAAAGATGGCGGTATAGATTTAGGAGCAATTGCCTTGGAGCAACTGGCCTTAGAGCTTGATGATTTTCCAAGACAAGAAGGTGAGGTGTTTAATTTTAAATCCGAGTTTGACGAAGAAACTACCGCCAATGCTAATCCGTTTTCGATTCTCAAAAAAATAAAAAAATAGTAAAAAAGCCTTGCCAAAACAAAAAATATTTATTAAAAGGGCAAAAGAATTTCGCAATATTTGGCATTTATTTAGTTGCTTTTTAAAACTAAATAGTTTACAAATGCCGATAACTAATTGGAATAACTTTAAATTAAAGAGTATGGAAAGATGGCTACACCAAAGAAGAAAACATCAAAATCTCGCAGAGATATGCGCCGTTCGCACGATGCATTGAAGGCCAATTCTTACATGGAATGCCCCAACTGCGGTGAATTGAAAAGACCTCACAATGTTTGCCCGAAATGCGGTCAATATGATGGTCGTGAAGTTGTAACACAAAAAACAGCAGAATAATTTGTATAATCAGCCTCTCTAGAGGCCTGTGACGGAGCAAATAGTGACTGAAAAAAACATAGTCATATCTGTAGATGCGATGGGGGGAGATAACTCCCCTCGAGTCGTTATAGATGGATTGGCCATAGCAGCCAAAGACCATCCAGACATAAGGTTTATTGTCTTCGGGGATGCCGCAAGAGTAAGACCACTGTTGCAAGAATACCCCGAATTGGAAAAAGTGTGTGAATTGCGCCACTCTCCCGAGATGGTTCACAACGAAGACAAGCCTTCAAGTGTCATCAGAAATCGTAACACCAGTATGTTTATGGCTATAGATGCCGTTCGTACCGGAGAAGCTCAAGCCGTAGTTTCGGCTGGAAATACCGGTGCTTTGATGGCAATATCAAAGCTCACCCTCAAGACCATTACAAAAATACATCGCCCGGCCATTGTCAGCATAATGCCGCACCGTTTTGGTAAATATGTAATGCTTGACTTGGGAGCCAATACCGAATGTGATGCCATTAATTTGGCCGAATTTGCCTTCATGGGTGAGATTTTGGCTCGTCATGCCTTAGGTATTGCCAAGCCCAAAGTTGCTCTTTTGAATATTGGTTCCGAGGAGATGAAGGGGAAAGACGAAATTAAGCAAGCTGCCCAGTTGATAAAAAGCTCTAAAATGGGCATAGATTTTATAGGTTTTATTGAGCCGCACGATATAGCTAACGGCGTAGCGGATGTTATTGTTGCCGACGGATTTACCGGCAACATTGCCTTAAAATCTATTGAAGGCACGGCCAAACAGATAACCCGTATGATAAAAGATGCCGTAAAGGGTTCGCTTTTAGCCAAAGTGGGTGTCCTGTTCATGATACCGGCGCTTCGCAAAATCAAAAAAATTATGGACCCTAGATTGTATAACGGAGCCATGTTTGTAGGGCTCAACGGATTATCGGTTAAAAGCCACGGAGGTGCTGACGCATTTTCGTTCTCTCGTGCAGTTGATAATGCCGCCAAGTTGGTTCGTCAAAATTTTGTTCCGACCATAAAAGAAGAAATCGACAGGGTCGATTTGGAAGAATTGCAAACAATTTTGTATGAGATGGATTAGCTAAAAAAATAACTATTGAAAAAAGCGGATTTTCTCTTGTAAAGAAATCCGCTTTTATTGTACCCTCGCACCTAGTACAATGTCTGCAAAAATTGTGGATAAAGGATTGCTTTTGTAAAGTTTTTAATGTATTACAAAACAATAACTTTTATAAAAGAAGTATTAATTAACATAACTATCAAAATAAGGATTATATAAGCGATGAAAACTGTTACCCGTCTTGATGTTGCCGAGGCAATTTATTCAGAAATCGGTTTGTCCAGAAAAGATTCTAATGATATCTTGGATATGATAATCAACGAAATTGTTAAAGAGCTTGCTCAAGGCAATGATGTTAAACTTTCGTCGTTCGGTACCTTTTCATTGCGTCAAAAAAATGCTCGCACCGGTCGCAATCCCAAAACCGGCGTCGAAGCAGTAATTACTCCCCGCAAGGTTATATCATTCAAACCTTCGCAAACCATGCGCAAAATAATCAATAAATAACAGAGGTCATATGCCGGTAAACAAAAGTAAAGCCGCATTTCGCACTATCGCCGAATTGGCCGAAGAATTAGGTGTCGCTACCCATGTTTTACGCTTTTGGGAAACTAAATTTGAGCAAATTAAGCCGATGAAAAGATCGGGCGGTCGTCGTTATTACCGTCCCGATGATGTTAAGCTCATCAGTATAATTAAGCATTATCTTTACGACGAGAGATATACCATTGAAGGTGTGCAAAAGCTTTTTAAGGAAAAAGGATTAAAAGCAATTATGGGTGAAGAAATTCAAAAAGATTTCTTCACCGAAGCACCGCAAAATTTGGAGTTGGATTCTCATTCTCGGGAAATATTGCAAAATATCCGAGAACAGCTTGAAGATTTGCGTTCCGAATTGTCTACAGCCATATCCCAATAATCACAAATAAAGGAGGTCAAAATGATTGAAAGTCTGCTTTTTATTGTAGGAGGCTTTGTTTTGTTGACCCTTGGTGCCGAATATACTGTCAGAGGTTCGGTTGCCGTAGCTAACAAGCTAAAGATTCCCACTATTATAATAGGTTTAACTCTGGTTGCCTTTGGCACTTCGGCACCTGAATTTGTCGTCAGTATCAAAGCGGCATTAGACGGTGCAGCCGGAGTTTCGGTAGGAAATATCGTGGGATCGAATATAGCCAACATTTTATTGATATTAGGCATTGCCGCTCTTCTCAATCCGCTTTCTTGCCAAAGAGAAATTTTTATCCGCGATTACAAATTTTTATTTTTAACCACCCTAGTATTTATACTTTTTGCTCTAAGCGGCAAGTTTGTGTTTTGGCATGGCGTAATTATGCTTGTATTGCTTGGCTGGTTTGTATATTTCAATTACCGCAATTCAAAAAGCGAAGATGTCGGAGCCGAGGCTATCAGTCCGCTAGCCGAAAAAAGCTGGCTTTTGGTGTTGGTGATTACGGCAATCGGCCTTGCCGGTATCATTTACGGAGCCGATTTATTGGTGTCCGGAGCAGTCTCTTTGGCCAGAATATTAGGTGTATCCGAGGAGATAATCGGTCTAACCATAATCGCGGTCGGCACCTCGCTACCGGAATTGGCCACAACCGTAATGGCTGGCATTCGCAAGCAAAATGGTGTTGCCTTAGGCAATATAGTAGGGTCAAATATTTGGAATATTGTATTTATCATGGGCTTTACTTCGACCATAGTAGATGTCGAAGTAGCCAAGCAGATTCTGTTCTATGACTTGTGGGTTATGCTGGGGGCAACGATATTGTTATTTATTTTCATGTATAGTGGCTCAAAACTTTCACGAAAAGAAGGCGGCATATTTTTACTCTTATACATTCTCTATCTCATATCACAGGTTATGATAGCTCAAGGTGTATATAGTTTTAACTGATAAGGAGAGAAATATGAGAAAATATAGAATATTTTCAATAATCATATTGGCTTTAGGTATAGCATTGGGAGGGTTCTTCCCCGGATATTATTACTACCTAAGCAAAATGGATTATAACACAGTTACAGTCAAGGGATTGTCCGAATTAAATGTTAAAGCCGATTTGGCCATATGGAAATTAAAATTTGTGGTTACGGGTAATGATTTGGCATTAGCTCAACAAAAGATATCTACGCAATCGCAAATTATCTATAAGTTTTTGCTGGACAAAGGTTTCGAAGCATCGGAAATTTCAACAGGCCGTACAGAGACTAACGATTTGATGGCCAATCCGTATCGTGGCAACGATGCTGCCCAATCCAGATTTATTTTGTCTCATAGCATAAACGTTAAGAGTAAAAAGGTTGATTTGGTAGAAAAGACACAGACCCAAACCGGGGATTTAATTTCTCAAGGAATAATTTTCGATTCTGCATCTTACGGCTACCCCGTATCATATTTATTTACCGGTCTTAATGCCATAAAACCGCAAATGTTGGAAGAGGCTACCCGCAATGCCAAAGAGGCAGCCGAAGAATTTGCCAAGAGCTCAGGCAGCAAGGTCGGCAAGATAAGACGCGCCAACCAAGGTGTATTTTCCATACTTCCGCGTGAGCAGACAATGAATACATCAGAAACTCAAGAGATAGAAAAAACGGTTAGAGTTGTATCGACCATAGAATATTGGCTTGAGTAACAAAATAAAAAAACTCCCTCAGAAATGAGGGAGTTTTTTTACTATTTTTTACTATCCGACATCGATTCCGAAAAATAATTTTGCCACCAATCCGATTAGGAAAGAGATTAAAGCTACCGACAAGCTTATTGCCGACATTTCAAAAAACTTGGGCAAAAACTTTTCGGAACGAACGGTTGCGATATAGAAGTTAAATATTGCAATTAAGGCAACCACAATAACAATCATGCAGGCCAAAGCCGGAATAAACATATTTTCCGGAAACAGTAGATAAGGCAATACCAAGAAAATTACGGTCAACAAATATGTAAGACCTGTGTAAACGCTGGCCTTAACGGCATTAGGATTTCCGTCTGCTCGCTCAGCCAAATAGTTTGATGCAGCCATAGAAAGGGTTGCCGCAATACCGGTAATTGTTCCGGCCATGGCAATAAGGGTTGTGTTCATAAGCACAAAGGTCAAACCGGCAATAGTTCCGGTCAGCTCAACCAAAGCATCATTAAGCCCCAACACCATAGCTCCGACATAATTCAGTCTTTCTTCATCTAACATATCAATGAGTTGTTTTTCGTGCTTTTCCTCATCAGCGATTATTTGTGCAATTTCCGGCACTTCATTGATGAGCTTTTCCATATTTTTTACGCCGTCGTATTCACCGGTTTCCAAAAGCTTTATTACAAAGGTATATCCCAAAGCCCATTGCAAAAATCTAAAAAAACATACTTTTATTTTGCTGGGTCTAACATCTTTGTTGGTGTATTGTTTCCAAATTTGAGCGTGGTGTGCCTCATCGGCAGCAATTTGCTCAAGTACTTTCTTATTTTTTTCATCTTTTTGTTTTTTTGCAAAATCAGCGTAAATTTTGGCGCTGGTCATTTCAATTTTCTGAAATTCTGCGATAGCTTTCAAAGCTTCCTCAGAAATAGCAACAGACTTAAACATTATATTTCACTCCTTAAAAAGTTTTATTTAATAATATCAAGATTACCCGACCACAGGTCAAAATACCAACCGTGGATTTTAAGCTTGTCTTGTTGCACGGCCTCGGCAACAAAAGGAAAAGTCATAAGGTTGTTAAGCGAAATTTGTATAGCTTCTTTTTCGCAAAGCCGACAAGCAGTTTCGGTATCGTTATTTTTGCATATTTGGTTAATACTTTGGGTTTCGGCAATTTCGAGCCAAGTATCAATAAAATTGTGATTATGATTATGCTCTTCGACCAAAGTTTTAATACCTCCGCAATGGCTATGTCCCAAGATGACAATATTTTGCACCTTGAGGTGTTTGACGGCATATTCTATAGCAGCCGAAGTACCATGGCAGTGGCTCATATCATCATCAAAAGGCGGCACCAGATTAGCCACATTTCTGATAACGAAAATATCTCCCGGATCCGCATTCATCAAGATAGACGGATCAACACGAGAGTCACTACAGGCAATTACCAAAGTTTTAGGCGATTGACCTTCCAGTACCAGATTTTTATATGTCTCGGGGTTTTCAACGAAGTATTTTTGATAAAAATTATCAAAGCCTTGCAAAAGTTTTTTTACATCAGCCATATTGGCCTCTCAACTACAGTTATAAATCTGCTGCATTTTAGCAAAAAAAATACTTATAGCAACTGTTTTATGTCAGACTGCCTCATATTTGCCTTTTACCAAACAGCGAAATTGCCATGATTGCAGCTGCATTCAAATTTATGCAAAGCAGACCAACGACTTGGCGACAAGTCTTTGGCAAGCTAATGCAAGGATTGGCAGTAGTTTCGGTGTTGCAGGTGGTCATAGCAGTGGCCATAAAGCATGCCGTCCTCGCCTACATAGGAGTAGGGGGATTTTTCTTTGGTGCTTTCGTGTTTCTCCTGTTAGTGGAGGGAAAGAAGTACCATTTTAAAATGGCCCTTATACTGCTGACCGGTGTTTTGCTCATCGGCTGGGCACTGGCTCCATTTAGCGCACCGGAATGGGTGGATAAGGTGCTTAAGGGCTCCTTTTATGGTGGGGCTGCATACCTGCTTTTTGGCCTGGGATATTTATTCTTGGGTCAAAAAGAAAAATAAACAAGAAAAATAAACAAGAACCTCATCGGTATTTAACCGGTGGGGTTTTTGTTTATTTATCAGATATAATGATAATGTCTTCTATAACTATAAATGAAATATGCACTGGTAACCAACGCCATTATCTCCGCCACAATTATGGCAGACCAGATTCCGTCCAAAGCAAAAAACATCGGCAATATCATCACGCAGCCGCACTCAAAAATTATAGTTCTGACAAAGGATATAATTGCCGAAATCAAACCATTGTTCAATGCCGTAAAAAATGCCGAAGCATATATATTAAATCCGCACAGCAAAAACGATATTGCATAGATTCTAAAGCCATGTGTTGTAATATTGGTAAGCTCGGCATCATAGCCAACAAAAATTTTTACAATCGGCAAAGCAAAAATTTCCGATATGACAAACAAGGCTATTCCGGTCACCCCAATCATTACCAAATTTTTTTTGAATACATTTCTTAATTCTTTGTGGTTCATCGCACCGTAATTATAGCTGACAATTGGATTGTTGCCGATTGTATACCCCAAGAAGGCCGATATAAAAATAAAGTTGGCATACGAAATAACGCCAAAAGCCGCCACTCCGGCTTCACCGGCAAATTTAAGTAATTGATAGTTATAAAGTACTGTTACGATAGACATAGAAATATTCGACATAAACTCACTGCTGCCGTTGATAGCAATCTTAGCTAGCGCAGTTGTATAAAGATGTGTTTTTCCCAAGCGTAGCAGCAGCGATTTTTTAGAGCAAAAATAAATCAAGGGCAATCCGGCACCGATAACCTGGCTTAGAGCCGTAGCCCAAGCCGCTCCGGCGAGCCCCCAACCAAAGCCGATAATAAACAAGGCATCTAAGGCCATGTTACCCACCCCGGCGGCAACTGTTACATACAACCCAAGCTTAGGGCGCTCTGCCACTATCAAAAAAGCCTGAAATACTGATTGCAGCATAAAAATCGGAATAAAAGGAAACAAAATATATACATAAAGCAAGCACTTATCCAAAAATGCTCCCTCAACGCCAAAAGCTTGTGTGATTTGCCTGATAAAAAGCAAGGCAATTAAGCTCAAAATCAAACCGATAATGAATGTTGCATATACCACCAAAGAAAAGATTGTATTTGCTTTTTGCTTCTTTCTTTCGCCCAAAGTTTTGGCCACCAAAGCGCTACCGCCTGCCGAAAACATAAAACCCACGGCACCGACAACCATCAAAAACGGATACATAAAGTTAATTGCGGCAAATTCCTGAGCTCCGACAAAGTTTGAAATAAAGAAGCCGTCCACCACTCCGTAAATTGAGGTAAACACCATCATCAACACGGAAGGGATAGTAAATTTTAATAATTTTTTATAAGTAAAATGTTCCGAAAGAGCTATTTCCATTTTGTTTTCCACACTTTAGCCGCGGTTTTTTATTTTGTCGTCGCCCAATAAGAATTAAAATTTTAGTACAGAATAACTTATCCGAGTTAATTAAATTTTCAAGCAGATAAATTTAGCGATGATGTAATAATGTTTGATATCCGAAAAAATTACGGTATTTTTGTAATTTCTTCAAAGCTATTAAATCTAAAGAAAATATGATGTTTGGCATTTTTAATGATTGATAATTTTTCTTTATAAAAATCTTTTTGAGCCTCAAGATTAAATAACAGATCGTTTTCCGCCACAATAGCTTTGTCAAACTCTGAAGATATTTTATGTTTATTTTCCAGATAAAGTTTTTGCAAATATTCCAATTCGCTTTGACAGCTTTCAATCGAGCGCAAAGATTGAAGTTGGTTATATTTTACATATTCTTCATCCGAAGCTACCATATATTTTTTTCTGAATTCCAAATAATTATCCAAGTTTATGTCTTTCATAACTTGAATGCTTTTGGCAGACAGTCCCAAATGTTCATCAAACAAATATGGATTACCGCACAGAGCAATTCTTTTTCTGATATTAGGAATTTTATCAAATAAAAGGCAAGACACAAAAACGCCGGCAGAATATGCAATAATATCAATATTTTGATATTTTCCAAAATCAAAATCCAATTCCAAATTTTGATAGTCATACAAAATCAAAATATTTTTATCGTCGTGTAAATTCACAAATTGATTATAATCACATCCCCAACCGGCAAAAAAAATAATCAAGTCTGCAGAATTGTGTTTTTGAAAAAAATATTGCATTTGAGATAATCCTACCTAAGTAAAAATACCTACCGGCAAGGGTAGGTATTTTTATTTGGTCGGGACGAGAGGATTTGAACCTCCGACTTCTTGCACCCCATGCAAGCGCTCTACCAGGCTGAACTACGTCCCGAAAATATTTATAATAATCTTTTTTACTGGTGCAAGAAGTCTTCCGCCTTCTTGTCTGGCTCGTAGGCTCTGCCTTCTGTTAGAAGTCAATCGCCAACTTGCTGCGGTCACTTGTTTTGTAACTTTTGCTAATGCAAACTATCATTTGCCAACAAAATAACAAAACCTCGCCCGTCGTTAAAAAATGTTTCACCGGAACATTTTTTCGCCTCCGGCCCCATGCAAGCGCTCTGACCTAAGCTGAACTACGTCCCGAAAACATGTGATAGATATTTAGCACAATAAAAATTTTATGCAACAGGTTTTTTTACTAATTAAAAATATTGTAAAGTTAAGAAATCATAATATATATATAAGCAGGAGGTAAAATATGGCAAAAGAGTTAATTAAGGTATATCAAGACAGGCGGTCGATTTACGATTTGGGTCAAGATATACCGCTAAGCTCCGAAGAAGTTGTATCTTTGGTCTGTGATTGCGTCAAACATGCTCCGACGGCTTTTAATTCACAAAGCGGCAGAGCGGTAATATTATTTGCTGCGGCTCATCACCGTTTATGGGATATAGTGCTAAGTAAATTACAAAAAGTTACTCCTCCGGACAAATTTGCAGCTACGACTAAAAAGATTGCTTCTTTTGCCGCCGCGGCCGGCACGATACTGTTTTTTGAAGATGAAGACACGGTAAGCAGTTTGCAAAAACAATATCCGCTGTATAAAGATGCGTTTCCGCTGTTTTCGGCTCAGTCTTCGGGAATGTTGCAATATATGATTTGGACGGCTTTGGCCGCAGAGGATATAGGAGCCTCACTGCAACACTACAACCCGCTTATTGACGAAGATGTCAAAAAAGAATGGCATTTGCCGCAAAGTTGGAAGTTATATTCGCAAATGCCGTTTGGTAATATTAACTCGGCGGCCGGAAGCAAAGATTTTATGCCTATTTCCGAGCGGGTAAAAGTATTTAGCTAGGGGCGAATTACAACTCTAAAAACATTATCTTCTAATGAAAATGACACTTTACAACCATGTAGTACGGCGATTCTCTCGACAATTGACAAGCCCAAGCCGCTACCTTTAACATTTTGTCCGGCAGGTCTGAAAAATCTCTCGCCCAATCGCTTAACATGCTCCGGTGCCAACGAAACTTTAGAATTGGTAATTTCTAATTTTTCTGCCGTAAGGGTTATTTTTATTTCGGCACCTTTGCCGCTGTATTTTATGGCGTTATCCAAAAGATTCCTAAAAAGCAAGTTCCATAAAAAAGGCTGTCCTGTTGTTATGAAAGGTTCTTTGGTGCACTTTGTTGTAATGGTAATATTTTTACTCTCAGCTTCGGTTTTTTGTTCATTAACCGAGTGATTGATAATATTTTGCCAATCAAGAATTTCGTTATCATTAGTAATTTGTTGTGCATTAAGTTTTGATAAAGCCAGTAATTGCTCGACCAAGCGGCTGGCTCTTTCGATTCCTTCTCTTAAGTTTTTTAATGCATTATTGCGAGTATTTTCATCATCGCCGGCAATTTCTACCACATCAAGCTGCACTTTCAAGGCCGTCAGCGGACTTCTTAGCTCGTGAGCTGAATCGGCAATGAAACTTCTTTCGCGTTTAAGCATATTTTCAAGCTTAGCCAAAAGATTGTTAAAAGAGCCTATAAGCGGCAAAACTTCTTGCGGTATATTTTGATTGTCAATCGGCGAAAGGTCATCGGGCTGTCTTGCGGCAATGTTAGCGGCCAATGACTTTAGCGGCCCGAATTCTTTGGCCAGCAGAGCAATAAATATCAGTAACATAGCCGCCAAGCCGTACCCCCAAGGGATAAGAGCTTCTTCAATCATTTCCAAGGCAATGTCGTTTCGATATTCTATTTCCTGTCCTACGGCGATAAAGTAATCACCGTTGACACTTTTAACCCAGACGATTCGCCAAGGTTTTTGTTTTTTACCAAGTGCTTGCTCGGTAAAACCTGATGCCGGATGAAAATGAAAATATTTGCCGTTTTCATTATCATTAAAAATCATTTTGCCCGCAGCATTAAACACCGCTAAGCCCAAGGCTTCGTCTTCCTCTTCGCCGTCATCTTCAAGATTTTTAATTATTTGGTTAACATCGGTCTGCGTAGAGGGCTTTATGCCGTCCCAGTCTGCAGCAGATAGTTGTCTGGCCAAGATGAGCTGATATGTATCAAAAAATTCATCGATTTGTTCTTTTGATTCGAACCACACCAAAACGCCCGACGCAATCCACACTCCAGCGGCGGTGACTAAAAACAATAACATTAGTCGTAATTTTAAGCTCAAATTTTTCATATTTCACCCAACATATATCCGACTTTATTGACGGTTTTTATAATATTTTTGCCCAACTTTTTACGCAGATGGTGCACATGTACTTCCACGGCGTTACTTTGAATTTCATCATCCCAAGAATAAATTTTTTCTTCGATTGTTTCTTTAGTCATGACGCGGTTAGGGTTCATCATCAAAAGTTCCAACAGCTTTAGCTCTTTTGGAGCTAATACAACGGGCTTTCCTTCAAAAGTAACAATTTTAGTTTGTGGATAGAACACCACGGAGCCGAGTTTAATCTCGGGCTCCATGCGGCCATTATATCTTCTGATAAGAGCCTTAAGTCTGGCGGCAACCTCAGTCAGGGCGAAGGGCTTGGCAAGATAATCATCAGCACCGCTGTCAAGCCCGATAACTCGCTGATCGACATCGCCTCTGGCTGTAAGAATCAAGACCGGCTCATTGCGTTTTTTCTCTCGCCATTCTTTTAAGATAGATAACCCGTCACGGTTAGGCAGTCCCAGGTCAAGAATAACTGCATCATACGGGGCTTGGAACAAGGCTTCAAAAGCCTCATCCCCGTCGGTAAACCAATCAACGGTAAAACCCAGTTTGTTTAGTCCGACATTTAAGCCGTCGCCGATAAGTTTATCATCTTCTGCCAAGAGAATACGCATTATTTTTAACCTTTAGTTATTTTTTTGTAACGGAATCGGCGTCGATTTCAAATTCCATAAAATCTTTGCTAACCTCGCCGCGGATTTCTACGGTATCGTTTTCATTAACAGTTAAACCTCTCCAGTCATCATTGTCTATTTCAACTGTAACGGTAGCGGTGCCGTCGTTAAAAAGATATTTTTCGCCGCCCAAGCTTTTTTCAATTTTTCCGACCATAACCACCGGAGCATCATCACCCAATTTAAGAGCCTCGGCAACTGAAACGGTAGCAGCAGAAGGACCGGTATAGCCGCCGCCCATATTATTTTGAGCCATAGCGTTTGCCGAAAATCCCAAAACCAAAGCCAAAGCAGAAACAGTTAATATATTTTTCATAGTACATCTCCTTAAAGTTAAGTTAAATAAAATTTAGAACAATTATTGCTTACAAGGACAATTAAACATTCTAAACTTAAGGTTCGCTTAAGGGAATAAATTTTTTTTCAAAAAAATAAATAATCTTGATTGTTTTGCAAAAAGTCCATAAAATTCAAAGCGAAAGGTAAATAACAAATGGAAGAATGGGATGTATACGATATCAATCGCCGCCCAACCGGAAAGATAATTTGCCGCGATAAAGCAGAATTACAAAATGGCGAATATCACTTAGTGGTTGATGTGTGGATTGTTAATGCCAAGCATCAATTTTTGATTCAAAAAAGGGCTTTATCCAAGAAGGCCTACCCCGGCAAATGGGCTCAATCGGCCGGAGGAGCGGTAATCAGAGGTGAAGATAGTTTTGAAGGCTGCCTAAGAGAGACCCAAGAGGAACTAGGCATTGATTTATCAGGAGAGAATGTAGAGCTGGCATATAGTTTTATCCGCCATGGAAACACGATAGTTGATGTATATTTGGTATATCAGGACATAGATATATCAGATATAATTCTGGAAAAGGGCGAGGTAGACGAGGTAAGGTGGGCCGATTTTGACGAGATAAATAAATTGCTTGAGGAGGGACGATTCGTTCCTTCCGTAATGGAGGGATTGCATGGCATCCTGCAAAACAATGTAGTGTTACAAGAAAAATATGAGCCGTTTATAGATTAAGAAATTAATTTCTTTTTAAGGAAAAATGTGGTAAAATAAAATCCGTACGGAGTAGCTGTCCGTGCGGATTTTTCTTAAGAAAACCAAGATTTAAGGACGCAACAAGAATGTTGAGTAAAGGACTTAGACATAGCCTCTTTAATGAGGAATTGTTGGCTTTCTGCCGTTTGGCAGAGAGTTTTGTTGCGTCT
>CALYBC010000022.1 GCA_944393725.1 uncultured Alphaproteobacteria bacterium | reverse complement strand
CTTGACTTTCCTATTCGTCATTCTCGGGTGTATTTTTTCTTTCCGTCATTCTCGGGCTTGTCCCGAGAATCTAATAAAGACAATGTGCCATAGCGTATGAGATCCTCGGAATAAATCCGAGGATGACGATATAGAGTAGATCCTCGGAATAAATCCGAGGATGACGGGGGTGTGTGGTGGCCGAGGGTGACAGTAAAAAGAAATGTCATTCTCGGGTGTGTTTTTTCTCTTTCGTCATTCTCTGGCCTTGTCCCGAGAATCTAATCAAATAATGTGCCACAGCGTATGAGACCCTCGGAACAAGTCCGAGGGTGACGATATAGAGTAGATCCTCGGAATAAATCCGAGGATGACGGGGGGTGTGGTGGTTGAGGATGACTGTAAAAAAGAAATGTCATTCTCGGGCTTGGTTTTTCTCTTTCGTCATTCTCGGGCTTGTCCCGAGAATCTAATCAAATAATGTGCCACAGCGTATGAGACCCTCGGAACAAGTCCGAGGGTGACGATATAGAGTAGATCCTCGGAACAAGTTCGAGGGTGACAGGGGGATTTATAATCAAGCTTTTTTTTAACCAAAAAAGCTCCTTGAATACCTCAAGGAGCTTTTCTGATTAATTATAAATCTTATTTGTTTTTCAAAATAGATTTACCGGCATAAACAGCCATATCGCCCAATTCTTCTTCAATACGAATTAATTGGTTGTATTTGGCCATACGATCGGTTCTGGACATAGAACCGGTCTTAATCTGACCGCAGTTGGTAGCTACTGCAATGTCGGCAATGGTAGCATCTTCGGTTTCACCAGAGCGGTGCGACAATACTGCGGTATATTTGTTGCGATGAGCCAAGTCAACCGCTTGCAGGGTTTCGGTCAAAGTTCCGATTTGGTTTACTTTTACCAAAATTGAGTTGGCAACACCCTTTTCAATACCCATAGCCAAACGTTTCGGATTGGTAACAAACAAATCATCACCAACCAACTGAATCTTATCGCCCAAAGCATTAGTCAACATTTTCCAACCTTCCCAATCGTCTTCGGCCATACCGTCTTCAATTGAGAAAATCGGGAAACGATTGCACAAATCTTTGTAGAAATCTACCATTTGAGCATTGGTGTAAGATTTGCCCTCACCCTTCATTTCGTATTTGCCGTTCTCATAAAATTCCGATGAAGCAGCGTCGATGGCCAATACTACATCATCTCCGGGTTTGTAGCCGGCACCTTCAATAGAATCGACAATAAATTGCAAAGCTTCTTCGGCCGATTTCAAATTAGGAGCAAAACCGCCCTCATCACCAACATTGGTGTTGTGTCCGGCAGCTTTCAAATTCTTTTTCAAGGTTTGGAAGATTTCTGCACCCATGCGAATGGCTTCTTTGATATTAGCGGCAGATACCGGCATAATCATAAATTCTTGAATATCAATCGGGTTATCGGCATGCTTACCACCGTTTAAGATATTCATCATCGGAACCGGCAAAGTACGAGCCATGGTGCCGCCCAAATAACGATACAAGGGCAATTCGGCTTCTTCGGCTTGGGCTTTGGCTACAGCCATAGATACGGCCAAAATGGCATTGGCGCCCAATTTTCCTTTATTTTCGGTACCGTCAAGCTCTATCATGGCGTTATCAATTTCAATTTGATCCTCGGCATCCATTCCGGCCAAAGCGTCATAAATCTTTTCATTTACATTTTCAACGGCTTTCAATACACCTTTGCCGCCAAAACGTTTCTTGTCGCCGTCACGCAGTTCAACGGCTTCGTGAACACCGGTAGAAGCACCTGATGGAACAGCCGCACGGCCAAACGCTCCGGACTGCAATACAACCTCGGCTTCGACGGTCGGTGTGCCACGAGAATCTAAGATTTCTCTGGCATGAATATCTATAATAGCACTCATTTTTTTCTCCTGTTAAATTATAAAAAAGTGTTGCCTCTAAATTCTTTCATTTTTATAATATTGTCAATCATATTTTGGAGGTAAGCACATGTTTTCTGATAAATGGCATAATCGTTTTATGGAAATGGCCGAGTTAGTTTCCTCGTGGTCAAAGGATAATTCAACCAAAGTCGGTGCCGTGGTGGTGGGACCGGATAAAGAAATTCGCTCCACGGGGTATAACGGCATTGTACGCGGCGTTAAGGACGATGTACCGGAAAGACAAGAACGCCCTACAAAATATGATTTTTTTGAACATGCCGAGCGCAATGCCATATATAATGCCTGCCTTATCGGTGCTTCTCTTAAGGGGTGCGTAATTTATGTTACTGCAATGCCGTGCCCGGATTGTGCCAGAGCCATTATTCAGTCAGGGATAAAGCTGGTGGTTACTCATAAATTTGAACCCAAACCCAACCAACCCGAAGGTACATGGCGCGATAAGGTAAACTTCTCCGAACAAATGTTCAAAGAAGCCGGCGTTGATTGCTTGTTTTTATAAGACATTAGATATCAAGCGGCGGATACTTTGCACTGCGACCATCTTTTAATTCGTAGTGCCACCATTCGTGTCTGCGCGGCGGAGGTACCAAGCCTATTCCCGTCATCAAATTGTACAATTTGTTGCGGTTTTTTATGGCATCTCTCATGCCTAAATCTTCATAGTCGAGAGATGCTTTTTTTAGGTACTTAAAGAACTCGTCAAAATTGCCGCTTTGCACTTCTTGGGCATAATCTTTGTCATAGGCGTCTACCAAAGTGGGATAAACCAATTCTTTGCCGTCGGCTCCAATAATCGCTACATCTACCGCCGTGCCGCGACAATGCGGGGATTGCGTTGCGTCGGCAATAAAAAAGCCATCACGGTTAATTATCGAAAACAGCCTTTTATGAGCACTTAAAGGGCGAAACGCATCGTATATTTTTAATTTTTGTGAAGTTTTTTCCAAATAAGGAATGAGCAACCGCAACCTAGCCCACAAGTCTTGGTGAACATAGGCGTGATTGCCCAGCCCGATTTCTTGATATACCGCAACTCCGGTCATGTTGTGGTGTGTGCCGGCATACATCAAGTCGACCACAAAGTGCTCATCTTTTATCTCGACCAAACTAGCGTCCATTGCCGCAAGCCTCTATAAATGCCTTAAACAACTTTACTGCCGGTTCATAGCCTGATTTTACAAAATATTCGGGATGAGATTGCAAACCTACCACAAAATCATGCCATTTACCTTTGGGCTCAACAGCTTCAACAACTCCGTCAGGCGAAAAGTGCAAAATATTGTCGCCGCAATCTTCTTTGCTTACTGCCCATTTGTGCCACGAATTAACTTCAATGGTATCAGCTTTCAACAATCTGCTTAGAAAACTATTCGGAGTTATTTCCATCTTGTGAGCAAACTCTTTTAAGTTTGTGGAATGTCCGGCGACTCTTGCAATCTTGGCTCCGTAGACGCAAGCCAAAACCTGCATGCCGCCGCAAACACCAAGCAACGGTAAGTTATGCTGTTTGGCATATTCTATATTGGCAACATAGGCTTCTACTCTTTGCAAATTTACCTCATGCGGAGCCTCGCCAACCTCCCAGGACAGCGGCACATCAAACGAACCACCGGGGAGAAAAATTCCTTCCGGAGATATTCTTGCCAACTGCTCTGCAACTTTCTCGTGAGTGATAAAACAAGGCTTTCCTCCGCTCAAAGTGATGGCGTCGACAATAGTTTGCGGCATAGAATAATCGGCCAAAGCTCTGTCGGGATGCTTATCTCTGGTCAGCAAGACCGCAATCTTGGGTGCGTTATCGGCATACTTTGCTTCCGACAAAACGACCTCCGGTATTTCACCTCGCCCTAATACCTCGTTAACCGCCTCTTGGGTAATATAGTAATTGCGGCGATTACTGTCGGGATATATTATCGGCTCAAGGTACAGCTTATTTGTACAATTTGGGCAGTGGTTCATTTGCGGTCCTCTTATGTTTTTTTATGTGTTGAGATATTTTATTAAATACGGCAACAAAGTTTTTGTTATCCCAGTCTTTGCTGTCTTCGGAATACAAAGTTTCTCTTATTTTATCTAATTCTTTATTAAATTCCTGATTATCAAAAATATCGGCCACATCTTGCAAATTGGCAATTTTATGCCGCGGGAATTCTTGCGTTGCCCACAGTAAAAGCTCGTCTTTTAACAAATGTAAATCCTTGTTTTTGGCGGCACTGATAATAATCTTTTTATGATTTGATGACGGATTATTAATCGCACTTGCCAATTTGAGCAGCAACAAAGTCAATAAAATCCCGCCGACAAAGGCTCCGCCGATTAGCCAATACAAATTGTCTTTTTTGCCGTTCTCGCTAATAACAACTTGCGGTTTGATAGGCTCTGCCACGGCAATTTCTGCCGCTTTGCTTTGCTCCTGAGGCGTTGCCTGACTGCCGTTACCTGCGGCAACAAAAGTTTTGTATTCCGGAATGGTGGCGGTTTCAAAACTTTGGGTTAAAGTATTAAACCATTTTACTTTTATGGCCGGTAAAGTTACCTCGCCTGCGGTATCTGGTATATAAACATTGGCTATTTTGACATAAGAAACTATATCGCCGTCTTCTTCCCGCATTTCGGTTTGCGGCTTTTCGGGGTATTGTTTAATACCTTTTATATCGGCAAATTTAATCTCCGGCAACTGCTCGGTCATGGCTCCGACAGCCTTGAGATAAATGTTACGGCTGACTGCCTCACCGACCTTAAATTGCGGAGTGCCGCCGACAAATTCTGCCGATAATCTTACATCTTCGGCCGGAAGCCACCAACCATCAGTTGACAATGCAGGTTTTACTTCAACTTCTATCGGTTTTGATGTTAGCAAAACCGGTGTGCGAGTGGCAAAAACATCGTGCATGCCAAAACCGGAAAAGAAGTCATCCTCTTCAAAAAAGCGAGCGAAGGGATCACTACGGGTGCTCTTGCTCAAGTAATAGCCGCTGAATTTGACTGCCGGTATGGTAAGCTTGCCGCTCTTTTGAGCAAACAAAGCATAATTAAAAGTTATTTCGCGCAAACTTTGACCATTGATAATCTTGGTCTCAATTTTTGGCTCTCCTAAGCCTCTGATTACCCAGTCATCGTTTTGGCTCATGAAAACCGGAGCATCGCCTTGCAAACCACCGGCATCATATATCTTTAGCTGGTAGTTGATTTGCTGTTGCACAAAAGGATTTTTGTTATCTACTTCACCGCTGATTTTAAATTTCGGTGACGGGGCGACCTTTGCTTCGGCAGCACTAACCTCGGCTCCTGCCGGCAAAACATTGAGCTTTATTTCGTTGCTTTTGTATCCGGCCAAATCAATCGAAGGAATTATTATCTCTCCGGTCTTGTTGGGCATTAAAACAATATTCCACTGGCGCGATTTGCTTACATCACCGTTAACAATACTGGTGCGATAGCCGTTTGATACCGAAAATACCGTAAAATCATTTGACAATGCGCTTAAATCCGGTGCTTGCGAAGTATCGACATCTTGCAAATTAAAGGTCAAAACAAAAGTTTCGCCTTCGGGGATTTCATTGCGATTTACGGTGGCGGTAAAACTTTGGGCATAGGCCTCAAAGCTTAAAAACATTACTGCCAAAACTGTCAATATTGTCTTTTTCATAGTCGCTCCTTATCCATTTGATTGATATCTATTTTGCCGATATTCATTGTAAATAAATGCTTTTAACAAGCCTCCGGGGTCCTCGGGAATTTCGCGATAGCGGCGAGCCTTGGCTTGCATTTTTTCATCATACTCTTCATCTTTTTCGCCTTCTTTGCTCATGCTTGCACTTTCTTCTTTGCCCTCGTTTTGTTGTTTGGTTTCATCAAGTTCCGACTGCGAAGCGGTTTGCCGCTCTTTATCGGCGTTTGGTTCCTGATTTTGTGAATTTTTGTCTTGCTCGCCTTGGGATTGCGGAGCCGCATTATCTTGCTGTTGTTGCTCTTGAGAATTTTTGTCGCCGTTATTTTCTTGAGAAGATTGTTGTTGGTTATTTTTATCTCCGCTTTGCCGGTCGTCTTGATTGTTATCGTTGGCTCCCTGCTGTTGCTGAGATTGCTGATTTTTATCTTGCTTGTCTTGTTTATTATCCTGATTTTCTTGTTGTTGATTTTGTTTTTGTTGCTGTTGTTGCTTTTTCAAATACTCAAGATTAAACTTAGCATCTTCGTGTTCTGCATCTTGGCTTAAAACTTCTTCATATTTTTTGATTGCCTCTTCAATTTTACCTGATTTGGCCAAAGCGTTGCCCTGATTATACAAGCCGGTGATGCTGTTATCTTTGGCGTATTCTTTATAAGCCGCTTCATAATTACCACCGCGGTAGTAAGAAGCAGCTTTCCAGTTGTTGTCCTTAAAGCTTGATTGAGCTTTTTGATAATCGCCGCGGTTAAAGGCTTTTAGTCCTTCTTGGTCTGCGTTCAAAAAGAATCCGGCCTCGGCAGAAAAAGAAAACAACATAAAGGCTATTACCAAAATGCCTTTGCGGAAAAACAGCAAGCAACACAACAGCGGAATAAACAGCAACATATATCCGGCATCAAGCCACACCTGACGCAGATTTTTGCTTTTTTCCAAATCTCCTTTATTGGAATTGAGGGATAAAGCATAAGCATCAAGTTTGCTGTCGCCGGATTGAATCTGCCAATACTTACCGCCACCATATGAGGCTACCATTGCCAATTTTTCGTTTTCTTCTGCCGCAACCCCGATAATATCAACTTTGAACCCAAGCTCTGCCGCTTTTTTGGCTTGAGACAAAGCTAAATCAAAATTTTGACCGACATCGGAGGCAAAAACCAAAATGTTGCCTTTTGCATAACCGGCATCTTTAATCTTGTTTGCGGCCAGTTCGATGGCTCGGTCAAGCCGGTCACCGTTTGCCGGCATAATGTCAAAGTTTATGGCCGGCAATAGATTTTGCAAAATATTCATGTCATCGGTTAAGGGCGAAATTACAAAAGGCTCAACCGAATAGACTTCCAAACCGGCTTGCACGCCTTCAAGCTTGCTCAATAAATCCGTAATTTTGTATTTGGCTCTGGCCAGACGCGACGGAGTTAAATCGGTTTTATTCATATCACTTGATAAACTTAGAGTAATCATTAAAGGATTTTCCGGTGCATAAGCCGGAATTTCAATTTTGTTCCAGCTGGGACCGGCAGCGGCAATTATGCCGATTATAAGCCCTAAAAAGCTCAAATTAACCAAAAATTTGCGTTTGGCGGCCGAACCCTTTACCAACAGGTAGTCCAACAATTTTTTATCTATGACTTTTTGCCATGAAGATTGGGCGGTAACACCGTGAAACCACATGCCGTATAACAATATCGGCAACAGCAAAAGCAGTAAGACCCACGGACGCAAAAAATGAAAATTTGCCGCAAATTCACTCATACCCTATCCCCTCCTCTGCACAAAAGCCAGAATAAGAGCCACAACCAATGCACTCAATAACGGAATATAATAAAGTTCGGTGGTTTCTCTTACATATCTCTCATCACTTACGGATGGTTCAAGTTTGTCAATCAGATTATAAACCTCTTGCAAATCTTGCGTGCTTTGCGCTCTGAAGTAGCGGCCTTCGGTGATGGCGGCGAGCTGTTTGAGTTCTTGTTCATCAACACCAACCGCGGCTAAAGAAAACATCCGAAAAAAGGTGTTGGGAGAGCCAACGCCGATGGTATAAATTTTGATATTTTCGTCTTGAGCCAACTTGGTGGCTTGAGCCAAAGACAGAGAACCGTCGTTGTTCTCGCCGTCGGTCAATAAAATTATAACCTTGTCTTCTTTATTTTCACGCAAATTTTTTAGAGCTAAAGCCAAAGCATCACCAATGCTGGTGGAATCTCCGGCCATTCCGGCCTGCATTGACCACAATATATCTTTAACTCCGGCTTTATCGAAGGTCAACGGGGCTTGCAAATAGGCTCTGGTTCCAAACAAAATAAGTCCTAAGCGGTCGTTGGCTCTTTTGTCGGCAAAGTCGGAAACAACTTTTCTTACTGCATCAAGGCGGGTAACTCTGCGGCCGGCATAAGTAAAATCAGGCTCCAACATAGAGGTTGATATATCCAAAACCAACATTATGTCGCGGCTTTCGTTTTTGAGCCTTATCGGTTCGCCCAATATTTGCGGACGAGCCGCCGCCAATACCAACAACACCCAAATTGCATAAACACCCCAAAAGATTTTTTTGGGCTCTCGAGGTAAAGACGAACTTTGCTGCCAAATACTGCCCGAAGTTAAGGTTATTCGTTTCAAATCGGCCAAAAACGGTACTTTTAGGGCATCGCCATGCATGCCCTTAACTGCCGGTAATGTCCAATAAAGCACAAACGGCACAACAAGCAACAATAATGCCAGCGGATAGGCTAAAATTATCATAGATTTTCTCCTATCCAATCGCGGCAAAAGCTGCGTAGTGTATTAAGATTAGCGTTATCATAGGAAGCTGTTTCCAACGGCATATACGGTGCATTGAGCAACAATTCGGCAATCTTGCCCGAGACTTGTGTTTTTTTGGAGTGAGCGTTAAGAAAATTTATCCACTCCTGTCCTTGCAAAACTACAGCCTGAGGGTATTTATAAACGCAAATACGACGCAAAAGCTCGGACATGGCCGCCGCTGAGGTTATCACATTGGGTTCGTTGATGGAAGTCAACAACCTTAGAGCATAAAGCTTTTTGGATTTTTGCCGAAGAACTTTATAAAACTTCCACAACACAAAAACCGCTACAATGATAAGCAGAATAACCCACCAGCCATAAGCAAGCGGAAAAGCCGAGACTCCCTCCGGCAGGTGAATATCGCGTAATTCCGGCAAATTATCGGGCAACCTTAGACCTCCTTTTTTTTTCATCCGATGACTAGATTTAATTTAGGAGCAAAATGCTAAATTATCAATATCAGGCGACTTTGATAATCCCAAATTTTTTCTTACCTAAAGCAATTTTAGCCTGACCGTCGATAAAATCAGCGGCAGATAAATGATAGTTTTCGTCACTTACGGTCTTATCATTTAATTTTAATCCGCCTTGCTTAATCAAACGACGAGCCTCGCCTTTGGAAGCACAAAAGCCGATGTTGACAAAGGCATCTAAAATTCCGCAATCAGAGGCAACCACAACCGAGGGCAACTCTCCGCCGGCAGAGCCTTGTTCAAATGTCTTAATTGCGGTTTCTTGAGCGGCTTTGGCCTCAGTCTCGCCACGACATATCTTGGTAGCCTCAAAAGCCAAAATCTTTTTAGCTTCGTTGATTTCCTGATCTTTCAGGCTTTCTAATCTTTTAACCTCGTCCATCGGTAAATCTGTATAAATACGCAAGCACTTGCCAACTTCGGTATCGCCGATATTGCGGAAGTATTGATAGTAGTTATAAGAAGATAATTTTTCTTCGTTAATCCAAACGGCATTACCCTCTGATTTACCCATTTTTTTGCCGGAAGCATCGGTAATAATCGGCGAGGTAAAACCAAAAAGTTCGGTATCGTATTTGCGGCGTCCAAGCTCGGTGCCGGAGGTGATATTACCCCATTGGTCGGAGCCTGCAATTTGAGCACGACAACCGTATTTTTGCATCAAAACGCAAAAATCATAGCCTTGTAACAACATGTAGTTGAATTCCAAAAAGCTCATCGGCTGTTCGCGTTCCAAACGGGTTTTTACGCTGTCCATGGTCAACATGCGGTTTACCGAATAGCAGGTTCCGATATCACGCAAAAACTCAAGATAGTTGACATTTTTGAACCAATCCCAGTTGTCAACCATAAGAGCATCATTACCGCTATCGCCAAAACGCAAAAACTTAGAAAAAGATTTTTTTAATCCTTCGATGTTGTGAGCCAAAGTTGCCTCATCCAAAAACGGACGCAACTTGTCTTTACCCGAGGGATCGCCGATACGGGCAGTAGCTCCGCCAACAAGAGCTATCGGTTTATGACCGCATTTTTGAAACCATCTTAGCATCATCAACGGAACAATGTGTCCGACATGCAAGCTGTCGCCGGTCGGGTCGGAACCCAGATAGCCGACCGCAGGACGACCTGATTTTTCACACTCGTACAAATAGCTATCAAAACCCTCGATATTGGTGCATTGATTGTAAAAACCGCGTTCAAGCATAATATTTAAGAATTCTGATTTAAATTCCGACATTTTATTGTTCCTCTTTTATTTATTCATAACCAAATCTTAACGCATATTAGCATATAATTTGAGCATTGCAACTAGGGAGTTTGATTTTTTATCATGAATTATACAATTCAGGCTTACAAAGTTTTGGGACTGGCAAGCGGTTCGTCATTGGACGGGATAAATGCGTCGGTGATTACAACCGACGGCGTTGACATTTTTAATATAGGCAGAACTTTTGACATTCCTTATGACGAAAATTTGCGTGAAGCGTTGCGGCATATGCAAAAGAACTTTGTAAACATGAACGATGACGAAAAGTTGAGAATCGAAAATGCGTTGACCGAATTTCATATCGGTGCGGCAAGAGAGATTATGTTTGATGTTGAGGGGATTAATCTTATCGGATTTGCCGGACATGTGATATGTCATAAGCCCAAAGAACATATTTTGTATCAAATCGGAAACGGGCAGAAAATGGCCGATGCCTTAGAAATAAAAGTGGTTTCTAAGTTTCGTAATGCCGATATTTTGGCCGGCGGGCAAGGTGCTCCGCTGTCGGCAATTTATCACGGTGCTTTGGCACAAAATATGGAAAAGCCGGTGGTGTTTGTTGATATCGGAGGTATAAGCTCCATCACTTGGATTGGCCCAAACGGAGAAATGATTGCTTTTGACGCGGGACCGGGGAATGCCGCAATTAACTGGTGGGTGAACAAACACGGCGGTATGCATATGGATTATAACGGGAAGCTCGGTATCAGCGGACATATTAACGATGATGTGCTAAACAGTATGCTCAAGCATAAGTTTTTTAAGCTGCAACCGCCAAGAGCCGCCGACATCACGACTTTTGACGATAAACTGGAGCATTTGGAAGGCTTGAGCCTTGAAGACGGTGCCGCCACGGTTACCGCGTTTGTGGCGGAATCGGTATTGCGGGCGATTGATGATTTTGTACCGATATTGCCCAAAAAGGTAATTGTTTGCGGCGGAGGAGCAAAAAATCCGACCATTGTCAGATTTTTGCGGCAAAGAACCAAAACTTTGGAAATAGTTACCGCGGCGGAATGTGATTTGGATGCTATGGGAATTGAAGCTCAAGCATTTGGATTTTTGGCCGTAAGAAGAATGCACCATATGCCAACCTCTTATCCGTTTACCACCGGCGCGGTGCAAGAAGTTATCGGCGGCGAAGTGTTTGAGCCAAAAAAAATCGGGGAATAGCCCCGATTTTTTATTGTTTTTTATTTTATATCAATCAGCTTAAACTCCAGCTTTTTGCCATAGAACTTGATTAGGCGTAAGTAGTGATGAAAGCTCAAGTTTCCGCCTCGTTCAATGAGCGAAATCATATTCATTGATAACGGTGTTTGCAAAGCCACATCTTGAAGACTTAGGCCTTTTTGTTTTCTTGCCTCCATTAGTTGGGATGCAAGCTTTTGTCGTATCAGATATTTAAAATTTTGCATTTTTCTATACTCCTTAATTGCTTGATAAAACAAAACCGCCGTTGTTTTGAAAAAAACAAGGCGGGGAGCTGAAAAACTGTGCTAATACAGTCAGGCTTATTCGTCATGCAAAGCATGCTTATTTCACCCACTCCCCATTTAGGAGTTTGTTATTAGCAAGATGTTTTTCAGACACCACCGAAGCCTCTCGCATCGGCAAGATTAAAGTTAGCTCAGATTATATGTTTTGGCAAGCAAATTTTCTTCACCACCCCAAAGTGCTCTTTAGCTTATTGGAGAATTAAAAACAAATTTTATATAATTTTTATTTTTTAGTTTGCTTGCAGGCGGACGGATATTGCCAGTTGCCTTCAAGATGGCCGCATTCTTCTAAGCTAAAATGAAAGTCGCAGGTCTTATCGTCCAAATTCCAAGCTCCTTGGTATTTTTC
>CALYBC010000021.1 GCA_944393725.1 uncultured Alphaproteobacteria bacterium | reverse complement strand
TCTAAGTTCTTTACTCAACATTCTTGTTGCGTCCTTAAATCTTGGTTTTCTTAAGAAAAATCCGCACGGACAGCTACTCCGTACGGATTTTATTTTACCATATTTTTCCTTAAAAAGAAATTAATTTATCATATTTGAAAAAATTTTTGTGGTTCGAAAACTGCCGGAAAAAAGGCAACAAAAAAACCTCCGGCTTGGTATTGGAGGTTTTAATAAAAATGGCGCGCCCGGCAGGATTCGAACTTACAACCTTCTGATCCGTAGTCAGATGCTCTATCCAATTGAGCTACGGGCGCATTTCAGACAACGAGTCATCTATTACATCATCAAAAATAAAAAAGCAAGAAATTTTTTTAAAAAGTATGGTAGTTAGCAATAATTTAATAAATTGCTGTATATAATGCGGGCAAAAGCATCAAACATTTTTGTAAAAATTCCTTTACAAAAACGGCAGATGGTGTAAAAACAAAAAGGAAAGTTAAATTTTTAAGGGCTTTTTCAATGACAAAAATCGCAAAAATATCATCTTTGTTACTGGCCATGGCAGCCCTCGGCGGTTGTACATATTCATCTGACGCTATTTTCCCGTCGCTTTTCGGTGAAGAAGCCGAAGCGACCTCAAGCGAAAGTGACGCCAAAACCGCAGGTATAGTCTTGGGAACTACTAATTTTGAACCGGTCAATATTTCCGAGGTAAGCAATACGGGAACTTTTGTCGGGCAAAAAGTTCTTACCTTTCGTAATGAATTAAGCCAGTTGCAAACATCCATTAAGGAAAATAACGCTGAATTACAAAAATTGAGAAGTTCGGTTGTCAATAATGCTTTGCAATATCACAAAACTATTGGGATGATAGAGGCTAAACTACAAGTTGGCACCACTCCGGGCAATCCTCTAATGTACGAGATGCTTGCAAAAGCTCAGAATAATATTCAGGTTATGAGTACTAATTCGGCCTCGTTGAACCAGCTTTCGGCTAAAGTCGCCGCCGACACCGCAAATACCGATTATTTGGTAGATGCCATCCGTTCGGCTTATAGCATATCTGGTGCCGTCGATGAAGACCATGTCCAATTGCGTACCTTAGAAAACGAAGCCGGACAGACCTCTATTTTGATGCACTCTTTATTAAATGAGATTAACAGCGATATTTCTCGTCAGCAACAATATGTCGAAACCGCCAACAATAACATTGTAAAATTAAGTGATGCTATCAGAGTCGGTAGTTATGGAGTTAACAATGTTCCTATGGGCAATATGCCGATGGTTGGCAATGCGTTTTCGCCCCGTGTTAATCCGAAGGCTTCTCCGGCCATGATAAGCGGTAAACCGTTGTTGGCAATTAAATTTTCGTCGCCCGATGTCAAATATCAGGAAGGGCTGAAACAAGCAGTAGCCAATGCAGTTGCCAAGAAGCCTGATGTAACATTTGATGTCGTTGCCGTTAATCCGGCAAGAGGCGGCAGTGCGCAAAAATATGCTTCCGCAGTATTTCAAGATATAATTGACCTCGGCATTAATGCTGACAAGGTTAATATTTCGTCAAAGACCGATGCCAAAGCCAAAACTCCGGCTGTTATGGTTTTTGTTCGCTAGAAAAACTCTATAAATTAAAACCGCTTTAGTAAACGCTAGAGCGGTTTTTTTTGTCGCTAAACCTTGTTCTGCCGAGGTTTATGTTTCAGCGTGGTTTGCTTTTCAATAATAAAAATCTTACAGTTTTACTCTATATATTCACCGGCCCACACATTTTATTATCTTTTACTCTAGATAAAGATAATAAAACACGCAAACAAAAATGCACGGAGTGTTTTATGCTAAAAAAGAAGTCCTCATGTTGAGGACTTCTTTTTTATGTTAGAAAAGCTCAGATTAATTAAGCATTTTTCTTCAAGGCTTCACCGAGAGCATCGCCAAGGGCGGAATTTCCGGTAGCAGAAGAATATTCTTCCAAAGCTTTCTTTTCTTCATCGATTTCCAGAGCCTTAATTGACAAGTTAACCTTAGAGTTTTTCTTGTCAATGGAAGTAACCTTGGCTTCGACTTTATCGCCTTCCTTGAAGTTTTCGGGGTTTTGTGCGGCTTTATCTTTGGCTAAATCACCTTTTTTGATATAAGCAGACAAACCATTAACTTCAACGGTAATACCTTTGTCGTCGATGGCGCTAACCGTAGCAGAAACAACATCACCTTTTTTCAATTCACTGATGGCAGCAGAAACACTGTCTTCGGTTAATTGCTTAATTCCAAGGCTGATACGTTCTTTTTCAACATCAACATCAATGATTTTGGCTTTGATTTCCTGACCTTTGGTGTAATCCTTAACAGCTTCTTCGCCGGATTTATCCCAAGCGATATCAGACAAGTGGATCATACCGTCGATTTCATCAGACAAACCTACAAACAAACCAAATTCGGTAATATTTTTGATTTTACCTTCGATTACAGAACCGAGCGGATGCTCTTCAATATAAGCGGCCCACGGATTCGGAGTGCATTGTTTAATACCCAAAGAGATGCGTCTTTTATCAACATCAACTTCCAAAACCTTAACTTCAACTTCTTGAGAAGTAGAAACGATTTTGCCCGGGTGAACATTTTTGCGCGTCCAGCTCATTTCTGAAACATGAACCAATCCTTCGATTCCGTCTTCTAATTCGACAAAAGCACCATAATCGGTAATGTTGGTTACTTTACCCTTGTAGATTTCGCCGACTTTGTACTTACCTTCGACATTAGCCCAAGGATCGGCCTCAAGTTGCTTCATACCCAAGCTGATGCGTTGAGTATCTTCGTTGAATTTGATAACTTGTACTTTAACGGTTTGACCGACCGACAGAACTTCTGACGGATGGTTGATACGACGCCAAGAAATATCGGTAACATGGAGCAAGCCGTCAACACCGCCCAAATCAATAAATGCACCATAATCGGTGATATTTTTAACCACGCCCTCAAGAACAGAACCTTCTTTAAGGTCATTAATCAATTCGGCTCTGGCCTCGGCTCTGGTTTCCTCCAATACAACGCGGCGAGAAACCACGATATTTCCTCTAACCTTATCCATTTTCAAGATTTGGAACGGTTGAACTACACCCATCAACGGAGTGATATCGCGTATCGGGCGAATATCAATTTGCGAACCCGGCAAGAAAGCGATAGCACCGTTAAGATCAACGGTAAATCCGCCCTTAACTCTGCCGAAGATAACACCGTTAACTCTTTCGCCGGCATTGAGAGATTTTTCCAAATCGTGCCAAGCTTCTTCACGGCGAGCTTTTTCGCGAGACAAAACGATATTTCCGTCTTTATCTTCATAGCGATCGACATAAACTTCAACCACATCGCCCACTTTCAATTCCGGATTTTGCCCGAATTCACGCAATGGAATGCGACCTTCAGACTTCAAACCGACATCGACAGTAGCAAAATCGGGAGTTAAGCGAATGATAGTACCTTTAACGACCGAACCGGTGATACCTTTATCGCCAAATTGTTCATTCAACAATTCTTCAAAATTTTCGGTCATTTCGGGGATTTTAAATTCAGTATTAGTCATTAAATATAGATTTCAAAAAAATGCCGGCCCAAAAACACAGGCGGACTTGTGCGAGTTACAATACCAATAAAGTGACGCACCTCACCATATTGACAGAGGTATTTATACACGCAAATATTTATTTTTCAAGCAAAAAAGATAGCTTAAAGTGAGCTTTTAGAGCTTTTCATCTACGATTCTGCAAACTTCGGCAAAAACTTCATCGATTCCCATATCCGAAGTGTCAATAATAATGGCATCATCGGCCGGTTTTAGAGGAGAGGCTGTTCTGGAAGAATCTCTCAAGTCACGTTCTTTAGTTTGTGCCAATACCTCTTCATATACCGAAGGCAATCCTTTTTGTAAGTATTCTTTATGGCGACGCATTGCCCTCACTTCCGGCGAGGCGGTTACAAAAAGCTTTAATTCTGCCTGCGGGCAAACCGTGGTTCCGGTATCTCTGCCGTCATAGACTACGCCGGTGAGGCGTGAACCGTCCTTAGCAATTGGATTTTCGGCAAAGTCTTGTTGCATTTTCAAAAGATACGCTCTGACTTTTGGCATCGCGGCCACCTTGGAAGCGGCTTGCCCGCCAGTTGATGAACGAAAATCTGGATTCTGTGCCAACGCAAGCATCTTGGTAAAAGTCATATTTTTAGCCGATTTTTCTGCCGCAGCGACATTATCGGGAGCAATTCCGTTGGCAATCAAATCGATTCCGACTGCGCGGTACACCATACCGGTGTCAAAGTACGCCAAATTATATTTATCGGCTAATTTCTGAGCAAGAGTGCCTTTTCCGGCGGCAGCAGGACCATCAATTGTTATAATCATCAAAAAAACTCAAAAAAAATTATTTTGTAACCAAATATTCACTTTATTGAAATTAAAATAACCGATATAATAAATATAAGGAAGTCCAAAAAAATAAATGTGCATATTTAGCGGAGAGGAAAAATGGTAAAGATATTGACATTTTGTTTGTGTTTATTTTTTAGCTTTAACGCCGATGCTTTGGTTAAACAGAGTGTTTCAAAAGCATTATCATACCGCAATGTTGTTAGTGGTGTTTCTGTTAGCGAACCGGAAGAAAAAGTTTTGGATTTACCATCCACACCTGCACCTCAACCTGTAGAGGACGAAAAAATAGTAGAAGTGGATTTAAGAACATCTGCTTCCAAGACGGTGTCACTTGGAATGAGAGGCAAAGTACTGATAAAACTCCCCGAAGAAAGCGGTTTCCGTTGGAAAGTTTCTTACAACAACAATAATACCATTATGGTTAGTAATGTCGTCAAGAGTAACATAAGAGAAGTTATGTTTATGAAAAGAAACACCGGTGAAAGTACTATCTTTTTTGATAAGACCGACTCTCAAGGTGAAGTAGTTACTAATAAAGCAGTCTATGTTAAGGACAGCTTATGAGACAGCAGCGCAACCTAAGAATATATATAGACAACAAACTAAAAAAATCGGAACTAATTGAAGTATCTGAGGATTTGTCGCATTATTTATGCAATGTAATGCGATGCAATAAGGGCGACACCATAAAATGCTTCAACTCATATGACGGTGAGTATTTGTGCCAAATAGTAAATATTGACAAGAAAAAAACCGAAATAAAGGTCGATAAAGAACTTGCAAAACCACAAGATGTTCCGGATATTTGGTTACTTTTTGCCCCGTTAAAGAAAGATAAAACTGATTTTGTAATAGAAAAAGCCGTAGAGTTGGGGGTCAAGAAGATATTTCCGGTTATAACATCCTATACCAACACGGAAAAAGTTCGTCGCGAGCGGTTTTTATCTCAAGCCAAAGAAGCGGCAGAACAATGTGGTAGATTTGACATACCTGAGATATCGGCAGAAGTAAAGTTGTCTCAAGTTTTGGGCGAATGGGACAATAACAGGGTGCTTTTTTTTATGGATGAAATCAGGCAGGGTAAGCCGATTGCCGAGCAATTTCTCAAACACTCATCAAAAAAGGCCGCCATACTCATCGGTCCGGAAGGGGGATTCAGCGATGATGAAAGACGACTCCTTAATCAACAAAGCTATGTCGTGAATGTAAATTTAGGTCCAAGGATTTTGCGAGCAGAAACTGCAGCCGCGGCATCATTGGCAATTTGGCAATCTCTTTGCGGAGATTGGAAAAAGAATGACTAACACTAAGAACTAGAAGGAATATGGAAGAATAATGACTAAAATAAATCATAAACAATTGGGTGAATATCTTGATATTTTCGGAAAGAATACAATTCAAGGATTGTTCAAAGATTACATGGCCTTGTCGGCAAAATCTTGGGAAACTCTGGATAAGATATCTGACGTCGAAAGGTGTCGTGTCTTTCACTGTTGGAGATCAAGCAGTTTGGTTTTCGGTATGGATGATTTTTCAAAGTTATGCACCAAAATAGAGGATGATATGCTTAATAATCGTACGGCAAAAGTTCAAAAGCTCATTCCCGAAAGCCAGGATTGTTATCAGAAGAGTATATTAAAAGTCATAGAAATTTTGCAAGAGAGGGAAAATGACAACAAATAATACGGCGGCCAAGCTTCCGGCCTATATGGACATTACCTACGGCGACATCAAAAGTGACATGTCCGGGCTGATGGCGATGGACAATATCTTTTATTGCAAATTAAGGAGCCTCTGGCAATACGACAAATTAATTGCTGCCGCAACAAAAGAAATTAAGATGAACCAAAGTGTTTTGCAACTTGGCATAGTTTTTGGCAACGAAATTGATGAGGTTGCTCTCTCGGCAGGTTCATATGGTCAGTATGATATAGTAGATATTAATCCGTTACAGGTAAATCGAGTTCTTGAAAAATATTGGAACATTTACCCATGTATGAAGGTTTTTAGGCAAGATGCCGCCAAGCTAAAATTAAAAAATTCTTATGACAATGTAGTGGTTTTTATGTTGCTTTCGGAAGTTCCCGCCGCTACCAAGAAAAAAATTGTTGATAATGCACTCAAAATGGTAAAGCCGGGAGGAAAGGCTATATTCATTGATTGGCACAATCCACTATACTACCACCCCCTAAGATACATTGTCAGAATGTATAACCGTCTTTATAATCCATTTGTTGAGCCGCTGTGGGACCACGACATTGAAACTTATTCTGATACCGATTTACGACGACAATTCGTCTGGCGTAAAAGTACTTATTTTGGCAGAATGTTTCAAAAGGTTGTTGCTGAACGCAAAACAAATGCCATCAATTCGGGCAAGACTTCGTCAGCCATAAGTAAAGAAGAAAGCGAGCTATTTAATTTCTAGAATTTTTTCGGCAATTTCGTATGCTGGATTGAGAATGGCTCGAGGCGTAAATGGCGCAAAATTTTCTTTTTCCAAAAGCTTTGCGTACCCATCTTTCACTAAAGTATCGGCAAAATTCAGATGTTTAGGCAATAGCCAGTCATTTCCTTTAAACAAAAACACTGGTTTTCCGGTTTCACAAGCTTCCGAGCACATCGAAACTGAATCGGCCGTTGCGACAATAAAATCGGAACACGCATAAAATCCCATAATTGGATTCTCTTTTTCTTCTCCCCACAAGTAGGTATACATGGGAATATCATTAAGTCGATCAATTAATAATTTTTCGGCCTCTTCGCCGGTTCGTCTGGAGGTTGTTAAGAGAAAAGCTCCTCCGAATTTATCATGAAATTTTTTTAATAAATCAGCCAATTTTGATATATTTTCAATCGGATAAGGTTTGCCTTTAATGCGTCCTCCGACAATAACCGTAGTCCATGGTTTGGGTAAGTTGGCAAAAACGGGAGCCCACTTATCTTTTGCCGTTTGCAAAAGGTCATTTGTAATTTGTGTCGGAGCACCAAGAATAACCATTGCATTGGGCTTTTGTTGTTTTTTAGAGCGGTCGTGAGAAGGGATTACCACCAATTCCATATCTTTAATGCCAATTCCGCCGCTAGGATACATTAACTGTACTATTTTTACCGAGTTATTAGATTTTTTTCTGATATACCTTGCTACTGGTACGGTTCTTCTGGATGATGACAAAACAATATCCGGATACGGAGGGTTAAGGTCAGAAGATTTATTAATATCGACACCGAGCAGTGATCTACCTCTTATCCAGTTTGGAAACCAACCATGTTCCGTATATACGATATTTTTCTCGACAAAGTTCATTCTGTCGCCTATAGCCGTAACGATGCCCATTGTTTGGTTGACACTACCCTTTCTGTCATCAAGCAATAGCCAGATAGTCTTTTTCATATATGATAACTCTCAAAAAATCATAGTAAATCGATTCTAATAACTGTAGTATAAAGCTATTCAAAATGAAAACAATATCAAATAAAAGAGAGGTTCATAAGTGAAGTTTGTTGGTATGCTTTTATGCAGTATGGTGCTTTTTTGCAGTGTAGCTAAAGCACAGCTTTCCGCCCAAAAAGAGGCCGCCTATATGGCAACCTTAAAGGCAGTGGTTGACTATAAAATTAATGATGAAGAAAACTATCGAGACATAGAAGAGTTACGAGAAAACAAAAGGTTTAACGAAGATTTACTCAAAATGCTCAGCAAGCTGTCAAATCGCCGTACCAAAAATTCAACTAATTCCAGAGTATACAAAATATTGCTCAAAGCCGGCAAAGACATATATAACGAGCTTAATTAATAGTTATTTAACCTGGCGACTATATAATAAAGATGTGTTAATTGCAAGAGGGCGATAACAATGGACAAAGAACAAATCCAAAACTTTAAGATTAGCATTGATAATATGCGTGCCAAGGTCATACAGGCTAAAGGGGAAAGTGTTGAAGGGTTAAGTAAATTGCCGTCCGTCGACAAAACAAAGATAGTCAAAAAAACAAAAGAACTGGAGCATAACTGATGTTAAGAGTCGTTTTATCCTTTGTGGCATTATTAATTCTGTCCGCATGCACCACGGAACCCAAAGAAGAGATAATTATGGAACCCCAATACAGCTATCTGGTAGACAACATGGTTGTTATTGAGCAAAGCTCCCGCCATGTGATATATGAATATCGTGATATCAGGATAGATGAGGTTGCACCTGTTGCCGCTGTCTATTGTCTTAACCAAGGCAACAAGCAAGCCACATTATATAAGATAATTTTGCGTCCTGATAATCGTCGCCGAGCTACATTTGTTTGCGAATAATGATAAGCCTCTCTTGCAAAGCCTTTTTTGTTACCCTATATAAGATATTAAGGGATATAAGGAGAGGTTAGGTTAAACAATGGTCAAAAATCTTTATCAAGTATTAGGTGTCAACAAAGATGCCACAGAAAACGAAATAAAATCAGCATATAGAAAGCTCGCCCGCAAATATCATCCTGATTTAAATAAAGATGATAAAAATGCGGCCGAGAAGTTCAAGGAGATATCTTGTGCGTACGATATTCTGGGCGACAAGGAAAAACGCAAAAAATATGATAATAATGAAATAGATGCCGACGGCAAACCGACGGGATTTGGTGCCGGCGGTTTTAGCGGTGGTGGATTCGGCGGCAGTGGAAATTATCGCACCTATACCCAAGAAGGATTTGGCCCTCAAGGAGCAGGATTTGATTTTTCATCTATATTCGGAGATGATATATTTTCAGCTTTTGGCGGTCGTGGCGGAGCCAGAGGGTTTAGTGGTGGATTCGGCGGTCAACCCAGAGCCAGAAAAGGTGAAGACATAAATTACACTATGAAGATAGATTTTCTCTCCGCAGTGTTGGGTAGTGAGCAAAATGTTAACCTCGGTGGCAAAAAGATAAATGTCAAAATACCGGCAGGTACGGTTGACGGTCAAACATTAAGGTTAAAAGGCTTGGGAGAGGCTGGCATCAACGGCGGAGCTGCCGGAGATGTCATGATAACCTTAAATGTCATGCCGCATCCATACTTCAAGCTGGATGGTAAAAATATATTGTTGGAATTACCGATAAGCTTAAAAGAGGCAATATTAGGTGCCAAGGTGACGGTTCCTACCGTAAGCGGCAAAGTTATGCTTACCATCCCTTCATATGCGGCAAACGGAGAAAAAATGCGGCTTAAGGGCAAGGGCATTAAAGGTGGCGACCAAATAATTACTCTAAGAGTGGTTACTCCGCAGAACAAAAGCACAGATTTGGAAAAAGCACTTTCTGCCATGCCTGATGAAAAGGTACGCAATTTTTAATGATTTTGGACAATGTAAAAGATTTTAGCTGGTATAATGACCCTCTCAATGTCAGATTTGTGGAGGAGGGTATGCTGATAGAGGCAGCCCCCCGAACTGATTTTTGGCAAAACAGCGATATCAACTTTCACAAGGATAATGGTCACATTTTTGCACGTGCGACCGAGGGTGATTTTATGTCTTCTTGCGGCTGGTGTTTCCCGTCTGTAAAAGAAGGCGGTCAATGCGGAATTATCGTTCGCGGCGACAGCCAGAATTGGATAAAAGCAGGTCTTATGCCCACGGCAGATAATTTAGTGCAAATAGGAGTTGTTGTATCCAATCAAGGCTCCTGCGACTGGTCTATTGTTAATTTGCCGTCAGATTGCCGCAAGTTATGGTTTAAGCTGCGTAGGAGAGGGCAGGATTTTGTCGTTTTGTACTCATTGGATGGCAATGTTTATGTTCAAGCTCGTATGGTGCATCACTCCCGCATACCCAGTTTAAGTGATGTAGGCGGGTTCGTCTGCTCTTCAAAGTCTGAAAGTTTTGAAAGTATTTTAACCGATATCGCCGTAGATGAAATTAAGGCTTAATTTTCAACAAACGAAGCTATTTCCGCCCTCAAAAAGTGGATTCCATAGTTTTTTTCCGCGCTTGTAGTTAAGACGCGGACATAGGCTGCCGGATGTTTCTTAATTTTTTCCTGTACTTCGTGCAGCACTTTTTCCAAGTTACCTTTGCCGACCTTATCTTGTTTGGTCAGCACAATTTGGTAGGTAACCGCAGCTTTATCAAGCATATCCATGATTTCTTCATCAACATTTTTTATGCCGTGACGAGAGTCAATCAGCAAGAATACTCTTTTTAGATTTACTCGCCCTTTAAGGTAAGCAAAAATAACCTGTTGCCATTGTTTAACCTGAGCCTCGGGTGCCTGCGCAAAACCATACCCCGGAAGGTCAACGATATGAATTTTATCATCCAAATTAAAAAAATTAAGTTGTTGTGTGCGTCCAGGAGTATTAGATGTTTTAGCCAGATTTTTCTTTCCGCATAAGGCGTTTATTATGCTGGATTTACCGACATTGGAGCGGCCGGCAAAGGCTACTTCCGGTATTTTATCTGATGGCAACTGTTCCAACCGTGCCACGCCAAGTACAAAAGAAATGTTTTTCTTAAATAAGGCGTTGGCTAGGTTTAATTGCTCGTCTGAAAAATCGTCCATTAATCAACTCCGACCTTTTTCATAATGACTCGTTGTTGAATAATTGATAGCACATTGCTCAAAGTCCAGTAGATAACCAAACCGGCGGCAAAGTGTCCTAACATAAAGGTAAAAATTACCGGCATCAGAGCAAACATTCTGGCCTGATCTTTATTGGCCGGTTTGGGGGATAATTTTTGTTGGATATACATGGTAACACCCATTAGTATCGGCCATACGCCAAGGTCCAAAAGCGACGGAATGGGAATACCCGTCATTGCCGACAAGGTCATCGGATCGGGAGCTGATAAATCCTTAACCCAAGCAACAAACGGAGCATGACGAATTTCAATAGCGATATTAAGTACCTTGTACAAAGAGAAGAATACCGGAATTTGAATAAGCATTGGCAAACAACCCGAAGCCGGATTGATTTTTTCTTTTTTGTAGAGATTCATCATCTCTTGTTGCAAACGCATTTTATCGTCTTTGTAGGTTTCTTGCAAAGCCATTATTTTGGGCTGAACTTTTTTCATCTTAGACATGCTCTCATAAGATTTGTTAGCAATCGGGAACATAACCAATCTAAGCAATACGGCAAATAAGATTATTGCCCAGCCCATATTGCCTATAAAATGATACAAGAAATCAAGAATATAGAAGAACGGTTTGGTTAAGAAATAGTACCACCCGAAGTCAACCGCCAAATCAAACTTTTCGATATTTAAGTTTTTGGTGTATTTATCCAATAAGGCAATTTCTTTAGCACCGGCAAAGAATTTTACGCTGTTTGTACCGACCGAACCGTTTGCAACCACAACCGGAGCGCCGACATAATCGGCCTGATAGGTGTTGTCGTCGGTTTTGCTGAATTTTACCTTATTTTGCAAATTGGCATCACCAAGGATGATTGCCGAAAACCAGTATCTTTCGCCAAATCCTAGCCACCCCGAAGTTGTTTCGAATTTTTCTGCCTCACCTTTGTCAAGGTCTTTAGGTTTAAATTCTTTAAGGTTTGAATCAACGACCCCGAGCAAACCTTCGTGCACTACGGCAGAAGAGCTGTTTTGCGGCGTATAGACTTTATTGATTAAGCCATAAGGATACAAAGTAACTGATTTTCCGGAGTTGTTCTCAACAATTTGCTCAACATTAAACATATAATTTTTATCAAGCGAAATACGGCGTACAAACTTCAAACCTTGGCCGTTATTCCATTCCAGAGTAATCGGAGTTTCCGGAGTTAATTTTGAGCCGACAAGTTTCCAATTGGTTTGAGCGTTTGGCAATTTTACATTAGGATTATTGCTGAGCCAACCGAATTCGGCATAATAAGGATTTTCGGTTTTTGCCGGAGTCAAAAGACGCACATCTTCACTATTGGGATTGATGGTTTCTTTATATTTGCTCAAAAGCAAATCATCAAATCTGGCACCTTTAAGTCTGATAGAACCAACTATGTTTGCATTGGCAATATCAACACGTTTATCTTCATCCAACGCCTCATTTGCCGACAAAACCGCAGTTTTTTCGGATTCCGTGACTTTTAGCTCTTTGGCTTCGGGTTGTACCTCGGCAACCACTTCCGGAGTATCGGTTGCAGGCTGAGAATTATTGGGCCACAACCAATTAACAGCCAAGATAGCAATGGTAGAAAGAATGATAGCAGTATAAAGTCCTTTAATTTCGTCTTTCATTTTATTCACAAAACCCTAATATAGATTAACAAATTGAGTAAAAGTTATTACAAAAACGGCGTTTAAGCAAGGATATATGAGCAATTATCCGTTTTTATTTTTTGGTGGAACCGGATCATAACCGCTTCCACCCCAAGGGTGGCAACGCAAGATGCGTTTTATGCCCAAAACAGAACCTTTTATCACCCCGTGGACCTGCAAAGCTTCGATAAAATATTCCGAACAAGAAGGCTTATAGCGGCAGACATTCGGCAATAAAGGAGATATAATTTTTTGATAAAATTTTATTGCGGCAATCATAAGTTTTTTAATCATTTTGCCTCATTTTTCATGTTGATTTGGCTGTTTATGTCTTTGATAGCCTCGGTTAATTTTTTAACCAGATAAGCAAAATTCAAATCTGCAGTATTATGTCTTCCGATAAGTACATATTTTGCGCCGGCCACGGCATTAAGCGGCAACACGGCCTGAGCCGCGGCACGCAATCTGCGTTTTACGCGATTCCTTACATGTGCTTTGCCGAGTTTTTTGGTTGCGGTATACCCGACAAAACAAGTATCATTATTAGTGTCATCAGGCAAAGTAAAAGCCGCCTGAACAACCACACCGTTGACAACGGCTTTGAGTTCACTGGCGGCTTTAAGAAAATCTCTGCGTTTCTTTAATGTAAAAACTTTCATATCGTGTTTATTAAGCAGAAAGTTTTTTACGATTATGAGCGCGACGAGCAGCCAACACTTTACGACCGCCGGCAGTAGCCATGCGAGCGCGGAAACCATGACGGCGAGCTCTAACCAATTTAGAAGGTTGATATGTGCGTTTCATATTTTTTCTCCGGTTAATTATAGTTATTTAAAGCTCCGGTAAAATGAGCCGGAGTCCTCGGACAAGAGCTTTATAAAGCCAAAAGCCTATTCTGTCAACACCTAAATTGCCTCACCGGCACGCAAGATTTTTTCTGCGAAATCTGAGTAAGAGCCATCATCATTATGCACCAAGATTGCCGGATGAATCAAAAGTGGTGCCTTAGAATCTTTTTGTGCTCTTACAATGACTCTTTTGGCATTTTGCTCTGTTTTTGAATAAAGTGGAAAAATTTCGATACCACCGAGCTTGCCGCTGATGGCGGTTATAATGTTTTCCAAGGCCTCGGTACGATTTATCATATAAAAATATCCTTTGGGCTTAATCATTTTTATACAAAATTCGATCCACTTTTTTAGCGAAGCATTGCTAAAGTTGTGAGCGGTCGCCTTGCTCTTGTTAGGTGAAGGCATATCATCTTCGGCGTATGGAGGATTGCTGATTACATGAGCAAAAGAGCAAGGTTCAAGTTTGCACTCAAAAATATTGTCGTGTATGATGTTAACAAAGCCGAAATCATTTTCTTTAGCACTCATTTGAGCCGCTTCTGCCAACAGCGGTTGGATTTCAATTCCGGTAATGTTAACATTGTGAGCTTTTAACCTATGAGCCAAGCATAAAGAGATTGCACCGGTACCGCAACCCACATCAAGAATATTATCACCTTTTTTTACTTTCGCCACTGCTGCCGCCAACCACACGGCATCAGAAGAGGCTCTGTACCCGTCTTCCGGCTGAAATATGGCAACCTTTTGGTTGAGCAGATAGTTTCGACTGAATTTTTCCATTACATTCATTTCCATTCGATTATGGCACGAGCCAATTCACGCTCATTTTCCGAATCATAAGTGCGAATGCTGTGATAAGACCTAAGACCGTCCATTTTGGTTGTTACCATAATTTTTTCGCCCATATAACCTTCTTTGCGGAAGTTAATTTCTATTTTGGCGGGGTCGTGAGCCAAACGAAATTCCGGCTCCACGGCTTCACAGGCCCATAAGATATATACGGCATTATTAATATGTTTGTTCAAGTCAATATCATCAAATCTGACTCTGAATTTAAATTGAGAATCACCTTCCGTAATCTCGGCAATCTTAGGAAAATCGGTTTCAATGGCTCGTTCCGTAATTGGTGTGTGGTAAGGCATATTTTCTTCAACCGAAATCGGACGCCATCTTTTGAGGTCGATTAGCACCCATTGGCTTGAGGCTTTTACAATGGATTCGCCGTCTTCCCCAAAAATCTCAAAATCACGATATGCCGAAAGTTTATTGATTGCCGACGGCCATGATTCGATGGTTATATTTTCATGGATTTTGGGCAATCTGACAATTTCCAGAGCATAATTAGAGCCCACCCAAGTCATTCCGTTATCAATACAAAACTGCAAACCGAAACCTCTTTGTGCGGCATCTATATCGGCCATATCCTGCAATATGTTCATCAGGGTCAAAATACGCAGATTATTGTTGCGATCACATTCATAAGAACGAACATTATATAGCTTAGACAATTTACCTTCTTGCATTTATTTTCTCCGTTTACAGAGCATCATTTCAAATTTTTGTACGGTTCTTCGGCGGCTGAAAGTTCTTTTAAGAAAACCGATTCCCGAAGTAGCTTTTTGCCAAACTTCGGCCAAAGCCAAATCATCTTTTGCCACCATCCATACGGCGGGTTGTTTTTTTAACAGAGTATATTGGTTCTTTTCCAGTTTGTACAAGTAATTATTTTTAGGTATGGGATTAATCAGCTTTATTCCCAAAAAATCTGCCAGCGGCCGAAAACTCTCTGCCACAAAACAAGGGCAGTGTGTCGGAATAAAAGTTGCATGAGGCATAATGGCGGCAATTTTATTCCAGTCTTCGACAAAACCGTGTCCCGCACCTTGCAAAATAGGATAATCTTTAATGGTAACAAACTTTATGTTGCGAGCATTCATCTGTCCTTTAAGCGGATTAAAAAAGGTTTTTGCTGTAATCAGAGCAAAAGAATCTCTTGAATTTGCATTAAAAATATTACCGATATCATTAAATACGCCGATAACCATATAATCATCGCCCAGTTCATCCATTTCTGGTGACGGAGCAAAAAGCAGTTTTATTTTTCCTTGAGCCATTTTCGCAAAGTTGATACCGTATCTGTTCATCTGTTTAAGGTAATCATAAAAATCCTCATTGCCGAAAAATATAACATTTTTTCTAAGTTTAAGTGCAGTTAAAAAGGCCAAAATGTACATGTCCGCGTGGGTCGGATATACCGGAAAGAAAATTTTTTTCTTTTGTGATTTTTTAATTATTTTTACCAAGCATTTTAAGACATCGGCCTCTCTAAAGGCAAATCCGTCATTATCGATTCCGCAAAAATCGGCAACGGTATAGTCAATACTGTCGGCCAATTCGGCGATTCTTTTTAAGTTGGTAGGTTTACGAAAATAAGTTGTTTGGTCAACTTTCATATCTCCGGAATGATATATGGTAGTTTCTCCGTCCGCTATAATAAATCCAAAACAGTCAAAGCTGGTGTGCGAAGCAGATATTGCTTCAATTTTCATTTTACCGAATTTGAAACAATCTCCGTCGTTTATCACCACGAAAGTAGGGCGCAAAATTTTTCCGATTTGATAATATTCATAAAGATTATCCAAAATCATTTTAGTATATTTACCGCCATAAATGGTAGGCAGTTTATAGCCTGCTCTAATATAGTGGACAATACCGTTTAGATGGTCCGGATGCGAGTGTGTAATAAATATCGCTTTTAGGTTTAGAGTTTCATCGGTTAAAAGGTTTCTGATATCAGGCACCGCGGCTACAGAATTTTTAATACCCAAAGCCTGATGATTATCAAATTTCCCCAAATCAATGATTATGGAAGTTTTTTTAAGATTTTGCTTAAGATGCTGGTAAATGCAGGTATACTGATAACAATGTCCGCTAATCTGGTCTATATTGTTACCGCCCAAAGGACGCCAATATAGACCGGGATTAAGCAAAGACGCATTCATAAATCAACCTGTAAAGTTAGAGTTGACGAGCCTTTTTTAAACGATACTCAGCCAATTTTGCCTCCCGCCACGCATTAGCTCTGGCAGCGGTATCAGCCTCAATTTTATTTTTTCCGAGATTAAGAGTTTTTACTTTATCAAGTTCTCTCGGATTGGGTAATCTGGTATTATTTTTTTCAAGCGAAGCCTGAACGATACCCTTATATGCTTTTGACAATTTCTGAGCATATTTTTTAGCTTTTTTGGGCAAGCTGGAATGATATGCGGTAGCAGCTTTATTCCAGTCATTACCTTTTTTACTATAAAGTTTTTTCAGGAACTTTGCCCCGTATTCAACATTTCTGTACGGATTAAAAGCCTGTTCCAAATTTTCAAAAGCATCCGGATGGTAAGCTAAATTAATTTGCATACATCCGACATCAATGCTTTTTACACCTTTTGCCTGCAGTTTCTTAACAGCGGCGATAGCCTCCTGCTTAGTTTCGTAATAGCGACCTTTACCTTGAGCATTAACGGTCCACGGCCAAGCGGTGTTGCGTTGCTTTTGTTGATTCCATCTACCGGATTCAACATTGGTAATAGTAGAGAGCAGGTGTTTTTTAATTTGGTATTTTTCTTCAAACTGCTGAGCCGCTACTGTGCAAACTTCCGTGTCATCAACAAATTTAGGGTATTCGGAAGCCTCCACCGGCTGAATAAACATCAGCAAGAATAACAAAAACATCAAAAATTTTGATACGAAAAGTCGCATCCCTCTGTTCCCTTAAGTTTGCCACAAATATCCCTTATGCAACAATTGTGCCAATTTCAATTTGCTGAACGGCGATAGATATTAACCTAACGAATATCAAAACTTAAGGTTAAGTTAGCCAAAACTTTCAAGGCAGGGCAAACCTTAACAAAAACCTCAAAAGCCCATAATCCGCACCCCAAAGGTTAACGAATTATTAACACACAAGAGAGGTTTATAGCATAATTAAATTTTAAAATCCAGCAAAAAATTAGCCAACTCTATAATAGAATTACTTATACGAGAGCTAATAGATTGAAAATCTGCCTTTTTTTGATATGATAATTCATCCATATACAGGCTTCGGTTTATCTCAAGCTGCATGGTATATATTTTCTTGCGCGGCTGGCAATAATTGAATGTAATAAAGGCACCGGCATACGGGCGATTAAACTCGGCACGGAAGTTACTATCGGATAATGATTGAAATATTTTTTGAGATATTTCATCAGGGCAGCTTTCGCCAAACAGGTTACATACGCAAAAATCCAGAGCATTGGATTCGTTCATGATGTTACAAATCATTGAAGGCATCGAATGGCAATCCACAAGCAAGCAAAATCCAAATTTTCTGACGCATTTATCCACCAATTGCTTAAGTTTTTTGTGATACGGCTCATAAACATTTAGGATTCGTTCGCGAGCTTCGTTGTAGTCGAGTTTGCCGTCATAAATATTTTTGTTGGGATAAACAATACGATGCAACACCCCAAGTCCGACACGACATCTGCGAGAGTTAATATCAGAGCTCTGCGGCGGATTAAAAAACATAGTGTCATCAATCTCGATTTTGTCACGATTGACATCAACAAAAGTTCTTGGAATATTAAGACTCAACAGCGGAATTCCGGCATTTGAGGCGGGCATTACAAGTTCTGTAACAAAAGCATCTTCCGATGCGCGTAATTCATGTTCGCTCAAAGCAGAGTTATCCAAAAACTCTTTTGGAAACAATCTTCCGGCATGAGGAGAAGATAAGACCATAGGAAACTTAGGCTCTTTGGTGTTAAATTCATCAAATACCTTAAGTTTGCTATAATCAACGGTAAAGCTCAAATTTTTTTCACTCATGTTACTTCTTCTCACAAACAGCTTTCAGATACAGCAAGCTATCACAAAAACCTTAAATATTCGCTAATGATATCAAAAAAAGTTCTTGCAATTAGATTTGATATATATTATCAAGTTTAGGCATTGAGGGTGATTGACGCTCAAGCGTCAGAGCTTATGAGCCAGAGCAGGCTTGCCTGCGACCGAATTATTAAGGATTTTCATTTTTATGGGTGTGTAGCTCAGGTGGTCAGTCGCATTACGTTGACATCGTAGAGGCTTGAGGCGGAAAACAGCTCCGGTGGAGCGGTTTTCAACGAAAGGCGAGAGTTTGTTGGTTTATGAGCCAGCTTTAGCGCCGCGAAATAAACGCTACAAACCGAGTGACCGCAGCGAGTTAGCTTTTGACGCTCAAGCGTCAGAGCTTATGAGCCAGAGCAGGCTTGCCTGCGACCGAATTATTAAGGATTTTCATTTTTATGGGTGTGTAGCTCAGGTGGTTAGAGCGTTACGTTGACATCGTAGAGGTCGCAGGTTCGAGTCCTGCCACTCCCACCAATTAAATAAAGGCTTTCAGAAGGTTAACTTCCGAAAGCCTTTCGTTTTAGGTAACACATAGGTAACAAGTTGCTATGAGTTAATTAAAAGTAAATAAAAGTGTAATTTTTGTTTACTTTATTGTTGTATGTAACTATATATAAATATATGTTTATTTGATCAGGAAAAACAATGAGTATAAGTATCTCTATATCTAATCTTGCAAAAATCAAAAAAGCAGATGTGAAAATTAATGGCTTAACAGTAATTTCTGGTGAAAATGATACAGGTAAAAGTACTGTTGGAAAGGCTATATATTCAACAATTAAATCCCTTAACGGATACAAAACATCGGGTGCCAATGAAATAAAGAGGGCAATATTGGGACGTATGGGGGATCTTATAAGATTAATGGGTCGACTAATTAAACGAAGGACCAAAAAGTTTGAGGAAATAAGAAAAGATATTTTTTATTATATTCGCCATGATGTTTCTTATTTGCATGGGAATTATATTAGATTTGTTACAGATAATGAAGATGATGATAAAGAGAAGTATGAACAAATAATTACTTCCTTGGATTTTCAAAAGTTGGATGTTTTGATAAAAAAAATAGATACATATGCAAAAAATAACCAATATTGGAAAGACAACGTTCTTAAAGAAAAAATAGATCACCTAGCAGAAGTTATTCAAACGTACTTGAGTGAAAGAATAAGATTATCAACAGATTTATATTTTGAATTTAAACAATGTATTGGTGGTGTATATATTAATTCGATGCATCCAGATGATGAAGGTAAAGTTTCTTTGTATTTACAAAATAAAGAAATTTTGGAAATGTCTTTGAATAAAGAAACAATACTTGTTAATAAATATGATGAAGGAAGTTTTGATTACATATTTGATGACGCAACATATATAGAGACTCCGCTATTAATTAATGAAGAATTTAATTTGAGTTTTCATTCTAGATCATCCTTTGCAGATGTTGTTAATAAAATAAAATCTGCTAAATTACCGAAAAATGAAAAAATTAAATACATTCTTGATAAAATTCCTGGAGAGATTAGTTTTGAAAATGGCAAATTTTTATATAAGGTTGCCCCGTCAGCGATGGAATTATCTTTATCAGCTATGGCTTCAGGCGTCAAGTCGTTTAACATACTCCAACTATTAGCACAAGGTGGTTATATAGGGGGGGTATCAAAATTGTTGATAGTTGATGAACCAGAAAATCATTTACATCCTGAATGGCAATTAAGGTATGCAGAATTGATAGTTAATTTAGTTGCAGAAGGAGCAAGCGTTATAATAACTTCTCATAGTCCATACATGATTGAAGCGCTGTATTTTTACGCGAAAAAGAAGTTGGATGAAAGTAAAGTCGCTTTTTATTATACGGAAAAAACGGATAAAGAAAATTATACAGAGATAAAAGAGACAAAAGATTTATCTATAATATTTGATAAACTATCAAAGCCGTTGGAACAGTTGGTTTGGGACTAGTACAATGTCTTTATTAAAATGTCTAGAAGAATATAAAAATGAAGTTTGCTATGGAGGCTTTTGTTCTACTACTACATGTGGTAAATATAGTAATTGTCGTCATACAAAGGAGTTGTGTAAGGTTTGGTATCCAGATATGATTAAGGACCAAGCATTGACGCATGTAGACCGTCGAGGTATAAAAAGTTGTGATGTTTTGGGGTATAAAGGCAAAAACATATTTTTAGTGGAGCTTAAGCCATCTACATCAGGAGCAACAACGGATGTTAATGAAAAGATAGAAGGGACATGTAAAATTTTAAAAAAAATATACTCCGCTTTTGGGCGTGAAGAATTAAAATCTATCAAAGCATTTCTTGTTAGATGTAATCCTGGAGTAAACAGCCCATTTAGGGATGCTTTGTCGAGATTATCTGTTCCAAATAAATCTAGTTCTTTATACAAAAATAACGAAATAGAAATAGATGGGATAAAGATCCCAGTATCATATTGTGCCCCATGTACAAGATTTTTTTCTGATTTTTTTAACTACGAACTATAAATATATAAAATTTTAAGAGATTAACTATATAGAAAGAATTTTTGCTTTATTCACTTTTTAATTCCCAATAAAATAAATCATATTTATAGTTCTCAAAGTAAAATCTGCATGACAAATTTTATATTTAAGAGTTATAGCTTTAAATGTTGAGGAAGTGCAAACTAAGTACCCCATCTTTTTACCGCTCGAAATATCTCTTTTTACCGCTTTAAATATCTTTTTTTATAGATCGACTTATCTTTTCTTTTTTATCTAAAAATAGCTTGCATTGTTGTATAGTTATGGATACTCTTATAGCGAAACAAGTGATGATTGTTTTGGGGTGTGGTAACCTCTCAATAAGCGTCTGTGTAAAGACGAAATTTTGCATGCCTGAAAGTCTCATGACTGGAAGGCGGCAAAATAAGCTGTATTCAGTCAATATGTCGCACTATCTTATTGTAGTTACCAACTTCCAGTCGCCACTTCATCCGGGCGGCTTTTTTGCATAATAAAAGCGAGGTGGGTATGTCTGCAAAGGGTTATTGTTTTCTTGCCATTATAGTGATTTCAGGGTTTTTTGTTCATTTAAGATGGTTCTCACCATATCAGGAATTATTTATTATTACTCTTGTTTGGGGATCTTATAACCAATTACGAATAGATAAAATGGCAGATATGGTAAAAAATTATAGAAAAGCGTCATGCAAATTCCAGTATGGGCGTTCTATTTGGAATGATAATAAATGCTGGTCTTCTGATGAACAAAGGATGGCCTTATTTTGCATGGAAAATGGAGATATGCTCCTATCAAAATTTTCTCAGGTCAATAGTGAAAAAGTTAGCCGCTGGGCATATATTGAAGACATTAGCTGTATAAGATGAAAGGAAAAGGTTGTGAGTAAAAAAATTATCCAGACCATAGCAGTGCTTGCTCTATTGATATTTTTTTATACAGTTGGTTATTTGAAGGATAGAGGCATTTATATAGGATTCGTGTCATACATTGCTATATTGGCACTTCTTATCAGCATTTGGAGTAAGCCGGAATTAAACAAATGGCTTGTACTTAAAGTTTGTACCCTTATTTTGATAATACTTGTTTTAGTGTTAGGAAATATGAATAAAGATGTTGAGGATAAAATCGGATCAGAATTTTGTAAGAAGTTGAAATTCAATAATCCGGCAGTTTGTCAATGTATGGATGATTATGTTAATCAGAAAATATCAAGGGCAGAGCGTTCTCAAATATTGCGTAATGTGGCTTTGGGAAAAAATGATGGAAGTAAACTAACGGATATCGTGGCTGAAGCAGCTAAAATGTGTACCAACAATAAGGATAAATAATATTTAACAAAAGAGCTTTTGACTCTTGGCGGTCCAAGCTCTTTTGTTTTTGTAACAAGAAAACTACCGGCTAGGCCGGTAGTTCCGGAGAGCTTATAGCTTTACACATAAAAAACTCCTTTGCTACAGTAAGTTAGACGGTCTGGCAAGAGTCTAACAAAAGCAAAGGAGTTTT
>CALYBC010000020.1 GCA_944393725.1 uncultured Alphaproteobacteria bacterium | reverse complement strand
CCCGTTTACGGGTAGCAAGTAATCTTCGCCCTGTCAGACCGTCATACGCCCTTAAGGCGTTCGCTGGCACCATTAGGGTTACACCCGCTTGAGAAGAACCACCGGCTAGGCCGGTGGGTTTCTTTTTATAATTTATTACGAATGGATTCGTAAAATCGTTGAGTTCGTTGAGAAAGTGTTCTGCTTTGATAGATCGCCTCATCATAGTTTTTGTACTTAAATATATACCGAAGCCATCCTTCTGATGAAAATAACTCTCTAAAACATAAAATATTGCGGTGTATCTTATGTTTTTTATAATTAACTCCGAAAGCGGCTAATTTCAGAGCTTCTCTAATGCTTTTTTCATTGCTCCCAAGCTTGATAATGCCATGAATATGAAAGCTTGCATCACCATCAATATGTATTCCGAATAAATACTCAGGAACAAATCCCAGCTTGTTTTTCAGAGACTGAGAGATTCTTCTTCTCAGATAGTCTGGGAGAGTGTTTTTAGCAGATTTTAAGGCTTTTTCAATTTTGTCTTTTGAAAACCTCAAAGTGAATGCCGAGTACTCATTGGTATTTAAAACACAACGAAACAGTACGGAGAGCTTTAGCCATTGAGGTAAGTCTCGCCAACGAGGTAATTTATAATAAATATATTTTTTTAACTCAACTGAAGAAAATGGTGCTTTTACGCGGCTGAAAATACTCAGAATTAGGTCGCTTGCTTGGTTTTCAAGCTCTCTCCAATCAGCACAATTTTTTTTCTTTTTTGCCATATTGTCACCTAAAAAGTATGCCAAACAAATCCTCAATCAAAAGATAGAAGAACGAGAAAACAATTTTGTTGTTGACTGGATTAAAGTTCTTGAGAGGTGTTAAAAATAGGCTTGGAGAGTTTTGCTTGAGCCCACTTCGTGATAGATGTTAGCGTATAAACGACGCGTCTATTTCCAAAGCGTTGATATTCGGGGCCTCCGCCAATAGTTGCTAATTTTGCCAAAGTTTTAGGGCTGGTAGGTAAGCCTAGAGTTTTTGAGAGATATTCTGCGGCTTCTTTACGTGTAAAATATTTTGTATCCATAATTTTCTCCTTAATTTTTTACGTTAATTTGTTTTAAGGAGATTAGATGTCCCAATTTTGCACATTAAAAGAATTATCTTTTTTGTACAAAATTATCTATTAAAAATATCTTCTAATATCTCAAGCATAACTTGCTTATGATCCTTAATTCTGTCAAGCAGTATAGTACAAATTTTGCTTTTCATATACTCATAATAACGGGCACGAAGAGATGCTACTGAAGATGAGTAATTCCAACGTTTTTTTACTTCTGTTAAAGCGTTTTCAATAGATATTTTTTCTCCATCGTGCTCCAGTTGAATAATACGAACACACATACACAATGCTAATTGGTCGAACTCATCTATTTCCTGAGGTCTTCCAAGAGTGTAGTCTTCTGCTAAAAAACCGGGAATAAATTCTTTTGCTAAGCATATGGCTAATTTGTGGCCATTAAGCAATTTATTATATTCAAGATTGTAGTGGTTATATAGAGCTTTTTCAGCTGCAGCTACTTCTGAAAGATATTTTTGCATATTTTCTTCTGGGGTTTTTATAAAACCTGGTCTTGAAATTTTATGGCGTGTTACATCTTCAAATCTGTTTTCTCTTTTTCTAACATAGTTATTTTTATTTTGAGAAGAGCTCATTGTTGCCCCCTTCTAAAAGGTTATTAATAAATTCAGATACTTGATTTGCAACTAATATAAGAGCACTGTCAACATTGTGACTGTAACGAGCAGTTGTGCTTCGGATGCGATGTCCAAGCATCCCTGCTATTGTAAAGTCGTTGTATCCAAGTAAATTTGAAATGCTGGCAAATGTATGTCTCAATGAATGAAGAGTTATATCTGGTCTATAAAAAACAGTTCCACTATCTGCAGGGCTATCTTCCAGCTTGGAAGAGCAGATTCTATTAAAGATTTTGGGGAGACCAACGTAATGTCCATTTCCTTTTGTTGCCGGAAATACCCAAGGAGACCTATTTTTTGATTTAATCTCTTTTAAAAGGCTTAGGGCTGCAATTCCAAAGACTCTATTTTGTTTTCCGGTTTTGGTGTCTGGAAAACGAAAACATTGATTGTCAAAATCAATAAAATCCCAGCGCAAAGATAAAATCTCATCTTTTCTGCACCCTGTTAACAGTAAAAGCTTAATGGCATTAATAGCTTCTTTCTTGTCGCAATAAGAGGGGCGTTTAAGAGTTACTCCCAATAGTTTTATATCTTGAGGAGTTAGGAAAGTTTCTTTTGCTTGCGTTTTAGGTCTTTTTACAAATTTAGCCGGATTCTTATCTAAAAGCTCTCTGTTTATTGCAAAATTAAAAATAGCACTAAGTAACTGAACTGTTCTATTAGCAGCCTCATGTCCTCCGGTAACCCGACTTCTTCCTCGTATTTTGCATTGCTCCTGTGCCGATTTAACATTCCCGTTCATGATTTTTATCATCATTCTTTCTATATCCCCGGTATTAAGCTCAGAAAGGCGAATGTTTCCGATAATGGGTTTTATATGATGTGTTATTCTGCCTTGATCAATTTTTAGAGTGGATTCTTTTTTATGAGCTACACCTTCTGCCATATATAAATCACATAGCTCGGACACGTTCAAAATGTTATTGTTTTTATTGCGGTGGTTTTTGGGATTGATTCCTTTGTTAATCATATCAATTAATTCAATGGCTTCAGCCCTTACATCATCAGGTGTCCGTTCAAATATTGAACCTAAAGTCATTTTTTCTTGTTTGCCGTTCATCCTATAGGTTAATATCCAGGATTTTTTCTTTCCTTGTATGCGAATAGCTAATTTTTTGATTTCATCATCAGTAAAGGTTTTGTCTTTATAAGTAAGGTCCTTAATTTGATTTACAAAGCTTTTAGATAATTTTGGCATGTCTCCCTCTCAGGTAACAGATAGGTAACTGATTTTAGTAAATTTATTCATTTAACATAATCGCTGAGAAAACATAAGTCAACATAAAATCATTGAAAAATAAGTAATTATCATATATAAGAGTAAATAAGAAAATAATATAAAACAAATAGAATTTACGTTGACATCGTAGAGGTCGCAGGTTCGAGTCCTGCCACTCCCACCAATTCTAGTAAAGGCCGGAACAGAGTTTCCGGCTTTTTGCAATCTGTTATAACAAAAACATCAAATATCTGCTTGCCAACCCAAACAAAAGTTTTTAATATACCCGACGATCTAAAACAAACGAGGCAAGATATATGAAAATTGGGGTTTTTGATTCCGGTTTAGGCGGCCTGGTTATTACCAAGGCGTTTGTAGAAGCCATGCCCGAATACGACTATGTATATTATGGCGACACGGCTCACTTACCCTATGGCGAAAAAACTTCCGGACAAATTTTATCCTATAGCATAGAGGCAATAAAATACCTGATTTCACAAAAATGCGGTATTATCATTATAGCTTGCAATACCGCAACATCCATAGCTTTAAGATACCTACAGCAGAGATTTATTCCCGAATACGCCCCTGATATTAAGGTTTTGGGTGTAGTGATTCCCACAGTTGAAGAGGCTCTAAGTGACAATGCCGTCAAAGTCGGAGTTTTGGCAACTCAAGCCACGGTTCGCTCACATATTTATCAAACCGAACTAAAAAAGATAAAGCCCGATTTAGAAGTTATCGAAACGGCGGCTCCCGAGTTGGTTCCGGCAATTGAGAACAATGATTTTGCTCTAGCCGAGAGCAAGGCACAAGAATATGCCAAAAGCTTTTCTGATATAGATTCTTTGATATTAGGTTGTACCCATTACCCATTGCTCAAACAAGCAATTCGTCAAGCTTTGCCCGAGCGGGTCAAGGTTGTATCGCAAGATGAATTGATGGGAGCAAAACTCAAAGATTATTTATACCGACATATGGAAATTGACATATGTTTGAGCAGAGGAGGCAGTCTGCAGATTTTGGTAAGCAAGCTAAATGAGCATTACCGCCAAACCGCATTAAGATTATTTCCCGAAGTAGAGGTAGAAGAGAGAGAAAATGCGTAAAGATTTTTATATGTTTCGTCATGGCGAAACCGACTACAACAAAGAAGGCAGATGGCAAGGTTGCGGAGTAGATTTACCGTTAAATGCCACCGGAGTTAGCCAGGCCGAAGTTCTAGCCGAAAAGTTAAAGCCTTTGGGGCTTGAAGTAATATATTCCTCTCCTTTGCAAAGAGCTTTAGAAACCGCACAAATAGCGGCGGCCTCGCAACATTTGAAGGTAATACCTTTGCCGGAACTACGGGAAGGCTGTTTAGGGGTTTGCGAAGGCATGTTAAAAACGGATATTGCCGCCCGATACCCCAAGTTATGGCAGGAGTGGTATGGTGATGAAAATAAGCTTGACACCAGATGGCCAGAAGGAGAAAGCAAGCTTGAGATGCAACAGAGGATGTTCAAGGGGTTTGAGAAAATGCTTGCAGCCAAAGAAAATGTAATCGGAGTTGCCTCACACAGTGGCTCTATGCGTTATTTTCTATTAGCCTTTGGTTATGGTCCGCACAAAATGCCCAACACGGCACTGTTTCATATTGTGTGGGAAGACGGCAAATGGAGCCTTAATCAGGGGTAGTGTTATTTTTAAGCATAGCACATTTTGTCATTCTCGTGCGTGTGCTTTTTATTGTCATTCTCGGGTGGTGTTTTTTTTATGTCATTCTCGGGCTTGTTTTTTTATGTCATTCTCGGGCTTGACCCGAGAATCTCATTAAGGGGGCTAAGGTTTATGAGACCCTCGGAACAAGTCCGAGGGTGACGGGTTTGTGGTGTCCGAGGGTGACGGAAAAACAAATGTCATTCTCAGGTGGTGTTTTTTATGTCATTCTCGGGTGGTGTTTTTTATGTCATTCTCGGGCTTGACCCGAGAATCTAATAAATGTAAAATCGCAATATGAAGAACATTTATGTTTACATAATGAGTAATAAGCCAGATGGTACATTATATATTGGTGTAACTAATGATTTATGTCGTCGAGTTTATGAGCATAAAAATAAACTGATAGAAGGATTTACAAAACGATACAATCTTAATATTCTGGTCTATTATGAAGTATTTGACAGTGAAATACAGGCTATACAACGAGAAAAGAACTTAAAACACTATACACGACAATGGAAACTTAGTCTGATAAATGATAAAAACCCCGAGTGGAAAGATTTATATGATTCCATACAGTAGGTTCAATATTTATTGTCACACTTTGTGGTGTTATCATTCTCGGGCTTATTTTCCTTTCTTTGTCATTCTCGGGCTTGACCCGAGAATCTAATTTTGCTCCAAAAACTTTTTGATTCGTTCAAGACCATTTAAAGCATCAAAACGGCCCAGCTCATACATCTGCTTGACAAGATCCAAGTTACGCTCCATCTTGCCGATTTTTATTTTTTTTGACGGCCGCAAAACTAAAGTGTTATCGCTTTTTTCCGCCGCGGCAACATAATCAAGCTCTTGATTATACATAATATGCCTTTGGGCAATAGCTTTGGCAAACAAAGGATATTTTCGATACACCAAGTTAGCCAACCAACCGTTATGAGCCGGAGGCTTGCGATAACCGTCCGGTCGGGTCAAAATCACGATATTACGGTTATATCCCATATTTTGAGCGGCCTCAAGCGGGATACTGTCGCAAATACCGCCGTCCAATAATTTTAGTCCGCCAACCTTAACAATTTGCGAAAAAAACGGCAGAGAAGCCGAGGCTCTTAGATAATTGATATTATCCCCTCGTAATGATGGGCAGTGGATATATTCGGCTTTTCCGGTTTCTATATTGGAGCAAACGGCAAAAAATTTACATTTGTTGCTTTCAAAAGTATCATGGTCAAACGGGTCGAGGACATCGGGCAATTCATGATAACAAAATTCTGTATCGACCACATTTCCGGTTTTTAGCCAATTTTTAAGGCTCATAAATCTGGGGTCGTTACCGTATTTGAGGTTATAACGGATTGAACGACCGTTTTGTTTGGCCACATAAGTACAGCCATGTATAGCCCCCGCCGACACCCCGAACACGGCATCGGTCATAATGTTATTTTCAAGCAACACATCCAACACCCCGGCGGTATAGATACCTCGTTTAGCCCCGCCTTCCAAAACCAATGCCGTCATCATAATCAATTTATCCTTCATACTAAAAGAGCCCCGTCAGGTGCAACGAGGCTCATATTTTTCATCAAGCTATATAGCTAGTAATATACCCAAGTAATCGATGTAGTGTCATCAGTCTCACATTGGGTAACAGCCGTAGCCATGCTCATCGGCAAATCAGTAGATGATGTTTGATTTCCATCGCCAACTGTCATACCAACCAATCCATCAGCACCCCAGTCAGAAGTAGCTAAAGAAACACAAGCGTCCTGAGTTAACCCAGCCATAGAAATGCAGAAATACCCATCTGCCGTTGAACCTTCAGAAAGGGTACAATTACATTCACCTCCTCCGCATGAAGCAACCTGCACCGTTCCTCCAAAAGCACCAATTAAACCAGTAACACTACCATCTTGATCTTTAACAATCATATCAGAAGAAGCTAAATTATAATCTCCAACGAGCTTACTTGTCATACCTTCATAAGTAGGACTAGAGGCATAAGCCGTACGCACATTCATTAGAGTCATGGTTATCTGGTCTTGAGCCTTGGTGAGCTTGAATTTTGCCATTGCTTTAGAATAACCGGCAATACCACCGACCGACAAAACGCCGATAATCGCTAACACACCAAGCATCTCCACCATCGAACGACCGGATTCATTTGTTTTAGCACCTGATAACATTTCTTTATACTCCATAAATTAAGTATTCCTAATATATTTATTCTACACTCATATTTGTTTTTATACAACCAAAAACTAAATTTACGCTTAGTGTATACACAAATAGCTTAAAATAAAGTAAACAATTTTACTGTTCAAACCTAAAAATTACTTTATTGACATCATCGCATATCTTCGTAACAACTTTTCGCTCTGCCGGCAAGGCAAACTCCTCACTGCTCCAGCTGAAAACCTGCTCTGATTTATTGCTTTTGATTGTCAGCTCACTCACCGAAAGCCAAAAATCATGTTCAAACTGATGCGACGCTAAGGCTACGCATTGCTTTTTATTCAAACCGTTATAAGCAATCACAAAGCTTCGCATTGAGGGCATAACTGCCATACCGCTTTCATCAGCCCCAATTTCCACATCATTGGCAAAATATCCCTTTAACTTACCGTTTTCTACCCGCATATCTGCCGGATATAATTTTTGGTCGATGACCTCTTGAGTGCTGAGCCCCCAAAAATCCGGCCGCATTTTATAAGCGCCGCAGATATTTTTTGCCAAAATTGTTACCTGATTACCGGCCTCAAAAGCTCCGACATTTTGCTGCCCGCGTACTATTGCCAATAGTGACAAAGCTAAGGCAAACACAATCACCGCCGAGATTATGGCAACTTTCCACTGGCAAATCATCACCCACAAAATTGTAAAAAAGGCTTTTATTTTTCCCATAATCACTTCCTAAGTTCCCATACTGCTGGTAATCTGATCTTGCATATCAAAGGTACCCATAACTGCCCAAGCGATAACACCACCGATAGCCAACAATGCCACCATGTTAAGAATTCCGGCTTTTTCTTCAATAGTATAAACCGATTCTTCCAGCCACTCGTTAGCCAGATTATCCAAAGCCTCTTCAAAGTTATCCAACTCAGAATAAATTTTCAAATCGTCAATAATTTCCTTATCCGGAAACATCAAGCCGGTTTTGGCAAGTGCCTGCCCCAAGTTATCGCCGTTATTTACATAGACCAAAGTTTTATCAATTCGTTCTTTCAAATATCTGGTCGCATCACGACGCAACGCACGCAAAGCCGTCGACACCGGAGTTCCGCCTTTTACCAGAGCAGCCATAGCCAAAAGCCAGCTGATTCCGGTAAAAGTCTTATATAATGACCATGGTGGGATATTATCAAAAATGGCTCTGATTTTTCCGGTCCATATACTGATGGTAAAATATATTACTGCCATCAGTATCGGCAAGGAAGAAAAGGCAATCATCCAGTTATCTTTAATCCAAGCCGATAAATCTACCAAATCTTTTGCCAGCCCTCTCCACCTGACATTCGGAGCCGCATCAATCATCGGCGGCACCATGTATACACCGATGGCATAAATAATCAAAATTGCCATCATCATTAAAAAACTCGGATAAGCAATCGCACCGATAATCGGTCTGATCATTTTGGTTGAACCTTCGGTAACTTTAATCAAGTTTAATAAAGCACCTTCCAAGTCCGATACATCGCCCACCGAAAGCATTAATCTTTCCCGATCTGGAGCCCACCCTTTCAAAGCATCGGAAAAAGTATTACCGTTATTTAAGCTTCTGCCCCAAGCCGCAATGGCAATTGCTAATGGTTCACCGGGATTTTTGCCGCCGTTTGATGCTCCGTCATGCAACATGTCCAGAGCATCCATCAAAGAAAAGCGGTTACGCATCAAAGAGGCGATTTTGCGATATAGTTTCAATCTGGTTTTATGGGCAAACATAATCATAAAGCGAGCGTACATTTCCTCAGCTTTGTTAAGGTTACGCATAGCCTTTTGCAAAGATTTTGAGTTCTTTTTCTTACTTAACAGTTCTTCATCAACCATTTTATCGCCCTCAAACTAGTATGCCGGACGCTGATCAAGCAATCCGCACCATCTTTCAACTTCATCCAAATCAATAAGCCCTTTGAGCATTCGTTCCATAGCGGCTTCTTTTAGGGTTCTGCCGTTTAAATCCGATGTCCAATAATCAATTGCTCGTCTGGTTTCGCCCTTAATCATCAACTCCAAGAATGTCGCATCGGGCAGAATAATCTCCGGCACGCACATGCGTCCCTTAATACCAGTACCGTTACAAAATTTGCATCCCGGTCCGCGAACATAAGTATTTTCCACGCCAAAGTCCCCCAGAGCGGTACGCAAGCGATTAAATGACGGATCATTCTGTCTTTCTTTAACCGACATTCGGCAATGTGGGCAAAGTTTTCGGAATAAGCGTTGAGAAATCAGTCCTTTAATCAACTCGGGGTCAAGTAGTTTAAAGGTTTCAACCCCCATATCCCTAAAGCGGTTAATAATTGCCGGAGCAGAGTTGGCGTGCAGGGTTGACCACATTCCGTGACCGGACAAAGCACCTTGGAAAGTAAGCTGAGCCGCCGCCAATGCTCTAATCTCGCCCACCATAATAACATCGGGGTCAGAACGTAATGCCGCCGATAACGCTTTAGTGAACTGCTCGGCTTTTTCTTCTTCGGTATTGGCATTGGTAACCGGCATTTGTCTTGCCCCCGGAATCGGGTATTCCGGAGGATCTTCCACCGTCAACAAATTAAGCTCATAATTTTTTTCTTGCAAAAGCTTAATCATGTTTCTTTGTAAAGTGGTAGATTTTCCAGAACCGGTAGGACCTGCCACGATGCTCATTCCGACCGGAACGGCTCGCAAACGATAAAATAAATCTTCCTCAAACTGGCCAAATCCAAGAGCCGCTAAATCGCCGGAACCGTCGGGATTATCATCGGCATAAAGCAAACGCATAACCAAATATTGCGAACCAAAAGCAATCGGGTTAAATTGCAAACGAATTGCCAAAACATTGTGTGGCAACATCAGTTTACCTTTAGATCCTCTCAAAGGTGTAGAACCTAATTTTTGGGCTCCCTGAAATTCGTTTTGGGCATAGTTGGAATCGGAAATATCCGCCGAAGCAAACGCCGCACGCACAAATGATTCGCCCCACTCTTTGTTGTATTCCATCTCTACCTGCATCATACCGTTAACTCTAAACATAATTACGGTATTATCTGCTACCACGACATGGATATCCGACACCTTTTTGCTTGCCGCTCTGGCCACCACATTAACAAAGTCCTTTTGCATTTGCAGTTGATCAAGTTCGGCATCGGCCGAAACCTCTTCGGCAGCCTGTGCACGTTCGCCGATAGCGTAAATGGCATTTAATTCATTTTGCGAAACATAAGTTGGCTTGGCGATAGCAACTTTTTTCTTACGCGCTAAAACTTCAAAGCTTAAAACGCGTCCGTCAAACTTGTGAGCTTCAACCACCAAAAAACGGCCGTCGGAAAACAATGCTAAAAGTCTTCTGGTATCATCATTGACCGCCAGCGGTGAGCCGGGCAGAGTAAGAAGTTTATTATTGTTAGAAAAATATTCCTCGGTTATTGAACCTTTTTCTTTTTCCGAAGCTTTATTATCCTCATCAGACGCAGGAACAGCCGAGGCAGGAGCCTCGGCTTGGGATACGGTTTTTTCCTGTTCGTCAGAATTTTCCATTTTCCACCTTAACCAATTAAATTAAAGTTACAAAGGAGTTGAAATTAATCCCGCTCTGCTATTACCGCTAACGCCGGTAGCATTGCCGCCCTGTGCCTGTGTTGCTTGCATTTTGGCCGCGACTTCCGGATCAAGCTGGAACCCAGTCGTTTCCATAGGAACTATGCCTCCGGCAGAGAAATACAGATAACTTTTATTAGCTCCCTTTGTTGCCGCAACATAGGTCGTAGTTATTTCATCGACAATATGTCCTGACTGCAAAACCGTACCCTTCTTAACATAGAAAGAAACTCCACCGGTATTTAACAGTTTTGCGATTAACTCACCACCTTGACCTCTAATCTCGGTAACGGCATAAAGCTGTGATAAATCGGTTTCTACGGGTTCGTTTGCCGAATCTTTCTTTTCCGCACCATCGTCGCCGGCATTAGCGGTAGCACCGTTTGCAAATGGGTTGCTTTTCATCTGGGCATTTTCTCTTTCCAAAGCCTCGGTTCTTTGGCGCAATATTTCAATTTGCGTACGCAAGTTTTCAGCATCTTTTTCATATTCATCAACCTTGGCCATAAAAGATTTTTTGGCTTCCAGAGCTGCCGTATTTAAGGTCGCGACTTTGGTTTTCATATCTTCCAACAGAGCTTTTTTAGAATTTCTCAAATCTTCAATTTGCTTATAAAACTTTGCATTATTGGCAATCCACAGTTGATTTTCTTCAAGCATTTTATTTTTGTATGCTCCCAACACTCTTTCCTGACGCAAAGTTTCGAATTTTATATCCAAATCACGCAATTTTTGCTGTTCAACTAAAACCTTTTGCTCTTGTTCCTTCTCAAAAGCCAGATTTTTAAGCTTTTGCTGCTCGATTCTCTCTTTTTCTTGTTGTAAAGCCTGACGCCGCTGATTTTTTACGGCCTCGATTTCATTTTTAAGCTTTTCTCTCTTTAACTCCAAATTCAAAAGAGCAGTCCTTTTTTCAATATCAGACATCTGCGAAAACAAGTCCGTACCTTCGGCCGTAGCGTTTTCTTGCTCGGCCAACAAAGTCAATTCATCGGTTTTACCATTATCTTCTTCTATTATGTCAAGTTTGCTGACATCAACATCATCGTTTGCCGGAGCGGATACTGCTGTTTCTGAAGCATTGAGAACAGGCAACTCAGGTGAAGGTTGCTTATTTGTTTGCTCTATATTAGGAACTTCCGGTGTCGGCAGCTCCATTTCCGTATCCAACCCATCGTCAAACATGGCTTCTTCTGACAAAGAAACCAAGCCCTGAGCATTTATTTGTCCCGCCGCTAGCGTCAAAGAACAAAAGATTGTCACCAATAATAAATTTAAATTCTTACAAGACATATATAGCTCCTTCATAATGCCAAACATTATTGTCTGGTGAATAGGTTATCAGTCTAAACTCAAGACCTGAATATTTTGTTAACAATTTTGCCCAAATTGTTGGGTCATGTGGAGAATTAAACGAAAATTTTAGCACCTTGAATACGGCAGGCTGCTGAGCGGGAACTCTGGCCGCCGGACCCTTGCCTTTGGTTGCGACCGGTTTAGGCGCACTGGTCTTAATCGTTTCTTCCGACAGAGCAATCTGCAAACCCAAAGCCTGAAACTGGTTGTTTATCTTATTGCGTAAATCAACCATATTATATTCCGGAGGAGATAATAATTGCGGTGCTGGTTTCAGATTTATAGAGGCCGTAATATTGTTTCCGGTATTATCAAATTGATAACCTGCAAATTTGATTTCTGATTTTTCCAAGGCATCACGCATCCAATCCATAATTCCGAATTCGCGTTTCCAAGATGTGGCCACAGAGTTGTTTGAGCAGCTTATCAAGCCGATTTTCCACCCCGGAGGCAGTATTTGCACCAGTTGATTTATTCCCTCAAAGCAACTGTTCATAATTTCTGCGGGGTCGGCAATTTTCTCCCACGGTTTAGGAACTTCTTTAACTTCAACCGGCTGAATCACCTTGGGCCGTACCGGAACTGATACCGGTTTTTTAACCGGCGTGAAAAATATTTTATCAACCAAAGTCGAAACCAGCCACAATCCAACCACAGCCGATACTGCCACAACAGCAATCAGTTTCGACCCGCGAAGCCCTTTTATCTTTTGCAGTTTAGCCTTGGCACCTCGAGAGAGCAGCTCTCCCAAGTCGGCATCTTCTGTATCTTCAATTCCCCATTCTGCCGGAGCAATTTTTTTGCCCCAATCGGGCACGGCCAACATTGACAAGAACTGATTTTTTGCTTCTTCTTCGTTTAAAAACAGCATATCACCATCAGACAAGATGATGTCGTTACGAACGCAGGTATACCACCATCCCTCTTTAGTTTTGAACACGGCAACAAAAGAAGACACATCCGACAACGCCGTAACTAAAGCCACCACGGCCGATGATTGCCCCTTTTTAAACCCTTCATGCGATACGCAAATACCGAACTGGGGAGCCTTTCCGCCTTTGATACAGAATAAATCCGCTCCCTCCAAGATGCTGTTTGATGCATCCTCGACTTCCTGCAAATAATCCTTGGCGTTCTGTAAAGGCTGCCAGAACAAACTCGTGGCATAATTAATGCCATCGACATTAATTGATGTACCCCAAGTCTTACGAGAGGTTCCCCCCTCAAAATCGTCTTCTAACAGCTTTGCTTCATCAAGCACTTTTTTATCTCCTGCAAAGAAGCTAGTTCATGGTCATTCTGGTTTCCGGTGACAACGGAGTTTCCAAAACTACAGGCGTCAAAACAATAACCAAAATATTGCGTTCTCTTGAAGCGTCTGCATTTCCGCCCAACAGAGAAGATTCTGCCGAACCTGTTCCGGTCTTATTCGTTTCATCGGATGTCTTTTCATATCCGGTCAAAATCAACGATTCACCGGAGCTCAAAGCCACCTCTTGCGTAAAGGCTCGAGATTCAACTTTCGGGTTTTGGATGTATTGGTTTTCATCTTCATTTCCGAAGCTTACCTTTTCAAGAGAAATCAAATCTGATAATGTCATATTAAACATAACCAACATTCTTCCGTGCTCCAAAATTCTAGGTAACACGTCCAAAGTGAAACCGGTTTCGATTTCCTCTGTTGTAACAGAGATATCATAATTATCTCCATCGGTGCCGTTATTTGTCTTTGTCATCTCAGAAATGTAATTTTGTTTCTGCGTTACTTGAATCGGCGCTGGTTTATTATTCAAAGTAGTTACCGTACCGCTGGTGATCAGAGTGGTTCTGTTTTTCTTAGATATTGCCTGCATAATAGCATCGGCAGACCAATTATCTTTTAATATACCCCAAGATATCGCATTAGACAAATCATCGGATGCAGTGATTCCTTGTGTTCCGGTAATTCCAACCGAAGTAACACCATCATCGAATGTTGCCTTCAAATCAAGACCGTAAGAATCAGAATCACTTATTGTAACCTGCATAATCTTTACCGAAATGGCAACTTGCCTTGCCAAGCGGGCGTTTTGCTCATTTACATATTTGGCGACCAATTTTATATCATTAGGGGTTGCCGTTAATGTAATGGTTCCGTCTGAAGGAGAAACGGTTAATTTTGCGTCGGAGCCAATCATTGAAGAAATGGTTTTTTCAAACTGTGTCCACATCTCCACATCAATCGACGATGTCAAACTGATGGACGACGATCCGCCGCTTCCCGAAGCAGAACCGCCAATGTTAACATTCATATTCGGTTTTGTCGGCAAGGAATACATAACGAAAGTTTTGGTTATAAAGCGATAGAAGTAGATATCCTTGTTGTCATATTTCCACCAAACACCAAAACGCGAAGACACTTCATCCAAGAAGCCGCTCAAAGGCCCTTGATATGACACCACCATAGTATCCGGAGAGGCCCACTCTCCGCCGGTCGGCAGTAAAGAAGAAGGCTTGTTGCTTTCTCCTTTTGCTCTGACATCAGCCTCCAAATCATATGAATATCTGATACCAAGACCTGTTGTCTTATTAAGCATATCCCCAATTTCGTACAGGCTGATGGGGCGATTAGAAACCAAAGTGATGCCGTCATTTGCCTCTAAATACGAAGGTAAAGGCTCTCCTTCGTATTCAATTTTACTGGTATTACCCAGCCAAATATCATCGTTAACTTTAACCAAGTCCTGGTTGGCAATCTTAGTCGGAGCCTTTGCTCCTTCACGCAATGCTGAGGCCGCCTCAATATTTTTTTCGACCACATCGTCCATGGTAGTAGAAATAGAGCAGGAAGCAACGATAGTGACGGCACAAATACCAACACCTATCTTTTTCAAATTAGTTATAAGCATTTTCATCCTCCCTTGTTTCAACCACTAAGACGCGGTTTCCTTTATAAAAAGTGGCCATGGGTGCCGGTTTGGCTCTGGCAAAATTCCTAATTAGAGCCGAAGATACATCGGCAAATCTTCCTCTGAACATAGCTCCGGCAGCCAATGTATAATTCCTGTTGGAATTCCAAACCAATCTCCAACCCGATCTCTCGCACCAATCCGAAAGTAATCCCTTCAAAGTAGAACCTTCCTCGGCCAACCAATCCTCTACTGCGTCGTCGCCGCTGTTGTATTCGGTATTACCGGAACTTGCATTTTCCGCATCGGAAATTGCCTCATTTACGGCTTCCTCATAGTCGGTAACCTCTTCTTCGATTGTCGGCGGAATTGCGGCCGCCATATTGCTACCTACGCCATTTGCCAAGATATACTGGTCAGTGACCTCTCTCTCTCCGAATTCCCTATAATCGGCATCGGTCATTCTATAATCCACAAAACGGTCATTGGTGTTTTTTTGCTCAGTCGGTGCAACAGCCGGCACGGGCTGGTTGCCTTCCTGAGTATATATCACCACTTCTTCTACCTGCGGTTCATCATCCTCCCAAGGCAAACTCCAGAGAGTGTAGGTATTACTACACCCACCCAACGCGACAACAGACAACGCCGCCAGAAGACAATTCTTTTTTAAGTACATCTTTGCAATCCTTTGAATAGATTTTCCCATCATATTTTCCTTATCATACTATTGAAAAATAAATAATCAAGCATCGTCAAACAGTTATTACCATTGTATGTACCGTGGCGAATTTCTTGTATTTGATTTTCCGTTTGTTCCCCCTTCATTCTTGCTCTTTATGGTACGCAAAACAAAACTGTTTGGCTCACGCGATGTAAACACGGTGCTTATTTTTGCATAGTCAAGCCCTTTATTGGTTAAAATATTATACAAAAGGTTCAGTCGCTTTTGCTGCAATGCTGTCGAGCTGGTGCCGTCAATTCGTATTTCTAAAGCGGCACTCGGTGTCTCGGCAATTTTGCCTGCAAAAGCTTGTACCCAACGCAAAGTTTGACCGGAGATTTCGGCTCTGCTTGGCTGAAATGAAAGTCTTATTTCCGTTGGCATTATTGATAATCGCTTTGTTTGTTTGCCTTTTTGCGAGATTGACCTTTTTATCTTTGCTTTAGCTAAAGCTCTCTCTCTGGCTTGATTTATCTCTTCTTCGGAACTTTGCTTGCCAAACACTGAGTTTAACGCACGCAAGATAGCAGGTTTTTCTTCGGCTCTGGCCTCGGCTTTTTCCGGTTCTTGTATCTGATTAGCTGTTTCTCCAGCCTCGGTCGTTTCCGATGGCGGCGTCGTCAGTTCTTCAACATCTTCATCCTCAATCGCAGACAAAAGTGTTTTGTTTTGCTTCTCCGAAATTTCCTTTGCCTCTTTTATCTTTTCTTGGGTTTTTATCTTCGCATCAATAATTTTCTCTTTTTTTGCGTCTTCCGAAGTCGCCGGATAGGCCAGCGTAGGGGTAAGGTTTTCGTCTTTGATGATTTCTTCTGGTATTGGTATTATGAGATTTTTTACTGTTTCGGCGGCGACCTTCACCCCATCATTTTTTATTTCCGGAGAAAGGTGTTTTTTGATTTCGTCATTTGATAATTTAGATGATAGTCTGTTTTTTGACTTTCCGCCGATTTGTGCGATTTTCCACGGAGAATCTTTCAAAGAATTCCACTCTTTTTGTTCTTGATTATTATCCTCGTAGACAGTAGCTTTCTTGAGCTCACTTTCCATGCTCTCAATAGGAATATCTTTTTTGCTCATGGCTACGTGGTTAAGCTTTTGCGGATCGCCGATTTTAACTTGTTTATCTGCCAAAAAAGGCTGCTTCTGAGCTCCATTCTGCAAAGGAATTGAGATATTGTCATATTCTTCGACCTGTTTCACAGGTGATGAGGCTTTTGTGGTATCTTCTCCGCTATAAATCTCAGCCGCGGCTATTTTTATTTCCGGTTGTTTTTTCGGCGTTATCTGTGGAGCATATACCGGTTCCGCTTCTATGGCCGGACCTTCCAAAGGTTTGTCCGGCGAATACAACACATCCGCCAAAACCATACTATTGTTTTTTTCTTCCGTCGGTTTTTCATCGTGCACTATCTCCAGCGGAAAATCAAAATCAGCTAAGGTATCGGCCAAAATCACTTCATGGGATTTGTCGTCGAGAGGTTGTTTGGTAATTTCAGGTAATACATTAAGTGCGATTTTCTTTACCGGATAAGACGAAGCGGAATTATCTTTCAAAAACAGAACAATACTTTTATCTTTGATATTAAGGGGTTGAATTTCAATGGGTTTTTCATACCAAAAAGCTCTGTTTGCAGCCATAATGGCAAACAGAGATACCGAAAAACTGCAAGCAAAAGCTTTAAAAACTGTTTTTGGCATAAGACAAACCCCTCTAAAGTCTAGATAAATCAAAATGCGACTCTTGGCAATAGCGGCATAAAAAAATCCACAAATTTTTAGAAAAAGTAAAAAAAATTTGTTGCAATAAAAAAATCAAAAAATTGTAACACTTTTTAAGTAATTTATATGTTATAATTTCTTCATTAGGATAAATTTATCCCTTAATTTTGGCGAAAAATGATGAAAAAAAGCAGACAAAACATATTAAAAATAGCCTTTGCGGTATTGCTTTTTAGCATTACGATACCGTCTTTTGCGTCTGCTCAAACTTTTAAAGCCCAATCTGCTGAAGATTTTGCCTTATCTCACGGAGGCGAAGATGTTTTTGCTACTCCAAAAGATAATGAAATAATATGTGGTGACAGCAAAACATTATGTAATAAAAACACGCAATATTGTTTTAGATGTCAAAGAACAACAGTTTCCTCAGGTTTCACAATTAAAGAAGATTATGGACAATGCATTTCCAAGGACGTAGTTGATAAAGCAACAAGTCAAGATGAGTATTTACAAAAAGATTGGTGTGGAGAAAGGGGTATTATTACTCTAGAAGCAGTTGGTTTCAATTCTGATGCAGGAACGACTGGTGGATATGGAACCGGACTAATAATAGAAAGCAAAAAAAATGATGAATTCACCGATAGTAACGGTAAAAATTACCAATTATTACTATCCTCAAGTAAACCCTCAATTGCTTATGGTGAAGGAAGCGGCTCTTTTACCGGATGTGAAGTGTTGCCGGTAAAGCTTTATAATATGCAAAATTGTTTTTTCTGCCCGCTGACTGCGGTTGTTTTCGGGGCTTCCAATAATGTTACCATTCACTCGTTTGGCGTATTTGCAGAACCTTTTGTAGGTGTAGTCGGTGTTCTCTTTGCTCTATGGCTCGCTTTACAAGCCCTAAAGCAAGTTTTCCCCATGACCAAACAAGATGCTCCGAAGTTTTTAACTGCCATTCTCAAACAGGGTTTTAAGGTAGCTCTGGCAATTTTACTCCTTACACATTCATCAGATTTGTTTCGCTATTTTATAATCCCTGTTTTGGATGGCGGATTACAAATGGGCCAGCAGATATTATCAACAAAATTGCCTTATACGCCGGAGAACGCACAACCGCTTACTACCGAAATGAAATATTTTAATCTCAGGACGGGAGGAAGTGATGAGGCTCCTAAAACTTTATACAACCAAATAGAATATTATTTACGGTCTGTTCAATATCAGCTTTCCTATATGCAAGCCATCGGCACCTCGTTGTTTTGCGTCGGAAGTAAGGAAATGGTTAAGATGGACACACAAGGGATAGCTAAGAGATTTGTTTCAGGCATGAGGATGGCGTTTTTAGGGGTGATATTTGTGATTTTTGGGTTCTTGCTGACTATAACCTTTGCCTTTTATTTTATGGATGCGCTTTTACAACTTTCAGTCATCGGAGCTATGATGCCTCTGATGATTGCCGGATGGCCTTTCCGAGCCACCAGTCAATACGCTTCAACCGGATTTAAAATGCTGTTGAATACCTTTTTTGTAATGTTCTTTACCGGATTTGTCGTTAGCGTATGCTTTGAGATCCTTAATCAGTCCATGGTTTTTGCACAGCAATCAAGAGGAGATTCAACATCCTTGCAAATTGCAATGGAAGGCGGCTTTGACAAAATTGCCGTAGCAATCAACGAACAAAATATGGAGGCATTATATAAGGCCACGGAATTTGGGGGTATAGGATTTTTATTGATAATTTTCTCTTGTCTCATGGGTTATAAATTTGTTGCTCAAGTTAATCCGCTGGCCGGTAAGCTCGCAGATGGCGGAGTATTTGCCGGTATGACCGGCAAGATAGGAACCATGGCTGCCTCCAGCATCAAAGGCATGGCAGGCAAGGTATCGCAACCGCTTGGAAATGCTGTTGCCAACAAATATCATGACGCCGGTGGCTTAGTGGGGATTGTCGGGGGTGCGGCATCAGAGGTTAGCGGTGGGGTTAAGGCTCTTGGCAGTGGAGTTCAAAAGGTTGGCAGCGGTATAAGCAAAGCCGGCAGAACATTGGTCGCCGGCGGGGGTGTTATCGGCAAGGCCGCCGGTGCCGCTATGATGGGTGTAGGCGCGGCTACCCAAGCTGCAGGAGCCGCTACCAAAGCCGCCGGTACCGCAACCCAGAAAGTAAGCAATGTAGCCAAAGAAGGGGCTAAAAAAGTACATAGTGCCTATGAAAGAAAGTAATCAAAACTTAATTTTCGCCAGGGGATGCTTGCTTTTTACTTCATCAATTAATTCTTCGGCTATTATATGAGTATAAATTTCGGTAGTGGCAATATCCTTATGCCCCAACATCATTTGCACCGAACGCAAATCCACATCACTGTTCAGCAGATGTGTGGCAAAAGAATGTCTCAGCACGTGAGGCGATACCTTTTCCGGTGAAATTCCGGCCAAGACAGCCAGATTCTTAATTGCCTTAAAAAACGCATCTCTGGTCAGATGACCATCCTTGGCAACAGAAGGAAACAAAAAAGGTTTTTCAGTACCTTTTAATAATCTTTTTCTAATCTCAAAATATTGCAAAATTTCTTTTAACAAAACCTCGGCCACCGGAATTAACCTTTCTTTGGCACCTTTTCCTTTAACCAAAATTTGTTTTTTATCAAAATTTATGCAGCTAAGCGGTAGTGACACCAATTCCGACACTCTTAAACCGCACGCATACATTAACTTAAGCATAACGGCTGTTCTTTTATGAGCATCGTCAGGATTGTGTTCTGCCGCCTCAATTAACAAATTTATTTCATCTCTGGTCAGAAATTTAGGTAAATTGCGACCTTTTTTAGGAGCCGAAATATTAACCATTGGGTTTTGGGTTATTTCGTTTTCCGAGAGTAAAAACTTACAAAAATCATTTAATGCCGAAATTTTTCTGGCAATTGAACGCGGAGCATAGCCTTGTGACTTAAGGAACGCGATAAACTCTTTAATATCTTTCTCGTTAATATCATGATAACCTTTACTACAAGATTCAAAAAATTGTTCCAAATCTCGTTCATAAGAACGCAAACTATTTTCGGCCAAACCTTGTTCTGCGGCCATCATATCTAAAAAATCGGCAATGATATCGCGGTTCATTTTGATTTATTTAAGCACCTCTTCGACATGCTCTTGGTTTAGTGGAACCTCGTGAACCAAGGCTACCCCGGCAGCAACCAAAATTACGACGGCAATCACATAATACAAGGTATACGATTTTTCTCTACGCATAAAAAACTCCTTATCAAAAAGATGTTGCGAAAAAAATATGTTATTTATATATTTAGCAAAATAATTTTGAAAGATAAACGAAAAATGAATATACAAACAGATAAAATAATATTACTGGTCGGTTTGATGGGCAGCGGCAAGACCTCGGTCGGCAAAAGATTGGCTCAAAGACTTGCCTTGCCGTTTATTGACGGTGATATGGAAATAGAAAAAGCCGCAGGGCTTAGCTTGGTAGATGTGCTAAAATGTTTTGGCGCCGAAGAGTATCGAGCCGGAGAGGCTAGAGTCATGAAAAGGCTTTTATCAGGCAACAGCTGTGTTTTAGCCTCCGGCGGCGGCTCTTTCGTTTGCGAGCAAACTCGCAAATTAGCCAAAGAGAGAGCTATAACCGTTTGGCTTAAAGCCGATGTTGATGTTTTATGCAACCGTACGGCAGGACGCCAACACCGCCCTTTTTTAAATGGCGACGATGAGAAGTTGCGCGATAAAATAAGCAGCTACATAAACGAAGAATACCCATACTATTCACAAGCCGATATAGTCGTTGAGAGCAAAGACGAGAAAATAAACGACACCGTTTCGCGGGTGTTGGCGGCTATAGACAGCTATCTAAAGCAAGGCTAGCAGTTTGCATATAACCTCAACTGACTTTTTAGGGGCATCATTCCAGAAATCGAGGTACTGCTGATTGTGATTTTCGATTCCCGGAGTATCGCTGATAATGCGTAACGATAAAAATGGTTTCTCATACAAGAAGCATACTTGCGCTATTGCAGCCGATTCCATATCCACGGCAGCTGCTTCGGGAAAATTTGCTTTTATTTTTTTTAATTCATCAATATCAGAAATAAATTGATCTCCCGACACAATGTCGGCATAAACAATTTTTACATCAGACTTTACGGTTTCAAATAGCTTGGCCAATTTTTCATCTGATGTAAATTTTGCCGGCAGACCTTGCACTTGTCCTTTTTCATTACCGGTTCCGCACCAAACATCGTGGTAAGCAATATTTTTTGCCACGACAACATCCATCACGCCGATATTTTTACCGATTCCGCCTGCAACGCCCAAATTGATAATATAATCGGGATTAAAATTTTTTATCATTTCGACGCAAGCAATTGCCGCACAAACTTTTCCTATACCGCTTTGTATCAAATAAATTTGGTGATTTTCGAGCTTGCCGCAGTAGAATTCCAGATGATTAACATTTGTTTTTTTGCAATTTTCCAATTTATCGGCAAAAAGCTGCAGTTCTTTTTGCATGGCAACAATAAGACCTATTTTCATCAGATTTTCCTCTGTTTAATACTTAAGTAAAGAAATGACGGGAGCATATTTTTTAATTTTTTTCGAGCCGTTCAAGTCTGCAAGCTCAATCAAAAAAGCCGTTGCAACAATATTGCCTTCAAGCCTCTTAACCAATTTGCAGGCCGCCTCTGCCGTACCGCCGGTTGCTAAAAGGTCGTCTATAATAAGAGTGTTTTCACCCTTTGTGATGGCGTCGGTATGAATTTCAAGCTGTGCCTGCCCATATTCCAAATCATAACTTTCGCTGATGGTTTGAGCCGGGAGTTTCCCCGGTTTTCTCATCAAGACCAAGCCACAGCCGAGTTTATAGGCCAACGGAGCTCCAAAGATATACCCCCGAGACTCAATAGCGGCAATTTTATCGACTTTTTTATCTTTGAACAGGTTGTAAAGCTCATCAATAATAGCCTTGAAACAATCGGGATTTTTAATTGCGGTGGTAATATCCTTAAATAGAATACCTTTTTTAGGAAAATCAGGTATATCGCGAATAAATTGTTTAATAAAATCAGACATTAGGTCTCCTTATGCTATTTAGGATAAACAAGGTTTTCCTCAGTTGCGACCAAAAGTGTTTCATTCAAGTAACGATTAGCCAAGAACTTTGCCATCGGCAAGTTCATATCCAGATAATTTCCGCAATCTTTGGCGGCGGCCCCCGGAACTTCGCCTTCAAAATCGCGGATATAGGCAAACATTTCAATAACCAAGGGCAATATTTGCCGAGAAGAATATTCCCCGCTTAAGAGCATATAAAATCCGGTACGGCATCCCATTGGTCCGAAATAAACGGTTTTATTTGCAAAATCGTGATGATTTCTTAAGAAAGTGGCCCCTAAATGTTCAATAGTATGAATTTCCGCGGTGTTCATAACCGGTTCAAAGTTAGGCCGCGTCATTCTCAAATCAAAAGATGTGATTATTTGTCCGCCGAAATTATCGATTCTGGAAACATAGACCCCGCGGTTTAAGTGCAAATGATCAACGGTAAAGCTGGCAATTTTCTCCATAGTAACCTCTTTTTTGTAACAATTAACTGCTAAAGATTATATATAAAGTGCAAAAATAGACAACAACGGATTTAAAAAAACACCAAAAATTAACAATTAGCGATTATAACAAGCGATATATATGTGTATAAGGAGGAGTATTTATGAGCAAAGTACTGTCTTTTGATATCGGAGGCACCAAAATAGCCTACTCAATAATTAACGAACACGGTGAGTTTTTAAACGAGATAATTAAGGTTTCGACCCCTAAGACCTCGCAAGGTATATATGAGTTGTTAAAAACGACGGTCAAAGGTTTGGAAGATGAAATTGACGGCGTTGCCATAGCCACAGCCGGAGCCATAAACCGCGACGGTACGGCCATCACATCAAATGTCGGCAATTTGCCCGAGGGTTATAACAAGACGGACTTTATTAGCTTGACCGACAAGCCTGTATTACTTGAAAATGATGCCAACTCAGCCGGTTGGGCCGAATATTCAATCGGAGCGGCGCAAGGTTGTAGAGATGTTGTTGTCCTGACGCTGGGAACCGGTGTCGGAGCCGGCATAATTGTAGATGGCAAATTGTTAAAAGGTAAATCAGGCGCAGCCGGAGAGATGCACTTTCCGGTAGATTCCGGCCATAAGAGAATATGCGGTGGTTGCGGAATGTACGATTGTTTTGAATCTTTTGCATCGGGAACCGGCCTAAATGTTAATGCCCGAGAGAGCATGGGATCGGAGGCTACCAGTTATGATGTCATAAGAGGACTAAAAGAAGGCAATCACGAAGCCAAAGTGGCTTTTGACAGGTGGCAAGATTACCTAAAACGAGGTCTTATAATGCTAGCCAATATATTTGACCCCGAGATGATAGTATTATCCGGTTCAATGGCTAAATTTGTTGAGTATGAAAAGCTTAATCAAGAAGTAAATTCACAAATTTTGACTCAACCGTTTGTACTGAAAGAGGCCAAATTTGAGAACAACGCCGGTATGATAGGAGCGGCACTTTTGCTAATTAATAGGCTAAACTTACAATCAGAAAAGGGGCAGTAAAAAACGATTCTTTTTTATATTCACGCGGCAAAGACTGCTAAAAATGTCGTTTAGAAATTTTTAAGGTCTGTGAATTTTTTGTTACAGCAAAAATAATCCAGTGTAAACAATATGTTAACCATTTTTTGCTAAGAGTGTTTTTGCTGGCAAAATTTGCCAAAATTATGTATTCTAAAAGAGTAAATTAAGTTTTGCAAAATTTAAAAGGAGAAAGACTATGCAATTTATAAAGAACAATATTTGGACCTTGTGTCTTGTAGTTTTGGCAGGATTGTTTGCCTTTACCGGTGATGCTGCCGCTCAGGGTTCGGTAATGGAACTTGGTAAACAAAAAGCATTGAATGTGTTTACCTCAGTTAAAACAATTATTTTCATCGTTGGTGGTTTTGGTCTTGTAGGTATTGCCTTTGCCGCTATTTTCGGAAAAGTAAACTGGAAATGGTTTGCTGCTTTGGCCGTAGGTTTGGCAATTTTGGCAGCAGCCGGATCAATCGTTAACTACGCAACCGGTGATAGCATTAGTGGCTTTAACGATACATTCTCGTCAGCTACTAACTAATGAGTTTGGTCAGGGCTCCGAGGCTTTTGCAAAAGCCTCGGGGCTCAAGGCCTAAACAAAAGCAGGCTGGATTTATTTTTATACAAGTAATGATGTACAAAAACAAACTCAGTCAATAAAGCGAACCAAGGCAAATAGGAGGATAAGATGTATAAGATAAAAGACATATTAAAAGTGCTTCTTATAGCCTTGTTTGTTTGCATCTATGGCACTGGAAATGTGTATGCACAGATGTCATCGGATTTATGCGGTTGTGACGAGGGGCAGGTGTGTATTAATTGGGTTTGTATGAATGCTCCAGAAGAAAACAGTAATTCTCAACCTAAAGAAGAAACTCCGGCTCAAGAAGAAACTAAAACCCAAGAAGAAAAAACAGATGTTGTGGTAAAAGGCCAAGGAGCGGGAGCCGAACAAAATGCCACCTTTTGTGGTACCAGCGGCGGAGCATTTTCTCAGCTTGTCAACACGGGTGTTTTAATTTTCAAGAGACTGCGCGATTTGATATATGTTGTAGCCGGTTTTGGTATTATCGCAGTGGCTGTCGGAGGCTTTTTCGGCAACCTAAACTGGAAGTGGTTGGGCGCGATAATCATCTCGCTGGTAGTAATCGCCTCTGCCGGAGAAATTGTGGTAATGATAACCGGCTGTCCTGATTTTGATGACAAACTCATTACCAATACCATAACCGCTCCTACATCGATGAGTACACAAGAATTTAATGATAACTATACCGAAAGTGTTTCCGGCGGAGGGTGGATTAGTGTCCCCTATGGTGGATCATCATCGGAATCCCAAATAGCCGAAGAGGCAGGTTTGGAAGAGATGACGACGGAATAAAACAATTTATAAGGACCAGAAATAAAGACAGGAGGTAGCCATGATAAAATTATCTAAAATAAGTAAGGTAATAATGCTTATCGGCATGGTAATGGCTTTTTCTGTCAATACCTCTTTTGCTGCAGATGCGTGTAAGCAAGCACAAGATGACTATAAAAAGGCGCAGAAAACACAATCTGCCGAGCTAAAAAAAGCTCAAGAAGAATTATCCAAAGCCAATTCCGCAGTTTCAAAAGCTCAAGCTTCATGTGATGGTATAGAATTAACCTATTGCTCTGGTTATCAGACTGCATTGGCACAAAAAGATGTGGCTCAAAAAAAATATGAACAGGTTCAATCAGATCAGGCTCAAAAAGTTAGTGATGCACAGAAAAAAGTAAGTACCGAGTGTGAAGCAAAAATAAATGAAAACAATAGCAAAACCGCAGAACAAACAAACGGTACCGGCAAAGATACCCTCGCCGACAAAGCCGCCGACAAAGCTGGAGCGAAGAGTGATCAGGCAAGATCTAATTATGGCGATGCTGTATCATATCGTGAGCAAGCTAGCGAAAGCGTAAACAAAGCCAATAATGAATTGCAACAGGCTCAACAGAACGCCCAACAAGCCAGAGAGGATATGCAAAACCTTTGTGCAAAAGATCCCAATTCAATGGAGTGTATAACTGCCGCAGCAAATGTTAACATAGCTAACAATACATTAAATGAAAAACAAAGAGATTTAGAGTTATCTAAGCAACAAGAAGCCGAGGCATTAGCTGCCGAGCAAAAAGCTCAATCCGAGTTAGATAAGGCTGATGCAAAGACCCAGAAAAAACAAGAAAAAGCCGAAGAAAAAGCTCAGCAAAAAGTAGACAAGGCGCAAGGGAAGGTTGATGACTACTGCTCTAAAAGCAGCCCAAAGTATAATCCGTCCAAATGCGAAAAAGCCCAGCAAGAATTAGCTAATGCCAAGGCAAACAGTACCTACCAAGAAATGGAACACGATGAAAACCTCCGTAAGCAGCAGGAGCAGATGATTTCTGATTCGGCAAAGGATGCGGCGGACAAGACCGCAAAAGAACAAAGAGACCAAGGCTACAAAGAAGATATTAGCACGGCAGTAGATGATTATGCGGCGGTTGCTGCCGGTGCCGATCAGGCCGCAAAAGACGCTGAAGCCTCAGCTGCCGCGGCTAAGGCAGCCGAGACTGCTTTGGCTGATGCCGAAGCACGTGTTGATGCCGCCTGTCTTAAACCCAACAGTAAAGAATGTAAACAAGCTACTGCCGCTTATTCCGAGGCCGAAGCAGCTTACAACTCCGCTCAAAGCAAAGCCGATTCCGACAAACAGAGAAGCGATTCCTACAATGAACAAAAGCAAGCGGCAGAAAATGCTTTGGCAAATTGTGATGAGAGCGATCCTAATTGTGCGGCGGCAAAAGCCAATAAAAACAAAGTCGATGCCGATAATGAATTATCTGCGGCAAGCAATGCTAAAAATGCAGCTGATAATAGAGTTAAAAATGCCGAAAAAGCATATCAAGACGCTCTTGATCAAATGGCTGCCGCTTGTGGAGATCCCACATCAGAAGCTTGTCAAGCTGCAAAAGATAAAGTAGCTGCTGCCGTAGAAGAAAGAGATGCAGCCAAACAAGCTCAAGAAGATGCTGATGCTGCATATGAAAGTGCTAAAGACAACTCAGATGCGGCTAATCAACAGAGCCAAGAACAATCTTTAGGTGTAAACCAGCAACAACAAAGTCAGGTGCAAGCCGAAATAGACGAAGCCAATCAAAAAATGCAAGAGGCTTGTGCCGGCGGCAATGCGAAATCAGAGGATTGTGCCGCGGCTCAAAAAGAGCTTAATTCCCTCAATTATGAAAAAGCCAGACTGGAGCTCGAAGCCGCCAAAACTAACGCAGAGCTTGCCTGTGCCGACGATCCGGAATCCGAGACTTGTAAAGCGGCTCAAGAAGCCCTTAAAGCCGCCGAAGAAAAAGAAGCTGCGGCAAATCAATCCATATTATCCGATGCCTATAGTGAAGCTTACGATCAAGCCTCTGAACAAGCCGCCGCAACTTGTCGTCAATACGGTTCCAGCAGCCAAGAATGTATGGAAGCCCTCAGAGCCAGAGATGAAGAACTCGCCAAATATATAGATACAACTTGCAATGGCGACCGCGAATGCGAAATGAGAATGCGCTACGGGAACGAGGTCGCCGCGGCCGAGCGAGCCCTAAAAGAAGGTACGGAATCTCCCAATAGCTTTGGCATAGTTAATATTGATAAAAAACAGCGTCCGGCAGTATCAAGTTTGGGCGGATATCAAGGGGATTTCAGTTACGATACCGGTGACGATGTCTTAGAGAAGATAACCCGTCGTGCAGCTCGAATTGTCGTTGGCCTCAAGCCCTTAGTATACATATTTGCCGGTTTTGGTTTAATCGGCTTTGCTTGGATGGCCATATTCAATAAGCTGAGTTGGAAATGGTTTGCCAATATCGCCATGGGCTTGTTTCTTGTAGCTAACATGGGGCGGTTGATTGAATATATGGTCGGCAACGGTGGTGCTGACGGATATTATATCGGATATTGGAAAGATGGTGCCAAGACTGCAGGTACTGACGGTGATGACAGAAGTCGTTTAGCCAATGCCTTTAATGACAGCTACTATGTTTATGGTGATATTGCAACGACAACCAAAGGTTTGTACGATTTTAGCGAGGCAATAGACGCCGATTATACCAAACGCATGGAAGCATACTATTCCGGCGGTGATATTGGCGGTGGTCAAGAAGCGGAAGCTCGTAAATTCTGCCAAGGAACCAGCGGCTCTGGTTGGGGCAACTTTACCAGTTGTGTTAAAGATGTTATTTCAACGGCCAAAAAAGCTGCTGATACGGTTAAGACTACGGTTGCAGTGGCTCAGGATATGAAAGCCCGAGTTGATACGGTAAAAGATACTGTTGCCAACATTAAACAAGCTGCACAAAATATGAAAGGCGCCAGCTTAACCGAGATTGTGACCAATACCGGCATTATTTTGAGCAATGTTAATACTGCGGTTTCCACAACTACCGGAGCAGTCGGCTCTGTTACCAATGCTATTTCTACCATATCTAACAATGTCCAAGATATGGGCAAGAGTGTTGAGCAGCAACAGCAACTCCAAGACAAAAGAAATTCCGGCGAAGCAACCAACGCTCTTGACGCCGCTATTAAAGGACAAAAGTGGGATGCAGAAACCGGAGCCGTTGCTAAAGAAGAAGTCGAACTAACCGATTATGCTGGTAATGTAATTGTCGACGAATATGGCAACAGTGTTACTACGGAACAGATAGTAGGAGCAAGCAATGGCTTGACTTTTGCTAATGATTTAGCGTCAGACATCAGTGATAAATCTTCACAACTAAACAGCTTTGCTCAAGATGGTTTGATGCAGGTAGGTGTCGTTACCAATGCCGTAGAAAGTGCCCCGATTCTTGGAGGAGGCAAGAGTATAAATGATGTAAGAGCCGAAAAGAAGGAACAACAAGTACAGCAAGGTCGTGCTCAGGCTCAGGCCGCTGCCGATCAGGCTTATCGTGAAAGCAATGCCGGCAAAAACGAGGATTATCGAGCTAAAAGCGAACAAGTAAGCAATATGTATAACGATATGCAAAAGCAAGAACAAGAAGTTAAGCAGTTGCAAAATCAAAAAGCCAGTGCCGAAAAGGCAGTTGAGCAAAATTGTAACGGTGATGATGATACTTCGCCTTTGTGTCAGGCTTCACGCAACAGCTTGCAAGCAGTTGAAGATTCATTGCAGGCCAAAGAAGATCAATTAAGCAAGACCAAAGATGAGTATGATGATGCCAAGAGATCAATGGAACACGCTTATAATGAAGCGTTAGAAAGCAACATTTCCAAGGCTGAAGATGATTACGAAAAAGCAGCTAAGGATGCAGACAGCATTTGCGACAAGAACCCCGGTAGTGCCGAGTGTGCTAGTGCTCGTCAAAAGGCTCTTGATGCCGCCAATACTTTAACCTCTTATGTAAATGAGAAAGAGAATGCCACCGGCGACAGTCGCTATGAGACCTCTGAGGATACGGCCAATAAGCTGGTAAGCAACGCCGAGGACCAAAAATTAAAAGAGATGGAGCAACAACTTGCTTATGAGCAAGAGCAAGAAGCTCAAAGACTTGAACACGAGGCTGAAATTGCCAACAGTCAGTACGAGCAAGCCATGTCCGAAGCCGACGCCCTCTATTCTGCGGTCAACAGTCAAGAACAACAGGTAAAACAACTTGAACAAGAGGCTGCAAGTAAACAGCAGAGTGCTGACAGAGCCTGTGCAAACGATCCCACAAGTTCGCTATGTACAACCGCCAGAGAGGCTTCGTCTGCAGCCAATGCCGCTCTCAACAATAAAAAAGATCAACTTGAGCAGACCAAAAACGATTATGACGCAGCTAAGAACAAGGCCGAAGACGCATATCAAAATGCTCTTACTGCCAACCAAAATCAGGCTCAACGCGATTTGGAAAACGCTAAAGAAAAATCTGAAAACGCCAAAGCGACACTTGATGAAGTTAATGGCAAGATTGATAGTGCCCAAAATGATATGAACACGGCCAAAGATGAGTACAATCAAGCTATGAAAGATGCTCAAGCCGCACAAGACGCCTACAATCAGGCGGTATCAAGCGGAGCCAGCCAGTCTGAAATTAACCAATTAAGACGCGAGTACGAAAGCAAGCTTGCCGAAATGAGCGACAAAAAAGATGAGTATGAAGAAAAGACAAGCGAGTATAATGACTTGTCTAAGCAAAAAGAACAAGCCCAACGCGATTATAACAGTGCATACTCCGAAGCTAATGACGCCGCCGACAGACTTGACTCTTATACTCAAGAAGATGTCAATCAAACCGGTGATAGCCGCTTAACCTCAAGTGAGGATGTCGCAAATCAGATACTGGTTAATCAGTATGAAAGCGAAACCAACCCCAATGCGGTAGCTCAGGCCTCTAAAAACAGCTATGTCGAGCAAAAAAATAAGACTGATGTGGCCGAATATAACAAGAACGAGAAAGAGGCGGTTGCCAACAACGCTTATAATGAATACCAAAAGGCATTGCAGCGTTGTCAACAAAGCGGCAGTGCAAGCGATTGCCAACTAGCTGATCGTTTGGCAAGTCAGTACTCTTTGGCCGCTAGCGAGGCTGCTGCCGCCAAGCAGGAGTATGATGCTCTTAACAGCGAATTGCAAAGTTATGAAAGTGATTATCAACGCAAGGCTTTGGAATCCGAAAAATATAAACAACGCCAATACCAAGCAGACATGCAGGAAGCGTCATCAGACATCAATAAATATGAGAGACTGGTGTCGCAACAAAGAAATGTAGTGGATAATGCGGCATTGAGATATACGCAAGCCAAGAACAGCCTGCAAGAAGGTGATGAGGCCGGTCTTAGACGAGCAGCTCAGCTTTACGATGAGTATAAAGAGGCCAAGGCTTTGTATGATGATTACCAAAGCAAGTTAAATCAGGCCAGAAACAAGTTAAGCACCGCACAAAGCAATTATGATAAATCGGTTGCCGAGGTCAGAAGACTTGAAAAAGAGTTGTATGGCTAAAACAAGTTAACGCATTATTCATAAAACGGAAGTATGCTCTACCACAAAGGTATGTAATGCTTCCGTTTTTTTGCTTCAAATATGGTAGGATAAAATTATTTGTGTTGTTGCGAAAAAATAACGGATGTTTTATCATAAATACGGCTGTAGTTTGAAAGAGAAATGATATGCGCGCAGTAATATTAAAGGCAGTTGCAAATCCACCCAAGATTCTGTGGGGACCGTTTTTGCCGGTTCTGCTCAATTTAGGTGTGCAATTTCCGATAATGTTTATGTTTATGGGGACATTTAATGTCAACCCGATATGGTTTATGGCATCTCTGGTTTTGGGGCATGTGATAAGCGTTTTTATGGGTATTAAAGAACCGCATATTTCAGCAATGATTCAGGCATATGGCCAAAGTGCCAAGAAAACAACCAACCTCTATAAAGTGAAGGGGAACAAATTTGCACCCTGATTATGATTTTTTTTCGATCTTCGTTGAAGGTCTGTCAAGTTTTGAAATATTGGTTGCCGTTATAGGATTTATTTCGGCAGCAGCATTTGCCGGCTTTTGGGCAACCAAGTTCGGCCACTTAGTCTTACCCCATCCGAGAGAGTCTCGCGTTTCGGATTTTATGCCGTTTGAAAAGCTTCTTTCCGACGGTATGACGATTCGCTGCTATAATGGTGCTCTGGCTCGTGTGTTTAGGGTTACCGGAGCCGATTTGGCCTTTGCCACGGAAGAAAAAGTAGCCTCTATGCTGGAAGCCAGAAAGTCATGGATAGACGGTATGTCCGACTTACAGGTTACCTGCCGTGTAATCACTATAAGAGAAAAAGTACCTCTGGAAGAAAATGTCAGCAACTTTAATAATCCGTTGCTGGAGCAGATATCGGAGGTTTGGCAAGAGAACATTAATCGAGTATTCTTCAACACGCACTACATAGTTCTTTCGGTCGCCGACCGAGATGAAAATCTTAAAGACTTAAACTATGCCTCGCAGTCATTGGTTGCAACTCTAAATGATTATGGCGTCAAGCCTTTAATTGAGGAAGAGGGAAGTTCGGCTGATGATAGTCCGTTTATTGTCTATTCAAAGCTGTGTTCACCGGTATCAAGGCCCAAGCCCAAAGTCAGAGGTGCCGTCGGGGCGCAACTTAATCAGCTGTTAACGGCAGATCATATTCACTTTACCGGAGAAGAGGGTATTATCAAATTTTTCTCCGGCGACAAAGAATTGTATGAAGTCGTTATGGGAATACGCTCATCCGGCGATTACATGGACGAAGCAATGGTGTCTTCTTTGTTGGCAATAGACTGTGAATTGGTCTTGTTGCACAACATTCGCCCCATATTTAAGCCGCAAGCCCGTGCGTTATTATTACAACAGCAAAGAATGGCCGCGATGACCAGTTTTTCCGGTGATGTTATTGACCAATACAGCGAAGTTCTTTCGGCGATTGAAGAAAGCGACAGTGACCACCAAGCTTTAACCGAATATGCCATGGCAATAATGTTAAGAGGTGAAAGCAAAGAAGAAATAGATAATGCCGAAAGTGAAGTCCAGCGAATATGCCGTTTATTCAGTGTAACCCCCGTCAGAGAAGGGTGGGTTGCTCAAGCGACATTCTTCAACCAGTTTCCCACATATGAAACTTTGCCCAGAACCTATCGTTACCTATCAAGAGTTGTCGCAACGGCAGTTTCCTTTGATAAACCGTCGGAAGGTTTTTCTAAATCAGACTGGGGTCCGGGAGCGATTACCGTATTTCGTACGACCTCCGGTTCGGCATATCGATTTCAGTTCCATGTATCCTCAGAAGATTCTGCGGTTGCCCACTGTTGCATTATTGGACCGACCGGTCAAGGTAAGACGACATTGCTTACTTTCTTGGCCGGACAAGCCATGCGTCATGCCGATTTGAAAGTTTTTTTCTTTGACCGTCACCGCGGTGCCGAAATATTTACACGTGCGATCAAAGGAGCCTATGTAGGCTTTGAGGGCGACGAAAAAAATGTTTCTTTGAATCCGTTTGCTTGTGCTAACACCCCCAACAACCGAGCTTTTCTGCGTCGTTGGATGCGAGCCATCACGCTTGTTGATGATGCTGTTTCCGAAAAAGAAATTGCTCGTGCGGTAACCACGGCTTTTGATTATTTGCGGCCCGAGGAAAGAATTATGAGCAATCTTTACAAGAGTTGCTTTTCTCCGACCGGCAATATGCGTCGCGAACTATTTAAATGGGTAAATCCCGATCAGTATGGTAATATTTTCAATTCTCAAGACGATAGTTTGGACTTAAAGAGCAAACGTTTTATGGCATTTGACTTTACCCACATATTTGAAGACGAGACTTTGGCTCCGGCCGTAATTAGCTATATTATGCACCGCATACAGTCCGAAACCGGTGACACCGGCGTACCGTCACTGATTATGATTGATGAAACGGCGCCAATGTTAAAACACCCGATGTTTAGAGACTATTTTGCCATCGGTTTGCAAGAAGGTCGTAAAAAACGCCAAGCATATTTATGTGCGTTTCAACAACCCAATATTATTGATAAGCTCGGTGTCGGCGAGGTCATTCGCGGCCAATGCCAAACCGTAATCTTTTTCCGTAACCCTCAAGCCATGCCGGAAGATTATTTGAACTGGAACTTAACCGAGGCAGAAACAGACTTTATTTTTGGTAAAAGCTACCGTGATTTTCCGTATGCAATTCTTTTGTCCAGACCGGCGACAGGTGAATCCGTGATTTTAGATGTCGATTTAAGCGGATTAGGACCCTATCTCAAAATATATAATTCCGGAAGAAAAAATGTTTTGTTGGTAGAAGAATTGATAAAAGAATATGGCGAAGACAACTTTGTTACAAAATATTTAAATCTTTAGCAAAAGGCAGTTGACCTATTTAATCTATGCCGGAAATATGATAAAATGTAGGTAAGTTGACTGACGGGGAGAACAGAGATGAACAGGCACATAAAGACACTTGCGATATTAGCTGGCATATTTTTTTCGCGCTCATCTTACGCCATTATTCCTACTGCGGATATTCCCGGCACTATTCAGGCTGCAACCGAGGTCAGCAATACCATTAACAATGTCAAAGAAAGTATCACGCAAGTTACGCAATATCAAAAAACTATGGCAGCCATAGGAACGGCAAAGAAAAGTGTTTCTGAATTTATCAGTAATCAAAAAGAAAAGCTACAAGAAAAGCTAGATAAAATTGAAGAATACAAGAAAAAAGCCGAAGAATACAAAGCCATGGCCTTATCATATAAAGAAGAAGCCGAAGAGCGGGTTGCATACTACAAGGGGTTGGCCGAGGATACTATAGACACAGCCAAAGAATATAAAGCGATGGCCGAAGAAGGGATTGAAACGGTAAAAGATGTAAGCAACACGGTTGTTGACACTGTTGAAAACGCCGATGAAATAGCAGCCGGTGTAAGCTCCAATATTGAAAATCAGGTAAACGGAGCTGTAGATTCCGCACAAAGCGATTTTGCAATAGATGGAGATTTGCTTGGCACCGGAAATAATGCCCAAGAAGCAACTCCTACCCCCACCCGTTCAACTTTTCAGAGTTCATTTTTAACTCCTCACCGCATTAAAACAAGTTATCCGTTAGCGTTTGCCAGCATACTGGAAATAGACGCCCTAAAAGGCGGGAGTACTCCCGATAAAGTACTTATCGTTCCCGATAGTATCTCTGTATATTGCGACTTAAATTATGAGGAATCGGCAGAAGAAGGCAAGTTTGACGAGTGTCTGACCGAAATTAACCAAAAGCTAAATTCCGAAGTTTCAGACGGTGCGGATATGCAAGAAAAGTCAACTGTAAGAACAGATTTTATGAACGGCTATGTTGAATATGTTACGGCTTCTTTTTTGGAAGCTTTTGCCATATATAATGAAAGCTTAACTTTTAAGAACAATATGGTGGACCCCGTAACAACATCCAATATGGAGACCGTAGATTCTGCTTGGGCATACGCCAAGGAGATGAACCGCATCATTGGTACTCGATACAACTCTCTACGCCGTTTATGGGCACGGCAACTCGGTATACAATCATATAATTCATATATTTATGCTGATCTGCCTCAGGAAGAGGAAGAATAGGAGGCACAGATGCTAAAATATCTTAAATATCTGTTTTTTTTAGGTTTTAGCCTTGGTTCATTCGCCGCCTTAGCCGCAATGGCCGATAATGGCCGTGATGCCAACGGTAATTTAATCGTGTCGGAAGTTTTAGCCAAAAGATGTGGATTAAGCTCCGGTGATCCCATAATTACCGGTGATTGTATAAACAGACTGGCTTATGACTATAAGACAGGTATTATAACTGGCTATGTATCATATGACGCGGAGCGCTCGGCAATAATGCACGACTATGTCGGAGAATATATATATAAATCTGTCAAATCTTTGGTTTCGTCGGGAGAGTATGAAGATCATATAGATGAGTTAATCGGAGAAAATCCATTAGAAACGGTTAGTTTAGATAATGACAGCCGCGAAAAGATGGAGGCAAATAACAAAATCTCGTCTGATAATTCCTCGTTGTTTTTGGAGGCGATAGATTTGCGGGCTTCCAGCATAAACCTCATCAATGTTAATAATATATTATCTGTTTTGGTTCCGCAAGTTGATGTTAATACCGAAGATAATGATTTGGCACTGCCACCATCCTGATTTAGAGAGAGGGAGAAATGAGAGTTTGGATAGCAACATGGATAGCTTTTATGTTTTTGCTGCAAGGGCAAAGAGCTTTTGCAGGAACCGATTTGCTGTCTAATGTTCTTACCCAGAGTAACAGTTATCTCAAACAGGCAGGGCTGGTTCAAAAGAAATATTCGGGAATAGCGCGTAAAATTCTTACGACTAAAGTAAGTTTGAGCCTTGACAACATAAATCTCGGCCGTCTGGAAAAATACAAAGAAAAAGCCGAAGTCGTCAAAGAAAAAGCCGAAAAAGTTCAAGATCGCATAGAAACCGCCAAAGAACGCAAAGAAGAATTGCTGGAAAAATACAATCGCTTGAATGCAAAAGCCTTGGAGTATAAGGCTATGGCAGATGAAGCAATTGCGGAAGGAAACGAGATAAGAGATATGTACCGTAACTACAAATCAGAAGTCGAGGATATAATAGATACGGGCAAAGAGGTCGCAGGCACCATCAAAGAAGCAACCGGTACGGATGACAATACCCAAGAAGCCGTGCCGGAAGAAAATACGGATAACGCTGCAGCCAGTAACGAAACCGAAATTACTGACACAAACACACAAAATGAAAAAGCCGAGCCGACAGCTGTTACGCCGATAACCGCCACAATAAAAGCCTCGCAAGTGACAAACAATGATAATCAGGCGACATTTATGCCGGCTCAAAGAGTAGAGAGGGTAAGCACTATTCCGCAAGCGACCGTTTCGCCAGCAACAATTTCTCCTACAGAAATTATAACTGCTTCTCCCACAATCAGTTCAGAACAGCCGGCTATAGCAGGCAAAGCCGAAGCAATCACATCGGCGGCAGTTTTAGCTCAAGACGCAACAAAAACTCAATCAATAGCGGTTCCCACACAATTTGAAAGTATTGAGCAGGAATCATCATCGGTTTCATTGACAGATGTCATGAAAGCGGCGGCAGAGAACAAATCCACGCCTAAAACCACCGTCGAGGCAACAAGCTCTATGAGCATTCAACAGCAATTAAGCAACTATAAAGGAACAGACACCGGAGCCAACAGAGCTAAGATTACGTCCGAAGGGTTGGTCTTAACCCCTGCCGTCAGCCAGCAAAAAACATTGCAACCGGCACAAATATTGGAGAAAGCAAATGTTAGGTAAGTTTTTTAACATTACGGTTATTATATTGGCTCTGATTATGTGCTGTTCGACATTATCTTATGCCAAATCTCAGGTTAAGGGAGATCCCGAGTTACTATGGTTATCTCCGGTTGGCGATTCTGATATTGAAGATAACAGTTACTATCGCTGTTTAATTGCCAGATTGGTTAAGCCAGGACGCGGCCAAGCAACCACGGCGACCCAAAATAAATACGATGTGTTGACCAATTATGTTTCCAATTTATATGCACAGTCATTAAAGATATCCGCGTACATAGAAGCCGAAAAGACTGATACCTCTTCATCAGGTGATGTTTCCAACGAAATAGCCATTCTTGAAAAAGAAATTGTCCAAAGGATGGCGGACATCTCTCGTCGTCTGAATATCATTAACTCTTTTGAGGCAGGTATTGTAATGCTTGATGCATTAGATGAGCTGGACAAGTTACCGGAGGATACTTACTCATCTTTTCGTGCGTTATCCGGTGGTCGATATGAATATGTTGAAGATTGTGAAGTGTTAAAGTGAGGGTAGTAATATGAAAAAACAGGCAAGGAACATTATTCTATCACTCATATTGCTGACGGTATTTGTCGGCAGTAACGCGATTGCTCAAGATATATTTAAGATAGATATAAGCAAAACCGGCGGTAAATTCTCTGATTGGGTGCAAAAGCAGCAAGAAAATTACCAAACGGTTATGGAACAAATAAGTGAATCACAGTTTGCAACTTTCATCGGTGATGGAATAAAGGCCGCCAAGGAAGGAATACAGTACGCACAAGATACTTATAATAAGGCTTTGGATACATATAACAAAGTTAAGGGAGCGGTAGTAGACTCGCCTGAGTACAAGATAGCCTTGTTGTCGAAAGAAATAGCCCAAGAAGGGATTAATCTAAGAAATCTCGAAAAGCAAAAGGAGCAGGAACTTTCCGATTTAAAGTCTTCCTCAGAGGCTGAGCGTAAAGTTTTGGAAGAAAAGATAAAGCAGGCCCAAGATAATTTTGAAACCAGTGTGGCCATTTATGAGCAGGAATTGGCAAATACAAACGATGAGGATAGAAAAGCCGCTATACAACTGGATATTGCTGCTTTTAGGCAAGATAATGAGGCGGCCATAAGCTCCCTAAACGCGGAACGCGCAACAATAGAAGAAGCTCTGGCCACAGACACGCAATCCATAGAAGATGACTATAAAGAAAAGACGGAAAAACAAAAACAGAAAATTACCGATTTAACCATGGAGCTAGGTAAACTTACGACAGACACATATGTAGAAGTTGAGATGATGTCCCCCGAGGAAGAAATAACTAAATCGATGGAAGAATTTTCGTTTAAGACGGATGAGAAAGTAGGTGAGATTGATCGTATTAAAAAGCAAGAAGCCAAAGAAGATGCCGGATATGATGCGGTTTTGGATGCATATTCCGCGGCAACCACATCAATAAGTTCGACCATTGATACGCAAGAAGCACAAGAAAATATTTCCGCCACCTCGGAAACGGTAAACGGGAAATCAGAAACGGTTCAATTTGCCATTAAAGATATAGTCAATCAAATGACCGCGTTGCAAGCATATTTAATTATGGAACTTAAGGCCATAGAAGCAGAAACCATGGTTATTATTGCAACCAACAACACTCCTGTAGATCCTACGATGTCGTCCACGGATGTTTGTGCTTATGAAGTGGAAGAAGAAACAAGTGGCAATATAATCGAACAAGCCGGCAGTGTGGTTGATAAGGCCAAAAACACCTATGAATCTGCCCAAAATACGGTTCAAGGGGTTCAAGACAAAGTTGAGGACGGAAAAGAGATAGTCGAACAGGTTCAAGATGTAGGATCTGATTTGAGCGGAAGTCTCGGCGTTTCCGGTGGTATGATGTTCTAGGAGAAAAGAGATGAAAAAGCTGGTTGGATATTTTTTAATTTTATTTATCTCCCTTGCTCCGAGCGGTGTTTATGCACAAATGCCGTGGGATTTTGCATATCACGCTCTTCCCACATCTATTACACTAGATATTCCTGAAGAAGTAACGCAGGTAGCCGGAAATCTACAAAGCACCATAAATCAAAGCCAGCAAATAATTTTGCAAGGAAAAGCAGATATCAGTAACATGCAATCAGCCGCAACAACCACCTTTAACAACATAAAAAGCGGAGCCATACTAGAGGTAGACGGTCTTCCCGGTCAAAGCAAATCAGGCTACTGTGGTTACGATATAGAAGATATCAGAGTTCGCCAGATGGCCCAAAAAATGAAAGAGATACTACTAACCTACAAAAATGACCGTATAGCTCATAAAAATGCCGTGATGAAGCAGCGCGATTTATTCTATATAAACAATATATACGCGATATATATAGCATCAAAAATCATGCAACAAGATGTTGAAAATGAAATTAGTTCAAAAATCGAAATAGCTAAGTCTTGTGCCGAAGGAGACGGAGAATTATGCGGCTATCCTTCCAGTGACGATGGTGGCAACAACGAGGTTTTATATGCCTACGGCAAAACTTTGGAAGCATACGACAGCGTCGTCAGACTTTGGGAAAGCGTTGCCGCGTTAAAAGCTCGCCTTAAAGCCGTACAAATGATGAAGAAAATTTCCCCGCAAGTGCAGACAAAATCTTCGGGCAATACTTCCTCACTAATTGAGAGAGCGCATAAAAGGCAAGATTATGCCTTTAGTATTCGCCAAAGCTTTCCTTTAGCGTTTGCACAAGTGTCTTATAATTCGGTTTCCGGCAGTCTGTCGGATATTGAAGCCGCTGCCGTAATGCAAAATGATGAGTCTATAAGATTGGTAAAGCAGACGGTTGAATTTGTATCTCCGGCCGAAGCCGATAACGAACATCCTTTAGTCGCTGCCGAAGATAAACTAGCCGCACTTGACAGCCTAAGCTCGGCCGAAACCGATGTTACCACGGCGATGAATGCTCACAATATGATTAAGCAGATAAAAGAATATCGCAAAACGGCAGAAGAGCTTATAAAAATGCAAGATGACTATAATGAAAGCCTTCAAAGGTTAAAAAGCTCTGAGCAATGTGCCATTAAATACCTTTCACACTACTTTAGTAATCCGGTAACCGTATGGTCGGGTGTTTCACTAGGAGAAAATGTAAATCGCCACGATTTACGCAAAGGAATATCTGCATGGGCGATAGATGCATATGAAACGGCAAAGGCTGCCGAAACCACTACGGTTGAGGCCGAAGATGTTGCGCAAATATCTTTAGACAGCGAAGAATTGGAGGCATTATCCGATGATCCGGACATGCAAAAATCTGAAGAAGCCGGACAAAATATAGATGTATCTATAAACAAAAGCCAACAAGAAACCTCGCAAGACGAAGGTCGAAAAAGTGATATGATGTCATGGCAGATTGGTGCCGAAGCGGCCAAAATGTTAGCACAAGAGCCCAAAAAATGGGGAAATCCCAATAATAATAAAATGATATGGACCGATACTAAAAGCTTCTATGGTCAATACCTGAAACGCAAGTACGAAAATATAAAAGAGTACTTAAAACAATACACCAAAAATGATGTTTTGGCCATAGTTGTATCTCGTTTGCAAGGTAAAAATCAGGATATTTCCGATACTAAATATCAACAAAATCTACGCAACATCCAAAAAGAGGCTGCTGCCAAGATTTTGCAAAATCAGCAAGATAGTTCGGCCGCCTTATCGCAATACAGTGGTTCAATGAAGTCAAGTCTTGATTCTCTGGAAAAACAACGCGAAGAGCTGATTGCCAAGATGGATGATGTTAACGGTAAAATTTCTTCAGCCAGCGATGAAGTTGCCGACATGAGGTCGGTGGCACAAGATAATGCTCTTCAAGATCTGGATAGTACCGTAAATGCCAAGGTAGTATACCCTGATGTCGATTCGACGGTAATTCCTGCCGATAACGAAAAAATAATCGGTGTTGATGCCTTGAGTGAAGTAGCTCAGTCCAACATATCAGCCAATACCAATGACAGCAGAATCAAAACTCTAAACAACAGTATATCATCCAACAAAAAAATACTATCAAAATACGAGACGGAATTAGCATCTTTGGATGATAAGATAGCCGAAGCCAAGCTGGCGATGCAAGAAAGTGCCGCCAATAGTATGGATAAAAAAGCCGATGCGGCAGATAAGATTAAGGCAGATGTTGCAACGGCTGCCACAGCCAGTTCGGAAGACTATGCCAAAGATGTAAAAAAGAATTTAAGGGCAATTCTAAAAGAAAAAGCCGAAGATAACCCGGCCATAGATGTGGTATTTACCATGCTTTCGGCAGAGACAGCCGCTAATCGTTCACTAAATGCGTTGTACAAACAGGTAGATATTATCGTAGATGAAAGCTATAATCGGATTATGGCAATGGGAGATAGTCTGTACTTACCGTCCTCACATTCCAAAATTGTAGCCATACACAACGAGATGATATCAAAGCTTAAGGCTCTAACTTTAGCCTACAGTCTTTCCGGAGTTGTCGAAATCAACAATGTTGCTGTTTATGCCAAATTATTGGCAACAGACAGCGGAACCGAGAGCGAAGGATTTTTTGTCGGAGCAGCGCCCAAGGCCAGGGACATGAAAGCTCCGTATGCAATTCCCGACTATTCGTTGCCGCCCGTCAGAGAGGTTTTTCACTTTGACAGTACGGATTTTGGCGGAATCAAACCGACAGGTAAAGGTCTTGAAAAAAGAAGTATTACTGCTTCAGAATTCTTAAACTATGGCGGTGAAGTTCCGCAAATTTGGCAGGATATGTTAAAGCAAAATGCCTTTATTGAAAGCGACTTTAATCTCAAAGAAGCTCTGGATATAGGTTGTTATAACGAAGCCTTTTCCCGCGGAGGTATAATGCCCTGCGTGGTCGATGGTTATAGCGAAGTATTAGATATCAATACCAGCGGCAATTACCGTGCTCGTAAAGATTTAGCCAAAGGCTCACTACCGCGTTGTATACTTGTAAAAGTCAAAAACGGTAAGTTATACCATAGCATGTACGATTCCAAAGTCGATTTAGGTTTAAATACCAGCGGTGTAGAGAAACCCGGCTGTGAATATAGTGAACTTGGTATGATATTGGAAGCCGATAAGAAAAATAATCTTAAAATAAGAAAACGATTGTATAACACTTATTCCGACATGTTGGCAAATGAGGACAGTACCAAGCTGACTGATGCCAAAAAAAATAAAATATCTCTGGGCAATCATGCCTCTATTTCTCGTAATCAGATCGGAGATTTTTTGCGCCATGTCGAGAATGAAAAACTACAGAAAGAAAATTTGGAAGAATACCAACAAAGATATGAAAAAGATATGGAAGATTTAGTTGCTTCTCTTGAAGAATATGGATTTTCTCCCACCGAAGATTTTGATCTAAGAAACGAAAGTGATTATAATCTTGCAGTCAATAAGCTAAAAGACATAGAAAAACAAAAAATATCCTCAGCACAGGCAGTAATATCGGCCACGGATACAACGGATAATGAACCGGTAAAAGAAAAAATAGGTGATTTAAATACCTTGATATATGTAATGGAACAAGATAAAAATTATGTTATGAAGGTATCATCGGTTACGGCAGATATCGACGACATTAATTCCGAAATAAAAAAAGCCGAAGCCGATAGTGCCGCTGTAGATAAGTATGAAAATAGTTTAAAAGCACAAGAGGATGATTATAATGATCCTACCGAACCCTACTGTGCAAATTATTGGTAAAATGAGGTCGATTTTATGGAAACCAGACAGCTTTCGGGCGGTACAAAGACCCTTGCCATAGAAGGCAATGCCAAAGCTCCGCAATACATAAACGAATTGGAAGAAGAGCAGAGTACTTTTCGCCAAACATATTATCTGTGGGTTTCGCGTTTTTTTATTGTCACGGCCACAATATCCATGATGTTCTTTGTAATGGCGTCATTGGCATTATTTAGACTTGCTCCGATGGTCGAGGTTGAACCGTTTTTACTAATCAATCAAAGTGAATCGGAAAATATTGTACGCAATGAGGCTATCTCACAAGATATGACCTCAAAAGATAAATTGCTTGAAATGTTTATTCGGCAATATGTAATTCTTCGCAATACCATAATCAATGATCCGGTTGAAATGCGCAGTCGCTGGATGGGCGGTGGAATGTTAAACTATCTTTCATCTCCCGAGGTATATAATGAGTTTGGTAATGCCACCAAACAGGTTTGGGAAAATATCTTCAAGCAAACTTTGGTCAGAGAGGTCGAGATAATCTCGGTGACTCGTCAGGGCGGCAAACGCTCGGCCGTGTGGAAAGTCGATTTCAAAACCTATGATCTATATAATGAGCAAGGCAAGACTCAAGCTCAGCAAGAAACCACACTGCGTGTCAGATATTGGACTTCATCCATCACGGCATATTTTATCCCTGAAAGGGCATTTGTTGCCACGCGTTTAATAAATCCGTTAGGCTTCACCGTCACCCGTTATTCGCAGACCGAAGTCGAAATATTCTAATTTGTTGATAAGTATATCTAAGCTGTTAGACATTTAAAATAAAACAGTATAACTTTATACTGTCTGTAGGACTAAGTATGTCCTGCTAAAAGGAAGGTGTATCTATGAATAATCGCTTAAAAATGTTGATATTTGTCGGTTTGCTGGCTTTGTCAGGTTGTTATGGTTCCTACTATGAACCGGAGCCTGTCGGTATTGGTACCGGTGCCGATGAACTAAAGTTGTCGCCATGTGCTTGCATGGAGATTGAATTGCCTAAAACTTTACCTGATTGGTTTATAGCAACGATTTAGTATAATGGAGCTCTAAGGTGGATGGAATAGAAGGAAACAAACCTCAGCCAAGGCTTATTGGTAGTCAAAATGCTTCTAGGCGTCCGGAGGCAAAGAAACCGGTACGCGATGAGGTTTTTGTTGCCAATATTGCCGAGAAAAGATATTTGTGGACTGCCCGTGCATTTGCCGTTATTACGGCGTTTAGTTTATGTTGTAATATAGTTTTGATACTGGCAATTTTACAGGTTATTCCGTTGTACCGCATTGAGCCGTTTCTGCTTACCTTTCAAAATCGTTCCGAACAAGTTTATAATATTCAGCCGATAACCACCGAGCTCAGAAATCGCAAAGCAATTACCGAGGTTTTTGTCAGAGAGTATGTTCTTTTACGCAGCACTTTCAGCAGCGATGTTGCCGAGGTTGAAGCCCGTTGGATGCCCGGTGGTCCGATACAAGAAATGTCAGATAACCGAGTTTACCAAGATTTTTTGGATAATGTTGCCAAGAGGGCGGTTGATATAATAAAAAATCAGGGTATGGAACGCAGTGTAAAAATATTATCGGTTAACGAGCTTACTGATGGTGTTTGGCAGGTAGAGTACGAAACTCGAGATATGTATCCGTCATCGGCAGAACCGGAGATAGGCTACTGGACGGCCTCTCTTAATGTCGGATACCGTCGCAAGAGCGTGAAATACGGCGATAGACTAAAAAATCCGGTTGGTTTTACGGTTTATAGATATGCGTTGAGCCGCAATAAAGTAGGGTAGAAAAAAGTGTCGAAAAATATAAAGATAAAATTTTTGTTATTAGTATTGGCGATGATGGTTTCTTTTGAGGCCAAATCTCAGGTTGACCAGCAGATGATGGATGCCAGTGCCGAGCAGGCTCAAGGTAATTACACGCCGATGAATCTTAACTACGCCGGCTTCAATTCTCTCGGCATGACGCAGGCAGCCTGGCTTGATCCTTTGCAGAACTTAGGCGAGGGACAGAGCAAGCCGGCCTATTCCAAATATTATTGGACACCGGATTTGGTCTTACCGATAAGAGTTCGCGAGGGAATGATTACTATGATTAACTTCCCCTCGTGGGAGTTGATTGAAGATATATTTATTGGAGACAGTGCAACATTTGACGGGCAAATATCCGGCCCATCCACACTTTTGCTATATCCTCGCAAAGGTTCTAATGTTGGTGTTGATACCAACATAATTGTTTTCGGCCGTTCCGGAAATCGATATGTTTTTTATGTGAAGTCCGAAGCCGTTAATACCGAAAGACTTACGAACGCAATAATTGATATTGAGGTTGTTGATGGTCAGGGTAACGGCCCAAGCGGTAACTTACCGTCAGGTGGTGTTGCCGGAGCTACCAACGGCGGTTTGTCGTCATCGGGAGGAAAATCTCTTGCCTCGACCTACACCAGAAGAAATCAAAACAGCGATTGGATAAAAAGTATTCCTGTCGACCCCAGCGACTTCAGATTTGATTTGGAGGTTTATGTTCCCAATCCCGATGATGTCGTTATAGCCCCCGAAAGAGTATGGCGCGACAATATCTTTACTTATATTGATTTAGGTAAAAAAGCTTTGAATATGACCCAAAGACCGGTTGTCAGTATGATTGTCGAGAGAGTCGAAGTTCCGGTCGGCTTCAGAACCAAAGGGCCGGACAACAGACTGATTATCGTCGAGGGTATCGGAGACATGGTCTTGCGTAACGGCAAAAGACTTATTTGCATAAAGATGCGCCGCTCCGATGAAAGCGGTCTGGAATACGCTATCGATTCTGCAGACTACTTGCCGCCGCAATGGGAGGTTGCACCGGCTATTCCCAATCAGCAAACTATGGGATATAATGCCAAAGCCAACGCCACGCCGCTCCAAGTCGGAGGACAAATGGATATTCAAGCCGGACAGAGCCAGATTATTGTGCCGGAATATACCAGAAGCGGTCAAAACGGTATGAATGTCGCCAATGTCGCCGATAATTTTGATTACTCAAAGATGCAGAGAATAAGCAACACCGGTACATCTACCGTTCCTCAGCCAAATTACACTTACGGTACGGGAATAGTTTCAGGCGACAACTCAAATATTTCAATTGAGCTTGGTGCTAACTCTAATGTAAATGAGCTTGAAACGCTATGGGATAAGTTGTCCTCGCAGTATAGCGATATTTTAGGAGGATTCTCTCCGTTTTTCTCGGTTGATGCTCCGGCGGACGGCCAAGGTAAAGAACTGTTTCATCTTCGTGTAGGTCCGGTAAAAGACTTAAATGCCGGCGATAAAATATGCGGCGAATTGGGTCGCAACGGAGTGTTCTGCAGTGTGGTAAGGACGCAATAAGGTACATATGAGCAAAGAGCCGTTAACACATTCCGAAAAATATGTCAAAAAAACCAATACCATAATTTTGATGATTGGTATTGCCTCTTTGCTGATATTTATTTTTGGTTTGTTACTCTTACTAAACAGCGGAGATAGTATAGATACATATGAAGAGCCGGTATTTACGGATAACGCCGATGTGTTTGGTGCAATTCCTACTACCACGCCCACGCAAAGCATAGAATTTTCCACAATCGAAGGGGAGATACCTCTTACTACCACCCCCGATCCGGTTCCGATAGGAGAGGTTGTACTCGGTACCGAAGCAAAAAATGTTTTGACACTGGGTACAAACGGCAAAGCCGCAATCAAGATAGATTCTGTATCATTAGCCGATCCGCCGGCCGCCGGCTTCACTTTTACCGACCGTTGTACCGGCATGACATTGGAAGGCGACAAGACCTGCCACATTACGATGAGTTGGGTTCCGGTGGTCGCCGGCAATGTGCAAAACAATTTCATTGTTTCCTGGCACGAAGTAAATTTAGGTAATTCAAGTATTAAGGCTGCTAAAGTTCCGGTAACGGGCAATGCTGTTACCAAAGAAGACTGTACATATTGCGAAACAGCTCCCGGTGGCACGACAACATCAGATAAAAATACCAAAGGTGTTCGCTATGCCATAGGACCGGATGGTAAGATTATAGGTGTTATAGACGAAGACGGCTTTGTAAGAGATGCTAACGGCAATATAATCGGAAAAGTTGGGCCCGACGGCCTGATAGTTGACAAAGACGGTAATGTAATCGGCGTGGCAGAAAATCGGCGAGCCGTATATGATGAGTTTGGCAATTTAATCGGTTATGTCAATCCTGATGGCTCGGTTGTTGATTTAGACGGTAATGTAATCGGTCGTGTATTGCCCGACGGCACGGTTGTTGACAAAGATGGTAAAGTCATCGGCCGGGCGGTTGAAACCGGCTATGTCTATGATGAAAACGGCAATGTAATCGGTCGTGTACTACCCGATGGTACGGTTGTTGATGAAAACGGCAATGTAATCGGCCGTGTTATGCCCGACGGTACGGTGGTCGATCTCAATGGCAAGGTTATAGGCAGAGTTACGCAGCCCGGACGCGTGGCCTTAGATGAAAACGGCAATGTATTAGGCGTTGTTTTACCCGACGGTACGGTTGTTGACGCGAACGGGAATATTGTTGGCTATGTTGATGCCAACGGCAACATAATAAAGAAATCTTCGCCTCTTGATGGTAAAAAAGTTCGCGTTGCTTATGACGCCAACGGCAATATAATTGGATATGTTGATGAAAACGGAAATCTTCTGGATGCCAATGGCAATGTTATTGGCAAAATGCTTCCTGACGGAACGATAGTAAATCTCGACGGTGAAGTTATCGGCTATGCCGGAGAGGAAATAGTTTTTGATTCGGCGACCAATGTGTTAGGACAGTTGGTTATGTTTGATAAAATAGCCATAACTCCGCAGGGTAATTTGTTGGGCACACTGCAAAATGACGGCAGTATCAAAAACGATAAAGACCAAATTGTCGGCAGAGCGTTGCCCAATGGTTTAGTCAAAGATCCCAATGGGGCCAAGGTCGTTGCTAAAATGGTTCGAGCCGGTATGATAATAGGCTACGGATGCAATCAAATTGGGTATTTGGACAAAGACGGCAAGATAAAAAAAGGCAATGAAGAAACCAATTATAAAATAACTCCGGAGGGAGTGGTTTTGAGTTCAGAGGGGCGTTACATCGGAGAAACTCTAAAAAACGGTCGAGTATTTGATAATAATTGTAATTTGCTTGGTACGGTTGATAATTCCGGCATAGTCAAGGACTTAAACAATCGCTATGTCGGCTGTGTAAATCCCGATGGCAGTGTACTCAACGAACGCGGCGAATTTATTGGGGCTGTAGGCAAGCAAGGAGCAGCTGTTGATTTAGACGGCAGGTATATTGGCAAAGTAGGCATGGACAACATGGTAATAAATGATGCCAAGCTTCCTGTCGGTTGTGTCGGGGTCTTAGGCGATGTATTTAATTCCAAGGGAGTATATATAGGGCGCGTATTAGGAGAAAGCTACGCTTATACGCCCTCAGGTGAATATATAAACCGTGTTGATGATAAGGCGCAAGTCCGCATATATGGCAAACCCTCTGCACGATTAACGGCAGGTAATTTTGTTTTGGGTGAAGGCGGCAAAATATTGGGCGTTGCGGTACCTGCTAAAACTTCTGTTGCGAGTTCCGGCGGTAATCTTATCGGGCGATTGTTTCCCGATGGGCAAATATATGACAACAAAGGAGTTGCCCAAGGGAGCATAAAAAATAATGGTTTGAGCCGATATAACAATATAAACGGCGCCAGATTGCTCCAAGGAGAAGTTATTGATACCAAGGGTAATGTTGTCGGAACTTCAGTCGACGACGGAACAGTCTTTAGCCGCTATGGCGACACCTTAGGTAAGCTTAATGCCAAAGGCGAATTTTTTAATATGAAAGGCGAATATCAGGGCGGTTTAATCAGAAAAGGTGCCGCAATAGGTTATGATGGTTCATATATTGGTTATGCTGTTTCTGATGGTAAGGTAATAAGTTTAGATGGAAAAAATGTGGCACAGGTAACGCACGACAAAAAAGTCGTTAACCAAGACGGCGAAGTCATCGGCGAAGTAATACCCGAAGGGATAATGATTGATGCCCTCGGAAATTATAAAGGATATCTTAACTCGCTCGGTGATGTATTGGATCCCTCGGGGAAAATTGTGACGGCCATTCTGCCAGGTGGTGGAACAGATAAAAATCTCCACATACTACATCCGGGGTTTGCAGTTGATTTTGGCGGTAATGTAATCGGATCGGTGTCTCCCGACGGTGCTGTAACTGATTTTGCCGGTGTTTCGTTAGGAAAAGTTTTATCTGACAACAATATTATCGGAGTATCCGGAAAAATTATCGGCGAGGTAGTAAGTGGCGACATAGTAATATCCAATGATGATAAAGTTGTGGGTTATGTAAATTTTGATGGCACAATTACCGGCAAAGATGCTAGTATAATCGGCAGAATGCTGTCCGGAGGATTGGCTATTGATTTGAACGATAGGATATTGGGAAAAATTTATAAAATAGGAGCCACAATACTGGGCAACGACGGCAAATATAAAGGGCGGTTATCTTATGATGGCACAGTTATTGACAATAATGGCGAAAATATTGGCTATATAAAGAGCAACGGCTCATTTATAGATTTGGATAAAAATGTTTCCGGATATGTTTTAGGCGAGGTCGCCAAAAACCAGAGGAATTGAATATGAGATTATTGCAAATAAGGAAGCTACATAATTTATTCATAAATTTTACGGCAGTTGTTTTGTCTGTCATTGTTTGTGCTTGTCCTGCGTTTTCTCAAGAAATAACGGCGATTGATTTTAACGGCACCGTTTTAGGAAAAGTAATTCCCGACGGCAAGGTTGTAAGTTTAGATAACAAACTTTTGGGCAATATAACCGCAGACAGTCTTATTCTCGATTCCGACGGGCAGATTATCGGCGGCGTCGTCCCGCAAGGCGTAGCCATAGGAAATGACGCCAGATTCTTGGGTAAAGTAAATAGCGACGGGACGGTAAGGAGTTCTTCGGGGCAAGTTGTGGGCAAAACACTACCTAATGGTTTGGTGGTTAACGAATATTTTGACATTTTAGGACAAGTTGTGTTTCCAGGCCTTGTTTATAATGACGAAGGAAAAATATCAGGTCGCATTACCGGTGATGGTTTGTATGCAAATTTAAGCGGACAGCAAATTGGTATTGTTACTCCGGACGGCTATGCTTATCGCAAAGTCGGTAATGACTATTTACTTGATGGGCGTTTGATATCATCGCGCATGGTAATATCCTTAAACGGCGATTTCATTGGCAGTGTTGTTCCCGGAGGTGAGGTTACAGATTTTAATTCCGTGGTTATCGGTCATTTACGAGCCAATGGCTTTGTTTACAATAATGACGGGGCGGTTATCGGTCGGATTGTAAACAGCGGCTACGCTTTTGATGACAAAGGTTTTTATTTAGGTTTCGTTAGCTATAACGGCGATATTATAGATGATAACAAGTCGGTAGGTAAAATACGCGCTGATGGATATATTATCGATGCTAAAGGCAATATAAGTGGTCGTTCGGAAAGTTTTTCTGCCACGGCAACCGATCTTAACGGCAGATATCTTGGTCGTTTATTACCGCAAGGCAATATCGCCAGAGGAGATAAGTTCAGCGGCTTGATTGCAGCCAGAGGTGTCGTAACTGACGGTTCTGGAGCAATTGTGGGTAAGATTATATCCACCGGGCCGGTATTTGATTTTAAAGGGGCTTTAGTGGGGCACGCCCTAAGTAATGGCGGTGTTATTGCACTAAGCGGCACTTCTATAGGTTATATGGTCGGAAACCAGGCCTATAATCTGTCCGGCCGCATGATAGGTGCTGTTAGCTCTCCGCAAATGGTATATTCGGCAGACGGAAAATTTTTGGGCGTTAGCGGAATCTCTTCCCAAATAAAGAGCAAAGAAAGCTCACTTGCGGTTTCGCCGCAAGGTTATGTCTTTTCCGCAGACGGAAATTTGGTCGGACAAGCTCTCGTTTCCAAGGCTTTTTACACACCATTTGGTAGTATCTCGTCTTATTTGGGCTTTGATGGTAAAGCCTATAGTTCCAAAGGTGCTGAACTCGGTAAAATTGTCGGCTCGGGCTATGTGCTAAATCCGCAAAACCAACTAATTGCCTCAGAGATAAAGGACTATGTTGCTGTTGACAATGATGGAAATACTCTTGGTAATATAAGCTATCACAATAACATTTTGGATCGTTCTTTCAGCGATATTGGAAAAATCTTACCGGATACAAGCGTAGCTAAATCCCAATCAGGTAATTTTAATTATATGCCCAAGATTGGTTTTGCATATAATGGCGGTACGGTTTTAGACTTTAACGGTAATTTTATCGGGTACACCGACATAGCCGGCAATGTAAAAAACTCCTCAGGCTCAAAAATAGGTAAAGTCGTTGAAGGAATGCTCAGTACTGACAACAACGGAATTGTCAACGGATATTTATCTTCTCAAGGTGTAGCCGTTAATGACAAATGCGAAACCATAGGCGTTGTTTCCTTTAACGGAAATGTTTACAACTACAGAGATGTATATGTCGGCAAATTGTTGGCTAATGATTTTGTTATCAGCGACAGCGGTGCTGTGGTCGGCTATAAAGTAGCTCAATCGCCTGTTGTTGATTTTAATGGTCGCACCATAGGGTTTGTTTCAAATGACGGCAAAGTTTATAATGAAACTGGTAGTCAGGTTGGCTGTTTGGACTACAATAAACAGCTATATAACGAAAATAAAGCCCTAATCGGAAAGGCTGTTGAGTTTAATTCGGTTATTGACTTTGCCGGCAATATAATCGGATACACAACGGTAAACGGTTTAATAGTCGATGATGATGATGAACTCATAGGATATCTGCAACCCAATGATAATGTTAATTCCAATGCCGGTCTGCCTCTGGGAAATTTGTTTAAGTATAAGGTTGCTTTTGATATGTCTAACAAATATATCGGCAGAGTGTCATCACAAGGGAAGGTAATATCGGCAACAGGCGAGATTTTGGGTGATGTGAATTACGACGGCTATGTTGTTTCTGATGAAAAAAATATCGGTTATGCTCTCTATGATCTATACATTTATGATAATTCCGGACAAGTTATAGGTTTGGTCAACCGCAATGGCGAAGCTTTTGGTTTCAACAACCAAAGCTTAGGCAAATATGATTTAGGTTTTGTTATAAAAGGGGAGCAAGTAGTTGGTCGCGGTAATCGTGATTACAATATCAGAGACAATACCAATTTGGTTCTTGGAAAATTATCTTTAGATGGTAAGGTTTATGACAATCTGGGCAATGTTATAGGCAGTATAAATTCCGGTGGCAGTATTGTAAAAGACAATGGCGAGTTTATAGTTAAAGCAAGACCATTACAGTATTATGACTTTAACAAAGATAAACTATTGGTTCCGGTGGATGAAGCAGAGGCGGCGGCTAAAGCTAAGGCAGAGGCTGAGGCCAGAGCTAAGGCCGAAGCAGAAGCGGCAGCCAAAGCTAAGGCCGACGCAGAAAAAGACGAAACACGAAGTTGGTTTGATAAGACTTCGATATTGGATTCTCTAAAACAGCCCCAAGAAGAAGATGTATCACCGGCACTAAAAATGCTGGAAGACCCCAAATATTACAAATCTTTAGGTATCGCTCTAACCCCTGACGGCGAGTATCTTGGTGAGATTTTGGAAAATGATACGGTTATTGACGATAAAGGGAATATAATTGGATATCGTACACCTGACGGCTTAATAATAGACAGTGAGGGCAATCTGATAGGTACCGAAGACTTTGGCGATAAAGAAGATGACGGAAAAGTATTTGTTCCTGCCGGCAGCTTTGGTCCCGGAGGAGCTTACGGCGTCGGTGAAGGTAGTGCTGCCAACTTAGGCCCCGGTGGAGGTTATGGCCCCGGCGAAAGATACGACCCGACCCGCAGAGCAGCACTTGAAGCGGCAATGCAAGAGAGAAGACAAAACATCAGTGTTGGGCACATCGGTTCAAGTGTTCGCAAAGAGGCTTTTGACGGCTACCAAAAAGATTGGTCCGAGCAAGGTATACCGAAGTCGATTTCTTCATGGAGAGTTGATATGAGCGAAATGATATTCTCCGATAAGCCGATTCCTGCCGTAATCGCGCGTGCGATAGATACCAACAATCCAGCTCCTATCACTGCCTATGTCGAGAGGAATGTATATGCGGAAGAAGGCCGCAACATAATAATTCCGGCCGGTTCGCGTATGATAGGAAGTTTCGGTAGCATAACTGCGGCGGCTGAGGCAACCTCGGAATCTGCCCGAGTTCAAATCAGTTGGGAAAGATTAATCAGACCCGACGGCTCCATCTTTGTGTTTAGCGGCCAAACTGCGGATGCTCAAGGTAGAGCAGGAGCTCTAGGTTATGTTGACCAGCAACTCTTCAAGAAATATACCTTACCGGTAGTAACCACGGTTTTATCTTCGGGAGCATCATATTTTATTGCCTCTGCTGATGACGCCGCAGGGGAAATTGAAACCTCAAAACAACAGGCAGCCAACGACGCTCGTCAGAATTTCTTGGACGATATGGAAGAATTGTTTGATGACATATTGGCCGATAAGACAGATGTAAAAGCAATGACCTATATTCCGGCCGGAACGCGTATAATTGTTTATCCGAACACTGATTTATGGCTAAGAAGCGTAGAGCGCGACGAAGAAGAATCACAAAAGTATCAAAAGCCAGAAATCTTAATCGACGATGTTAAGACTGACCAAGAGAGCCGTCAGAAACAACGCGAGGATGTTGCCAAAGCTTCAAGTACACAGGTTGTGTATGATCCGGACGAGGCCAATGTCGAAGCGGCTGCCGCTGATACACAACCCCTGTTGATAGATGATGCCCCCAAGAAAAATAAGACGCTGGTTCCGCCTCCGCCGCCGAGTTCGTCGGGGAATATAGCGACCACACCGCAAACGCCGGCAGGCAGCACGGCCGATACGGGAGAAAGCGGTAGTGTTCCGGCACTGTTTTAGAGGAGTTTAGTAATGAGTTTTACTGTTTTGGAATCTATTTTACGACCGCTGTCTTATTGGTATGAGCAAGATGGCATAGAAGAACTTGCCATCAATCATGCCGGAGAGGTATGGTTAAGATTACGCGGAAAACGGGCCCATCCCTGGACAAGCTACAAAGATGAGAAATTAAGTAAAGAATACTTAACCGACTTATTATACATTATAGCCAACACCTATGAATTGCCGTTTGACCCCATACAGGGAAACCCGGTTGTTTATGCCACCATACCCGGCGAACACCGTTTTTCGGCAATTTGCGGCAAGAACGTCATGTATGACAATAATGATTTAACCGGAGGCATAGCTTTAACAATCCGTATTCACTCTGATGATGTTTCTTTTGGCTTGGGCGATTATGGTTTAACGCAAGGCGGTCACCTGCACAAAATAAATCCGCTCAAAGATATTAAAGAACCGGAAGACCCTTATGAGAGATTATTACTGAGTATCCGTCGTGGAGACCACATATTAGTTTCCGGTGCGACGGCAACCGGTAAGACAACATTTTTAAACAATTTATTGAAGATATTGGACATCAACAAGCGAATTTTAACCATTGAAGATACGCGAGAATTAATAGTACCGCACAAAAACAGAGTACATATAACTTTATCAAGAACCGAGCAAACCAACGCATTGACATATGCCAAAGTAATTGACTTAGTGGTTCGTTTTACTCCCGATGCCATCATCGGCGGAGAGATATCAACAAGCAATGCCGGAGCAATATGGGAGCTTATGGGGTCAGGGCATGATAACTGTTTGGCAACTATTCACGCCGAAAGTTCAGAGGCTGCATATCAAGCATTTACCGACAGAATTTTACATACCTATCCGACAATTGATCGCAATAAGACCATTGAAGAAATGCGTCACAAATTACGCGTTATACAAATAAATCGTGATGGTAACCTTCGAGCGGTTACGGAAATTACTTAATGTACAAAAAAATATAGAAAAACAGCAGAATTTGTACTGTTTGTTAACCCTAAATTTACAAGATTGATATAAAGTATCGCATTATGTGTATATTGCGAAAGGTAATTGTGCAAGAATGGTAGCAGAAACCAACAGAACGACGGAGGCAAGAAGAAAGGCGTTGCGTAAAGGCGACGAGGATCCTGTTGTCGTTGCACAAAGGTTTCTAAACATTTATCGCCAAATGCACATACTAAGCGGAGAACGCCGCGAAGCCTTCAATAAGATGCTACTTGAGCTGTCGCCAGATGTAAAGAGTATATTCTCAACTTTGCCAGGCGGAGCCATGTTACAAGACTATATAGACGAACTGAGCGGCAATAAAGGAAGCGAAGAAGCCGTAGACACACCGTCATCTCCATCGCCTGTTTTTGACACAACAACTCAAGCAACGGCCTTCGGAGCTGTTCCTCCTTCATCATCAGCACAGCCGGTTACCGCAGTAAGTGGTAAAATAAGTTTTGATAAAGATTTTTCTACGGAATTTACCAGAATCATCGCCGGGCTTCTGCAGCAGCAAGCTGCAACTCAGAGAGAAAGTCTGGAGAAGATAATAAAAGAACTTGGAAACAATGCTGCCGGTGGAGCATCATCAATCGGAGCGGGAAAAGTTAATATAAGTTTAGGCGAGAATTTTGCCTCTGACTTTGCCAAAAGCCTGCACCCGCTCATGCAGTACCAAAGCCAACTCCAAAAAGAGAGTTTAGATAAGCTTGTTCAGGACATAAGCAAAACACAATTATACATTGCAAAAAACATCAAAGAAGGTTACAACGAGCATCAGCAGGAATTTAAGGAATTATGCAAGGTAATTGCTGATAAAACACCTGTAGTTACATCATCAGGCGGAGAAAGTATAAGCGGAATAGATATAAAAGAACTTCTGCAAACCATATCGGATAATTACCTGAGTATAAGGGAAGACCAAAACAAAGAAATAAAAGAGCTTTGCAGTGCGATTACCGAGGGTCTGAAATCCAGTCGTGATAATGGTTCCACCTCATCGGAAATAAAGGAGCTTTGCGACGCGATTATTCAAAGTCAGAAAAGTTTAGGCCAGTCACTAAGCGGAATCAAACTTGCTGACGGAACGGTTGCCGCTCCGCTCCCCGCGTATGATGATTCTACCACGCAAAAACTCATAGAGGCAGTGATAGAAGGGCAGAAACAGATAAATTTGCGCCTTGATAAGGTTGAGGAAATGTCGCTAAACAAAGCAAACGACAACATAAATCTCATTGAAGCCTTCAAAGCCACACAAGAAGAGCTGTTAAAAAATCTGAACAACAGGTCAGATTCTCCATCTCAATCACCGTCAAAAGAAGCCGATAGTGCAAAACTGCTTAAAATGATAAACGATTCGCAAGAAAAATTAATTAAAGCGGTTATATCCAAGGTTTCAGAGAATCATACGCAGCCATCAAGCCAAGGTGAGCACATTACGCCTGTAGCATTTTCGGGCGACCAAGAGGCTATAGAAAAGTTAATTAACAAGATTTCATCATTGCAAGCATCAAACGAGAAAAATCTTGAAAAAGCCATCACCCGAGCGATTGAAGCTCAGGGAGAGATTTTTGGAAAATTAAGCAATCGCAAAAATGAAGAATTAATAGAAGCTTTTACTCGTGGAATTAAAGAAATCCTAACTCCGATGTTGGTAACTCAGATTAAACAAGAAACGACTGCCAATATTGCCCAAAGTGACAGATTCGCCAGTTCCGAGGTAGAAAAAAATATATACGAGCCGCAAGATATAACAGTCTCCAAAGATACATATGACAATACCTTTGAAGATGGTAACTATGCAGATAATGTATCTGATGGGGCGGTTACGAAGAAAAAGAAGAAAAAGAAAAAGAAAAAAAATACGACCGCAGAAATCAATACCGGTTTTGAGGTTGCAAATAATGAGGCAACACAATCTCTTGATGCGGCGTTGGAGTTACCGAATGGAGAGTTTGATTACGAAGATTTACCGGAAGTTTCCGCCTCAACCGAACAGGATCATTATGATGAGCTTCAACCCAACGAATATGAAAATTCTGTGGACAACAACCTTGATAATTCAGACGCTTTCGGGGGCACGACAGAAACAGTAGCTCTAGCCGAAAACGAGCCGCCTTCATATGATTACACATATCAACCGGAAGAGCCGGCCGACACAGACCCGCAGACTGTACCGGATGAAGAGGTTCCTCATCCTGACGCCGGTGCAGTTACCTCGGATGAAACCAACAGTGAATATTATATCTCTGGTGATGAAAATAACCAAGAGCAATCATCAGATGAAAGCAGTTTTGATTGGGGATTTAGCACACAAGATGACGGCAATTCCGAGTTGGCAACTTCAAATATCAGAATATCTGATGATTATGAAGGTGAAGAGGCCAACGATTGGGGATTTGATGCCTCAAGTAACGAAGACTTTTCTCAAAATGACGAAATTGTTCCTCAGGATGAGAAGTATGATTATGCGCCAGACAATGCTGCCTATCCGTCAGACAGTGATGCCGGTAATGACAACTCCGATCAAGACTGGGAGTGGGTTTATGTTGAAGATGATGATAACTATTCCGATGACTATATGCCGGAAGAAGTATCAGGAAGCGATGTAAATACAACTTTACCCGCAAGCCCGCCACAGAAGTTAAAATTACTGCAATCCGAGGATGAAGATTTCGACCCATACCAAAATAGTGTTCTAAAAGATTAAAATAGTGATTTACAAAGCTAAAATGCTCAATTAGATTAATATAAAGATGTATAAAGTTTTGTGAGGGCTTTGCTATGGAAACAAACAAAGAGTTTAGCTCTGGGCAGGGTGTCGGAGGCGACACCTGGTATGTTGACAATTATATTCTGCTCAAAGAGTATTACGATATGACAATTTCTCGTATTGCAGCTCGTTGTGTTCGTCAAGGCAATATTGCCATGGAAGAATATAAGTACTATCCCTACATACTTGATGTTTTGGAAGAAATAAGCGAAACCGGAGAGTACATATTGTCTCACCCCGATTTATTTGGCTATGTTGAAAAGAAGATAGCCGGTGGTGTAAATGCATTAAAAAAGAACCTTAAAGAATTTAAATCTGAGCTTGAGCAAAATGCCTCTCCTGACATGATAAAGCAAGACGGTAATGAGCTAAACAAGATGAAGGAGGCTCTGGGTGAAATAGATAAGTCCGATGACCCGACGGCAGGTGCCGGTATGTCGATGGATGAGGTCATTAATAAGTTGATGAAGCAGAACAATATTGAGCAGACGCAATATGAGGACGATGTTACGGCTCCACAGCCTCGTCCGCAACCCCAGGGCGGTCAGCCTCGCCCGCAACCCCAGGGCGGTCAGCCTCGTCCGCAACCCCAAGGCGGTCAGCCCCGTCCGCAATCCCAAGGCGGTCAGCCTCGTCCGCAATCCCAAGGCGGTCAGCCTCGCCCGCAATCCCAAGGCGGTCAGCCTCGCCCGCAAACCCAAGGCGGTCAGCCTCGCCCGCAACCCCAGGGCGGTCAGCCTCGCCCGCAACAGCAATAAACACAATTTTGATTATGACAATGAGACGCATTTTTTACATTTTAACTATAGCAACATTTTTTCTTTCCGGTTGCGATTTGTCCAAATATTATCCCCGGCAACCAAAAGCCGAAGCACAGGTTCCTGCATATAATGCACAGGAGGTCAAAAAAACACCATATCCGGTAATTCGCACGCCCAAAGGTGCCAACAGGTTGGATTTGGAAACGCCATATCGGTGTTTTGTCAACTGGAACACTCAGGAAATGATATCTACAATTCCATATAATTCCCAAGCGTTTAAGTTGGTAAGAAATGGCGAAAATGATGCTCTGCCGAAGTTTGAGGTTAATGGCTTTTCATTTGACACTATGCCGGCAGAAAAAGCATTACTTGAACTTACCAAAGAAGCCGGTATAAAATTGATAGCCAAAGATGCCCCCTATGCCAGTATATCAGCCGAAAATTTACGCGGAAGCTTAACCGATGTCATCAATATGTTATGCGATGCAGCCGAAATATACTATACATATAACTCGGTCAATCAAACCATGCGGATATCTCGTAAGGCTAACTACAGCTTATACATTCCGCAATCCAGAACTATACTTTTGGCTATCCTTGATGTCTTAAGAGGAGCCGGTATTACAGACTTTACCACCAATTTTGATGACTACAGCATAACCTTTGACGCTGATTTCGAATTAAAGAACCAAATCCTAAATCTGATAAACTATTTTGAAGAAAATCCGGTATTGCTGGCTTATGATGTAAAAGTATTTAACCTGTATCCTTATTCTCCCAACGGTATCGAGTGGCAGCAAATAATCAAGACATTTGAATTTGGTTCAATCAAAAGTAGCCGCAACGGTGTGTTGGGACGTCTGCTTACGACCTCGAATGATATCAATGTTGCTTCATTGACCTCATTCTTAATGAGACAGGCTCGGGTAGAAAATGTGGGTGAAGGCAAGTTTGTCGTCCCCAATTTATGGTTTTCTCGTTTTGATATCGGAAAATGCATGAATCAGTCTTCAATTGTTGCCAATATGACCTTACTGGCAAAAGCTTCGTTTGAAGAAAACAGCAAGATTTATTCCGATATTACCATTGAAGTTTCCCGCGGTGAGATTGCCAATTATTCAATTCGGAGCAAACTGGGCGAGAATTTCTTGATTATAGGTCTTCCCAATACGGTTTTTGATCTAAAATCGCCACAGTCGGAAACCATAATAATGATAGTTCCGCGAGTAATCAAAACCATGAAGACGGACCAGACCTTAAAAAACAATTTATAGCAGATAGGAATGGCAATGGATAATCTTAATAATATTGGGCAACCCCGTCTAAAAAAAATAAAAAGACCGATAAACCGGACTCTGCCGCAAACATCGGCACAACCAGTCACGCCGCAAGTCCCTCCTGTACCGTCGGCACAGCCGCCTCATGCTCCTCAGCCGCAAGCAAATCCATTCAGGCAGGCATCGCCGTCTGCAAGTCCTGCCAGACCGATGCCGCAAACTTCGACGGTTCCTCCGCATAATTATAATGATAGCGAAAACATTGAAACTTCGGCAGAATTAAATGAATACCTTGATGGCGGCAATGTCCCCTCAAGAGAAGTCGATTCCGGCAATATGTATGAAACTCCGCAATACATAGATGAGGACACATACGAAAGCGAAGTTTACGGTCGCAGTGCGTCTAATATATCACTTCCCGGGTGGTTAAATGTCAAAACTCTTTCTTTAATACTGGTTGCCACATTGTTTATGGGGGTAATTATCGGAAAACTTGTTTTTGCCGAATCAAAAATAGTTCGCAACGGTTTGCAGGGGGTTGTGGTAAACGCCGAAGTTCCGAGAGGACGAGCCAGATGCGGCATCGCCGAACGTGCTCAAGGATGTGTTCTCTACATAATGAACCCACAACGACAAGACATGCGAGCCAAAGATTTTTATGACCTGGCGGCACAGATGACCGGCAGACAGCGTTTTATGATAGAAACCGGCAATATGCGCTATGCCAACAGTAAAATAAGCCCCGGAAGCATAGTCCAGTTAAACATTCCTCCGTTGTAAAAAAAAACCGCTCATTTGAGCGGCTTTTTTTTGCTAAAATCAATCCTACAAGCTAATAAAAATAACCTTATGAAGTTTTGTCATATCGTCATTGGACAGAGTTATTTTCTCATCAGGATTCCATTGCATGCCAAACATATTTCCGTCCTCATCTTCTCTGATTGATACTACTTTGGCCTCATTTTCGCTTGTATAATAAACTGCAATATCGCCAACACTAACCGGTTCTTGCGAATTGACGAACAATATTGAGCGAGCAGGCAAGAGATTGCCCAATCTTCTGGTGCAAAGATTGAGAGCGTAGCAGTCTTTAGCACTTTGCGGATTTAATGGAGAAGCAATTCTCTTAACTTCTTCATTAAAATTGATTAACAGATCGCCATTTTTGCCGGCAGTGCCAAAAACCTGAATTTTAGGCAGTTCTTGGGTCGCAGAAACAAAAGAAGCAATAGCGCCTCGCGGTGTTGACAACAATTTATACTTGGCATCATTCCTCTGGATAATTTCTTCCAAGAATCCCTTTTCATCCAAATCTTTAATTTGTGCTTTTAGTTCATCAACAGAGACTTTTAATGCTTTGGCAATGTTCTTCATTTCTTTTTCCGAAACTTCTCGTTGCCCCATCTCAATACGGTGATAAACCGACAAAGTCATATCTGCATTTTCTGCAACTTCAATCAAAGTCAGATTCTTTTCATTTCTGATTTGACGCAAACCGGCACCCAAGGTTTTAAGACCGCTTTTTTCATTGATTTTGTTGCGTCTTTCCTGTTCTCTTTTCCATGCCAACACGATTTCTTGTTGAGAATTTTGCTCATTAACGAACAAATCCTGTAATGGGCAATCAAGAAATTCCGATACTTTTACCAACTGCTCTTGATCGACTCTGCGATATCCTTTTTCGATTTTGGATATGGCCGACAATGAAACATTAAGATGATCGGCAAGCTCTTGCATAGAGCGGCCTCTCAAACGGCGATACATTCTGATTTGGTTGGGAAAAATAATTTCTTCCATGATATTTTACCTCATTACAAAGTTGAAATATTTACCCCAATATTAATACAAGTCAGATATTAATCAAGAAAATAGTACAAAAAGGGACAATTTGTGTACAAAAAGTGTGTAGAAATTTTTTTATTATAAAAAATCAAAAAACTGTAACACTTTATAAGTAATTTGTATGTTATGATGATAAGAGAGTGGAATAAGGAGACCAAAAATGCTTAAAGCCTGGGGCTGGACAATACTGATGATTTTGTTGTTATTTCTGGCATACAGCATTGATTTGTTTGAATTTATATCAAGCAATATGTTTAAATGGCTTTCTATAGTATTATTCGTTTCCTCGATTCTGGCGGCGTTTTTTATTCTGGGTAACCCTTTTGCAAGGGATGAAGAAGATGGTGAAAAAAAGGAATAAATTACTGCATATATTAATTCTGGCGGCAGCGATAGTGCTTCAGCCGCTGTTTGGCAGTGTTTGTTCGGCCGCAGACAAAGCTTCCACCACCGGAGTTGACGCCGTATCTCCGGAAAATGCTTGGGATTTTATGAAAAAAAACAGCTCAGAGTTTAGTCGGTTTTCAGAGATTTTTGGCGAAAGCGAGAATGAGCGTCCCACCAATATCATTGAGTGCGGTAAAGAACTATGTAATATTGAGACATCTGTTTGTATGGTTAAAGAATATGATATTGGTAGTACATTTAATGGTTTTAGAATACTATTTAGCAATACTTCTAAGAATAAAATCGTATACAGATACGAGTGCGTAAGTAGATCAGATAGTAAGAGAATCAAAGAGCTAAAAGAGCTCCTAGGTTGGACAGAAGTGGATTTAAGCACTCATAAAAATTTAAGTAAAAAAATTGAGCTAACCAATCTTTCAACAAAAGAAGTTAGAACGACCAAAGAGAAGGAATACAAAATAAAAGAATGCTACGCAGCTAAAAATGCCTCGGGAAATATTTCCCAATATTGTGTTAAAGCAATCGGAAATGAAGTGCGGGTTATTGCCGGAGATGCCAAAGGTCGCGGCTGTGATGTTATTCCGGTTATGCTTTATAACAACAGTAAGTGCCGATTCTGCTCATTAATGGGTGTAATATATGCGGCTGCCGATGACATAACACAGCTTTCCGCAACAAAATTTGCGTCAAGCTTTGCCACGGTTATAGCAGTTGGTTTGGTAATATGGCTTGCTCTCAAGACTCTTGTTTTTGTCAGCTCTTTAACCAAACAAGATGCCGCCAAATATATAACCGAGATGTTGCAGCAAAGTTACAAATTTATGATAGCTTACTTTTTACTGGTTTATTATGGTGATATATTCTCGTTTATCATCCTGCCAATATTGAATGCCGGTTTAAGTTTTGGCACCAGTATGCTATCCGGAGGAGAAATACAGAGTATTGCCAATCGTTTTGGCGTTGATGCTCTGACGCCGGAAGCTTTTGCGGCTGTAGATAAAACTATGCCGTCGGATTATTCTCGCAATTTTGAAAATATATTCTACAGTTTTAGCACCTACGCTCTTTTAGAAAATTTGGCCTATAGTGTTAATCTAAAATACGCCATGTTGCAAAGTATCGGTAGTTCACTGTGGTGTCTTGGCGGCAGATATATAATAGGACGCCCAAGTTTTGAATTTGGTTTAGGGTTGGAATGCCGAATTTATGCCATATTTTTCTGGGTTTTTGGATTTTTAATGTCGCTGGCGTTTGTATTTTATCTGCTTGATGCGGTTGTGCAGCTTGGCATAGTGGGAGCATTACTGCCGTTTTTAGTTGCCAGCTGGCCGTTTAAGATTACCTCTAAATACACCGCCTCCGGTTTCAAGATGTTTTTAAACAGCGTATTTAACTTCATGATGATAGGCATGATAGTTACGGTTGCCATTTCGCTAATTGATAGTTCGCTAAGCCTGAAAGATTCTTCAGGAATCAGTGGTCTGATAGAAGCTCTGGACAATGTGGATACGGCCAAACTCAAAAAATTAGTCAATGTTTTGAGCGTAGAATTTTTGATGTTTATATTTGCCTGTATTTTAGGCTTTATGCTGATGTCTAAAGTATCAGATTTGACGAACAAATTTTCCAGCGGAGGTATTAAGCCGGTTGCTCCGAGTTTTGCCACTATGGGGGCTAGTGCCGTTAAAGGATTTGCCAGCAAAGTTTCGGCACCGACCAGAGAGGCTATAGGCGAATATATGGAAGACAAAGCCAAAAAAGTTGCAAATAAAGCCGTAGATAAAGGAGTCGGACTTGCCACCCTGCGTCCGGTTCGCCGTTTTATCAAAAACAGACTCGGAGGAGGTGCAAGCGGCAGTAGCCAAGGAACGCAGAGTAATAATGGCGGTGGGCAGCCTCAAAAGACTGCGAATGTAGGTAACAGCAGACCGGTTTCGGCCAACTCTGAATCCGGTGGTCGTCCTAATTCCAGCGGTACCGGCGCTCAAGGCGGAACAACCGCAAATGTAGGCAGCAAACCTACCGCACAGACCAATTCCGAAAACAGGCCGGGCTCAGCAAATGGTCAAACTCAAAACGCGGCAAATGTTACCGGAGGCAACCAATCTTCGCCTGACACCAACGCGGCTACGCGTCCGGCTTCAACCTCGGCCAACAACAATAAAAACACAAAAACGGCAAATGTTGATAATACTTCGCACCAAGGTCACAGACCTAGCCGCAACAAATTAGATAATCTGGAGTAAGGAGATAACTATGACTAAATGGCGCAACATACTCCACAAATTTAGCAAACTGGCCATAATCTTGGTTGCGGTGTTATTTATCAGCGCTTGCTCAGATGAACCCGACCAACTTACCAGCGGTGAAGTTGATACCAGTGATGCAGACTGTTTAAGTTGCGTTATTCTAACCACCATATTTGATGCCGTAAGTAAACAAGTTGGAGTCATGTACGGCAACTTCACATCTGCGGCCATGCCGGTTATCGCGGTAGCATTTTCGGTTTGGTTAGCTTTGCGACTGCTAAAATATGTAAGTTCGGTAACCGAGAGCAATGTCGGAGAGGTCTGGAACGAAATTATACGCAAAGCTTTTGTTTGCGGAATATGCGGAATATTGGCCTCCTCAAATACGGGCATACTTTATGTAATCAATACATTGGTTTTTCCTGTTTATCTGGCGTTTCTAAAATTGGGTACCGATATTTTAAGTACTTCATTAACCACTGCCGTTGATCAGGGTTTTGAGGTTTTTGGCACTCCGATAGATGTAGCGGATGTAGATATGTCTTGCTCAATAGGTGGTGACCTCTTATCTAAAAACGGAGAATTTCCGACGGCAATAAGAGATACTATGTTTTGTATGATAATGATGGCCTCCCGATATCTGACCATTGGTGGCGATATCGCCATAGAGGTAATGAACCAAGGTGGGTTAAACATTACCAGTAAGATTATGGGAATATTGTTGTACCTGTTTTTTTGGGTTGTTAAGATTGGATTCTCGTTTTACTTGGTTGATACCATATTCCAAATGGGAATAATCATAATTTTACTACCGTTTTATGTAGTTTGCTACGCATTTGGTCCCACAAGGGAGTGGACCAAGAAAGGTTTTGTTCATATTTTGGCTTCTGCCGCCTTTATGATGTGTTTTTCCGTAATCATTGCATTGGTGCTCACGGCGATGGTGTCTTTAATACAAAACAACCCCAGTATATTTAATCCCGAAGACGCTCAAGCCAATATGCAAGATATAAGCATCGGATTTTTATGTCTGCTGTTGATTGGTTTCTTGATATATGGTTCTATGGGTGTTTCTCAGCAGTTAACCTCGGCATTGCTCGGAGTAGGTTTGAGTGCAAACTTCCAAAAGAACCTCAAGGCTGCAGCTCAGGCAATCGGTGGCGCTATATTAAAAGGTGTAAGCAATTTATTAACCTTCGGCTTATCACTGGCACCGCAGTCATCATGGAAGCTAATACGTTGGGCCGGTAGAGCATATGAACTCTCTTCTGCCGCCAAAGCCAAGATGGCTCGCATAGCGGGACGCAAATAATATATATAATTGGAGAAAACAATGACAAAAAACAGAGCCGACATCATCAAATTCAGACACATCATCAAAATAATGATGTTTGTGCTGTTTTTTGTAGCCATTTACGGTTTTTCTCCTGCAGCCAAGGCAGAAACAATATTATGTGGTCATACAAGTTGTAATCTTGATACCAGTCAATGTATTCACAAAGATTCACCAGATTGTCTAAGGCATGATAGTGAGAGCGGCATGTGTGTAGAGAAAGAGCCCACATACCAATGCGTAGGTAAAGACAGGCCACTGGAAAATGGAGAATATGTAGTTAGCATCTCAACTGATAAAGACGGCAAAATCTTATCAGGAGAAGAAGAAACGCAAGCACTAAAAAAATCAAGCAAAGCAGAATATAGTACAGAAGAAAAAGAAAGAATAGTAAGTAACTATTATGCCGATAAAGAACAAATTAAGCTATCTGATAATACCCAAAAGATTTTAGAGAAAGCCGCAAAAAACGAGGCAGCTGCGGAAAAAGGCCTCTTCAATTTGCCCAATACAACATATCTGCAAGAGGCATTAGACAAACTTTCTCTTTATACGACCCAAGAGGGGTACGATAAAGCGATGAATAAAACATTGTTCAGGCGCAATCTTAGAAGACAAGCGCAAAAGGCGCAAAATAATCTGGAAAATTTGAAAAAAGATGGCTACATAAACGAAAGTGAATATCAAAGCATCAAGATAGAGCTTGATAATATGGTTAGAGCTACCGAAAACCGCCTAGCGGAAGTATATGAGTTAACGCAAGAAACCAAAAAGCAAGAAAAGCTGGAAAAATTAGCAAAAAAGATTGAGACCAAGGTTTTGCAGGCCTGTCCGACCTCCGAACAGCTAAGGGCCAGATATCAGGCCGGTTGCTGGTCATGCTTGGTTGTAGAAAGGCTGACCTCGGCCTTTTTACACGCAGCAAATAAAGGCTTAATCGTAACACAAAAAGCCGGTATCGGCATACTCTTGGTAGGATTTTTGCTATGGGCTGCATTTTGGGGGCTAAAAAATGTTTCATCATTCACCGAAATTCAGACCGGTAACATTCTAAACGACTTGTTTAAGATGTTATTTAAGGTTGCACTTGCATACATAGTAATCAGCGAAGGAGTTAGTGTAATCAGTAAATTTTTCATTACTCCGATTATGAGCGTAGGCGCACTTATGGGGCAGGAGTTTTGGGACGAAGATATCAAATCCTATACCGAAGGCTGGGATACCATAACCGATGACGATACTGCAATGTTGGAAGAAGAATTAAAAAAAGAAACTCCGCAAATAGAAACTCCGCTTCCGGATTCCTCACAAACCGAGGAAGATACAGGCCTTACCGAAGAGGAAAAGGAGTACGATGCTGCAGCTACCAAGCAAAATGAAGCCGTATTTTCACAAACTCAAATACCTAATTTGCTTATTCCAGGTCTTGCTGGAGGTCAGATAACATCACTGTTTGGCTGTCGCCCGTCTCCTTGTAAGGGATGCTCAAAGACACACAGCGGTGTAGATGCCGCCGTAGGGTCAAAGGCACCATGCAATCCGGTAGTCGCAGCCGGTCCGGGCACTATAACATACAAGGTTCAAAGAAAAAACGGCTCAGGACCAGTTACGGGATATGGATATTATGCGATAATTGATCATGGTTCCATAAGCGGCAATACATGGAAAACATACTATGCACACATGAAAATGAGTAGCGGCGGAGCGGCAGGCACTTCACGTAAAGTCAAACAAGGCGAAAAGATTGGGTGTATAGGCAACACAGGTGTTGGTACCGGCGCTCACCTACACTTTGGTGTATATTTCAGCGGTAGTGTAAATAACAAAAAAATAGAAGGATTTATTGATCCCCTGTCACTGCCGGCCAAAAAGATATGCACCATAGATAAAAGCCAATGTGATGGTAAAGGGCGTAAAATATGCAATAGCTCGATAGTTCAGCAAAATCCGCCACAGAACCAGCCGATTAAAAATGGTGGTTGGCCGGCAGCCGGACAAGCGGTTAGTTTAATGACCTCCGCCAGTGACACAACTTCAGTTGGAGGCGGCGGGGTTGCAGATTTTGATAGCTTGGTTGTAGATATTCCTCAAGACATAAAATATACCGGTCCGGTAAATATTATGCCCAAATCCGTTATGAACTCGCTATTAGGCGCAATCCGTGCCATAACAGACAAACTTTCGGATATACAGGTACTTGGCAACATAATGATGTGTTATTCGTCAATGGAAAACGGAGGAGCCATAAATATTCAGACATTTGGTGTTAGTATAGCACACATACCAAACTTTTTCACTTGGATCGAGGGAGCCATAGTTTGGTGTTTAGCCTTTATGCTTATATTATCAATATCTTATTATCTCTTGGATATCTCATTTAAGATAGGATTTGCCGTATTAGCCTTTCCGCTGGTAATGGGCTTATGGCCGTTTAAGATTACCGAAAGCAAGCTTTATATGATAATAAGCATAATAGCCAAATCTGCCGCAATATTTGCCTTTTTGACCTTGGTTAGTCTTTTTGGTATGCAGATTTTGGATGAGGCCATAATTGGCGGTGGAATGGATGAACTATTCAAAAAATTTGATACACTGGCCACCGGAGCCATAGGGTATGATGAAGACCAATTAAGAGACGAAATAGATGAGAATATGCACCTTTTCTCAACGGCGTTTCTGTTAACCTTATTTGCGTTGTTATATTTCTTAAAATTAGTGCAAAAAACCAGCTCTGATTTGGTTGATAAATTCTTCCCCGACAAAGCATTTGGCAATGCTTCCCCGATGCATAGTACGGCCACGATGATGACTTCATTTGCGAAAAATATGGTCGCAGCAGCACCTAAGTTTGTCGGTGATGTAGTCGCCAATCAGACCGGAAGGCTTATAAAAGGCGGCTTGCAAAGAGGAGCAGGCACTCTGGCTCATCCTAAACAAACAGCACGCAATATTGCCGCAAAATTCAAGGGCAAAAAGTCCGGTGACGGAAAGTAGAGGTGTGAGATGAAAATAAAGCATAATACCCAAATATCCTATTTTATAGCGTGTGCATTGCTTTGTATATTTTCAATAATGCCGCATCAATGTTTTGCTGGTAACGTGGATGACAAGATAAATGAGGCAAACCAAATTATTGATAGTATTAATTATGGAGAAGATGTTTCACAATCTGATTTAAGAAAACTTCAATCATATATTAATACAGTTAATAATATTCCATCAGAAAATCTCAATGAAGCCACTATAAATCTTATGAATAAATATCAAGACAGTGTAGAAGTTCGTAGACAATTGCTTGATTTAGAAATAAAAGATTTGGAAAAAAATATATCCGATACAGACAGTGCTATAAGAGATCCTGAAACTAATTCTAGAGCCAAAGCAGAACTTAATACTCAAAATATAGAAAACAGAACTAAACTTGCAGGGCTTAAATATGAAAAAGACTATATCGAATATAAACCAGGCTGTAGGCCTTGGGAAAAAAACAAATGTCATCCTTATTGTAAATATCGGTCTACAGAGAATTGCACGTTGTGCCCGATTTTTACCGTGGTTTTCAATACCGTAAGTGCGGTTACCGATAAATCTGTCAGAACATTCTCTCCGGCAATATCCGTCTTAGTCGTGGTCGGATTCGCAGTTTGGTTGGCAATTCAAGTTTTGTCATTTGTATCCTCTGTTGAAACCAAGGATATTAAAGACTTGTTGCAGTCTATTATTACTCAAGGATTTGTTGTCCTCATAGCATTTATGATTTTAAGAAGCGGTGTAGGTAGTTTTTTTGATACATTTATTGAACCTTTTTATGTTTCCGGTCACAATCTGGCCCAAGCAGCACTCACAAATTGTCCTAAAACCACATCAAATGAGGACGGAAACACAAACACAGGTACCGCTGCACAAAAAACTAAAGATGTTTGTACCGAATATGCCGAGATTAAGAATGCCAATTCCGGTATAATTAAAAAAGCCGAGGGACTGCCTCCATCAATGGGTGAAAGCATCGTCAAAACCATGACTCTAATGGAAAATCGTCTCCGAGAGATTAAAGCGCTTGGCTCAGCGATGATATGTAAATCATGGCAAGAGGCTATCTTTATATTCCCCAAGTGGATATACTTGTTTACCGGAATTTTAGTATGGATATTTGCAATATTCCTCATCATCGGAATTCCTTTTTTAATGATAGATGCGGTTTTGCAACTAGGTGTTGCCGGAGCCTTGCTGCCCGTAGCAGTTGGAGGATTTGCATTTAAATCTACTAGGCAATATACCAAAAAAGTTTGGGAAACCTTCCTCAATTCGATGTTTACATTTTTATTTATCACCATAGTGGTTTTGGTGCTTTTAGGCGTTTTAGAAGCAAGTATAACCGAAAGTGTAAAAAATATAGACCAAACCGGTGAGATGTTTGGCAAAATGTTTTCATCTAATTGGCAATCTACCGAACTCTATTATGAAGATATTCTTCAAAGTTTTCAATGGGCTTCGCCTCATTTCTTAAAGCTACTTTTTATCTTTCTTCTGGCTTGGTCGGTTATGAAGATGGCAAAAGAATTTGCAGACGAATTTGCCTCTTCCATCAGTTCAACCGAAATTGGTTCTAGTATAGGCACCATGGCCGCCTCAACGGCCAAAGGGATGGCCGTCAAGACCGCCAAACCTTTGGCTAAAGCCGCAGGCAGTCATATTCGCCAAGCTGTAGGCAGCCGTATTCTTGCTGGCAACAGAGCTTTTCGCCGTGCCAAATACAAATCAGAACTTAAAAACTTTGACAGTGTTGCAAGTAACAATGGGGTTAAAGAGTATACTGATAAGAAAGGCCGCATTCACAGGCTTGAAAACGGAGTTGTAACCATAATTAAAAACAAAAACGGTAAAGAAGTTAAGCAAATAATCAGCGAAAACTTCACCATAACTCAAACCAAAAAGGTAGAAATGGTAAATGGAAAGCCTGTTGAAGTGTATCGCGAAAAAATCAAATTAAACAACCGACAACTTGATCGCATAATAAATGATCGCGGAGAGTTTGATAAAAAAGAGCTTGATAAAATATATCAAGGTCTGTCGGCAGAACAGAAAAAAGAAATTCAAAAAACGGTTACTCGAGCTTTAATTGAAAAGCGGATGAGCAAATCCGTACATAACTTTGATCAAGCCAACACCAAAGCGGCCGAGATTGTATCCGTAGACGATAGAACCGGAGAAGTTGTTTTAAGGCAAGTCACGGCCAAAGGAGAAGTAATTTTCAGTCGTATGAAAGCAAACTCATCTGGAGTTCTTGAAACCGAAATTACAAAAATTGATTCTAAAGGAAATGTCATGCGTTTAAGTTCTGATGGTATTCATAACAAGATGGAGAAGTTTAGTTTGCAAGAAGGTGTTGATGCCAAAACAATTAATAATCTCAATGATGTTCAAAATAACCGTAAAAAAGATTCGCAAGGTCGCTACGATGGTAAAGTATCTTATGGATATACGCAGTACTATCGTGACGCGGTAGGTCGCGGAGCCGATCCCCGTAAAATTCCGTTGGGAGCAATGAGCGAAGAAGAAGCGACCGAGTGCTACAAATATCATCGCAATGCAGGCAATGAATTTGGCAAAGCCGATATGAATATTTACTTTAAGTAATATCCATACACACTGTTCTGAAAAAGCCGCAAATTTTGCGGCTTTTTTGTCAAAAAAAGATTGCAAAATTATAAAAATATCCTATAGTACCCAAAGACAACATATTATTAACTTTAAAAACGAACAATTATGAAAAAAATTCTTTTATTATTATCTGTTTTAGCCATGATGGCGACTTCATGTACAGAGGTTATCCCTTTGGGAACAGACTTGGTAATGGTGCATAATCGTTGGCACGATGTTTACGGTATAGAGTTTGCCGGTAAGATGATTTTGCCTATGGAGTATGATTCTATAGTCTCGCTCAGGCGAGATGATGCAGACTTTATAGCCTACAAGGACGGCAAGGCAGAGTTATGGGATTATGAGTTAACCAATGTACCGTCTGGTCCTGCCGACTATTACTATTCTGGCAAGGGAGCCTATGATCATCTGGGCACTCCGGTAATGACCAAGCTAGCCGAAAGTCCGTATATGTATGAACAATACATTTCCTATGCAGGGTCGCAAATCATTCTTGTCAACCAAAATGGTAAGAAAAGCGTCTATGGGTATAAAGACCCATACGCCCCGTATGATGAAATCTATCTATCGGTTGATGGCAATTACATCACCGAAAAGAACGGCCTTTTGGGCTATTGCGGAGTTGCACCTGTATATAAAAAGGTATACATATGCAAAATGCAAAGTCATTATTACTATCTTACCTCGGAAGATGGCATAAATTGTGATGTGACATTTTACCCCCATGGTAAAAAGAAAGTCCGCCGGAATGTTATCACTGTTGCCGATGTCGAAGAATTTCGAGATCTGGATGCTAAGTATGTGGCGTCAGAATACTCATTTGAAGAGTTTAAGGATTCTTATCTTGGCAATGATTTTTATTGGTATCAATTGGCAGGCGAGCCGTTTTTTGGGCACAAAGTTGCTGTTAAAAAACGAGCTAATCGCCGTGGCAATCAATAAAAATAAAAACAAACCCCAATCTTGAAATAACAAGGTTGGGGTTTGTTTGGCATTAAAACTTACCTGATTTTAAGAATTTTACGCATGCCTCACAAAAGTCAGGTGTATCAAAGACATTATTCCTATGCGAAACAATATATGCAATATCATTTGCTCCGGTAATTTTCTTGGCATCATTTATCGACACCTCGGGAGTTATCTTATGAAATATCAGTTCCAACAGCTTACAAATAAAAGATTTGTTTGTTAAAATAATGCCCGTTTCAATATTTGACTTAAAATTGATTTTTGTAATTTTGTTTTCACTAAGCTCAGCTGCGGTAGGCCCCAATAAAAAAGAAAATAGTTTGAATTTTGCTAAAAAAGCCAAAAGATTATTTCCGTTTAAGCATGGAGCCACTTCAACGACTCTTGCTATTTTCAATTTTTTTTGCCATTCAGCTTTTTCGGAAAACAGCTTTTGCAATATCAAGTTTCCGGTTCCCAGAGAAACAAAGGACACGGTATCCACATCTTCCAAGTGGTTCAAAAAAAAGTGGAACTGTTTTGCGTGAGCTTCAATATCCTTTTGCGATGATGGATAATTCACTGCCGCGGCCATGAATTTATTTTTAATTGCGAGTCGCCACAAAGGTTTAAATATATTCTTTGTCTGCCCCAAAGAGTGGATCATAATAATCATATGTCCTTTTTGTCTGGCGATTTCGTAAGCTTCAATATATTTAATAAATGCTTGCCGGCATTCTTCAAAAGAGCCCTCATGCCGTCTGATATCCCAGTTATCCAGCAAACGACATTTTTTAGATACATAATTTCTTTGGATACGCCATTTCTGGTAAAAGAACACATCTTCCCAGAAATATCCGCCGCCGCAAGTATAAAAATCATCTTTCATAATTAATAATCCCAGTAAAAGAGAGTCTAAAGACTCGTAAAACATTTGGTCAAAACCCGACTCGCCAAGTTAAACATCATTATAAATTCAAAAGGGTTAAATAAAAGCAAATAAAAAAATAATAAGTTGTGTCACAAAAAAATATTGTAAAAACAGGGTGTTGTTTTTTTGCCATAAAAAAATCAAAAAAAAATGAAAAATACTGTTGACAAACACGGATGATTGTCATATACATCTGCTCACCAACGCGGTTAGAGTGTTGGTGGTTATAAAAAGATAGTGAATAAGAGATATAAAAGGATACGCAGACAGTATTATGTATGTAAAAAAACATGATAAAGTCTGAAGTATGAATAAAGGAACCTGTAATAAGAAATTCTTTATGAGTA
>CALYBC010000019.1 GCA_944393725.1 uncultured Alphaproteobacteria bacterium | reverse complement strand
CCACAATTTTATCAATGTTGCTATCAGCAATAGCGGCTTTTAATTCCTCTACCGTTGATACTCTCGTATAGTCACTAAAATCATATTTAACATTACTTGCCGCCTCATTAACTACCGCGGTTGCTTGTTCTAAAAATTCCGCTCCCGAGGTTAGGCCTTGGGTAGCGGCTTCAATGGTTTGAATCCCTTGCTCCATTGCGTCAAGCAACGCAGTTAAATCTGCCGCCCGATTAGAAAGAGAACGTGCTTGGTAATAGCTGGACGCATTGTCTATCGCCGAGTTCACTTCCTTTCCCGTCGCCAATATTAACTGGGTTTTATCCATTTGTTTGGAGATATTTCGCAAACTTAGCAAATTACTCCGCATTGAGGCGTTTAAGGTGATGTTGTTATTCATCTCTCACCTCCCGCCCATTGGCGATAAATTATATCATTTCTGCTAAGGCGATTCGTATATGTTTTAGACACAACAAAACTCTCTGCCAAACGGCAGAAAGCCAACAATTCCCCACTAAAGAGGCTATGTCTAAGTTCTTTACTCAACATTCTTGTTGCGTCCTTAAATCTTGGTTTTCTTAAGAAAAATCCGCACGGACAGCTACTCCGCACGGATTTTATTTTACCATATTTTTTCTTAAAAAGAAATTAATTTTCTTATATATTCATCTGCATAATCGAATTATATGCCTTAATCGCGGTATCTCTAACGGCAACAACGGTTTCCAAAGCTTGCTCGGCATTTGAAATTGCCAAAACCACATCCTGAATATCGGCTTTTCCGGCAATACCGTTAATAGTGGTGATTTCTGCTTTTTTCTGTGCATCAACAGCCTCATTAACCACATCTTTAAGCACAGCACCAAAACTCTCCTCCGGTTTAACCGTCTCTTCAACCGGAGACGCCTTAACCGAATTAATTCGGCTTAGAGCTGCCTGATAAGCATTCAACGCATTATTAACACTGGTCACCATTTTTTAATTTCCCCTGTTTATTTCAAAATATCCAACACACTCGAGTTCATCTCCCGAGCAGTTTTCAACATATTCAAATTAGCATCATACACTCTCTGCGCTTCTTTCATATCCATCATCTCAATCAGCGGATTAACATTCGGCAACAATACATACCCGTCTTTGTCGGCACCGGGATGATTGGGTTCATATTTTTTTTCAAAAGGCGAATTATCATCAATAATTTTATTAACCCTAACCTTTTGCGCTCCGTTTGCCTCATCGACATAATTTTCAAAACTGACCACTTGACGACGATACGGCTCACCTCCCGGTTCTGTCGAAACCGAGTCCGCATTAGCCATATTCTGCGAAATAACCTTAAGCCTTTCGGCTTGTGCCTTCATACCCGAAGCGGCTATATCCGCACTCAATGTTAAATTTCCGGCCATTTACCCTACCCCGTAATTTTGGTTGTAGCGGTTGAGAGCATATTCTTATAGGAGTTATAAATCGTAATCATTCTTTTATATTCCGAACTTGCCTTACTAGCCTCATTCATCTGATCTTCCAATACCACTCCGTTACCGTCGATGGTAAGCGCATTTTTAGGCTGCGGAGTATAGACTGCAAACCCCTTAGCATCTTTTTTATCGCTCACAGACTTAAGCTCGGTAAAATGCTTGGCATTTGTAGCCCTCAACGGCAATTTATTTTCAGAATTGGTAATTTCTTGGATAAAATCGGGTTTGGCAACATCTTTCGGCAAATAATTCGGCGTTGACGCATTAGCAATATTTTCGGCCAAAACTTTTTGTCTTGCCGCCAAATAGCTCATATTACGGTCAGCTAAATTAAAAACCGTCAGATTTTTAAGATTCATCAATCAAACTCCCCACATGGCATAATATTTGGTGTCCCCACACCAAAAGACATGCAAGTTCTATGCCAAACAAAACTTCTTGCCAAACCCCGCAAATTTACTTATCCTAAAATGCAAACAAACGGAGTCTCCCATGTCTAAGCAAGATAATAGCACAAATTCACACCCACGCAACGCTTCATCGGATTTTTCCACAAGCGAAACATCAGACTATGCCGTTGCTCTCGGATATGACAAAGATTCCAACCAAGCACCCATAGTTTTAGCCAAAGGAGCGGGTGATATAGCCAAACGCATTATTGCCATAGCCCAGGAACAAGGCATCGAAATTCGTCAAGATGCCGACCTTTTGCAAATATTAAAAGCCGTTGATATTAATCAGGAAATTCCCATTGAGGCCTTTGCCGCCGTTGCCGAAATTATTTCCTATATTTATAAAAAGAACGCCGAAGCCTAATATTTCCTTTTCATGACGCACACAAAAAATCCGTCGGTTCCGGTAGCAATCGGCGACATCTTAAGCCATTTGGTCGACTTACATGGATAAGGAGACGCTATTCTATCTTCCCACAACATTTGCAAGTCAATAGTTTCAAACTCGCTGTGTCTTTCCAAAAATTTTGCAATCTGCGCTTCATTTTCTTCTTCCAAAACCGAACAGGTGATATAAACGATTCTACCGCCGATTTTGGTTTTTGCCGCCGCTACATCAAGCAATTCCGCCTGAATTTTGGTTAACCCAAACAATTTTTCTTCCGTCAACCTAAACTTACTGTCGGGAGCTCTTCTCCAAGTTCCGCTGCCTGAACACGGAGCATCCAACACAAATCTGTCAAAATCTTTATCTGAGTCGGCCACAAAATCTACCAACTCAATATTTTTCACCTTCAATCGCTCCATTCTGGGCTTTATGGCATCAAGTCTTTTGGCATCAACATCGTGAGCCAAAATTTTGCCCTCATTTTGCATAACATCACTCATTGCCAAAGCCTTTCCTCCGGCTCCACAACAATAGTCCATAATTTTTTGCTGAGCATTAACATCGGCCAAAATTGCCGCAACTTGACTGGCCTCGTCTTGCACTTCCATTAATCCGTCTTGCCAGGCCATACAATTATTCAAGACCAATCGCTCATCGATTTTCAAACACTTCGGAGCATAAACTCCCTCACGAACCGCAATACCCTCACCTTTGAGTCTTCTTGCCAACTCTTCTCTGGAAATTCCGTGAGCTCTGATATCGGTAGTTGCCACTTCATTTAAAGCTTTACAAAAACTTATGTCTTTAATCTTTTCAAACAACCACTGCGGACATTCTGCCTCAACATAATCCGGATAAGGTTCTTCATTCTCTTCCTTTAACCAAGTTTTTTCATCTTCGCTTAACGGAGCCAATCCATAAGCTGAAGCGTCAAACATTTCACTTAATTTATCTTTATTGGCATAAAGCAAAATTTTTCTGGCCTCTTCTGATTTAGCATCAAAAGCAAGCTTCATCCGATTGCGAATAATCCGCCATACCTCATCGACAATAAATCTCCTGTCTTTTGACCCGATATATTTTCTCTTGCGCACATAATCGTTGATAATCTTATCCGCCGGCACTTTATCAGCAAAAACTTCGGTCAAGATTTCCAATATTGCCTGATATCTGGCTCCGTTTTGCATTTTTTATTCTCCTAAAAACCCTTTTGGAGTATAAAACAAAAGGCCGTAAAAGCAAGCAGCTTTTACGACCCTTATACTAAATCAAATTGCCTTCGACCACAACGAAGTTTTTTCTAACTCCGGGATCGACCAGTTCAATTAATTCCTGTGTCCCTTTAGCCCAGAAAAATAGCCCAATCATCTGAGACCTGACGACAGAAAATACAAATCCTTTCCTACCTTCAGCAAGCTCAAGCTTGGCAATTTTTTTCATTTTTGAATTTGCGTCCTTCGGCAATTTACCGGAGATTTGAACACCGGTTTCATTTATTGCCACAAAATCGCAATCCTCTGCCAGAGCTTTCTCTAAATCACTAAAATAATACCCTTTACGCGGAATATAAGGCAATATAACCTTTCTATCGCCTAAATAAATTTTTTCCATAATACATAATTATTTTTAAAATTAAACTTAAGATAACTTATCCGACAGTATACCGATTATCCCCAACTGTCAAATTAAAATATCAATCGGCCTTATTTTTTCTAAACCCTTGCGCCACCAAATAAGTTTCCGGCGACTCTTTTCGACTTGCCGCCGGCTTAAAATGAGCAACTTTGGCAAAATTTTGCTTTGCATCGGCCAACAGTCCGCCCTCGGCTCCGCCCTGAAATACCTTGGCAATAAAAATTCCGCCTTCTGCCAACACTTCCTTGGCAAATTCATAAGCAGCCTCAACCAAACCTATGGTTCGCAAATGATCGGTTTGCTGGTGTCCGGTGGTATTTGCCGCCATATCGCTCATAACGATATCAGCCTCGCCTTTAAGCAAAGCTTTGAGTCTATCCGGAGCATCTTCTGATGTAAAATCTTGACAAATCAACTCAGCCCCGTTAATTGCTTCGGTTTCCAAAATATCAATTCCCACAACTTTGCCGCAACCTTTATTTCGCATCACCGCAACTTGCGTCCAACCGCCGGGAGCACACCCCAAATCAACGATAGTTTTACCTTTACCCAAAAAATGATATTTTTCATCTAATTGAATTAGCTTAAAGGCCGCTCTCGAACGATACCCTTGTCTTTTGGCCTCGGCCACATAAGGATCGTTAAGCTGCCGCAACAACCACTGATTTGAAGATTTTTTCTTATATTTGGCAGTCTTTACCTTAACGCTTAAATTATGTCTGCCGCCGATAACATTTGCTGCCTTACTTGGTTTTGCCATTGTTTTTACTCTTCAACATTATATTTGCCTTTTGGTCGCGTTCAATCAAATCAGCGACAATTCCGTCTTTAGCACTTTTCAACGATGCCGTAACTTCTTCTAACCCCAAACGATCATATATTTGCTTAAAAATCACACAGGCGGCAATAAAAATATAAGATCTCTTATCCCCAATATATGGATTCTTGGCCAATTCTTCGCGTTTTGAATACAATATACCGTCAATTGCTTTATCCATTTTTTCTTTATTCATCTTCAAGCCATCGGCTTTTTCTCTGTCATATTCACCGAAATCATTAATCATTGAAACCAATCTCAATGGAGTTGAAGATGTTGCGATAAACAAAATATCTTCATGCTTTTTCAAATCGGCATTTTCAAGAAATTTATCCATATAACCGTCTACTTCATTCCGCAGTTTAGCCGCATTTTCGCCGGAATATTCAACCAAGTTAAAAGCCTCGGAAGAGTTTCTGGCTCCCCAAGGAATTGATACCGAATAAATAATCTCCGGATTTTTGGCATTAGTTGCCAAGGTCACCTCGGTCGAAGCACCGCCTAAGTCATAAACCACGACATACTTACTTTTTCCCAGCACATGCTCCATCGCTCCTTTTAAGTTGAGCTTTGCTTCCTCCAAGCCATCAATAATCTCTAAACTTATGTGGGATTCATCATATACTTTTTTCACAAACTCGGCTCCGTTTTTAGCCGTTCGGCAGGCTGCCGTAGTAACGGCTCGCATATTCTGAGGTTCAACATTGTATTTATCCAACAGCTGACGGTACTCAAAAAAGCATTTCAGACCACGGTTAAAAGCTTCATCGGTAATTTTATTTTCTTGATACATCCCCTCTGCCAATCTGGTCTGTGCGTTTTTTAAAAACAATTTTTTACCTTTTTCATCACAAATCAGTATTTTACAAGAGTTAGATCCCAAATCAATTCCGGCATAGGTTTTACTTCTCATGTTTTACCTCACTGGCTTTTTTCTTATAGAAATTGCGTTTTGACCTTTTGTTAAACGGAAACCGCGGACGGAAATTCTTTTTATTTTTCTTATGAATTTTATCGGCATGCATCATATCCAACAGTATACCCTCTCTGATACCTCTGTCGGCAATGGTAATCTCGCTAACCGGCCAGAAAGAGAGCAACCCTTCGATAATTGCACATCCGGCAATGGTCAAATCAGCTTTTTGCGCACCGATACAAGCATTTTTGCGTCTTCCGTCATCACCCATTCTTTTAATTCGCCCGATAGTTTTCTTAACATCTTGAATACTCAAGGCCAAACCATCCACTGCCGAACGATTATAACGCGGCAAATTAAGATGTACCGCTCCCAACACCGTAACCGTACCAGAAGTACCCAAAACTTGAATTTCTTGCCGTCTTATGGCTTCGGCGATATGATACTTTGCTTCAAACTCGCTCAAAATTTTATGTGTTCTTTCCACAATGGTATTATAGGCTAAATCAGTCATATCGTGATTAGGAAAAGCTTCTGACACCGTAACCACGCCATAAGGCAAAGATACATATCCCTCAATAAATGCTCTGCCGGAATTGCTTAACCTTGCCAACGAAACCTCTGTCGAGCCACCACCGATATCAAACACCAAAGCCCTTCTGATATTTCGATTTAACAACGGCATACAACCGACCATTGCCAATCGCGATTCTTCTTGCGATGAAATTATTTCTATATCTAGTCCGGTTTCTTTTTTAACCAAATCTAAAAAATATTGGCAATTTTTAGCCCGACGGCAAGCTGCGGTAGCCACATATCTTGCTTTAACTATCGGAGCATATTCTTCCAGTACACCCGCACAAACTCGTAATGCATTAATAGTTCTTCTGATCGCGTTATGCGAAAGCTCATTATTATTGATGATACCCTCGCCCAAGCGAGTAATTTTTGAAAAAGTTTCGACGATTCTAAAAGCCGATGGCGTAGGCGAAGCAATAACCAACCGACAAGAATTTGTCCCCAAATCTATTGCCGCGTAATTATCCCCTGACGAGGTTTGCCCCAAAACCCCGACAGATTTATCACTAATCTCGGTTTTACTCTTTTTTTCAGACCACTTAAGCATCTATAAAAAAACTTTTGTCATAAAAAATATAAACTTGGCTTCAATATATTCCAAGTTTATATTTTACACAATAGATTTTTTTGCAAAAATTAAACTTCAATTTCTGCGCGCAGCATCACACGCAGTTCATCAATGCATACCAACTCTTTGTTTGCATCTTCAAAATACCAATAGACCCAACCGTTGCAAGCCGGAGCATTTTGAGCTGCGGCACCCACTTGATGGATTGAACCTTCGGCATTTTCGCTTTTTAGAGTTCCGTCAGAACGCACCACGGCACAGTGTTTGCGCGAAACATCATATAAAATATCTCCCGGTTCCAAAAGGCCTCGTTCGACCACATTTCCAAACGGAATTCTTGGTAATTTTTTCTTGCAGGCATACTCCAAACACAAACCGTTTTTAACCGTTTCTACTGCATCAATTCTTTCTTTAGCCCCCTCTATATAGGTACTGTCTTTTTCAATTCCGATAAAATTGCGTCCCAATTTTTTAGCCACCGCACCGGTAGTTCCGGTTCCGAAAAATGGATCCAGTATAATATCACCGACTTTACTTGAAGACATAATCACTCTGTAAAGCAACGCTTCAGGTTTTTGCGTTGGATGCAACTTATCACCGTTTTTATCTTTCAGCCTTTCTTTGCCTGTACAAAGCGGTATATGCCAATCCGAACGCATCTGCGTATCGTCGTTTAGAGCCTTCATGGCTTCATAATTAAAAGTATATTTAGAATTTTGACTTTTTGAAGCCCAAATTAAGGTTTCATGAGCATTGGTAAATCTTGTCCCCTTAAAATTAGGCATCGGATTTACTTTATTCCAGATAATATCGTTTAATATCCAAAAGCCCATATCTTGCAGTATTTTTCCTACTCGAAAAATATTATGATACGAGCCGATGACCCACAAAGCCCCGTCATCTTTCAAAACTCGCTTTGCTCCTTCCATCCAAGCTTTGGTATACTCATCATAGGCTTCCATGCTTTCAAAGCTGTCCCATTCTTCATATACGCCGCTCACATTACTGTTATCCGGCCGCAACAAAGCATCGCCGAGTTGAAGATTATACGGCGGATCGGCAAAAATCAAGTCAACGGATTTTTCCTCCATTTCATTCATAACTTTAATACAGTCATCATTAATAATTGTATTAAGTATATTCTGAATTTTTATCTTGCTCATATCCTTGACCACAAGTTGTTAAATCGCTCTTGTGGCTAAGTATGACTTAGAGATGGTTATAAATTTATTAACAAGACCGAAAGAAAAATTTAAAATAACAAAAATTATGCTTATTCAAAAAGTTAAGCTGCAACCTTCAAAAATTCTTGAATCGGTTTATATGAAACACGGTGCACCCCGTTTACAACTCCGTGACTTTTAAGACCTTCAATGTGAGCTTTTGTACCATATCCGGCATTTTTTTCAAAAGCATAGTAAGGATATTGTTGGGCCAATTCTTTCATCAAACGGTCACGAAATACCTTTGCCGCAATGGAAGCCGCCGCAATCGAATAAGAACGAGCATCACCTTTTACAATGGTATAGCTTTCGCAAGGAAAATTATGTGGTTTCTGATTACCGTCAATCAAAGCATGCTGTGGCATTTTTCCCAAATTATCCAAAGCTCTCCTCATTGCCGTAAAAGTTGCCTGCAATATATTAAGTTTATCAATTTCTTCGGCACTTGCCTGTCCGATAGAAAGTAAAATCTGCCCTTTTTCCTTAGCCTCTAATAACTTTTGATATAAAACCTCGCGTTTTTTAGCAGAAATCTTCTTTGAATCATCAAGATTTTGCAACAAATACTCATCGACATCCCGAGTAAGAAAGACTACCGCACCCGCCACCACCGGACCGGCCCAAGGACCGCGACCGGCTTCATCGATTCCTACGACCAATCCGTCAAATTTATCTTCAAACGCAAAATCCGGCATTTTACATCTCGATTCTGATTTTGCCGTCTTTAATCACGCAATTTCCACCGATAGGCAGAGTTGCAATCGGTGTGGTATGCCCAAAATCCACATTGGCGATAACCGGCAAATCTTTGAGTTGCGGGATTGCGTCCACTATATTTAACAACATATTTCTATCTACTTTCGAAGCCTTTTGAAAACGTCCGATAACCACCGCCTTCACATTAACAAAATCATCTCTTTGAGCCAAAGCTTGCAGTTGTCTCAAGAAATATTTACCATCCGCATCGGCTGCCGTAAAACAATCTTCTACAAACAAAACCGTGTCTTTCTCCCACTTTGGCTGGTATGGTGTTCCGTTAAGTAAAATATAGGTTCCTAAATTTCCTCCGGCAATCTTTCCTTTTGCCTCACCCTTGTGAATTACAAGCCAACCTTCATTTTTCTCCAATTTCCGATTTTGTTGATCAATAAACCACGGATCATCACTCCATTCTTGAGCCGGAGCTAAATCGTAAACCCCTTGAAACAACACTTTTTGCAGACAATCAATCGTGTATTCACACCCCTTTAACATCCCGATTGAGCTGTAATGCGGACCATAAAAAACTTCCAATCCCGTTTTGGCATTAATTGCATTCAACAAAGCCGTAATATCGGAAAATCCGCAAATAATTTTAGGATTTTGTTTAATAGCTTCATAATCCAAAAAAGGCAAAATCTGATTCGAATTAAATCCGCCGAGGATGGTAAAGATTGCCTTTACATTTTTATCTAAAAAAGCTTCCATAACATCGGCCGCTCTTTTTTCAATATTATCCGAAATAAAGCAATCGCAATTTTCATCTTTTGTATTTTTGGCAAAAGAGACTTTTAGGCCCATTTTTTCAAATCTTTCTGCGGCAATTTTACGGCAATCTCCCCCGATAATTTTAAGAGATGATGCCGGTGCAATAACTCTTATCTCATCACCTTTTTGCAATTTTTGCGGCATAATTTTCTGCATTTTTTACCTCCTTACCAAAAAACTCCTATTATTGTAACCATTATTTACCGCAATGCATCAATTTTATTCACTTAAACCACAATTTTAATTTTTAATGCGTTTGACAGTTCACAAAACTTATGATAGCTTGCAGGAGTTTTGTAATAAATTCATAGGACTCATATGTTGCTCAAAGAAATTATAAATCACCCTGACGAAATAATTCCATACCAATATGAAGCCATAAAGAATTCTTCATTTGAAAGCATCATCAATAAATATTTGCAAGCCGCGCCAAGCGAGCTAAACCCGCAAATTATCCATATGGCGGGTATTCCCGGTGCCGGCAAGACCACTTTTTATCATTCGCAAAAATGGACCCCGCATATATTCATAGCTTTTGATGACATCATGGAAGACATCCCCGAATATCAAGAAGACTTAAAAAAATACGGTACGGTTTATGCCTTCAATAAGTGGGAAATTCCGGCTCGTGTTATAGGTTACGAACTTTTATGCCGGGCCATAAGTGCAAAGAAAAATATATTTTTTGATAATGGTGGCTCCGCTTCGGCCCACATAGAACTGATGCAAAACATTAAAAAATTTGGCTACACCACCATTATGTACTACATTCACTGTCCTTTAGAAACAGCCATAAAAAGGGCACAAAAGCGCGAAAAAGAAATTAACCGTTATATTCCGGTAAAAACCATTGAAGACAGGTATTATAAGACACTTGAAAATATCAAGATATATCAAAACATTGTTGACAAATTCTATCAAATTGATACATCCGACAAACAAAAATCGGCATAGAAAAAAGGATTTATGAAATGAAACAAAAAATATCTTTTTTGGTTGCAACTTTTCTAAACAGCGGTAGAGCTCCCAAAGCTCCCGGTACTTTCGGCTCTTTGGCCACCATTCCTCTGGCTTTTGTTTTGGCTTATTTCTTTGGATTTAGCGGCATTATAAGCGGCGTAATTATATCATTTTTCATTGGAGCCGTTGCGGTTAAAGAAGTCCTAAAAAGCACCTCACATGACCCATCTTTTGTAGTTATAGACGAAGTTTCCGGACAACTCCTGACTTTTGCCGGCGTAGCTTCTTATCTGCACAACAATTCATCTTCACTGTTTTTTTATGTGATAGGTTTTGTCTTATTCAGAATCTTTGACATTTTTAAGCCTTTTCCGGTCAGTTGGGCCGACAAAAAAATCCTAAACTACTGGGGTGTAATGCTTGATGATATTTTTGCAGGAATATATGCCGGCTTAATTTTGTGGCTGTTACACTATTTTCAATTTTTAATCTGATTTTAACAAATTGGTTGTAGCCTGTGGGCAGATTTTGTTTAGTTTAAGGAGTCGGATATGAGTAAATCTGCACAAGTTTTTTATTATTCCCGTCGCAAAATGGGATTTTATTTATTGTTTAACTTAGGACTTCTAGCCCTCGCGATCCTATTCACTTGGGCTATTTTTCCCTACTATCAGCCAATATACTATTTTGCTCTAATCACCTGTTCATTATCAATTTTGGGTTCTTTGTTTGTTTTTCTGGTCAGACTTCCCTTGGCAGTCATTGATGAGGAAGGCATCAAGATAGACCACGACCAACCCTTAAAATGGTCACAGGTAAAAGAAGTTGAGCATGTAGAGATACACTATTTGGGAGCTCGTAGAGCAATCTTAAAAATAACCCCCAAAAAACTTTCAAACTATCGTCGTAATTTAATGCAAGTTATTACCATGCATTCTGAATTTGGAGCTTTTTCAATTCCGCTTTATGCCATGAGTGACAATAAAGCCAAACAAATAGAAAGGCTCATTTTTTCCTATGTAAAACCGGAAAAGAAAGAAACTGCCAAGCCTGAAGCAGTTTCAGAAAATAAATCTCAAACCAAGAAAAAGATTCCGGCCAAAAAATCTGCTCCGGCCGTTAAAAAAGCAAAAGTAGTAGCACTTAAGGCAAAGTCAAAAACAAATTCAACCCAAACCGCTGGCAAGAAAGTAAAAACTGCAGCAAAAAAGAAATCTGTTTAACATTGGCTTTATAGATTAGACCATAAAACCTCCTGAGGGCTCTCTCCGGAGGTTTTATTTTTAATTTAATTTTTACCCGTTTTATGATAAAATAAAAATACATAGTGATACCTTAGCACTTATTTACCAATAATAGGAGAAGAGTAAATATGCAAATTACAAACAATAAAGGCAATCAATTGGGTGACTATTTAAAAAATTTTGTTGCTCCGTATTACGAAGGTGTACCGGAAAAGAATGATTTGCTTGAACGCATTACTCAAGACAGCGGTAATAAAAAATATTCCCGTAAATTTTTCACCGGAAGATACTATATTGACGAAGTTAAAGGCAAGCAAGTTTGTAAACTAAAGGATTTAAACAAATTTCCTAATATAGATTCCAAAAAATTTAAAGAACAAGTATATCCAACGGACAGTGAAGTCCACAAGAAAGCCGAGGCCGAAATAAAATCTCTGATAGACAGATTCAAATCAAACGATTCTCCCGCTGCCCAAGACTTAAAAAAACTGCTTGAAAACAGCGAGGTTGTATTCCGCGTCAAAAACAATTGGAACTATCCCAATGGAAGTTGTGCTTTCAAAGCCGGAAAAGGAAACAAGAAAAACCAAATTGTAATTTGTATAAGTAATCTCGAAGCTCTAAACAAACAAGATGCGTTACCGGAAATACTGGCGCACGAATTAGGGCATGCCGTAGATTTCAGCAAGCGTCCGCCGGAACTCCGTGATAAATATATGGATGGTACCGAAACGGCTGTCGATATGTATGCATCTTCATTACTTGCCCATGCCGGTATTACAGAGCGTGGCTTCTCCGATTTTATGGGAAACGATTATGATGACAGAATCAAAGCCGGTAAAGACACTCAAATGCTATTTACCCCTGACGGAGGCTATCGCAGAAATAATTTCAGAGAAACTCGTAAATGTTTGGATGAATACCTCAGCAAAATATTCCCGCAAAGAAACAAACAACAAACCGACGAGCAAAAAAAAGCCAACAAAATACTAACTTTGCAGGGAATAAGGAGCAAGATGTCTCCTAAAAAAATGCATAACACTTCCCCAACCCCCATGCGTACCATGCCAAATCGCAGTGGCGGACGCGACTGACAAGCTAGCAACGAACTCCCGAAGTTACAAACTTTGGGAGTTTTTTTTGTTAAAACATTTCATTAAGCCGCAAAAGATTTCCTTTGGCCGAATTTTCAATATCGCCAAATTCCATAAGTTTGTCACAAATATCTTTAACTTTTTGCGAAGCATATTTTTTATAGCAAAAATCCGCCCGATAGAAATCAGCTCTTACATCTTTCATTTCTTTGGCACAGGCAAACGGCCTGCTATCAAATACCATGGTCTCACAATTTCTGCTCAACGCTTCGTACTTTTTGCCGTCTCTTTTCAAATCAATCCACAACGGCTTTTTCAAACATTCCTTACAAGAGTTGCTTCTGATACAAACCGCCGAAGTAAACAACGGTACATCTTGATAAACCACCGCCGTTACCGGTAGAGGAGCTTCCATGGCCAGATTTTTCATGTTTGTTAAAGTATCTTCAACCGCCAAAGTTACCCTCTTTGCCCCCATTTCTTTAGCCGCTAGCATCGCTTGAGTATTAAACATATATATCAAATTATCAAAGCTCAAATCAATACCTTTAGACGGCAAAGCACCTAAACCCCAATAATTGGCAACTTCCCATTTTTTATAACCGTTTGCCAACAATTTTTCTATCAAAGGTTCAAAGTCGGCAGGCTTTCTGCAAACTGCAGGCAGAGCAATCCGCAACTTTTCTTTCGGCAACTTAACAATATCTTCCCACCTGGTATCAGGATTAATCAGCAAAACAAATTCGGCAAATTTTTCTTTATCAAGTTCCGCCAGATTATCAGCATCATCTGTTTTCACAATCCATTTGGAGGTAATAGGTAATTGACGAGGCTCAATCGCTGCAATTTGGGTTGCAATATCCGCTTCCGGAACAATTTTAGCATACAAATCTCGCCTTAAATCATTAAGCTTTGATACCGGCACAAAAATATTTTTTGAATTTATTACCTCGATATCAGCAAGCTCAAATTCATATTCTCCGGTCTTGGCAAAAGTATCCTTTACCGCTTGCCGCATTTTATCGGAATTATGTGCCAGCTCAAAATTACCTTTAATTTCTGCCATCATCCCGCAAGCTCTCGCCGTAACGATATCTTTTTCCAATTCCACAATCACACTGATTTGTTTCTTTTGTTTATATTCATTTGGTTTTGGCTTTTTATAGCGATAAGCTCCCTTCACTGCCGAAGACGACGCCAAATATATTGCCGCACCTGTTTTCAAACCGTCGACCTTGTTTGGCAATATTGCTTCAACCTTTTCACCTGCTGCAGCAGATATACGAAAATGTTTCTGCACTTTAAGTTTTTGTAAAGAAAAGCCATATGGTTTTTCCACTCCGTCAATATCTATCTGCAATCCGTCGTGACGAGCAATCTCATGGTCGGGCGTAAAGGTGATTTTATTACCGTCATAGCTTTCAACTTTACCGATAAGCAAACCTCTATGCCCGACAAATCTGGTATCGGTGACTTCTTTATTTTTTCCCTGCAAATGGAATTTGCACCAAGGTCTCGAAAATATTTGCTTAATATTTTGCGCCTTTTCGGCAATGGCCCCATTACCGTCCAAAATATTACGATAATAATCGGTAACTGCCGCCACATACAACGGACTTTTCTTGCGTCCCTCAATTTTAAGCGAGTAGACCGGCAGTTTGAGAATATTTTCTTCTAATGCCATGTCCTTCATCGAAAAGCTATGTTCAAAATTACCATTTGTCTTAAATTCGGCACGGCAAGGATATAAGCACTTTCCGCGGTTGGCACTTCTGCCTTCGGTCATTGATGAAAATTGGCAAATTCCGCTGTAAGAATAACACAATGCTCCGTGAATAAATGCTTCTAGCTCCAAATCCGGAATGGTAGCAATATCTTTAATTTCCGGCAAAGACAACTCGCGTGCCAACACCACTCTCTTAAATCCGTAATTTTTTAATGCTAGAGCACCAAGTTTATTATGTACGGCCATTTGTGTACTGGCATGCATTTCAAGTTCGGGATAATATTTTTTGACAATATCGGCCACACCCAAATCTTGAATAATTATTGCATCGACCCCGCAATTTTTGCAAATATCCAGATTTTTTAACAAATCAGCAATTTCATCTTGCTGCAACACGGTATTAATTGCCACAAAAACTTTGCGTCCCAAATGATGAGCAAATGCGGTAAACTCATTAAGTTGGTCACAATCAAAATTACCGGCAGTAGCTCTGGCCGAAAATTGTTTTAATCCCAAATAAACGGCATCCGCACCATAGTACAAAGCCGCATAACCTGCTTCAATATCGCCGGCCGGAGCCAAGAGTTCTTTTTTCATATCAATCCCCCGAAAATCAAGCAATTTATACAACTGTTTTGCCGATTTGACAACAGCTATTTTATGCACAAAATAAAAAATGATTCACGGTTATTATTTTTTTGTATTATACTGACAGGCCGAAAAAAGAAAGGCAGGTAAACAAGATGTATGATGTAAAATCACCGAAAGCAGAAGAATTTATTAATAATGAAGAAATATTGGACACTTTGGCCTATGCCGAAGCCAACAAGCACAATGCGGCTTTGATAGATGAAATTATAACCAAAGCCAAATTACGTAAAGGTTTAAGCCACCGCGATGCTGCCGTTTTACTAGACTGCGACATCGAAGAAAAAAATGCCGAAATATTTGCCTTGGCCGAACAAATAAAAAATGATTTTTACGGCAACCGCATAGTTTTGTTTGCTCCGTTATATCTTTCAAATTATTGCGTAAACGGTTGCGTATACTGTCCCTACCACGCCAAAAACAAACACATCGCCCGCAAAAAAATGACCCAAGAAGAAATTGCCCGCGAGGTCATTGCCTTGCAAGACATGGGACACAAGAGATTGGCTTTGGAAGCCGGCGAGGACCCGATTAACAACCCGATTGAATATATTTTGGAATCCATCAAAACCATATACGGCATCAAACACAAAAACGGAGCCATTCGTCGCGTTAATGTTAATATTGCCGCTACCACGGTCGAAAATTATCGCAAACTGCACGAAGCCGGCATCGGCACCTACATTTTGTTCCAAGAAACCTACAACAAAGAAAATTACGAACAACTCCACCCGACCGGCCCCAAGCACAACTACGCCTACCATACCGAAGCCATGGACAGAGCAATGCAAGGAGGTATTGATGATGTTGGCTTAGGCGTATTATACGGCTTATCGACCTATCGTTACGAATTTACCGGATTATTGATGCACGCCGAGCATTTGGAAGCCGTATTCGGCGTCGGCCCCCACACCATCAGTGTTCCGCGTATATGTCCGGCCGACGATATCGATCCCAACAGTTTCTCCAATGCCATTGACGACGATATTTTTGCCAAATTGGTTGCTTGCATTCGTATATCTGTGCCCTATACCGGCATGATAGTCTCAACCAGAGAATCTCCCAAATCACGTGAAAGAGTATTGCATTTGGGAATTTCGCAAATCTCAGGCGGCAGCAAGACCTCGGTCGGTGGCTATGCAACACCTGAAGCCAAAGAAGAAAATTCTGCCCAATTTGAACTTTCCGATAGCCGAACCTTAGATGAGGTTATCGCCTGGTTGATAGACCTCGGCTACACTCCGAGTTTCTGCACTGCTTGCTATCGAGAAGGACGCACCGGAGACAGATTTATGGCTTTGTGCAAAAATATGCAAATCCACAACTGCTGCCTCCCCAATGCTCTGATGACTTTGCAAGAATATCTTGAAGACTATGCCGCTCCGGAAACCAAAGCCAAAGGCGAAAAGCTGATTGAAAAAGAAATATCACAAATTCCTAACGAAAAGGTTCGCCGTATTTGTCAGGAAAGGCTTGAAAAAATCAAACAAGGGGAGCGAGATTTTCGCTTCTAAGCATTTGCTTGATATTTTCGTCAACTCTCTTTGAATCCAAAATTTTGCGTTTGGTCAGCCTAAAAATTTCTTGAGATAACTCGGCTAATATCGGTCGAGTTATTTCTTGAAATTTAATAAAGCATTCTGCCAACGCCCAAGCCAAAGCCTGTTTGGTATCCCAAATTTTTGGGGTTGCCGACTTCAAAATATTCAACACTTGATGGATATAATCTTGATTGCAAAAATATTTAAGCATCATCACATAGGCAAATCTTTGCTCATAATCTTTTGAACTTTGAGCATACTCAACAATTTTTTGCCAATAAACTTCCTGATGTTTTTTTGCCAAACCTAATGCTGAACAAAAACTGTCACAAAACATCCAATTATCAATCAACGGCACAAATTTTCCTACATACATGAGCTGCAAATCAATATCTTTGATATAACCTACGGCATACGCTTTAAGCAAAATTTCTTCACAACTGTCACCTTTGATGTTATCAATCTCTTCAACCAATTCTTTAGCTTTTTTTCTAAGTACCGGCAAACGGACACCATACATTTTATGTCTTAGCCCCGGAACCAGTGATATTGCAAATTTTGCAAATTTTTCATCTGCATTATTCTTAAGCCAAGTATTTAAATTTTCCTTTATCATTATATATACCTCTTTTAGATAAAATAATCCGGATATTTAAATATTTATTTAAGTTTTTTACTTAAAATACGCACGAATAAAAATAATAAGGAAAAACAGATGAACCAGCTGCCGACTTTAATATCCGATCTGGCACTAATAATGATTTGTGCCGGAGCAACCACAATTTTATTCAAATACTTAAAACAACCTGTTGTTTTAGGCTATATTTTAGCAGGTATGATAGTAAGTCCGCACTTTGAACTTTTTCCCTCTACAGCAGATAAAGATAACATTCATATCTGGGCTGATATTGGAGTAATCTTTTTATTATTTAGTCTAGGTTTAGAATTTAGTTTCAAGAAAATAATCAATGTTGGCAAGTCAGCAATTATCACGGCCGGAGCCAATATTTTGTTTATGCTCCTAATTGGTTATCAAGTAGGTCTGGGACTTGGCTGGAGCACCACCGAAAGCTTATTTTTGGGAGGTATGATATCAATGTCCTCCACCACAATTATCATCAAGGCCTTTGAAGAATTAGCTCTTAAAGAACAAAAATTTACCGATTTGGTCTTTGGCGTTTTAGTGGTTGAAGATGTGGTAGGAATTTTGCTTTTGGTATTGTTACCCACTATTTCCATTGGTAAAAGTGTTGACGGATTAGAAATGCTTTTCAATACATCCAAGCTGGTATTCTTCTTGGTTTTATGGTTTATTACCGGAGTTTATCTCGTTCCCACTTTCTTAAAAAGAGTAATACATTTGCTAAACGACGAGCTTTTGCTTTTGGTATCAATGGCTTTGTGTTTAGGCATGGTATGCCTTGCCACCTACTTTGGCTTTTCTTCTGCTTTGGGAGCTTTTATCATGGGTTCAATCTTAGCCGAAACCGATGAGGTCGAACGCATTGAAAATACAATAAAACCGGTCAAGGACCTATTCGGAGCAGTATTTTTTGTTTCGGTAGGAATGCTGGTCAACCCCGGTATGTTTATTGAATATATTGTACCAATAATAGTTTTAACTTTTGTGGTTATTATTGGCAAGATAACACTTTCCACTTTTGGCTTTTTACTATCCGGCAATCGTCTTGAAACAGCAATCCTATCGGGCTTTTCGCTAGCTCAAGTTGGAGAGTTTGCATTTATTATTGCCGCCTCAGGTATCTCAATCGGAGTTTTAGGTCCTCATGTTTACCCGACCATAGTTGCAGTTTCGGTCATCACTACTTTTACCACCCCCATGACTATGAAAGCCGCTAAACCGTTCTATAACTTCATCTATAAACGCATGCCACAAAAATGGAAAGATTACCTAAACAGTAATGTTGTTGCCAAAAAAGATACCAATGCAGAAAAAGAATTATGGGCTCAGTTATTTAAGAAATATTTTATTAAACTTTGCATTGCCTCGGTAATCTTAATAGCCATAATCAATATTTCATTTTACTTGGTACAACCGTTCTTATTAAAGCATTTACCCGCACGCATTGCCGACCTGACTGCAACTTTGATCACTTTAGCGGCGATGGCGCCATTCTTACAAGGCTTACTAACCGTCAACAGTGATTTAGCTCGCATATATCTGACACTTTGGCACAAACGCATCAGCAACCGTCTGCCGTTAATTATGTGTACGGTATTGAGAATGCTCATAATTGTAATATTTATCATGGTGGTAATAAATCATCTGTTTACCAAAGATTTTTATGTTACCTATGCCTTGATGGGACTAATTGTGGCCATTCTTTACAAATCGACATGGCTTTCCAAAAAATACAAAAACATGGAACGCCAATTTTTATCCAATCTGTATCGCTACAAAGAAAAAGAACCGGATGAAAGTAATAACCCAAACAATAAGGAAGGAGAAATCAAATGAGTCAAAAAAGAACTTGTGTCCTTTTAATCAACGGTTTTGAAGAGGTCGAAGCCTTAACTCCCGTCGATATCCTAAGACGACTTGGCGGTGAAGTAATAATTGCCGGTGTCGAAGCCAAAGAAGTTACCGGCTCTCATGGAGTAAAGGTTATTACCGACAAATTGCTCAGTGAAGTTGATTTAAATGATTTTGATGCTTTAGTCTTGCCTGGCGGTCTTCCCGGCTCAACCAATTTGAGAGATTCCCAAGAAGTTATTAAATTGCTGCAACAAGCCCACTCTGCCGGTAAAGTATGTGCCGCAATTTGTGCCGCTCCGATTGTATTAAGAGATTCCGGCATTGCCAAAGACAAAAACATCACCGGCTATCCCGGAACCGAGCAACTAGCTCACGATAAAAACTTTCAATACACCGGCAAAGATGTCGAACAAGACGGCAACATCATATCTGGCAAAGGCATGGGCAAAGCGGCAGTATTTTCATTTGCCATAGCCAAAGCATTGGGTTTTTCAGAAAGCGAGATTGCCGCAGTAGCTGACGGCTCGTTTATCACCAGATAATTACTATTCTTCGTTATCCAATCTTGAAGTACAATGCGGGCAACGAGTAGCTTTAATAGGAATGTCCGAACAACAAAACGGACATTCCTTTGTGTTTTTATCAACCTCTGCAGTTTCCCTGCGAGATATTTTTTCATCTAATTTATTTATGGTTTTAATCAGCAAAAACACGGTAAATGCCACGATTAGAAAGCTAATCATTGCATTTAAGAAAAGCCCGAAATTAAGTGTTATGGCACCGGCATTTTGCGCATCAAGCAGAGTTTTATAAGGATATTCACCGCTTCCTTTTTGCAGCACGACAAATAAATTAGTAAAATCCATTTTTCCCAATATCAAACCGAGCGGTGGCATGATTATGTCTTTAACCAAAGAATCAACAATTTTGGTAAAAGCAGCCCCGATGATAACACCAACCACCATGTCAATCATATTGCCACGCATGGCAAATTTTTCAAACTCACGCAACCAAGCCTTTAACATTTGTAAATTTCCGTAATTTTAAGATTAAACAAAAAAGACGCTGTTTATAAGCAGCGTCCTAAAAAACTTAAATTTTTTCGACCTGAGCATATTCCAACTCAACCGGAGTAGCTCGCCCGAAGATAGAAACCGAAACCTTAACTCTGGCTCTTTCGGTATCAACATCTTCAACCAAACCGACGAAAGAAGCAAACGGCCCATCACAAACTCTGACCTGCTCGCCGATTTCAAAATTAACCACTTCGCGCGGACGTTCAACACCCTCTTGCATTTGGGTCATAATGCGTTGTACTTCGGCTTCGGTAATCGGATAAGGTTTATTTCTTGAGCCCAAGAATCCGCTGACATTAGGATTATTTTTAATCAAGTGCCAAGCATCATCAGACATAATCATCTTAACCAAGATGTAGCCGGGGAAGAACTTGCGTTCACTGGTAACCTTAGCCCCTTTTTTAACTTCGACAACTTCTTCGGTCGGAATCAACACATCAAAAATACGATCTTCCATTTTTTTGATAACGGCTTGCTCTTTAATTGACTGAGCAACCTTTTTTTCACAACCGGAATGAACATTTACAACATACCAACGGGCATCCATTTTATTTTATACTCCCAGCGAAAATACCATTCTGACAATCCAACCCAATATTTGGTCAACAAAGAAAAAGAAAGTAGCGGCAATAGCCACAATAACCACTACCATCAAGAAAGTTTGGTTTACTTCTTTTTTGCTTGGCCAAGTAACTTTTTTAACTTCTTGCTTTACTTGCCTAAAAAACTGTATCGGACTGACTTTAGCCATAAGTTACAACCTATAAATTAATTAAAAACACTCAAGACGGAAAACCACGCCAACAAAAGGCAAGATTCACTTCATCCATCTCAACCAATGTTGGCAACATATTAAAATTTTTCTGATATGTCAATAACTATATTACCCTTTACCCCAATAATTAGTCCACCCGATGAAATAAAAACCAATTCATCAGATATGGCTAATCGGGCTGTTGTCCGTCATGAGGCATCCATTGGCATTCCAAAACTTCCATATCGGAAAATATGGACTTAAAAGAAGAGGCTTCCGGACTACAGGCATATATTCCGAATTTTATTTTATCACCGGCTTTATTCAAGTGACAAATTCGCATTTGCTTAAAATGCCTTCCATCAACAGAGTTTTCTACGCAAAAATCATTATTTCGGCGGCTCAACCGATACCACATTGATTTAACATCAGCATCAATTTCGGTTGTTGCCCAATCAGAATAGCCCTCATTGGTAACCACGCTGCCCAAATGCTGCATAGTACTATTTTCATATTCGATTGAAGCCTTAAGCCAATTTTCGCTATCCAAATAGACCACTACCCCGCATTGATCAAAACGATGTTTACTGTCAAATTTGGTTTTTACCACAAAAGAAAAAAATTTTTCTTCCGTTTCCATTTGCAAAACCGGAGCATTATCATTTTGAAAATTGTAATAAGTCCTCTGCCACAAATCCGTATAAGGATTTGTCGTAATTTCAATCTTTTTATCAGAAATACTATATTCTTTTGGCTCCCTTGTCCAAACCAGTTGGCTCGATGCAAATTTCATAATTTTTCTCCCCTATAATAATAAATACCTACCGCAACATTCTTAAAATTGTGCTAATTATGTATATCTCCGGGTAACCCCAGTGGTTTCTGTAAGGCATTAATCAAAAATCGCATACAAATTGACATACATTAATATTAACTATATATTACCAATACTTCGATATGCATAGTCATATCTTGCAAAAACACATGATTAAAGCTAGACGGAAAATGGAATGAATATACTGGAGCGAATAAAAAAAATTAATGAAGCCCTTGATAATATAGAGGAGAACCGAGTGGCCATTGTAGATATTATACCCAAAAATTGGCACCAACTTAAAAAGCTAATAATGGCAATATTCTACATATTATTAGGCTTAGCGACATTTACAGTAATACTTTCATTTTTTATTTAACCATAATTTATCACTAATAGTAACAAATCGAAAGAATAAGCTAAAAGCCAACAAAAAACCGCCCTTTCGGACGGTCAATAATATTTAAACAAATAGTAAAACCAAAAAAACACCTAAACCATTTGCTTTTTTTCTCTATATAAACGTAATGTCTGTAAATTAATATTACTTCTTTGTGGCTTATAAGATACTTTATCAGAGGTTGATATTCCTCTCAACATTTTTATCTTATCCACCCCATTGTTTTTAGTTGATTTCTTACCAAAGTAACCATCTTTTGCATACTCCGCAATAGATTCAAAATTTTTCTTTTTATCAGGATATATTGCTTCATATAATTCCTTAACTTTCCCTATATCCATTCCGGTATTAATAGCCCTAATAAAAGCAAAATCATTATTTGCTAATTTATCAAATTCTTTTTTTGTTGTTGGCGGCGTATATTCAGCAATCTTTTTATTTGATTGTCCATTTATGGCATCAATATTAGCCATAGTATACTGATAAGCATCTTGTCCGGAAGTATTTATATTCACAGGAAAACCCTTTCTCTCAAAGACCTCATTATTTTCAAAAGAAGCATGAGTAGACCCTATTTTTACACCATACCCAAACTTTCCTCTGAATGCTTCACCTGATATTTCGGCATAACAACCAGCTGTATTTTCACCAACATAAGTAACCCCTGGGTGATACTTTAAAAACTGACACAAACTCTCACCGGCAGAACAAGTTTCCCTGTTTGTAAGAATAGCAATCGGTTTTCTATATCCCCCTTTAGCAAAAGGAGGATATTCTGTTTTGTGTTGAGAATAATCACATATTTCTACTAACTTTCCTGTATATACATGATTATTAACTCTATTATCGAATGTCTTACGGCTTATCTCTCCGTTTATTAATCGTATATAATCCGCTTCCTTTGTATCTCTATACGAACTCTTTTCAAACGGAGCAACATCATTTCCATATAATTTTTTTGCTAACAATTCAAAAGGAACCGATGCTCCTCCGGGATTACTCCTTATATCAATAATAAGAGCATCATATTTTTCAGAACCATCTGGATTAAATAACCTTTCATCTAATTCTTTAGAAAACGCCAACCATTCATTAGGCATTGTAGAACCTAATTCTGGTAATGCTATAACACAAGTTTTACCATCATCTGATGGCCTAATTTCCCACTTTTTAGATTTATCCTTACATAAATTGTTCCCGACGGATATCTGGTTACTTTCCCGAGGGAGCAAATTTCCTTTGCTTGGAGATACTTTAAGATGTTCATCTGGTAATATTTGCAATGCTTTATCTAATCTTTGATAAAATGATTTAACATCAATAGGTGTATTTATTCCATTATAAATATTTTCAATAGCTGTTTCAAATTCTCTTGTTATTTCTTTACTCCACAACTCATAACCGACATGACCTTTTGAAATCATCCTGGCAACAGAAGCCAATTCTTTTTTCTGCTCATCAGCAGTCATTGTTGCATTCGTTGAATACGAGGATAGCTCAACGATATCATTTAAAGATACACAATCAACAATTTGTTGAAAATCTAAATTACCGCCCATTACTTCCCCCGAATATTATCATATACAAAATATTATACTGCAAACTAATAAAAAAGAAAAGATTAAAAGCCAACAAAAAGGCCACACTAAAAGGTGACCTTTTTTCATGAGCAGGGGATATAGAATAATATACGCCCATTATCACAAACAAAAATATAAAAAAATATTTTAAACAACTCTTGATTTTAATAAAACTTTTTACCTATATAATCATTGATAGAGCTATCATTGTATTAAATTTTGTTAGAAAGGAAAATATCATGGCTAGTAAAGCAATTTCAAAAATAGGCAGATACGCCGCAAAAAAATTGGCAACAAAACTATCGACAAAGCGGTTCAAAAAATCAGCAAACCATACGAACGATTAAAACGTGAAGTTTTTGGCATAAAACCTCTCAATGTTGGTGAAAAAGAAACCATAAAGTGTCTGCAAAATCCAAATAACAACGCGTCTTATTGTAAATCCGTCGGTGATAAAGCCAGAAAGAGCTACCATCAAACCGTAAAATACAAATAACAACTTCTGTAAAGGCAATATAACATATTGCCTTTACTATTTTTTTCAATTATCATCAAAAAGCGAGGTTATAATGAAAAAAATATTTTTGTTCATAATCGGATTTTTTCTAATCCCCACTATTTTAGGCTCTGCAACGGCTTACTTATATGACATGGAAAATTACGAAACATATGTAGGCTATTGGGGCAGTATTTATTTATTGCTTTATATAATTTTTCCCCTCATCTACCGAGGCAAGATAAAACATAAAATCAACAAGTACACATTTTATGCTCTGCTATACTCGTTCTTATTTGTACTAACCTACCTTGCTCTTACTTATATAAACTACTAAATGCCAATAAAAAAGGCCACCTTAAAAGGTGACCTTTTTTATTGGCAGGACTTATAGGATAATCCACGGACTTAGATTACCCACGCTTATAAATATCCAACTAAATTTCTTTTCCTTTTAAATTTGACATTTGCATTGCTGATTTCAAATAAACTTTTCCCAAATCGATAGCATCTTTGGCCATTTCCGATGGTTTATGAAAAATTATAGGAGAAGTTGGATTTTTTTGAAAATCGGCTAATTTCTTTTTAGCTTCGGCGGTATCCAAACCATTCTCATCCATTTGTTTAATAGCGACTTCTAATTCTTGAGGTGTGACCAAAAAAGCGTGAGCGCCTTTACCATCCTTTCCATTCCAATATTCTTTTGCTCTCTCATTCATTGCAACCAATCTTGCATCAGCATCTTCGGGTAAATCTCTTGGAAAAGGTTCACCCGGATCACCAAATATCATTGTATAAATTCCACCTTTTCCTGTTGGACCATATGGACCATAAATAGCATGAACCACATTTGTTTTAGGCATATCTTTAGCATCAATAAGAGCTACTTTAATATTGGCTTCTCCACGGGTTCCTGGTTCTCTCACTATATTAAAAATCTTATTTTCTTGTAATTCTTCTGCAGGAACTACAGCATCTGTTCCGACCCAACGATCCGTTTTAATAGCAAAGACCTTTCGTCCGGGATTACCATGCTTTTCAATTTCTTCTTGATAAGCTTTATCTGTCTTAGCTAAAATGCTTGCAACATCTTCTTTTGTTGTAGAGCTTATCGCTTTTGAACCAACAGTTAAAGAAGCACCATCTGAATGTCTGAGCAAATGTTCTTCATTATCTGCCGCAGATAAAAACTCTAATTTTTCCATTATTCTCTCCTATTTTGTTAAATATGATGATAATTGCTTACTTTTTACAATCTCTTGTGCTTGTTTATCTTTCAAAAGTTTTTTACATTCATTATAAATTGGATTAGGCCAATAATCCCCATCACCATCCCATTCGGTATTTATATTGAGAATATCCGTTTTCGGACGATTTAAGGCCTTCTCAAACACATCTTTGTTTTTCGCATAAGCTAAAAAGTTTAATGGTTTACCCTTATAATAATCATTTCCATATTCATCTCTAACTGTTTGGTTAATATCAAGCTCTGGATGATCTAACAATAAACTAACCATTTCGCTATAGTTAGGATCGTCTAAAACCGTCTGATTATAAAATATCTTCTCACTCTGCTCTTTGGACAATATATCATCAATTTTTAAATCCGCTTTTTCCAAAGAGATTCTAACACTTTGAGCTACAAAATTCTGCATATCCAGAAAATTAGCATTAATCATAAAGTCTTTTATCTCAACCATATCCGGAACAAAATCTGATCTTTCGGCAATAGCTAAAGCCACTTCTGGACTACGTTCTAACGCCAACCTAAATAAAGATTGTGGTTTTTCCGTATTTCCATAAATATCAAAACTTGTATACTTATCATTGATATCAATATTATCTCTATCAAGATTTTCAAAAAAAGCCTCTTTATCATCAATCTGACATACATACCAAGGAGCTTCTTTTCCTTCAAATTCAACATGTTCCTTAGCTGCATTTACAGAAGAAGCAAAATCCTGATAAGCATTTTTCTTCTTTTTCAAATTAGCAATTTTCGTTTTAATTTCATTCTCTTTTACATCTTGTACGTTGGGCGTTTTGAGTTTCCGAACTATCTCTTCCAAACCACTTACACCTAAAGAATCAAAAGCATAAATCCATGCTGTATTTTTCTTAGCTTCTTTTGCATTAGATGCAGATGAACTTATTTTTTGCCCGTTTTGTGAAACTAAAGTCACCATTACAATATTTTCACCTTTAGCTTGCTGAACTGCTGTCCGATATTCTGGAGCTTTCAAACCTGATTTCTGACAATATTGATTAAGAGCACTAACGGGATCATTTTTCCATCCACCAATTGTATTAGGATCTATAGCTGATTTTGTTGAAGCAACATTTTTTTGCTGAACATTTTCCGCCTTTTTAGGAGTGTTGTTTTTTCCTTCTGATTTATATTTTTTTGCAGCCCCTGCAACAAACTTAATATCTTTCCCTTTTACTTGTTTAGTCTTAACATTTTCGCACCAACTTTGCACATCGGGATCGTTGCTCGAGAAAGAATATTTACCATTGACCTCTTCCTTAAATTCCAAATAAATTCCTTTTGCAATATATATCTTCTGATTATCAGACATATCAATCTCCTAAACATTTTTTGTGTCGAATTACGTCTATAATACCATATTTTATCTTTTGAAACAATAACTTTTCCACCTATATTATTATACTAAAGTACATTTCTTAAGAATTGCTTTATAAAAAAGGAAAATTAATCAGTAAAAACATTGATGTTTTTTATAATAAATAATTTATTTCCAAACTATAGCAAAATTCCTACTAGATTAACTACTTGTAAAATAAAGAATTTTATTTGGAATAGTCCGTATAATAATCGGGAACTGATATCTATAACGATACCTCACACGGACTCGATTAACTTATTGATTTATAAAGAAAAAAGACGCTTTTCAGCGTCTTCATCTTGAGTGGCAGGGGCAGTAAGATTACTTCCTTCGGTCGTTCACTGCGCTCGCCAGCTAAAGCTGACCGCGATACTTTCGTCTCGCTCTCGCTGGTAGTCAAACTCACTTCCCCGTGAGTTCGAACCTAACTTCCCCTAAATGCCAATAAAAAAGGCCACCCTAAAAGGTGACCTTTTTTATTGGCAGGGCTTATAAGACAATCCACGGACTATTTTTATCACAATACTCAAACCAAAAATCAAAAAAATTCTATAAAATGAATCTATACTTAATGTTTAAACAACTTAAAATAATTTTTCAATCAACCTTGATCCTCAATATTCCAACGATAATTATGATCAACATAGACATTTTTAAACTGTATTAAGGCATCTATATACTGCTTAAGAATTAAAGTAACATCACTATTTTGAGGAATTGTATCATCATCTAAAATTTCTAAAAATTTTATTACAGGATGATCTTTAAGCAATTCCTGTGCAGTATTAAGTAATCTGTTAATCATTTTAATCTTTAGTTTATTCAATGCTCCATCAGCTTTTTTTGATGATAAATCCTTCATTTCCTTATACATTGACACTATCAGAGGATATATCATATCAAATTTATCAGCATCTGTTTGTGATATATAATATTTATCTCTTCCCATTTTTATTTCTCCAATTTTTTAGGCTGTCCCGTTCTTACATCAGTTAATTCTCCATCAATTTTCCAAAACCACTCCCCAAAGTCAAAAGCAATATTGTCGCTTCTTAATTGCTCCATACACATCAAATATTGCATTAAAACAAAAACAATATCACTATTAGACGGCAATTCATCAACATCAAAATTATTAAATCCTTTTAGAGGCATATAACGCCCCATTAACAATTTATTAGCTTCATCAAGGACAGAATTTATGTGATTTATTTTAAATTTATTTACTGCACCATCAGGATTCTTTTTAGACAACACACTAATCTCTTGATGAAGGCCTTCTAGCTGACTATTAATCTTTTCAAAATGACTTGGCACTAACGCGATTTTGTTACTCATATCACTCCTTTCTTATGATGGACATTTTCTCATAAATTCAACAAAAGCTCTATTAATAACCTCAATAGGCAATCTTTGCTTGCTCTCAAATAAATTAACCATTAAATCAACATCCGCATCTGTCAAAACCAATATACACTTTCTTTGTCCCGACCATAAATCTATAAGGTTTTTCTGAACATTCTTTGGAGGTGCATTCCGTGTTACTAATATACCAAATCTACCAAAAGACTCTGATAAATACCTATTTAATTGATTTACATGTTCTCTATCAAGAGATTTAACATTTTTTAACTCCATCACAATCTGTCTACAGTCATACTTGTTATATATATCTTCAAGAAACGGAAGGTTTTTGTTGTTATAAAATATCAGATCTCTAATTAATACACCACTATCCGTTCTAGCTTGGCTATCTGCAAAATCCAAATGAGGATAAAAAACTGATGAAAACAACTGAACAATAACATTTTCATATCTTTTATCAGCAGCATCAACTGTTCCCGTTGGTAATTTTTGCAATTCTAAGAGTTTTCTCTTCGCTGATATTATAGGTATTTGCTTAAACAAGGGATCATTAAAACAATCTTTCTGTTCTCGCTCCTTAATTTCAACATATGACTGTACAGTACCATAATTTTCTCTATTATACTTAAGTATCTTTATTCTGCCTAATTCATTTTTATCGATTTTATCATCAATATCCTTTATATAAAAAGAGTTGAAATAATCATCATAGTTAAGCCAAGGAATATATCTAAGCCATCTTTTAGGAACAAATATGATAGGTTGCTTACTTTCTGGATTTTGAGGTAAAAAGACATCTTCTTTCTTAAAGATATTAGATTTAGCATTATAAACCATCAAACCATATGTTTTAACTAAAGGAATTTTATTTTCCTCTGAACTTTGTATCGTATAATCAATAAGAAAAGATTTAATTAAACTACAAGTTATATCACTTATCCTATCCTTAGAAATACCATCAATAAGCATCTGTATTGTTTCAAAATGAGTAAATCCATTTTTTTGTATTTGAGGAATACTCTTAAACAATGACAATATTTCCTCTGCCAGCTTGTTTCCAATCTTAGCACCTTTTTTAGTTTTCGATGTTCCTAAACCCACCTCAGGACATTCAGAAAGCTCTTTTAGAAGCTCAATAGCCCCACTTTCATTACCTGTATTTACCATGTAACCAAGATGATTAAATGAGTTCAATACAGATGCATGCAAAGAAGTATCTTGCATAGATGGCGATTTCCACAATAAAAATGGGTCAACATAAAGGGGAATATCTTCATCAACAAAAGGAATCGCAAAATCTAACTGTTCTTGAGTAACGGGGATATTAAAAAAATCTGTAAGTCTTGGACGTATAATTTTCATACAAAAGCCTTTACCAAAAGAATAGCACCCATTAAAAATAACAGTACAACTTTAAAAATTAAGAATCAATACGTTTAAAACTTACTTAGCTCCATATGTATCAAAAAATTGAGATTAGGAACCTATATACATCAACGACTCAATGTCAGAAAAACAAACTCATTGAAAATAAGGTCATTTAGCTCTATTATTTCATCCTTAGGTATTTCCTTTATTACAATATAAATTTAATATTTACCGATAATAACTTAAAATGGTAAAAATTGCTCCGATTGTAGTTACAAGCAATGTTATACCTCCAATCCATAAAGATAATTTTGTAAATTTTACTGACTTCTCATTAAGCAACTTAGCTTGTTCTGTCAATTCAAGACTTTTCTGATTATATTCTTCTGTTATTTGGTCTCTACGATTCTCTCGTTCATTTTGTTGACGTTCTTTTTGTTCCTGTATCTGTTTTTCTCTGAACTGCTGCTCATATATTCTACTT
>CALYBC010000018.1 GCA_944393725.1 uncultured Alphaproteobacteria bacterium | reverse complement strand
CCCGTTTACGGGTAGCAAGTAATCTTCGCCCTGTCAGACCGTCATACGCCCTTAAGGCGTTCGCTGGCACCATTAGGGTTACACCCGCTTGAGAAGAACCACCGGCTAGGCCGGTGGGTTTCTTTTTGTTTAAAAGTTATTTTCTTGTTTGTTGAGGTAGATTCTCGGGACAAGCCCGAGAATGACACTTCTTTATATGTCACCCTCGACCACCACACACCCTGTCACCCTCGGGCTTTGACCCGAGGGTCTCAGAAGCTATGGCACATTGTTTTATTAGATTCTCGGGACAAGCCCGAGAATGACAAAGAAGAAAAACAGCCCGAGAATGACAAAGAAGAAAACACGAACCCGAGAATGACAAAGAGGAAAACACGAACCCGAGAATGGCAATAAAAAACACCTGCAAAACTATCAATAGTTTTGCAGGTGTTTTTTTACTTAAACCGTAAAATGCTGCCGCTTAAGACAAAAGCATTTTTTTGCTTTTGCGGCAGGGCAAAATGGTGCCGTTGGCTATCACAGGCGGAAACAAAGCTTCCGTTCTCGATGACGAACCAATGCAAGGCACAGGGGGTTGCCGATGCAAAGCGCCAGGCAAGAAATTTATCATCTCCGATTATGATCTCTTGCAGGCAATGCTTGGTTCGCCTAGGATTAGTCGAGTAGAACTCGTTAACCCTCTCTGCGTCAAGCCACCATTCGGGAATCAGTCGTTTGCCACCAAACCTATCAGATATCAGCTGATAATTTGCAGTTTTGGTCTGCAAAACATCTTTTTCAATAACCACCGGAACACTTTCGCCAAACTTGAGATGACTAATCCGAAGATTTTGCTCACCGGAAATATAAACATCCTCTTCTCCGGGGATGATAAAGTAAATCTCCCGCTTGCGCCAGTATGTCCAAGCATAGCCGGTATCACCCTTGCGGAAAGAACGTTTGCCGCTGTTAAACCCCAATAAGCATTCAAGCTTTTGTAGTTGAATGTCGGCGGCGTTTAGAATGGCAACGGGTACTACATCTTGCAAGGCCTGGGTCGCCTCGATAAGTGTTAAATTTTTTAGTTTCATATTATTATTTTTTTTAATAGTTTAATAAAAATATTTGCTTGTTTCTATTAATGATGTATTTGGCAAAATTTGTCAAGCAGATAAAGCAAAAAAAACTCCGCGAGTTTGGTGCGGAGTTGAATGTTTTTTTAGAATTATTCGTTATTCGCCGCCTAAGTAGCCGTTAACCTGCGAAACAAAATATTCGTTGAAGGCCATCGGGTCGGGTACCATGTCGGTGATGCCTTCTATCTTTTGGTAGCCTTGCATTTCGCCATTGTCCATTTGTACCATTACAACTTCTAAGGGATTGCTCAATGCAAACATTTGTACAAATCCGGAATTGGTGTCATCAGCATAGTCAATGGTGTAGAGATTGTATTGATTCAAAAAGTTTTGATTGTATGCTTCTTCTATCATGGCGATGGCTTGCGGGCAATTTTGACAGGGTTGGTTGTTGAAGAAAATATATATGTTCGACTTTTCGGGACTTTCGTTTTCTTGTTGGTAGTATTCTTCTTCGACCTCGGTTTGTAACATTTGGTTGCCGTCTTGAGCATAAGCAAAGTTGCAAAAACCTAGAAATGCCGCTAAACATAAAAAGTATTTCATTTCTTTTTCTCCTTGGAGTGATTGTTATTGCAAGAATCAAAATAATACATTTATCGAAAATTTAAATAGCTTAAATCTAAATTTCGGCACAGGCTTTTTGTAGCCAATTTTTGCTTTCGGGGTCTAAAAGAGGAGATACCTCTTGCCAAACTTTTTGGTGATAGTTGTTTAGCCATTGGATTTCTTCGGCATTTAGCAAGCTTTTATCAATCAAAGCTTGGTCAAACGGTACCAGAGTCAAAGCTTCGAACTTTAGCATCGGCGACATAAATTCGGTTGAAGTCTCGACAATCATAGCCAGATTTTCAATTCTGATGCCGTATTCGCCTTCTTTATAAAATCCGGGCTCTATCGAAACAATCATATCTTTTTGCAAAGGAGCCAAACTCTTTAGCGATAAGGATTGCGGTCCTTCGTGAACGCTCAAAAAATGTCCGACCCCATGGCCGGTACCATGAGCATAGTCTTTGCCGTAGCGCCATAAAACCGCTCTTGATACCGCATCAAGCGAAAGTCCCGGAGTATTAAGCGGAAACAGACTTGAAGATACGGCTATGTGAGCCTTCAAAACCTGAGTGTAGCTTGATTTGCATTCGGCACTCGGCTCTCCTAAAGCAATAGTGCGGGTTATGTCGGTGGTGCCGTCAAAATATTGGGCTCCGCTGTCAAGCAACAAAAGTGAGCCTTCGGTCAATGCGCGGTTGCTTTTTGCGTCGGCTTGATAGTGGACTATCGCCCCGTTGGCTCCACAGCCGGCAATGGTGGCAAAACTCAAAGAATAGTAGTTATCGCCTTGTTTTCTAAAATCTTCTAACTTGGCGGCGACGGAAAGTTCGTCTTGTCCTTGCCAGTTAGCTGAAAGCCAAGATAAAAATTTGCACATTGCTACACCGTCACGCAAGTGTGCCGATTTTATTCCCGTAATCTCAACCGGATTTTTGCAAGCTTTCCATTCGTTTACGGGGTTGTTTAGATTGCTTAGCCAAATGCGGCGGGATTTCATTAGGCTTTGCAGCTTTTTGGAAGTGCGGTTATAACTCAAACCGATTTTTTTGCCTTTCCAAAGTTCTAACTCTTGCTCAAGTTTGGAAAAGTCGTTGATAAATAAACTTACTTCACCGCTTGCGGAAACCAGGGCAAAGGCTCTGATAATCGGCGTGTATTTTATTAAATCGGAACGCAAATTCATCAGCCATGAGACACAATCGCATTCGCTTAAAAAATAACCGTCGAGTTTGTTATCAAGGCAAAATTTGGTCAGGTAAGAAATTTTTTCTTCTGATGATATGCCGCTAAAGCTTTCTTCAAGTTCGAAAATTTCGCCCTGACGAGAGCTTATTCTTGAGCCTAAAATGTTGTCTTTGTCTTCTATAAATTCGTGGTCGGGCAGAGCGCGTTTCCAGTAGTCTACTTCGGAGATGGAATGACACCACGAATCATACAGAAATTTGCAGGGTTCTTCGATATTGTGTTGGATAAACGAACCTATCGAATCGCGTGTGCAGACAACTTCGATATTTTGTCCTGAGGTTTGTTGTCGGGCTTGAATATCGTACCGGCCGTCGACCAGTAAAAAAACTTTGTCGCGGAATATTATCATGTTGCCGGCAGAGCCGGTGAATCCGCTGAGCTCTTTTATCTTGTTTTCTTCTTCCAATACATCTTGCCCCAAAAACATGTTGTTGCGGGTGACGATGTAGGCATCGATTTTGTGTTGGGTTAGGTATTGTTGAACAGATGATATTGAAGTCATATTATTAATCCTTTTTTTGCATAAGAGCCGCACGCCAATTATCGTGAGAATAAAGTTTGATTAGCTTTAGTCCGTTTGCTTCGTGAGCAGAGATGACATCGGAGACCTGATTGTCTACAAAACCGGAAAGTATGCAGTAACCGCCGGATTTTAGATGAGAACTTAAATCGGGGGCAAAAGCTATCAACGGATTAGCTAATATGTTGCTTAAAACTAAATCGCAGGGGGCAAAATCATTAATTATTTTGTTTTGGTAGCCGTCGCTTAATACGGCGGTTATTTGAGCCTCGAGCTTGTTGGTTTGAGCATTGCCGTTGGTTACGATTACGGCTTCGTCATCAATATCGGAGGCGATGATTTTGCAGTTTGGCCAGAGTTTGGCAGCGCATAATGACAAAATGCCGGAGCCGGTACCGATGTCTAAAATCTTTCTAGGTGCAAAGCCCTCAGAGCTTAAATCGCACATAGCCTCAATGCAGCCGCGGGTGGTTTGGTGATTGGAGCCAAAGGCGGTGGCAGCATAAATTTGAAGCAGGGTTTTGTCGCTTTGAGGGGCTGTTTTTTCGTGAATGCCGTAGATACAAAAATTGCCTACCTCAAAAGGCGGAAATTCTATTACATAGTCTTTGAGCCAGTTTTCGCTTTTGAGCTCGCTGGCATCATAGGCTGGCAACTCTATGCCGTAACTTGCGGCAAGCTTTTTCATGCCTTTTTCATCAAAACTTCCGGAAGTGTAGCCAATGTATTGGTCTAAATTATCAGGGGTATAGTTTTGGGCGGTAACTTCAAAAAATTCTTCCATAAAATCGGAGAATCGTTCATCATATTGTTCTTGTGCCTGAAAGGTTATTTGCCAACAAGTAGAAGTCATGGCGTTTTATCCTGTATATTGTTATAATTTTGTTTACTAAATCGACTTTATGATATAATAATTAAAAATAAATTTATACAACCGCTTTTTATATATAAAGATTGCTGAAATGAAAAAAATTTTGTCGTTGATTTGCTTGCTTTTGGTATCCGGATGCATTAGAGCCGGTGATTATGATCTGGTTCCAGTTAGAAAAAAAATTCTTAATATGGTTAACGGCTACACCATTAATTTTGCCGATACCGAGAAAATGTTGCTTAGAAGTGAAGACAGAAGAGAGCATAATTTTGTGTTGAATAAAGCCTTGACCGTTAAAAAAGGCGAGACGGTGTTGAGCGATAAGTTTTTTGTCGTGGATATGTATGAAACAATAGCCTATGTTCCAAGTAAAAAAGGTGCTTTGCAAACCACAACGGTTCCTACCAAGTTGTCTAACAGACAAGAGTATAAAATTTTGGGAACAGTGTCGGTAGACGGTGCGGAATATAACCTGTTGCCGAGCGGATTGGATGATTATGTTTTCTTGTTTGATAATCAGGGAAACTTTTATAATAAGGCCGGATGGGTTGATGACGGAACGCTTAAACTTCTTGATGAAGATGTGTTTGTTTATCCGTCAGACTTGAAGATGAAAAAAGTAATTAAAAATTCTATGACCTCCGGAAAAGTTTATGGCGGCTATGAGATAAAATATGGCGGCGTTAAGTTGGATAGAGTATGGTTTGACTATTTGGCTTTTGAAGATGATGAAGATGCCGGCGAATATGAAAGAATAAGTTTTCCCAATAAACCGGGGTTGATTATGATTAACGGTAACGGTTTTAGAATCTTGGAAGCCTCAGATGATGCTTTAACCTATATGATTTTGACTACCGACGAATAACTTCTGCATATTAATCTAAAAAACAGGCCCTCGTTACTGCCTTGTAGCGAGGGTTTAACGATTTATTTAACTATTTGCTTTAAGAGAAGGACTAGTTGAATTGGGAATCGGAATAAGCTCATGATCTCGGAAGAAATTGTTCATATAAACGGTATCCCTAAAAAATTAATCGTATTTTTACACGGATATCAGGATACCGCTGAACATATAGATAAAAAATCTCAAGCTCTGCTCGAGATTAGAGATGTTGCGTTGCATATTCCGCAGGCTCCGTACTTGAATGAAATTGATGCAACTAAAAGACAGTGGTACTCAATGCATCGGTTTGACCCTAATGATTGCCGCCGATCCACTAATTCTTGGGATGAGTTTATCGAATATTATAATCGTATGACCCTGGGACTGGAGGAAGCTTCTTCTTATTTGCTGGATTATATTGATAATCTGTTGAATGAATATAAGTTAAGCTACGAAGATTTATTTTTGTGCGGATTTTCTCAGGGAGCGATGCTTGCCATTCATTTGGGATTGATGTGCCCGTATAAAATGGCCGGAGTGGTTAGTTTTAGCGGAATTTTGGCGGCAAAAGGCTATGCCGAAAAGCATTTAAAATCAACGCCTGATGTGTTACTAATCCATGGAGATGTTGATAATACCATAAGGTTTAGAGCTTTGGATTTTACTTATGATGCTTTAACTGCTTTGGGGTGCAAGGTGCAAAAATTTGTGGCCGAGGATTGCTCACATCGAATCGATTCCTCGTCGGTGCAAAAGGCTGCAGAATTTATAAAAGCAAGAATTTAGATAAATTGCTGGTAGCTTAAAAATCCGCCGTTATCAATTAAATCATTTTGTTTTATATCAAGCTGGAGTTCGGAATTTTGACCGATGTTGCGGTCAAGAATTTCGGTGTAGTTGCCATAAGATTGAATATAGTATTCGGCCCAAGACGGAACAAGCCCCAGTTTCTGCCAGGCTTGCGGCTTTATTCCAAGCAGATTTTGTATTGACGGACTTTTGGTGGCGGCATAGGTCTTAATGTTTTGTGAAGTTATTTTTGATGCCGAGGCTAATTTTAGGGCATTGATAATCCATCTCGCGGCAATATTTAGTGAGGGGTTGTTGCCGGCCGAATAGGCTTTTATCGGGATGTAGGCTATTTCTTCGGGCAATACTTGTGCCGGTTCTTTGGCTTTGAGAGATGAAACTATGTTTTTGACAAATATTTCATCGCCGGTGATTAAATCGCATCTTTTTAAGTAAAAAGCTTCTTTTAATTTGGTGAGATTGGGAAATTCTATGATATTTAGCCCAAGAGCATATTTCTGATTATATTCACTTAAAAAGGTTTTGGCTTCGGAATTGCGTAAAACACAGACTTTGGTATCGGCAAAATCACGCATTGAGGTTGCATCTTTAGCGGTTCTGGAGGCAAAAATTTGACGGTCAAAAAACAGGGTGTCGACAGGGATTACAAATTGTTTGGCTTCCTCTGATGAACTGAGAGAACTGTGGCCTAGCATAATATCTATTTTGCCGGAGTTTAGAGCCTGACCTATATTTGATTTGGCAACGGGAATGAGCTTAAATTTGTTAGGGTCGCCCAAAAAGGCGGCGGCAAAAGCTCGACATAAATCGGCGTCAAAGCCTTTTAGCTCTTTGTCCTTGATGTAGGCAAGAGCCTGATAATCGCGACTGGTGCCACAGGCAACATATTGCCGTTCTTTAATTTGTGAGAAAGCTTGAGCTCCGAAAGCTTGACCGCTGAGCAGAACTCCGCAAAAAATAAAAAACAAAGACTTTAGAGTCATTTTTTTAACCATTTGTATATACCATAAAAAAAGATATTTGGATTATAGGAAAGTTTTTTATGAAAAGTAACAAAATTTTGCAAGTTATCACAGCCCTGTTTTTGATTTTTTCGACGAATGCTTATTCTGCGGAAATTTTGAGCCAAGATGAGGCCTTAAATTTTGCTGCAACCAAAGGCGAAGAATTGCTCATGGCTTTTCAGGAGCCGGATTTGAACTTGCGTTTTCAAAAACTTGATGAGCTTTTTGTAACTTATATTGATGTGGATTATGTGAGCCGTTTTGTAATGGGAAAATATTGGCGGCAGATGAATGAAGAACAAAAACAAGCTTATCAAAAGTTGTTTCTGCGTTACGGACTGGCTTATTATAAGACCTTGCCGCTTGATTATGCCAGACATGTGAAATATGAAATCAAAAATGCCGAAGTCGATGGTAATTTTACCAATGTCGTAACTAATGTAAAAGTAAATTTGGGCGAAGAAAAGCAAGTGATTACTTTGGTGTTTAGGCTGCACAAAGTTGATGGCAAAATAAAGGCGGTGGATGTGAAAGTAGCAGAAAGCAGCTTGCTTTTAGCTTACAGAGGAAAATTTTATGAAATGATTGCTCAGGATGATGGTGAAATTGACTGGTTTTTAGAGGATTTGGGCGATATAACCGCCTCAATGGAATTAAATTTGCGGGAAAAAGCTGTTAATCAACAAAAATCCCTTGAAATTCAAAACTAAAAAAGCTACTCTCATCAGAAGTTTGTTTTATATTTTTTACAGAGGTTGTTTCTAGATGAGTGATGTGAAAGTCAGATTTGCTCCGAGCCCTACGGGCTTTATGCATATCGGTAATACCCGTACTGCCGTGTTTAACTGGTTGTTGGCTCAGAAGTTGGGCGGAAAATTCTTGTTGAGAATTGATGATACCGATGTTTTGCGTTCGAAAAAAGAATATGAAGATGCTATTCTTGATATCTTGGTTTGGCTTGGCCTTAAATGGGATGAAGAAGCCAGACAGTCTGCAAGAATTGCCAGATATGACGAAGTGGTGGCCAAGCTTAAGGCTGAGGGCAGAGTTTATGCTTGTTATGAAACAGCCGAAGAACTTGAGGTAATGCGTAAGAAATTAATGGCTCAGGGCAGACCGCCAATATACGATAGAGGAGCTTTGAAACTTACGGCAGAGGATATTAAAAAATATGAAGCCGAAGGTCGTAAACCTCACTACCGCTTTAAGCTTAATCCGGGGGTTATTGAATGGGATGATTTGGTCAGAGGCAAAATCCATTATGATGCCGCTAATTTGGCCGACCCCGTAATCATCAGAGAAGACGGCAGCTATCTTTACCACTTGCCGTCGGTGATTGATGATTTTGATTTTAAGATTACTCATATTATCAGGGGCGAAGACCATGTGACCAATACGGCAACTCAGATTCAAATGTTTGAGGCTTTGGGCGGAAAAGCGCCGCAGTTTGCACACCTGCCGCTGTTGACCGGTAAGGAAGGAAAACTTTCTAAAAGATTGGGTTCGCTCGGCGTTCGTGAACTGAGAGCCGAGGGTGTGGAAGCTATGGCTATTTGCTCATTTTTGGCAAAGCTCGGTACATCGGAAGCCATTGAGCCATTTTATGATTTGCAAACTCTTGCCGAATCGCTAGATTTTGCAAAAATCGGCAGAGCTCAGCCAAAGTTTGATGAAGAAGAACTCAAGCTCTTTAATCATAAATTTGTCAGACAGATGCCTTATGAAAAGGTAAAATCAAGAGTCGATGTTGACGAAAGTTTTTGGAATGCTGTCAGAGGCAACTTAAATACCGTTGATGAAGTGCATGAGTGGGAAAAAATTTGCCGCCAAGAAATTACTCCGCTGATTGAAGATGCAGACCTAACCAAAAAGGCTGCCGAATTATTACCGCCGGAACCGTGGGATGAAAATACCTATAGTCAGTGGGTTAATGAAGTTAAAAATATCAGCGGTAAAAAAGGTAAAGAGCTTTTTCATCCGTTGCGTAAAGCTTTGACAGCACAAGAAAACGGGCCGGAATTAAAATTGTTGTTGCCTTTAATCGGACGCAGTAAAGCATATAATCGCCTTATGGGAATAACCGCTTAACGGAGAAAATTAAAATGTATTTGTTTAATACCCTGAAACGACGCAAAGAAGAATTTGTTCCGATTGATGAGAATAATGTCAGAATGTATGTTTGCGGACCTACGGTTTATGACAGAGCTCATCTGGGGAATGCCAAAACACCGGTGGTGTTTGATGTGTTGTTTAGAGTATTGTGTAATAAATACGGAAAAGAGCATGTTACTTATGTGTCGAATATCACCGATGTTGATGATAAAATCTTAAATAAACACAAAGAAACAGGCAAGTCTATCAGAGAAATTACCGAGCAGACATATCAGTGGTATGTTGATGATATGGCTAAACTTAATGTGCTTGCTCCAAACTATCGGCCCAGAGCAACCGAGTATATCAACGAAATGATAGAGTTGGTCGAATTACTTTTGAAAGAGGGCCACGCGTACGAGGCTCAAGGTCATGTTTTGTTTGATGTGGACTCAATGCCTAACTACGGCTTTTTATCAGGTCGCAGCATGAAAGAAATGATTGCCGGGGCCAGAATCGAAGTGGCCGATTATAAGAAAAATCCGGCGGATTTTGTTTTGTGGAAACCTTCTGATGCCGACCAACCGGGGTGGAACAGTCCTTGGGGATACGGGCGTCCGGGGTGGCATTTGGAATGCTCGGCAATGAGCTCAAAACTCTTGGGTAACTCATTTGATATTCACGGCGGTGGCTCTGATTTAATCTTTCCGCACCATGAAAACGAATGTGCACAGTCACTTTGCGCTCATCCGGGAGAGAAATTTGCCAACTATTGGGTACATGGCGGTATGCTGATGGTCGACGGGGTGAAAATGTCTAAGTCTTTGGGCAATTTTTATACCATAGACCAAGTGCTGGAAAAAGCTCCGGCAGAGGCTTTGCGTTTGTTGTTTTTGACAACCCATTATCATCAGCCGTTTAACTTTACTTTTGAAGGATTAGAAGCAGCCAAACAAACTTTGGATAAGTTCTATAATGCTTTGCTTAGAGTAAAAGATGTTGAATGTGATTACTCTTTGGCCGATGAGCGAATCGTTAATGCTCTGGAAGATGATATCAATACTCCCTTGGCATTGAGCTATGTTCATGAGTTGGTTAATGCTCTTAATAAGGCCGAAAGCAATGCTGATAAGGCAAAAGCTAAAACTACTTTGTTGAAGTCAGCAGAGCTGTTGGGAATATTGTGGCAAGATCCGGAAGAATGGTTTAAGGGTTCAGTCGGTGATGAGGCTCAGGAAATTGAAAAACTTATACTCCAAAGAGCCGAAGCGAAGAAAAATAAAGATTATGCCTTGGCTGATAAAATCAGAAATGATTTGAAAGAAAAAGGTATTATCCTTGAAGATTCTCCGCAAGGTACAACTTGGAAAAAAATCTGATTTGTATTAAGCTCGGCCGATGGTCGGAGTGAAGTTTTCGTAATCAATGCCCAGATATGACAGTGCGAGGTTGCGTTTGGCGGCGTCGTCATGAGCAAAAATCAGCTCCGGCGTGGCTTCGGTGACCAGCCAACGGTTTTCGGCAATCTCTTTTTCTAGTTGCAGGGGAGCCCAGCCGGCATAGCCAAGCGCAATCATCTTTTCTTGTGGGCCTTGGCCGGTAAAGATGTCTTGCAAAACTTCCAATGATGAGGATATGGCTATACCGCCGCCGTTGTCAATGCTGTCATGGCGATGGTATTCATTAGAGTGAATAATAAAACCCTTGGCTTTTTCTAATGGGCCGCCGTTATATAACCCAACCGGAAGCGAAAGATTGGGCAGATTAAAGTTTAAATCGGCAATTAAATCTGACGGCATAAAATCTTTGATTCTTTTATTAATAACAAATCCCATGGCTCCATCGGAATTGTGAGCACAAACATATATCAAGGCATCTGTAAATTCATCACTAAAATCGGTTAGTGAGATTAGGCATTTGCCGGTAAGATTTTTTATATCAATTTTATCCATAGTCCCTGCTTCGTTTTAACTTTATGTATACAATATCTATATTATAATATAGGATATATTAGCCTTAAAATCAATTTGCTTTTGTATTTTGCTTATGAAAAAGTATGTTCATTTTTTAATTTGGTTTCTTCTTGTTTGCTCACCAGTTGTCGCAAAGGCACAAGGGCGGGTGATTTTGAATGTCGAAAACGATGATGTTTATTATCCGGAAAATGTAGGTGTATTGGAAACCGGGGCCAATTATGTTAATGATTTGAAAAAATACATTAAAACTTTTGATGAAAACAGTGAAACGGATATTACAGAAGAGCTGATGGATAAATATCCGTATTTTGATAGAGAACACGCAGAAAAATGGCAGGGATATTTGAAAAACGGCGCAGAAGTTTATGCGTGGTATGAAAAGGTTAAGAAAAAGGTCGTTGATTGGGTAGCGAGTGTGGAAATGCCGCTGCGTTTTGATGATAGCCAGTATGAAATGGGAGAAAGTGAGGAATATATTCCAACAGATAGCCCACTTGTTATTCAAGATTTTAAGAAAGTAGTTTCTTATTCAAATTCACCGAAAGACAAACTGGCAATAAAGGAAAAGTTGGCTATCGACAGTAATTCCGAAAGACCGTCAGAGACAATGGCTAAACTTAAAAAAGCTTTTATAAACAAAGATTGGGCAAAAGTTTTTAATTTTGATTGGCGAGATCTTTTGCCTGATAGGTTTAGAGGAAAAGAACTGGCTGTCGACGATGAAAATGAAAATGTTAAAGCTGTAATTTTGTCAGAATATACCGGTGTCAGAAAAGATGGAAAATTTACCGGAACCATTGAAGTATATCCTAAAAAAAAGACCTTGGTCTTGTTGCAGAAATATAAAAATTATAAAGGTATAAAAATCGATTTTTCGGCTTCGGAAAATTTGAAAAAAGCAGAAGTAAAATTTACGGCTCCGCTTATGATTAAAACCAAAGACGGTACTTTGTTGTTGGGGTACGCTGATAGTTTTCCTGTTTATTTTGAAGCCGAAGTTGATGATATAACAAAGCCATTAAAGTTAGATTGCAAAATACAGCTCAATGTTTGTCGGGATTATATGTGCGGTGAAAAAAAATTGAACCTGGCGACTGAAGTTCCGGTAACCGATAATGTATACGAAACAACTTTTGCGGCCCATGTGGCATTGGTGAGGGGAAATGTACCGCAAAATAAAAATATTAAAAATTTTGACTTCAGTGAATTAGAATTTGATGAAAAAAATGCCCTGTTGTCACTGAGGGCTAAAAGTAGCAGAGCATCACAGTTTAAGATATTTATTTACGGTGACGAAGCAAATAATTTTTCACGCCCCAAATTACAGATTGACGGAGATACCGTTACGGCTAGCTTTGAGCTAAAAAATAAATCATTTAATCCTTTAGGAAAGACAATTAAAATGTGGGTCGGTGACAGCGGTATTAATCAGTGCATCGTGGAGAAAACTGTTGTTGCCGGTAGTGATGTTATGGCTGAGACCGATAATGCGGTTGGTCTTGTGCTGATGGTTGTTGTTTGTGGGCTGACCTTGTTTATTATGCCGGGGGCATTACCTATAACCGCAGCAAAAATGATGAAATTATCAGAGTTTGGCGGTATAAAAAATATAAAATACGAATTTGGTTATACCGCTTTGGGTGTGCTGGGATCTTTTGGGGCGGCAATTTTATTGTTAAGTTTGTTGAAACTTGGCGGATATAGCTTTGAATGGGGTGAACATCTTGAGAATCCTTATTTTCTGACAGTAATAATTTGGATCGAAATTTTTATGTTACTTAGCTTTTGGAAATTATTTGATTTGACTTCATTAAAGCAGAAATACAAAAAAACGGCAGCTGTCTTAAGTGGCTTCTTAATGGCAATTTTGGCTTTTATTTACACACCTCCTTATATGGAAAATATTGTTGCCACGGTGAACCGACAACCATGGATGATGCCTTTTGTTTTGGCTTTGCTTGGCATATGCGCGGCAACACCATATTTTATTGTGTTTAGATATAAAAAAGTATCATCGTGTTTTGCTGATCCTGAGAAGTGGCATGTGATGTTTAAAAATGCGGCCGTCATTATACTTGTCGTGGATATCATTTTGACGGTATCAATCTTGGGAAGAGTGCTTAATTACGGCGTAAAGGCGGCGTGGCTTGGATATTTTGGCTTAGTGTGGTTGGTTTTATATATTTATAAGATATTTAAGCAAGAAATCAGAAAATCTTGTGGTCGTGAAAAATCGAATACATATGTAAATCGAGCAAAGATTTGCGTTATTGTTTTGGTGGGAACAGTTGCACTTTATGCTGTATTTAGAAACGGTCAATTATCAAATGAAAGGTTTGCTCAGAAAGAAATATCGGCGACCATGAATAATATAGAAAATGAGGTGCGATTAAAAAATAAGGTTTTGGTGAAAATAGATAGCGATTGGTGTGTGGTCTGTATGTATAATGATGTGATGGTTTTTGATGATACCGATATTAAAGAAAGAATGCAGAAAAATCAGGTGCGAGAATACAATATTAAGGCAAATAGCAATTTGGCAAAAGAATTACAAAAAACTTTTATGAAAAAGTCATTACCGCTTTATATTTTGTTTTCGCCAGAATATCCCAATGGAATTGCTTTGTCAGACAAGGTTAATATTAATGATTTTAAAAATTTAATTGAGATGTAGCAGAGCTGTAAAAAAAATCTTGCACAAGTGATGGCATTGTTGTATAAGACCTTAAAAAATTTTTGATAAGATTTAATATTGTAAGGAGTTTTTACAAATGTCAGGACATTCCCAATTTAAAAATATTATGTACCGTAAAGGTGCTCAAGATGCAAAAAAAGCTAAGGTCTTTGCAAAGTTGGCCAGAGATATAACCATAGCAGCAAAGTCCGGTTTACCCGATCCTGATAAAAATCCTCGTCTGCGCTTGGCTATAGCTGCCGCCAGAGCTGAGAGTATGCCGAAAGATAATATTGAAAGAGCTATCGCCAAAGCAACGCAGGTTGCCGGTGGTGACGATTATACTTCAACTCGTTATGAGGGTTTTGGTCCCGGAAAGGTAGCAGTCATTGTTGAGTGCTTAACCGATAATAAAAATCGTACAGCCGGCAATGTCAGAACTATTTTTGGTAAACGCGGCGGAGCTATGGGCGAAAGCGGTTCGGTCGCATTTAATTTTGAGAGAATCGGCTTTATTCAATATCCGTTGGCAACCGCAGAGGCGGATGCCATGTTTGAGGCGGCTTTGGAAGCCGGCGCCAATGATGTGATTAGTGATGAAGAACATCATGATATTGAGACCTTACCAGATGATTTGAATACAGTTACCGAAGCTTTGGAAGCTAAGTACGGGACTCCTTCGGCTTCGCGTTTGGATTGGAAACCGATGGTTAAAACCGATATCACGGATTTGGAAACTGCACAGAAATTCTTGGATTTTATTGATGCTTTGGAAGATGATGACGATGTGCAAAAAGTTTATCACAATGCCGAATTTTCTGCCGAGGTATTGAAAGCTTTGGAAGGTGAATAGTTTGCCAGATGGCTTGTAAATTAAAATCTCCGTTTTATAATAAACGGAGATTTTTTGCTATACGAGGGAATAATATGCGAATTTTGGGTTTGGATCCGAGTTTGTCTTCTACCGGATGGGGTGTGATTGAAGTAGAAAATAACAAAGTAAGATATGTGGCTGATGGTTTTATTCCGACCGATACCAAAGCTCCGATTGCCGAGAGGTTGGCTATGATAAATAAAACATTGAGTGAGGTAATTGAAACTTATAATCCTGATGAGGCGGCAATTGAGCAAGTGTTTTTGAACTCTAACCCAACCTCAACCATTAAACTAGGTATGGCAAGAGGCGTAGTAATAATGGCTCCGGCAATGTATGGCATAAGCGTGACCGAGTATGAACCCAATAAAGTTAAAAAAGCCGTGGTCGGGGTGGGTAAGGCTGAGAAAAATCAGGTAGAAACCATGGTGAAAATTTTGCTGCCAGGATGTAAACCTAAAAATAATGATGCTTCCGATGCGTTGGCGATTGCATTGTGTCATTTTCAATATCGTGGTGCTTACGGAGTAAAATATAAATGACTATAGCTGATAATGTTGCCTTAAAGGTGGAAGAGTTTTTACACCATGATTGTTCCGGACATGGATTCGACCATGCGTGCCGAGTAAGAAAAATGGCCGAAAAAATTGCCGAGCAAGAAGGCGGAGATAAGGAAATTGTTGCTTTAAGTGCGTTGTTGCACGATGTTGATGATTATAAGATATACGGCCAAGAGGTAGCAGACAATTTGACCAATGCCAAACGAATAATGGCAGATTGCAATGTTGTGCTTGAGGTGCAAAACGCAGTTTGCGATATCATTGCAAATATGGGATATTCTAAATTGTTGGCCGGTGTAAGACCAAAATATTGGGAAGGAAAAATCGTTTCCGATGCCGATATGCTTGATGCTCTCGGGGTTAACGGAATTGTGAGAACCCTGAATTATGCATTTTTCAGAGAACAAAAATACGGAATTAAAATTTTTGATAAAGAGGTTTGGCCGGAGCTTAATCTGTCGGCAGAAGACTATAAGAGAAAAGGGCGTAAGGCCGATAACTGTATTAATCATTTTTTTGAAAAAACTCTGTTGCTAAAAGATTTGATGTTGACCGAAACCGGAAAAAAAGAGGCCTTGGTGCGTCATAACAGAATGGTTGAGTTTTTGGAAGATTTTTTTGCCGAAAATGATGCCGAGGATTGGTTGGAATTTTTGCATAGGTTTTTGAGCGGTGCGGTAAAATAAGATAAGTTTATTATTGTCCGAAAGTGCAAAAATAAGCTTGAAAGCAAGTGCTTTATTGTATAATTTAAAAACAAAAAAACAGCGGATAGATAAGATGATTGCAAAATTAAAAGGTATAATCGATACAATAGGCGAAGATTACTGCATTATAGATGTTAACGGAGTAGGATATTTGGTGTTTGCTTCGGCAAAAACCTTAGGCAGACTTACGCTGAAATCTCCGGCGTCATTGCTGATTGAAACCGTGGTCAGAGAAGACAGTATTACTTTGTTTGGTTTTGCCGATGCGTTGGAAAAAGAATGGTTTATTACTTTAACCAAAGTGCAGGGAGTGGGAGCTAAGGTTTGTTTGAGTATATTGTCTGCTTTGACCCCGATGCAACTTTCGCAAGCCATTACCGCACAAGATCAAAACTCTTTTACCAGAGCTAATGGTGTGGGACCAAAGCTGGCGGCTCGTATCGTTACCGAACTTAAAAATAAAATCGTTACCGTACCAATCGTTGAAGTAGCAAAGGATATTAATATGGCATTAGACGATAACGGACTACAAGCAGCCGAAGAAACTGAAGCTTATGAAGATAATTTAACAGCTCGTGATGATGACCCGACCAAGATTGAAGATGCAATTTCGGCTCTGGTTAATTTGGGGTATCAAAGATTGGAAGCTTATAAGGCGGTTAATCAGGCTTTGATTAAAGCTCCGGATGCCGATATGAGCGAACTTATCAGGCTGGCATTAAAGGAATTTGCGGCGAGGAACTAAAATAAAATGATTGATGAAAGAATTGTGAGCCCTAAAAAACAAACCGAAGACGAGCAAGGCAGTGCTAATCCGGTGAGCTTGCGCCCTAACTCTTTGAGCGATTTCGTCGGGCAAAGAACAACTTGCGAAAACCTGAAAGTGTTTATAGATGCGGCCAGAGAACGCGGAGAAGCTTTGGATCATGTTTTGTTGTTTGGTCCTCCAGGGTTGGGCAAAACTACTTTAGCTTCAATTATTGCCAAGGAGCTGGGGGTAGGGTTTAGAGCAACTTCGGCTCCGATGATTTCAAAATCCGGCGATTTGGCGGCAATTTTGACAAATCTGGAACGCAATGATGTGTTGTTTATTGACGAGATACACAGACTTAATCCGGCAATTGAAGAAGTGTTGTATTCGGCAATGGAAGATTTTCAACTCGATTTAATTATCGGAGAAGGGCCGTCGGCTCGTTCGGTGAGAATCGATTTGCAACCTTTTACTTTAGTTGGAGCAACAACGCGTTCGGGAATGTTGTCGACACCATTACGGGAAAGATTCGGAATTCCTTTGCGATTGGATTTTTATTCGCCGGAAGATTTGCAAAAAATCGTATTACGCGGAGCAAGACTTCTAAATATGCCGCTTTCGGATATAGGAGCTTTGGAAATTGCCAAAAGATCCAGAGGAACACCACGCGTGGCAGGTCGTTTGCTCAGAAGAGTACGCGATTTCGGGGCAGTATGCGGGGCCAAAGAAATTGACAATAAAATTGCCGATAATGCATTGAAGCGGCTTGATGTTGATGATTATGGTTTGGATGCTTTTGACCGACGATATCTGAATTGTATTTTGCAAAATTACGGCGGCGGGCCGGTAGGAGCTGATACTCTGGCAGCAGCATTATCTGAGGAAAGAGATACCATTGAAGAGGTTATTGAGCCGTTTTTGTTAAAGCTTGGTTTCTTGCAAAGAACACCTCGCGGCAGAGTTATTTCGGATTTGGGGTGCCAATATTTGGGGGCGCCGAAGATGAAAAAAGAAAAATATTCACCACAGTTAGATTTGTTGGAAGGTTAGCGATATGATAGTAAAACCGCTTGTGCCGGCTACCGGCGAATTGGTTGACGGAGTTTTTTTGTTTCCGGTGAGGGTATATTATGAAGATACCGACGCCGGCGGAATCGTATATTATGCCAATTATCTGAAATTTGCAGAGAGGGCAAGATCGGAATATTTGCGTTATTTGGGGGCTAAACAACAAGAAGATTTGCAACAAGAAGAAAAAACCGGTTGGGTAGTCAGACATTGCGAAGTAGATTACTTGAAACCTGCAGTGCTGGATGATGAGTTGTTGGTTAGTTGTAAGATTACAAATATAGGTGGTGTTACGGTGATTATGCATCAAGAGATTACCAGAAATAATGAGCTTTTGGTTAGTGTTGATGTTAAAGCGGCACATTTGTCGCTTGTTACCAAAAAGCCGGTTCGAATACCTAAAGATTTGATGGCAAAAATGGGATAAAAATAATTTATTTTTTTAGCTAAAAAAACTAAATCGTATGGATGAGGAGTCCATACGATTTTTTGCTGTGGGGGTATTGGCATTGCTATAATTTTACGGATGATTGTTTGCCGGTTTTGCGAATCTTTTTTATGGTTTGTTCTATCTCTTCTTTGTCATAATTCAATTCCGGAGCTTTTTTCATACCTTGGCGGAGTTTGGCTTTAATTTCTTTGGGGTTTAACTCTCCGGTGTCATCTTTTAATTGAAGAGCATGTTGCCACTGAAATCTGGCTTCATTTTTGCGACCGGCTAACCAATAGGCGTCACCTAAGTGCGAGTTGATTACCGCCGAGGAGGGATATATATCAGCCGCTTTTTCCAGATATTTTAACGACATATTGTAGTACCCCAAATTGTATAAGGCAAAGCCGAGACTGTCGTTTATGTTGGGGTCAAAAGGAGCTTGGTTGTATGCCGAAACAATCATTTCGAAAGCCTCGTTTACTTTTTTGCCTTGTTTAATCCAACTGTAGCCAATGTGGTTTAGTACCAAAAAGTGGCGGTTAATGTTGTAGGCTTTGAGTAGATATTCTTCCGCTTCATCCATCTTACCGAGTCTTTCCAGCGAGATGCCCTTGGCATAATATAAAACCCATAGGGTAACATTGTTATCGGCCATACTTATGGCTTTGTCATAATATTCTATGGCCTCGGCATGACGGTTGTTCAACCTTAAAACATCTCCCAGTTCCATATATATATTAATGTCGTTGTAGTCCTCGCTCAGGCTCTCAAGCAAAATTTCCGCACCTTTATAATCGTCTTGCTTAATCATATTGCGGGCTTTTTTGAGTTGAGCCGGATAATATGCGATGTCATCGGAGTTAATGCTGTCGTATATTTTATTGGCATCTTCGTACATCTCCCTTGTTTCATAAATGTCAGCCATTAAAATTTTGGCAGTGTGATAATTGGGATTCATGTATATGGTAAGGGCGGTGTATAGATGTGCGACATCAAGAGATTCATCTTGGTAGAAAGAGGAGGCAATGGCAAACAGAGCTTCGGCAGCACCAATTTGTGCACTGCTTAATATGGGTTTGGTGTTTTCCGGTTCGGCTTGGGTTACTTTGTTTTTAAGTGCACCAAGGAGATTGTCGAGATATTGTCCGTTAACCATTGTGTTCATCATGACAACGGCTTTGTCTTTTTGGTTGTTGCGGATATAAAAATTGGTTACTAATTCAAGCATCCGGACCGAGATTTCGCCGTTTTTGTCTTGCAACATTTTTTCATAGGCTTTTTCGGCTTCGGCGGTTTGATTGAAGTAGTCTAAAAGCATGGCACGTTGTTGGTTATAAAGATGAAGGAAGTCTTTGTCTTTTTTTAGCTTTTTAAGCTCGGTAAAGGCTTTGTTTTCTTCTCCAAGACCGGCATAGTTCCATGCATTTAGAACAGATACCATTAGCGCACTGTAGGTAGGTTCTTTAATCTTTGCGGTAGTAGCCAGAGATGCTTTATAGTTGCTGTCATGGAGCTGTTTGGTCGCAACCAGAATATAGGCAAAATTATTGTCCGTATTTAAGGCTATGGCCTTATCGGCATAAACCGAAGCCTCTTCAATGCGTCCTTTTGAAGTTAGTAAAATATAGAGGCGGTTTATCAATTCTATGTTGTTGGGATCTTTATCACTGGCAATTTTGTAATAGTCGGCCGCACCGTCATAGTCTTTGCGAATTTGGGCAACCATACCGGATAAATAGGCCCCGTACGAATTGGAGGCTTGCTGTGGTGCGCTGCTTTGGGTAGTGGGTGCAGTAGAGTTATGCTCGCTTACAATCGGTGAACATGATATGAAAAGAGCCGTGGAAACCATTAAAATTGATAAAAAACTTATTTTGCTCATTGCCAAATTTTCTCGTTATTCTCTGATTATCTACCATCGTGTATTATTACAAATGTTTTGCAATCATACAATACCTTTATAAATATATCATTAAATTTGTGCAAATAAATGTTTATTCTTGCTTATGGCTTATATTTGCCCTAAATTTAACGCATGAGTGAGAATATCTTGAATTTGAAAGATTGTTTGGATTTTTATATTTTGTCCGGAGTTGATGAAACTTGCGGTGATGAGCCGTATGCTTGTTTGAAACCAGTGTCAGAAGAAAAAAATGAGCTTACGAAAAATAAAATTCCTTATTCTGCGGTGGCCGGTATCGAATCGGTTAAAAATGCTGCTGCATTATGCCAAAATATATCATCTATTGATGAACTTAAAAAAATTGTCGAAAATTTTGACGGATGTGCATTGAAATACAATGCTAAAAATACGGTTATCGGCGATGGTAATCCAAAGGCAAAAATTATGTTTATCGGCGAAGCTCCCGGAGCCGAAGAGGATATGATAGGAAAAGCTTTTGTGGGTAAAAGCGGTCAACTGTTGAATAAAATCTTGGCGGCCATAGGTTTGGATAGAGATCATTGCTACATATGCAACATATTGCCTTGGCGTCCTCCTGGAAACAGAGCTCCTTCCGATGCTGAAATTGCAATATGTTTGCCGTTTTTGAAAAAGCAAATTGAGATTGTCAAGCCGGATTATATTTTTACTTTGGGGGCGGTTGCCGCTAATTCTTTGTTGGAAATGTCGGAAACGGTTTCTAAGCTCAGAGGAAAATGGATGGAATATATTTCTGGAGATGGCAGAAATATCAAGGTAATGGTGGGATATCACCCTGCCTACCTGCTGAGGACTCCCGCACAAAAGGCTAAAATGTGGGCAGATGTGTTGCGGCTTAAAAACGAAATTGATAAAAACAATTAACAAGATAGCATTTTTTTGAATATTTAATGGTTTTTTAGATTTTTTCTTATATTATGATGGTAATGGGTCTTTTATAGTTTGAGGAGTTGACACAAATATGATTAAAGGGTTTGATGCTTTTGTGAAAATGTTGGGCGTGTCTGCCGCCTTGTTTATGGTTAATCCGGTTTTGGCTGCAGATGAGGAAGATGCCGGTGTCGGAGAGATTTTGTTTAAAATTCATGATGTCATTCCTGAAAAAAATGCCGACGGAAAAGTTTTGCATTGTAATATCGGTGCGACCTTTTTTAATCGTACCAATGTAGATATTGCAAATATGTCAATTACTTTGCGTTGGGAAGACGAAGTCGTGTCGGATATGATTGATTTGGAAGAAAGAGAAGATAAAGAAAAAAGAAGAGTCGCTCCGAGGGCCGCGCGGTCCAGATATTCTACCGCCAGCTTTAACTCTAAAACAATCGATCTTAATGTTAAACTGCCGCCGATTAAATCAATGCAACAAATATCTATGAAAACTCAAGTCGATACCGACAGATGCTTTTTGTTGCTCAATGATATGGAAGTTACGGTAAATAATTGCGGGACTCTGGCAGTGAGCGGAAAAGCCGGTAAAGATCAGTGTGCAAATATTTTCCAATATGTAAGCCCGAAAATGCCGGAGTATTATACCGAATTTAAGGAAACTTCTTATGATAAACAAATCATTATCGAAGATGAAGAAATGGCTAATATGCGAAAAGAAGTTGATAAAATGATTGCCGATGCTTCCGCTACTATTGAAAGTATTACAACTAAAGAAAATAAAAGTGAAGCAGTCGAGGGTAAAGCTGAAAATTCTGAAACTCCTGAAAATGAGGGAAAATAGTTGAAAAAGCCGTTTAAGTCATATTTCTTGTACGGAACCGCGGCTGTTATCGGTTGTTTGGCCACATCTTGGGCTTGGGCTCAGACTTTTTCTTCGGGGTCGTTGCCGGCTTTGCAAAAAGTAGCTCCGGCAGTAAAATTTCCAACCTCCGAGCCTAAAAAAGAAAATCAATCGGAAACATTAGAGGGAACCGCTTTAGATGTGCAAAATGCGTTTGTGAATGGCGATACGGAAAGAGTTAATCCCGAAGATTTGTTTAATGCCAAAATGCGGCTTGGAAATGTTGAACCGCCTAGGCAGAAAGCGGTGCAAGAAGAAAATACCGCAGAAGATGTTTTTATTCCCGAAGGTGAGCTTTATCGATTGAATACACCGACGATTGATGGTTCGCAAAGAGGCGGTCAGGCCTTTGTCGAGGTCGATGAAAAGGGGCGAATGAAAAAGGCTTCGAATATCTTTTTGTTTTATGATCAATTTGAAATAACTAATTATATATCATCTGCGGCCGGTTGTAATGTTAGGTTTAATATACTCTCAAATTTGGATCAAAAGATTACCAGCTTAGATGTAAAACTGGTGTGGCCGGATATGACAACAACCCTTTCTTTTTCTGATGTTATGCCAAATACTCAGACCTATTATAATTATGCCTTAATCGGTGATGGTTGCTATAATATGGATAAGGCTCCGAATATTATAGTAAATCGTTGTCGGGTTAAGGGAATGACTGCAGTTGAATGTGCAAATAAAATTGTTTGGTTGTCTAAATAGATTAATGAAACACTTTAATTTTTTTATCCTTATTCAGTTTTTATTTTGCTTGTGCTCGGCAAATGAGGGGGATGCCGCTGTAAATGTGCTGACACCGGAGGTATATGATAAAATTACCGAACAATTTGATTTGTCAAATAGAAATATAAAAAAGTACAAACAACTGTTTGGTTATATTGAAAAAGCCGATTTTGAAAAAGTTGATAAATTAATTTCCAAACTTGATAATCAAATTTTGCTGGGACATGTGCTGGCCGAAAAATATTTGCATGCCAAGTATAAAACTTCTTGTGAGGAATTGGTGGATTGGTTGCTCAGTTATGAAGATTTTCCGCAAGCAAAAAGGCTTTATCGTTTGAGCAAACGCAAAAAATGCGCATATATACAAAGTGAAAAAAATCTTGAATCAGAGGTTGATGAAACTAAAAAAATATCGTTGAAATATTTGGAAAAATTGAATGCCGGTGACAGAAACTTTTTGGTTAAACAGAGTAAAAAATTTCGTTCTTATATTGCCAAAGGAAAAACTTTGCCGGCAAGGCAAATTTTGGAAAATAAAAGGTTTCAAAAATTGGCGCCAAAGCCTTATTGGGATGGATTGGCCGCGACACTGGCATTGAAATATCTGGTAGACAATTATGATAAAAAGGCTTTGGAATGGGGGATTAAAGCTTCAAAAAGACATAATTCGGGAACAGCTACTTGGGTGGCCGGTTTGGCTTCGTGGAAGTTGAAAAATTATAAAAAGGCGGCGAGTTATTTTGCCAGATTGGGAAATTCTAAAAATTCCGATGAGTGGTTGGTGGCGGCCGGTGCTTTTTGGGCGGCAAGAGCTTATGAAAAAACGGGAAATAGCCTTAAAGCACAAGAAATGTTAAAACAGGCGGTTAAATACAAATATACTTTTTACGGAATATTGGCGGCTTATAAATTGAGCGGTAATTTGGATTTTGCTTTTGATGATGACAGCTATATTAATGACTTTGATACTTATGACTATATTGATGAAATTACACAATCGGAAGCGATGGTCAGATTTTTGCTTTTGATTGAAATTGAGCAGAAAGAATTGGCTGAAAAAGAAATTTGGAATGTGTATGAAAGCTTGAGCGATAAGCAAAAAGAAGCGGTGATTCTTATTGCAACGCAAGAAGGAATGCATTCATTGGTGATTGCCATTGCCAGAAGTAAGAGGGAGGCGTTGCCGGCCGGAAAATATGATAAAGAGCTTTATCCGTTGCCAAAGTGGTATGAAGAGCAAGACCTAAAAGTCGATGAGGCTTTGGTGTTGGCTTTAATCAGGCAGGAATCGGCATTTAAGGACAATGCAACCAGCAGAGCCGGAGCACGAGGATTGATGCAGCTGATGCCGAATACGGCATATCATGTCAGTGGTGATAAGTCGGTAAAACAAAATAAGGATAAATTGCTTAATCCGGAATATAATTTGCAGCTGGGGCAGATGTATGTGGACTATTTGTTAAACAAGCCGTTTATTGAGGGAAATTTGTTTTATATGCTGACGGCTTATAACGGTGGACCGACAAATTTGGTAAAATGGCAAAAAAATGCTAAGTATGGCGGTGATCCGCTATTGTTTATTGAGGTAATACCGGCGGCAGAAACCAGAATTTATATCGAAAGAGTGATGGCAAATTATTGGATTTATAATTTGCGGTTTGGCAAGCCTAACAAAACTTTGGAGCAGATTGCCGATGGTAAATGGCCGGTGATTGAAAGAGAAGAGTAAGTTTTTTGTTTTGCTTATGGGCTAAATTTGTGATATAATGAAATTCTAAAAATTATAATTATGGATAATATATTACTTTTGCTGCCGTATGCGTTATTGCTTATTGCAGCCGTTGTCACCTTTTTTATTAAAGGCGATATCGTCAATAAAATTTTGGCCATCGCCGTCTTTATTGTTGGTATGTTTTGCATATCAGCCGAAAGCGGATGGTGGAGGTTTGGGTTTATTCTATTGTCGGTTCTAATGTGTTCCGGCAGAGATATACCGCACCACAAAAGTGAAAAAATTGGGACCCCCGTCCACCTTATAATGAGTACGGCTTTGTCCATACTTATTTTAGCAAAGGTGGTCATTGCCGATTTTTTTGGCTTTGACCCTTTTTGGTGGCAGTTGATCCCAGCAGTCATATTTGGTTTCTGCATGCCGTTTAATGCGGAAACCAAAGAATAAAGAAAGGCCGCTTTTTGAGATTGCAAAATCTTAAAAAGCGGTCTTTTTGGTGTTGGGGTATTTAATATTTTAAATATCGGCAACTATTACCATTGATATAATCTCATCGGGGTTTTTGACTTCGCCGTTGGCTCCGTCACCTTTTTTGATCATATCAACATATTCCATACCCGAAGTGACTTCGCCCCAAACGGTGTATTGTCCGTCAAGCCACGGACAGTCGGCAAAGCAGATAAAAAATTGACTGTCGGCAGAATCGGGCATCATGGAACGAGCCATCGAAACCGTGCCGCGTTTGTGCGGATTGCGGTTGAATTCGGCTTTTAATTTTTTGCCCGAACCACCGGTGCCGGTACCGTAGGGGCATCCGGTTTGAGCCATAAAGCCGTCTATAACACGGTGAAATTTTAAGCCGTTATAAAATCCTTGGCGAACCAGCTCTTTAATTCTGGCAACATGGTTGGGAGCGGCATCAGGGTACATTTCAATAACGACATCGCCGTCTTTTAGTTTTAGAACCAGAGAGTTTTCGGCATCTTTGACTTTGTAGGAATGTTTTATCTTTTTGGATCTGGTCTTGCTTTGAGTGAGTTTTTTGGTATTGCCTTCGGCTAAACTCTTGGTCTTTTTATCGCTTATTTTCTTGGCTTCGGAATTTTTGATTTGTTTTACTTCTGACATATTTGCCTCCTAATTTTATTATTCTGTCTGATATTATATATAGGTATCCAAAAGCCTAAATGCAAATTTTTAAGCCAATACATAATCAACGCGTTGCTCAGCGGTTAATCCGGAAGGATATTTTTTATCAACCCGCTTAATTGCCTTTTTTAGTCCTAAGCCGTTGGCAATTTGAATGGCTAAGCCGGGGCGGGCGTTGAGTTCTAACATCATTGGACCTTTTTGGGCGTCAAGCACAATATCGGCTCCGAAATATCCCAGTCCGGTCATTTCGTAAGCTTTGGCGGCTATCAGCAAATGTTCGCGCCACAGAGGCACGACAATTTTTCTTAAATCGGCTTTGGTGTCAGGGTGGTAGGTTATGGGCATATTGTGTTGCACCGCTTTTTTGGTCTTGCCGGTTTTGATATCCAATCCTACTCCTACGGCACCTTGGTGCAGGTTGGCTCGACCGCCGGATTCGGCAGTTGACAGACGGCTCATCGCCATTATCGGATAGCCTTTGTAGACAATAACTCTGACATCGGGAACGCCTTGATAACTATAGTCCTTAAAAATGTCGGAAAAATGGACGACTTCTTCGACCAAAGCACTGTCGTAGCGGCCGCCGAGTGAATACAAGCCGCTCAAAATATTGGATATATGCTGATATAGCTCGTTATAAGTCATAGTTTTGCCGGAGGGCAGGGTAAAAGAATTTTCTGCGTAGCCCTTAATTACCAATACTCCTTTGCCGCCGGAGCCATGTGAGGGTTTAACTACAAACTCGCTATGATTTTCGACCATCTTTAAGATGTTTTTGACTTGAAATTGGTGCTCGATTACACCTATCAAATTGGGGGTATTTACTCCGTATTGCAGAGCCAAGGCTTTGGTTTGGACTTTGTCATCAACCAGAGGATATAATCGGCGAGGATTATACCGGCTGATTATATGAAAGTTGCGGGCATTCATACCTAGTACGCCTTTGGCTCGTAACAGCTTGGGTGAGGTAAATTTTTTGAACCAATCAAACATTGTCTATTTTACCTTTTTTACTAACGGCGCAAATCTTCTTAACTCGGTTAAACGATAGCCGGTATAGGTACCAAGCAACATAACTATAAACAAGATTACGATGTTGAGTTCGTTGAATACAAACATTATGTGGCGAACATAGTCGTTGGCAATTACAAAGTATACAATAATACCTACCAGCAAACTGTTTAACAGTTCGGTTCCGGCATTAAGCGGTCCGTCTTCTTCCCAAGTAATGGAGGCTCTCTCTATAACCCAAGCGGTGATGATTATCGGGAAAAATACCGAGGCTTGAGCTATCTTGATGTCAAAGTTATAACCGACAAAGGTTAGGCCGTGGATTATCAATATTACAAAAATTACCACGGCCGAAATTCTCGGAACCAATAAAAGGTTGAGTTTTGACATAATAAAGCGGATACCCAATCCGAGCAGAATTATGGCTAAAAAGCAAACCAGTCCGGTGATAAATCCGGTCTTGACCAAAGACATGGATATTAACATCGGGGTAAAGGTACCCATGGTTTGTACACCGACAATGTTGCGCATGAGGACAACCAGCAAAATGCCTATCGGAAATACCGATAACCATTTTAGGGTGTTTTGTTGTGCTAAAGGTAAGTTGTAAATCGAGTGGTCAAACCAACCGGCTTTCTCGGCTTGCTTGGCACGTTGGCTGGCCAGATTCATGGTCGAAGTGATAGATTTGGCAATCGAAAATTTAACCGATGAATCCGTGCCGCCTTCAACATCAAGTAAAGAATCGCCGCCGCGTTGGAATAATAAGAAGTTATCGGGCAAGCCAATTTTGCCGGTTGTTACATCATATATTCTCCAGGCACCGTTATTGTATGCTTCAAGCATCATATCGGGGGTGACTTTTTGCCCTTCTTCCAATTTTAGGCCGCGGGCAATGCGGGTGGAAATCCCTTCAATGGCCAAGAGTTCACGCATTTGGTTTATTTTGCTTTTGGTGGTGTTTTGGACCGGAATATAAGATTTGAGAGCAGGATTTAAGGGTTCTTCGTTGAACAGCTTAATTAATTTTTCTACCTTGTCAGTACCTTCCGTCTTGGCGACAATATCTAATATTTGTTGAGCCTGTGCCATCTTTTGCTCATCAAACGGAGGTTTCTTCGGTGCTTGGGGGGATTTGTCTTTTAATTTGTCTTTGGTGTTGATATTGTCAAAAACTATAATTTTGTAGTAAAGATTTTGTTCGCCAATCATATTGTGGGCTGAAAAAACTATTTTGTCGGCATGTTTTTGGGTCTTGTAGCCATTGGCAATAATATTTTCTTCCAATATCTTAAAGCCTTTGTTTTTGGTCGGAATGCTCAAGCTTACTTTGATGGGAGAGCCATCGGCAATAAAGTTAATGTTGGCCTCAATTGCCCAGACATTGGCATTTTGTTTGGGTGATATGCTGAAACCCCAATATTTGACTTTGTAGTAAATACTATAGCCGGCAAAAATCATTGATAAGACCAAGCCGATTGATAAGAGTAAACGGACGGATATGAGTTTTTTCATGTGTCTAAAGACCTTTAGTGCAAAGTGTTTTGTTGGGAAGGATCAACAATAAAACGACCACTTAGTATGTTGCGGCCGATTAGAACCTGATAAGTAAATTTTTCGCGTTCGGCCAAAGTAAATTCGGTGCTGATGATCTCATCTCCCATTTTGATACTCATTTCTACAACATAACGATGTTCTTTGTCTTCTATACGGACGATGTTGGTGCGGCGAACTATGGGCTTCTCGTAATGGTGCTTTTCGCCGTTTTTGCGATTGATGATGTCAAAAGAAACCCATTTGTCGCCGTCGCGTTCAAAAGGACGCATATTTTGCACATCTATGGAAGATGTTTCGGCTCCGGTATCAATGCGAGCTTGAAACGGCATCTTTATGGGTAAGACATACAAAGTTTCGACTCCGCCGATTATTTTTAGCTCGTTAAAGGTTATTTGTGGTTTAGGGGCGGGTGTAGTTACCATCGGGGGCTCCTCAATCTTGCTTTGGCAAGAGCTGATAATCAGCATTGCAATAAAAATGAGAATCTTTTTCATGTTTAACCTTATTTTTTGCTTAACAGATGGGCATAATTTAGCCCATCAATGAGCTTTTTGTAAAGTTAAACTTTTAAAAAATTCTCATTTTTATACAAGATTTTGTCGTGTTATTTCACCATCTATCAGAAAAACAAAGTCGCTCTTAGCGAAAAGGCAAAAGCCGTATCTGATTTCGGGTTAAGTGCCGGATCAAAATAAATTTGGATATCGGGTGTAATTGCCATCCATTTTGAAATGCCTAAAGTAACATAACTTTCTAAAATCTTTTCGTAGTTGTGCTCAAGCGGGGAACCAACGGCATCTTCATTAATGTGGTTTATCGCTCCGGCAAAACCTATTTGATCAAGAGGATTGCGATTGAAAGGGTTGTTCACGACCATACCTAAGAGGTAGGAGTTATCGACTTCGGCTTGATCACCGCTGACCCCGTTGGCTCTGGCAAAAATTGCCCATTTTTCGTTTAGGTTTTGCGAAATGTTAAATGACCAACCATTGGTAGTTTCGGGTTGAGCCGCAACCCATGGCTGGTTGTAAAATAAAAATGAATATTGCCCCAGTCCAAGTCCTTTAATGGTTGGGTTATAGGAAATATAGCCAAATGTCGTATAGTGCTCTTCATCTAAATGTGATGTAGATATGCTGTCTCCGGAAACATTGGTGGCATCTTGAAAACCGGCAGCAAATGTCCATTCTTGCGTGGCATCTATTTGAAAATATGAACCTACGCCTGCCGTGGGATATGTGGATGAGGCGTTTTGTGATATGGTCCAATTGATAAAGTTTTCTTGTTGGTTGGCATCATAGGTAGTGCCGTCAAAATTATATATCGGGTATTGTCCCAAACCAACCGTTAGCCAATCATATTTTCCGGGAAGTTGATAACTAATGTAGAGTTCCGGAAATTCGTTTTGCTGATTGTTGTAGTCGTTGATGGGGGTGACAACTCCTATATTATCGTCAATAGTTCCGGAATTTGCACCACTGTATTGGACAATGTTATAGGCAAAATTTAAGGTGGCGCTACCGTATTCATTATCCATCATCTCCCAAGTGATTGCCGGATATAAAATCGTTTGCAAAGCCGTATTGTGTCCGCTCGGAGCACCGTACTGAGCCGTGAATGATGTGGTCAGAGAATAGCCAATGCCATATTTGTTTTGTAGGTAATCTTTGAAATCGGAATAGTCTTGCCCGATGTTATCTAATTTTAGGTGTCGGTAATATTCCGATAATAAAACTCTTCCCTCGGCTGTTTCTTGGTGGGGTAGGGCATTGCTGCCATCATCAGATGCGTGCGCGATACCTGTACATAAAAACATAGAAAAAACAGTAATAATAGAATATGTTTTCATTTTATTTTTCCTTCTATGGTTGATTTATGTTTGGATATATATTTGCAAACAATATTATTTAAACCCTTGAAGGTAAAAATATTGTTTACTTTTGTCTAAAATGTGCTATTTAGTTGTTTAGATAATCTATATTTTGTTAAATTTCTAAAATTTTATTATTATGAAAAAAATTGAGACCCAAACTAGCGTGGCTTTGATGTTAAAGTCATGTTTTGAGAATGATTGGCAAGGTGTTGAATTTGCTTCTCAAGCAGAGTTGGTGGAAACCGATGAAGTTACGGAAGGTCCTATATGGGTAGTAATCGGAAAAAAGAGGAAAGAAGAAATATGCTTCATATTGGAAGCGGTTTCTCGTCATGCCTATGTATGTCCGGTGAAGTTTCCTTGGAGGACGGTTGTTCCGGAAAAGGGCAGAAAAAAAGTGCTGGTAAATGATTGTGGACGCACCGGTAAAATCACAATCCATAAAGGCGAGGTAGCCATAATTTGGGAATAAAAATAAAGGCGAAATCATTTTTGATTTCGCCTTTTTGCTTTTTTTATTTCTTATTGTTTCTTACATAAGCTAATGCCGCATGTTCTTCACAATAGGTCTGTCCGATACGAACTTTTTTGCCGCAAAAATGAAAGTTCTCATCTTTGGGGTCGCCTATCGGCCAGCGGCAGGTGTGATTATCTAAATCAGTTAATGAAAAATGGCCTTTGTGAACCGGAGCATCTGAGGTGATGTTCATGCTCTTGGCTAATTTTATGTCTTCATCATCTTGAGAAATTGTGGCTCTTGCAGGAGCAGATTTCTTCATCGGAGCTTCTGAGGCCTTAACTTCCGGTTTGTTGGGAGCTTCAGGTTTTGGTGCCTTGGGTGCTGTTTTTTCTTCGGCCTTGGGCTCTCTCTTGGGTGTTTCTTTTTGTTTGCAGCACTGTTTCTCTTTAGGCGTAGCATCTTTCTTGGTAGACGTTTTGCTGTCATCGGTTTCATTTTTTCTTTTTATCGGAGAAGGGCGACCGGAAAGTCCTAAGCGGTGAACCTTGCCGACAATGGAATTCTTGGATATGTTAAGACGGCGGCCGATCTCACCGGTGGTGACACCTTCGGCCCACAATCTCTTTAATTCTTCAACCATTTCATCTGTCCAGGGCATGTGATATCTCCTTAAAACATTAAATTCAATCTATGTCCGCATAATAGGGTAATTATAAATCAGAGTCTAGCATATTTTTTTTATTTTTGGTTTGTTTATAATTTTTTAGAGTTTGTCGTGCTAGTTTTATCTAAATGAGAGTGCGGAGTTGAAGTAAAATGAAGTTATTAAAAATATTGGCAGTCGGATGTATGATTATGTGGAGTGGTAGTGTATCGGCTCTGGGAGTGGCTGATTTTGCCGATTTTTTTGATATTGATATCGAAACGGATAAGTTGCCCAGTGTGGAAGATTTGGAAAAGTCTTTGGCAAAGTATAATAATTATAACAAAAAATACAGTAATTTTTATGATCTTCTCGGCGATTTTGACAGAGAATTTTATGTTAAAATAGCTACTTACGGTACTAAAGAAAAAAGGATTAAGGGTGAAAACGAAGATCTTTATCTTGAATTTCTTTCCATGATTCCCAAAAAATATTATCAATATCTGGGGCCGATGCTTTTTGAAGTGCCGAATATGTCAGAAAAAATTTTGAATCTGCCGGGGATTAAAGAAACAAAAAATAAGTTTCCGATAAGAGTTGCCGAGCAACTCAAAGATGTAGAAAATTTGGAATTTATGTCGCCGTCATTGTACTTCTTACTGATGCCGGAAGCTTGGCCGGGGTATGACATGAATATCGAGCAACCACAGATAACGCCTTATTACCCCAAAGTAAAATATAATCCTGAGTTCTATGCCGCTATAAAAAAATTGGTAAAGCCGGAAAAATATATGCCGGGGTACAAGGAAAAAGAAAAAGTTTCGAAAAGCGATTTGCGGACACTTAATCCCGATAAAAACACTTTGTTGACATCTGCCGATATAAAATCCTTTGTCGCAACCATTGACGCCGTAGATGAATGGACCAAAGAGCCGCAAAATGAATTTTTACTTACGCGAATCGGCATAATGTGGATGATGTATGAAAAAGAACAAGGGATTGGTAAATATGTCCCGTCGGGATTGAAAGATATGGTTAATCCTTGTGCAAGATTAGTGCAAAAAGCCCGAATATTAAATAAAGAGCGTGAATTGGCAATGATTGTGGCAGAGGAAGGATTTACCCTAAATGAGTGGGCTTATACCTGCGATAAAACCTTAAAAGCCTACCGTTTGGCAAATATAAGAAGCGGAGTGGTCAGAGCAATCAGGGAATATAGAAGCGGCGTGTATGATAAAAAATTGAGTATGTTGAGCGAATATACGCAAAATGTGCGTCTTGCAACCATGCAGTCGATTATTCAGGCTCATAAGGCACCGCTGTCAGATGTTATGGAGGTAAAAAAGAATCGGCAACAGATTAAAGAAATGTTGCAAAAGCATAATTATAATCTGTTTGGCTATCCAATTGTGAGATATTAGAATAACTATCTGTTTTTTAATGGAAAAATAATTTTTTTGTTGCTTTTTGTAAATGAAGTGTTTATACCATTGGCGAATCGCGTTTTTTTGTTAATTGTTTTTATGAGGATTGGATAAAATGGCTCGTGTTACGGTGGAAGATTGTATTGATAAAATTCCTAATCGTTATGAATTATTGATGGTGGCTGCTCAGAGAGCTAAAGATATTGCCGCAGGTGCTCCTTTAACCGTTGATAGAGATAATGATAAAAATTCGGTGGTAGCTTTGCGTGAAATCGCTGCGGAAACCGTCAGTATTGAAGAGTTGCAACGTTCTTTGGTCATGGGCTTGCAGAAGTATGTCGAGGTTGAAGAGCCGGAAGAGGAAGAATTGGAAATTATGGCTGCCGAAAGAGAGTTGGCCGATCTGGATGAGCAATTCTCTGGTCTCATCTCTCAAGATGAGTTGAAGGATTCAATGCAAATACATGGCGAAGATGACAATCTGGATATGGACGCCGATGCAGAAGGTGATGACCTGTCCGGTGACTTGGACGACGAAGGATTGGATGATGTGTCGGCTGATGATGGTTTTGATAATGCCGATGACTTTGATGAATAAGCGTAGATTGTAAAAAAAATCTTGCAAGAAAAAAATCAGCTATTTAAACTTAATTTAAGTAATCTGTGGTATAAGTTTAAAAAATAGCTGATTTTTTTATTTGGTGAAGCAGAAAATGTTAAGACAGTACGAACTTGTTGATCTGGTTAAATCTTATGATCCCGATGCTGATGAAGATGCATTGAACAGGGCATATGTATATGCCATGAAAAAGCACGGCGCTCAATTAAGAACATCGGGAGATCCGTATTATTCTCATCCGGTGGAAGTGGCCGGTATTCTTACAAAATTTAAACTCGATTCAACCTCAATTATTGCCGGTTTGCTACATGATACAGTGGAAGATACCGATGCAACAATCGATGAAATCAGAGAATTGTTCGGACCACAAGTGGCGCAACTCGTTGACGGACTGACAAAGCTTGCGATGATTGAGCTTAAGTCAAAAGATACCAAACAAGCCGAGAATTTTAGAAAACTCCTGCTTGCTATGTCTGAAGATATCAGAGTGTTGCTGATTAAATTGGCCGATAGATTGCACAATATGCGTACCTTGCATTTTTGTGCTCCCGAAAAAAGAATGCGAATTGCCAAAGAAACCTTGGATATTTATGCCCCTTTGGCCGAAAGAATCGGTATGCAGGAAATTAAGACCGAATTGGAAGAAATTGCATTTAAAGAGTTGCACAAGGAGGCCTATGAATCTATTACCGCAAGATTGAACTTTTTGCGTGAACAAGGTAGCAATTTGGTTCCTGCCATTATCAAACAACTTGAAAAAGATATGGAAGAAGGCGGGGTTAAAGCTACAATTTCGGGAAGAGAGAAATCGCCTTATTCGATTTGGCGTAAGATGCAGAAGAAAAATGCCTCGTTTGAGCAACTCTCTGATATCATGGCCTTTAGAATTATTGTTGATGATGTGGCGGCTTGCTATCAGGCTTTGGGTATTGTTCACAGCAAGTATCACATGGTTCCGAGAAGATTTAAGGACTACATTTCAACCCCAAAACCCAATGGTTATAAATCAATTCATACCGGTGTTATCGGGCCTGAAAATACTCGTATTGAGATTCAAATCAGAACTCAGGAAATGCACGAGGTTAATGAAAAAGGTGTGGCTGCTCACTGGGCATATAAACAAGGCGAGAAAGTGGTCGGTAAAAATTTCCGCTGGATACAAGAGCTGTTGGAGATTTTGGAAGAAGCCTCAAATCCTGAAGAGTTTTTGGAAAATACCAAGCTTGAGATGTATAACGATCAGGTGTTTTGCTTTACACCAAAAGGCGATTTGATAGGTTTGCCGATTAATTCAACTCCGGTAGATTTTGCTTATGCCGTGCATTCAAAGGTTGGAAATACTTGCGTGGGTGCTAAAATTAACGGCGAAATAAAGCCTTTGCGAACGGTATTGCAAAATGGTGATCAGGTCGAAATTTTGACCTCCAAAGCACAACATCCGTCGCCGGAGTGGGACAGATTTGTGGTCACAGGTAAGGCAAAAGCGGCTATCAGACGCTATGTCAGAGCTAATAAACGCGAGCAATTTGTTGCTTTGGGCGAGCAGATGCTTGAACGAACTTTTAAGGGTGAAAACTTAGAATTTAGCGAAAAAGGATTGGTCGGAGTATTGCCGAATTTTGAAGCCGAATCGGTTGAAGATATTTATGCAAAAGTCGGTGAGGGATTGGTTAGCGCTTGGGATGTGATGAAGGCCGTATATCCAAGCTATAAGCAATCTAAACTCGGAAAAGTCGTGAAATCATTTAAGGTCAGAGGTTTTGGAAAATCTGATAAAAAAACAAAATCCGATCCGGTGCAAATTAAAGGGCTTATTCCGGGGATGGCCGTGCATTTTGCCGGATGTTGTCACCCGCTGCCGGGAGATAGAATTGTCGGTATCGTTACAACCGGAAAAGGTGTAGCCGTACACTCAATTGATTGTAAGGCACTAGAAAGATATGCTTCAGAGCCTGAAAGATGGCTTGATATTTCTTGGGGCGACGGGGCAACAGAAGGATCGCATATCGGCAGATTAAAGGTTATTTTGCTTAATGAACCCGGAACCTTGGGGGATTTATCGAATATGATTGCTCGTTGTGAAGGAAATATTGCAAATCTAAATATAACCAACAGAACAATGACTTATTTTGAACTTATTGTCGATATTGAGGTTAGGGATTTGAAACATCTGACCGATATTATAACGACACTAAGAGCTTCAAAATCAGTATCTTATGTGGCCAGAGCAAATCAATAAGGAAATTGATATGATAACAGGTCTTGGTTGTGATGTCGTGGCTGTCAAAAGAATTTCCGCTCTACTTAAGAAATGCGGTGATGATTTTGTGGAAAAAATTTGTACCGAGGAAGAAAAAAAATATATCAACGGACAAAATAAAAATCAGGCAAAGCAAATAGCTAAAATATGGGCAGTCAAAGAGGCGGCGGTTAAGGCTTTGGGCGTCGGTTTTGCTAAGGGGATAAGGTTTAAGGATATAGAATTAATCCACAATGAAAACGGAAAGCCAATGGTTGAGTTTTATGGTAAGGCTTTTGAAATTTTGCATAATCAGACGAAAAAAGATGATATAAATGTTTTGGTTTCTATCAGTGATGATGATGGTTATGCTCAAGCGGTTGTTATTATTGAAAAATGTAGTTGTTAATTTCAAAATATGCTGTATGATGGCTTAGATTTTGCAAAATTATAGTGTTGTTTGGGGTTAAAATGGAAAAAGAAGAGAGTTTTGTTGATACCATAAAAACCATTATCTATGCCATATTAATTGCCGTGGTCATCAGAAGTTTGTGGTTTGAACCGTTTAAAATACCTTCCGGTTCAATGTACCCGACGCTTTATGTGGGGGATTATTTGTTCGTTTCTAAATATACATATGGTTATTCAAAACATTCTTTTCCGTTCAGTCTGCCGTTGTTTGAAGGCAGAATTTGGTATGATGAACCGCAAAGGGGTGATGTAGTGGTATTTAAAAATCCCAGAGATAATTCGACAGACTATATTAAGCGAGTTATCGGCTTACCTGGGGATAAAATAAAATTGGAAAACGGTCGTTTATTTATTAACGGCAAAATGTTGGAGCGCAAGAACGAAGAAGAATTTGTTATCCGCAGCCGTTTCGGAAGTGCCGAAAGATATCGCAAATATGTTGAGGTATTGCCCGAGGGTAAGGAACACTTTATTTTGGAAGTGTCTGATCAGGAAGATAATGATAATTTTGAAGAAGTTACCGTGCCGGAGGGTATGTTCTTTATGATGGGGGATAACCGCGATCGTTCTGACGACAGCAGAGTGAATGTCGGTTTCGTGCCGGAAGAAAATTTGGTTGGTAAAGCTCGTTTTTTGTTCTTTTCGCATAATGACAAAGATGCTTGGTATATGCCTTGGACTTGGCCTAAAAAAATAAGATGGTCGCGTTTGTTTAACGGTATTGAATAGGTGATTTGATGCAAACTTTGCAACAGGTGCTTAAATATAATTTTAATGACGAAAAACTGCTCAAGAAAGCCATTACGCACGGCAGTATTGATGCCGATGTGGCAAATAACTACGAAAGATTGGAGTTTTTGGGCGATAGAGTCTTGGGCGTGGCGGTTGCTTTTTTGCTGTATAATTTGTTTCCTAAAGAGCCGGAAGGCAATTTGTCGCAAAGGTTTGTCGGTTTGGTGTGTAAAGAAACCGTGGCGGATGTGGCACGGAAATTGGAACTCGACAGATATATGAATGTGGCGTCAGATGATTTGCGCAAAAACGAAAATGTGTTGTGTGATGTGACGGAAGCCATTATCGGAGCTATTTATATTGATGCCGGAATTGATGCCGCAATCGAATTTGTTAACAATCACTGGCGGGAGTTGATTGATAGAAATGTGGCACCGCCCAAGGACAGTAAAACCGAACTGCAGGAGTTATCACATCACTTGAAATTGGGAACCCCGAGATATGAATTATTGTCGCGTTCGGGTAGTGAGCATAAGCCGATGTTTGAAATGGAAGTCGTTTTGGAAAACGGTAAAAAAGCATCGGGTAGCGGAACCAGCAAAAAGGCTGCCGAGTTTGCAGCAGCTACGGCTATGTTGGAGATGTTAAAATAATGAATGAAAATGCAACCAGATGCGGGTTTGTAGCTCTTATCGGAGCGCCGAATGCCGGAAAGTCTACCATTACCAACAATTTTGTCGGCTCTAAAGTTTCTATCGTTTCGCCAAAAGTCCAAACAACCAGAACAACCGTCAAAGGTATTGGAATATTTGAAAATACCCAAATAATTTTTTTGGATACACCGGGGATTTTTAAACCTAAAAGAAGGCTCGACAGGGCTATGGTGGCTTCGGCTTGGGATGGCTCAAAAGACGCCGATATCGTGGTGTTGGTGGTAGATGCAAAAAAAGGTTTTGATGAAGAAACCAAAGCTATTATCAGTGGTTTGAAAAAGAAAAGCACTAAAGCGGTTCTGCTCATCAATAAGGTTGATTTGGTTAAAGAAAAAGACTTGTTGTCTTTGAGTAAAGAGCTTAATGATTTTTATAAGTTTGAAGAGACTTTTTTTGTTTCGGCAACAAACGGAAAAAATCTTGAAGAGTTTTATAAGTATTTGGCTGATAATTTGCCGGAAAGCCCCTGGTATTATCCCGAAGAACAGATGTCTGACATGCCGCTTAAACTACTGGCAGCAGAAATTGTCCGAGAAAAAATGTTTTTGTATTTGCAACATGAAATTCCCTATGCAACAACCGTTGAACCAGAGCTTTGGGAAAGAAGGGATGACGGTTCAATCAGAGCGGAAATGACCATTTATGTCGAACGCGACAGCCAGAAGGTTATTGTTTTGGGTAAGGGCGGAGCCATGATTAAAAAAATAGGTCAGGCGGCTCGACGCGAAATTGAAGATTTGTTTGAAGATAAAGTGCATTTGTTCTTGTTTGTAAAGGTTAGAGAAAACTGGCAGGAAGATGCCGGTCGTTATAATGTTTGGGGCTTGGATTTCAGAGCATAATTTGTAAATAAAAGAGGGTAATTATGAAAGTAGTGTTTTTAGGAACGCCGGAATTTGCGGTGCCGACTTTGGAAGCTTTGTATAAAAATCATGAAGTGGTTTGTGTTTATACCAGAGCTCCGAAAGAGGCCGGTCGCGGTAAAGAATTGCAAAAATCTCCGGTGCATATTTGGGCAGAAAATCACGGGATTGAGGTCAGAACTCCCAAAACTTTGCGAAATGCCGAAGAACAAGCCAAATTTGCTGCGCTTAATGCCGATATATCAATCGTGGCGGCATACGGACTTATCTTGCCCAAAGAAATTATTGAGGCATGCCCTAAAAAATGTTTGAATGTGCATGGGTCTTTGTTGCCGAGGTGGCGTGGAGCCGCTCCGATGCAAAGAGCTATTGAGGCCGGAGATGATAAAACCGGTATTACCATTATGCAGGTAGTAGAAGCACTGGATGCCGGTGCAATGTATAAAAAGGGCGAAATTGTTATTGATAAGGATATGACGGTTGGAATTTTGCACGATAAAATGGCTGAGTTGGGGGCAAAACTCATCATTGAGGTCTTAGCTGATTTAGATAAGATAGTGCCGGAAAAACAAGACGAGAGCTTGGTAACTTATGCTGCTAAAATTGATAAAGAAGAGAGCCGTTTGGACTTTTTGCAACCTGCCGAGGTGTTAGAACGCAAAATCAGAGCATTTAACCCGTATCCGGCAACATTTTTTGAGCATAACGGCGAAAGATTTAAGTTGTTAAAATGTGCTGTGGTTGAGAATATTTATGGCTTGAAAGCCGGAGAAATCAGAGCAGAAAAAGATAAGTTGTTTATCGGATGTGAAGATGGGTGTTTGCAGGTTTTGCAGATACAAAGACAAGGTAAAAAAGCCATGACGGCAGAAGAATTGCTCAGAGGATATTCTTTTAATTAAGCGGAAGATGAAAAAAAAACACCCAAGCAGAGTTTGAAAAATCCTGCTTGGGTGTTTTTTTAAGAGAACATCTCTTTGATTTTAAGGATGCGAATTTCGGCATCCTTAAAATCATTTTGGGGCTTCTCATAAAGCCCTTTTTTCTTGGCCAAACGTTCGGCAAATGCCGCCGGCAAAACCGACATACCTTTGGCTCTGATTTGCTTTTCGGCATCGCAGAAAAGCTGATAGGCGCGTTCGCTGATTTCATCGTTTTTGAAGATATATTCCATCAAACTTACATGGATATATCCGCAGTATTTAATACTGTCTTTGATAAAATCAAAGCAAATGTCTTTCACAGCTTTGTCAACATCTTCACCTTCGCGATAAGTTGATAAGACAACACTTATCTGTTTGGCATAGATGTCGGGGTCTCCGGCAAAACGAGGGTCAAGAGCTTGATATAACTCGTGAATGCTCGGGGCAATATTGAGTTTTCGCAAGCGGTTGTAGTGCTTGATACTTTGCTTGGTATATAGCAAGTATTCGGCACTGACTTCGTCTTTTGCCTCAATTTTTGCGGCAATGTCCTCCAGAACATTTTCGACATTACCGAGAGACAGTTGTTCTCCGGCTTTGTCATAAAGCTCTTTCTCACTGTCAAACAGCTGTTGCAAGATAGCAATAATTTTGGCTATTTGCTTTTGGTGCTGTTTGCTGGTGGCTTTGGCGTAGCTTTTGCGTGCCTTGGCCAGAGCTTGAACCACCGTAACTTCAGGTTTGGAAATATACTCAAACAACTCAGGCTCGTAAGCATGTAGTTTGACAGCAACCATACGGCGAAGAACATTTTGATGCCATTTGCTGATAATGTTGCCTTCAACCGTGTTGAGATAAAAAAAGGCCTTTTGTATCTCTGGGGTGAGTTCAGCATTTTGCAACTTGGCATAAAGCCATTTTCTGGTAATCGGGCGGGCCGATTTTAAAATTTCATTTTTGTTCATAATTATTTGTTTTATATATTAACCAATTTGTAAGGATACATTAAAAAACAATTATTGGCAAGGTGTTTTTAGACAAAAAACCGAAAGCTTGGTGAAAAGCTTTCGGTTTTTTATTCTTTTTTACTTGATGTAGTCTTGAGCCGCTTGGAGCAAAATGTTAAAGGCATTGAGCCTTCTGGTCTTGCGGGCAAGCTCTTTCTCCCGTTCCGAATCACTCTCCAGAGCTTGAGCCCATTTGAGACGTTGGACTTCTTTGTCCCTTTGTACCTCAAACATCGGAACCAACAATCCGATTAGTCCTTTATCAAACACCGGATTTATTTGGTATCCGTCGTCTGACTTTGTGAGCATCAAGCGTATGGCATCCATAGGGACCAAATTGCTGTCAGCCCAGAGAGAAGACCAAAAGTGTGCATCATTATAGCCGTTAAACATTTTGGTTTTTCGGATAAATTCCTCGCAATATTGGTTGAGAGATTTATCAGGGAATCTCAAGCCAATTACCAACAGATTATTCACCAAACTTTTATATTGTCGGTGTTTGTTGGTGTAGCTTTTGAAAAGCTCTAGCTCGCGTTCACTCAACCCTATCGCTGTCCGGTTGGCCAGATAGTAGTTGAGCTTACCTTGAAGGCGGTTGTAGAACAATTCTATGTCGCCTTCAATCACGGTTCGCATACAGCTCGGACGGTCTTCATCTTTGCTTTTACGCAAAGGATTTTTGATGTCCATAACTCGTTTCGTCTCTCGGCTGATCCAAAGATTCGAAAAGTAATTGAACTGTTGAACGCTTACTTCTCCGCTTTTTTTCCATTCATGCAACAAATCAAGTTTTTGCTGCAAATCCAGTCCTTGCAGTTGTAGGTACTGGTCTTTGGTCAATTTCAATTTTTCTTTTTTTGCCATACATAATAATTTTTTTAGGAATTTATGCTGCGAGATTGAAATTTAGCTTTCATGTCTTGCTCGGAAATGAGCTTTACCTCGCTATGGTTTAAAATAGCCAAGAAGGTTTGGTTCCCGGCATTTTTGACCCAGCATGTCCAGGCGGTGAAAGAGTCAAAAGAGTTTTTCCTTCTGATTTCTTTCTGTACCGGGTGCTTGTTGATGGTACACAATCCATCCGGCAGCAAAGCTTGGATTTTTTTCATGATTACTAGTTTTTCTGAATTCTCACAGCAATTTAATTTTTTTTCCATATGATTTTTTTTGTGTCTAATATTTGCCGCATGCATATTCGGGTGCGGGAAAGTTCGACGATTTAATAATATTATTTAAATTAATAAGAATATGCATTGTCGATTATAGACAAAAAAAATGCGGAAGCAAGATTTTTTTAAAACTTTTTTTAAGGTTTTACGGTTATTATATATTAGATATATTGGCATAAGGATAAAAACATGCAAAAACTTTGGAAAATTTCTAGCTTGGCAATTGTGGCCGGTATTGTTGCAGCATCCTTGAGCGGATGTGGAAATGACGATAATTTTGTTACGGCTAAGGTGGTTAAAGGCGATATTGTCGAAAAAATTACCGCAACAGGTATTATCAATCCGATTTCTACCGTTAATATCGGTACCCAAATCTCCGGTATTATCGCCGAAATCTATGTAGATTATAACTCTAAGGTTGATAAAGGACAGTTGTTGGCTTTGGTTGACCCGCAGACTTTTGAAGCTACTGTGGACCAAAAACAAGCAGCCCTTGATATTGCTAAGGCCGAGTTGGAAGTTACCAAAAATGATATAATCTATTATAAAAAACATTTAGATAGAACCAAAAAACTTAATCGCTCTAAATATTCTACCGATAAAGAGCTCGAGTCGGCACAGAGGGATTACAGTAATGCCGTGGCACAAAAAGCTCTTAAAGAAGCTGAAATAAAACAAGCCGAGGCGGCTCTTAAACAAGCTCAAATCGATTTGGAATATACCAGAATTATTTCTTCGGTTGATGGAGTGGTAATATCTCGTGAGGTAGAGGTTGGTCAAACCGTGGCGGCAAGCTTTAATACTCCAACCCTGTTTAATGTTGCCGAAGACTTAACCAAAATGCAAATTGAAGCATCTGTGGTGGAGGCCGATATTGCCAAAGTGAAAGAAGAGCAAAAAGTCGAATTTATGGTCGATAGTTTTCCCGATGAAGTGTTTGAGGGGGTGGTAACGCAAGTGCGTAATAATCCGATTACAACTTCAAATGTCGTAACCTATGAAGTGATTATCAGCATCGATAATAAAGATTTGCGCCTAAAGCCAGGTATGACCGCTAACGTAAGCATTGTTACTGCCGAAAAGAAAGATGTCCTTTTAGTGCCTAATAAGGCATTAAGATTCTATGTTACCGATGAAAACGGCAATATCAAAAGATATCAGGATAAGGGATTATGGATTCTAAAAGACGGAAAGCCACAAAGATTTAATATCATTGATGGTTTGGCCGATGATGATAAAACCGAAATTATCTCCGAACAAATCAAAGAAGGTGATGAGGTGATTTTGGAGGATAAGAAAGAAACCGCCAAAAGAGCCGAACAACTAAGATTGCGGAGAAGATAATATGAGCCTGATTGAGCTTAAACATATTACCAAATCTTATCCGCTGGAAGATACACAACTTAAAATCTTAAAAGGGATTAATCTTAATATCGAAAAAGGTGATTTCGTGGCAATTATGGGGCCTTCCGGTTCCGGAAAATCGACCTTGATGAATATTTTGGGGTGTTTGGATAAGCCAACTTCCGGAACTTATGTCTTGGACGGACAGAGAGTTGAAAATTTATCGGCTGACGAGTTGGCCGATATCAGAAACAGAAAAATCGGATTTGTTTTTCAGGGATTTAATCTGCTTTCCAGAACTTCGGCTTTGGAAAATGTAGAGTTGCCGATGGTTTATGCCAATGTGCCGGCCGCTCAAAGAGAAGAACGGGCTAAAAAGGCTTTGACTAAAGTGGGCTTGAGAGAAAGAATGTATCATATGCCCAATCAACTCTCCGGAGGGCAACAACAACGAGTGGCAATAGCCAGAGCAGTGGTTAACGAGGCTCCGATTATTTTTGCCGATGAGCCGACGGGAAATCTTGACACTAAAATGAGTGTGGAGATTATGAATCTGTTTACCAAGTTAAACGAAGATTTGGGACGAACAATAATTTTGGTAACCCACGAAGATGATATTGCACATTACGCCAAGCGAATTATTCGAATTGTAGATGGCGAAATCCATTCGGACGAGAAGAACGAGAAATGATTGATGCAAGGACAATTTTTTCTATCGCAACTCGTGCAATTAAAGCAAATAAAATGCGTTCGATATTGACATCGCTCGGTATTATTATCGGGGTGGCGGCAGTGATTGTCATGCTCTCAGTGGGACACGGGGCACAGACATCTATTCAAAACGAGATGAAAACAATGGGCTCGAATTTAATTATAATTCGTTCCGGAGTGGCAACATCTTCCGGTGCAAGAAGCGGACATGGTTCTAAGCCAACCATGAAGAAAAGCGATGGGGATGCCATTCAGGAAAAAATTGAGGCAATTAAACTTGCCGCACCGGTTTTGGAAGAAACTACTCAAATCGTATATGGTAATGCCAACTGGTCAACCGGAGTTACAGGTACCGACCGCAGAATGTTTGAGATCAAAGAATGGAATCTGTCTTACGGCAGAATGTTTTCTTCTACCGATATCAGAAGTGCGGCAAAAGTTGCAATCTTGGGACAGACCGTAGTAAATGAATTGTTCGGTGATGTTGATCCTTTAGGCAAAACCATCAGAATTAAGGGAATCCCGTTTCAGGTAATAGGTGTGTTGATTCCCAGAGGACAGTCCGGTAACGGAATGGACCAAGATGATGTGGTGTATATTCCGATTACAACCGCACAGAAAAAAGTTATGGGTATTTCTTTTCCCGATCAGGTGAAGATGATTATGTTACAGGCAATCGATTCACAAAGTACTTATACCGCGCAAGAAGAAATCAGAGAATTGTTACGGCAAAGGCATAATCTGGGCGTAAATAAAGAGGATGATTTTGTGATTCGTAATTTAACCCAAATGATGGAGATGATGGAAAGCTCTACCAAAGTTATGACTATTTTGTTGGGTTCAATCGCTTCTATATCTTTGTTGGTCGGCGGTATCGGTATTATGAATATAATGTTGGTTTCGGTTACCGAGCGAACCAGAGAAATCGGAATCAGAATGGCAATCGGGGCAAAGGCTTGGGATATCAGATGGCAGTTCTTGACCGAATCATTGGTGTTATCATTAATCGGCGGGTTGGTCGGAGTTGTAATTGGCTTGCTCGGTTCTTATTTGGTAGGTGTATTTAGTTCTTTGCCGACCAAAGTTTCTTTGCTCTATGTCTTGTTACCATTTTCTTTTTCGGGGATGGTCGGGTTATTCTTCGGATTTTATCCGGCCTATAAAGCGTCACTTTTAAATCCGATTAATGCTTTGAGGTATGAGTAGAAAAAGCCCTCGCATGATTAGTGAGGGCTTTTTAATACTTATTTTTTGTTGCAGGTGCAAACACTTTCGTCGTGATAGTATTGTTTGGTTGCTTCATCATATTTGATGCAGCCGCAGTTATGTTCGGGGGTGCAGTTGCAAGCGTTGCCTTGCATGTTGTTGGGGTAGCTGCAACCGCAAGAGTTGTCTTCATCGCAATCGCAAGAGTTGACATCTGCTACTTCGTCATATTGGCTATTCATAAGTTTCTCCTAAAAAAAAGACTGCCACTATAATTAGTGACAGTCTGATTATAATATTTATTTTGCAATTTTAAATATATTTTATATCAATAATTTCAAAAGATTTACGGCCGGAGGGAGCGCTAAACTCTGCGATATCTCCGACTTCTTTGCCGATTAGGGCTTTAGCCAAAGGTGACGATAACGAAATCTTGTTTTTTTCAATGTCGGCTTCATAATCACCGACAATTTGGTATGAACGTTCTTTATCATCATCTTCGTCGGCGACAATTACGGTAGCACCAAAACGAATGACATCGCTTTTGATTGTCGGAACATCAATTACTTGAGCACGGCTTAAGACGGCTTCCAAATCTTGAATACGGCCTTCAATAAAGCTTTGTTTTTCTTTGGCGGCAGAGTATTCGGCATTTTCCGAAAGGTCACCTTGGGCACGTGCCTCTGATATGGCGGCGATAATGTTAGGGCGTTCTACCGCTTTTAAATTTTTTAATTCGGCTTCTAATGCAGTATAGCCGACTTTAGTCAAAGGAAATTTTTCCATTTCTTCACCATCCTTAAAAAACATTAGAAAAAAAGAACTGCGAGGGAGAAAACTCCTTCACAGAACGAGATTTGAAACTTTGTATGTTTTCTATATACCACTGCTAAAAAATAAATCAAGCTTTTTTCTTTGTGGGGGAAAACTCGGCTAATTTGCTATACAAGTGAAAATTTTGTGTTATCGTAAAATGACTTATGTAAAACTATTGTGGAGATAACAGATGAAAAAATTGTATCTTTTGTCGGCGGTTGTTGCCGGTGCCTTGGCTCTATCATCAAATGCAAATGCTTATGATTCTACAGGTTGCGGCTTGGGTTCTATGGCTTGGAGAGGACAGTCCGGTATTGTGCCGCAGGTTTTGGCTGTTACCACAAACGGTATCTTCGGAACCCAGACTTTCGGTATCTCTACCGGTACTTCCGGCTGTGATCCTAACGGAAGAGTTACCGGCGGAACCGGCAGAATGCTTTTGGCCTTTTTGGAAAACAATATGGAGCAGTTTGCTATGGATGCCGCCGCAGGTCAGGGTGAGACTTTGACCACCGTTGCCGGTATTTTGAATGTTGATGAAGGTGAGTTCTCGGCTAAAGTACAAAACAATTTCGGTACTTTGTTTGCCAGTAACGATGTGGATGCCGTCGATTTGACTTTGTCAGTTATGCAGTTGGCAAAAGCATAGTTTTTACGGGCTGCCTTTAATGAGGAAAATATTGTCTTTGAAGATGATATTTTCCTCATTTGTTTAATTAGAGGTATTTTATGCGGTGGAGCTTATTGGCAATATCATTGTTTATGGTGAGTGAGGCAGCGGCAAGCGACGAGTTTGCCTCGAGTGATGCATGGTTGGCAATTGGGCATTATCATGACAACGAAAGCTCCATTGATTCCGCAAATTTCTTTTTGGCTAAAGACGGAAAAACAAATCCGGAAGCGGAACTTAAAGCGACAATCGAATTGTTTAATTCTGACGATAATGAAAAAAAATGTTTGTTTCCGTCACGTTATATTTTGCTTAAAAAAAACGGATTAATTAAAACAGATTTTCCTGATTGTGCGGAATATGATAAATTTAGGCAGGATTTACAACCGGCGGGTGTTACATTGTTGTTTACCGATGCTTATATGAATAATCCATCATCGATGTTTGGTCATACTTTACTTAGAATCGATACTAAACGAAAAGGGACACAAATGCTTGCTCATGGGGCAAATTATGGTGCCTTTACCGGTGAAAATCCGGGAGCGTTATATGCCATATTGGGCTTAACCGGTGGCTATTACGGCGGGTTTACCGTTAAACCGTATTATGACATTATCAATACCTATAATAATATTGAAAATCGTGATATCTGGGAACTTAATTTGGACTTAACTTCGCAGGAGTTGGATTTTTTTGTGGCTCATTTGTGGGAAATTGGCCAAACTCAATCAAAATATTATTTTTTGTCGCGTAATTGCTCGTATATGCTGATGGAAATGCTTGATGCCGTCAGGCCATCGTTAAAGCTGGCCGAACAATTTCCGGTTCATGCCATTCCGTTGGATACTTTTAAGGCGGCATATCGAGCCGATAATTTGGTTAAGGGAATTAATTATCGCCCGTCACGGCAAAATAAAATAAAACACCGATATAAGCTTATGAATGATGGGCAGAAAAAAGCATATAATCAGTTTTTGGACAGCGGAAATTTTGATGCGGAAAATAATTTAAGCAAAACACAAAAGGTTGATGTGTATGAGACGGCTTATCAATATGTGCAGTATCAATATATTGCCGGAAAACTGGAGTTAAAAGAATATCGAAAACAAAGTTTTGATGCGTTGAGGAACCGAAATGCTTTGAGGGAAAAGGGAAGTATTGCCGAGCTTGAAGAAGGAAATTCGCCGTTGGAAGCACACGAATCAATGCGTGTCGTTGCGGGGGCGGGAGTGAGAAACGGTGAAGCTTTCCAAGAGTTTGCTTATCGTCCGGCATACCAATCCTTGACCGATAATAGTTTTGGCTTGCCTAAGGGGGCAGAGATAAATTTTTTGGAAACCAAATTGCGGCACTATGATAATCAAGATAATTTGGTGTTGCAAAATTTTGATTTGTTGACCATTCGTTCAATCTCGCCGATTGATAAAATGTTTAAGCCAATTTCTTTTCAAATAAAAGCAAATGTCGAAAGATGGCAGAATCCGAGAGATGAAAAATTCGGATATTTGGGTAACTTAAGTGTCGGTTCCGGCGGCACTTATGCTTTTAGTGATTGGTTGTGGGGATTTATTATCATTAATAGCAAAATTACATATGGCGGAGGTTTACCGCATAATTCGTGGTTGGCCATGAGTGCAAATTCCGGAATTTTTGCCGATTTTGCAAGGTGGAAGGTATTGGCAGAGATTGAACCACAGTGGGCAAGTCAGAAATTGGGACAAAAGATAACCTATAAGGTTGAGGCTAATTATGTGCTTGATACCAACTGGGCAATTGGTGGAAATGTGCTTGCCGAAAATAATTATGGCGATGATACGGAAGAATTTTCACTCGGTTTGCGGTATTATTTTTAGGCTTGATAAACTTGTTGATTTTTTGAGGCAAGGTGTTTATGCTTGAGGCAGTTTTTTGATGCGAAAGGAATTAAATATGTTGAGAGAAGATTTGCAAAAAGCTCTAAAAGAAGCGATGCTCGCTAAAGATGCGGCAACAACCAGTGCTATCAGAATGATTATTGCCGGACAAAAGGAAAAAGATGTGGAAGCCAGAGGTAAAGGACAGGAAAAAGCTACCGATGCCGAGTTGATGGCTATGATGCAAGGCATGATTAAACAACGAAATGACTCAATCAAAATGTTTATTGAGGGAAAGCGTCCGGAGTTGGCCGAAAAAGAAAAAGCCGAAATTGCAGTCATAGAGAAATTTTTGCCCAAACAAATGTCTGAGGCTGAGGCCGAAGCGGCAATAAAAGCAATTATTGCCGAAACCGGTGCGGCATCAATGAAAGATATGGGCAAGGTTATGGGGTCATTAAAAGCAAAATATATCGGCCAAATGGATATGGGAAAGGCCAATGCCATAATAAAAGGCTTGCTGTCTTAGGGTAGATTATGACCTATGACTTCAACCGATCTACAGAGATTTTGTGACGAACTTAGAGCCAAAATATCAATCGTTGATGTGGTGGCCTCTAAGATAAAACTGGTGCGTAAAGGCAGAGAGTATCAGGCTTGCTGCCCGTTTCACAGTGAAAAAACTCCGTCGTTTACGGTTAATGAAGCCAAAGGTTTTTATCATTGTTTCGGTTGTGGAGCTCACGGCGACATTATTAAATTTGAGATGGAGGCAAACGGCTTAACTTTTATTGAGGCGGTGGAAAAACTGGCTCATAAAGTCGGAATGCAGTTACCTAAATTGACGCCGGAAAGCAAAGAACAGGCAGAAAAAAGAGCCTCGGCCTATGATATTATGGAAATGGCAGCTCGCTTTTTTGAAAAGTGTTTGCGACTGCCCGTGGGACGAGAAGGCTTGGATTATTTGTATGCCAGAGGATTTGATGATGGCATAATTACAAAATTTCGCTTAGGATTTGCACCAAATAATAACGGGTTAAAAGCACAATTATCTTCACATGGTATAACCGACGCGGAGATGGTCGAATTGGGGCTTCTGACCATACCGGAAAATAATCGACCGCATGATTTCTTTAGAAACAGAGTTATGATTCCGATTATGGATAAGCGGGGAAAGGTTATTGCCTTCGGCGGCAGAGTTATGGATAAAAGTCAGCCTAAATATCTTAACTCTCCGGAAACGCCGGTCTTTAACAAAAGGCGAATATTATATAACCTTAACAATGCCCGAGAGAAAGGCTATGAGGCTAAAAGGTTGATTATTTGCGAAGGTTATATGGATGTGATTGCCATGGATAAGTACGGTATCGGCTATGCCGTGGCTCCTTTAGGAACTGCTTTAACCGAAGAGCAAATTCAAGAGGCTTGGAAGGTGGTTAATGAGCCTATATGCTGCTTTGACGGAGATTTGGCCGGTATAAGAGCTGCCGTGCGTTCGGTAGACAGAGTGTTGCCGATACTAAGGCCGGCATATTCTTTGCAATATGCTTTTCTACCTGATAAACAAGATCCTGATGAGTTCTTAAAAGCAAAAGGTGCTGATGAGTTCTTGAAAATCGTTACCGACACGATGCCGCTTAAAGATTTACTATGGCGCAAAACAACAGAAAATAAGCAGTTGCAAACTCCGGAGCAGAAGGCAGGTATTGAAAAAGAAATTAAAGCGGAAATCGCCAAAATTACCGATGAAACCGTGCGGGGTTACTATGTTCAAGAAATGAAGAATAAAATAAAGTCCGAATTTATACCGCAACACGCCGCTAATTCTTTTTATTCTCACAATGCGGTGCGTAAAGACAAAATATCACAAATAAAAAAAGTAAAAACCGATTTGGACGATTTGGTCGCCAGATACATTGTTTCGGCTTTTGTTTTGTATCCTAAATTGGTTGATGAATATGAAGAAAGATTGGTTAATTTTGCAATCAAAGACGGCAAATTGAAAAATTTGTATGAAAAAATTTTAGAAATTGTCCATAATGAAGCTGAAGTCACCGAAGAGAAGAAACTTGTCGATTCGCTTGATGATGCTTTGGGGACTGAATGGAAAAAACAAGTTGATTTGCATATCTTGAAAAAACAGTGTCCGGATATTATAAAAATGCGTAAGCACTTGGAAGAAAGAATTGTTGAGGTGCAGCTTAAAAGGATAGAAACGGATATGCGTGAGGCTAAGAGTGTGATTGACAGCGGAAATTTTACGGATGATGATTATGTGAGGTTTGAGAGCTTGAAAAAAGAATTTAATCAACTCTTAGTTGAAACGGACAGCTTTTGATTGTTTTGGGTAAGCCGTGGTTTTTTTAGGTGCGAATCGAAATATTAATACTTGACAAAAAGAGTAAAAATTATTACTAACTTAGGTTAGTTTAAGCTTGAATGAAAATCGATTTTTTTTTTAGGAAAATTAATGTCGGACATAGAAAATTCTGATTTGTATGAGGGTGCATCTGCAGATGCACCGTTAATTGATTCTTTGGGAAGTGCCGTCAAAAGATTAATCGACAAAGGACGAGCCAGAGGCTTTATTACCATGGAAGAACTTAATAAAGCTCTTCCGTCGGAGAGGGAGTCGTCGGAACATATTGAAGATATTATGACATCAATATCCGATATGGGAATTAGCATAATCTCGGAAAGTGATGCCGAAGGTTTTGACACTGACGCCGTTGAAGAGGATAATTACGAAGAAGACGATGATGAAGGCGGTAATTTTGATGAAAAAGAATTAGGAAGAAGCGATGACCCCGTCAGAATGTATTTGAAAGAAATGGGGTCGGTCGAACTGCTCTCGCGTGAAGGCGAAATTGCAATCGCAAAAAGAATTGAGGCCGGTAAAACCGTAATGATAGATGGATTGTGCGAGAGCCCGATGACCATTAAAGCAATCGCCGGTTGGCGAGATGAACTCTTAAACGGTGCAATGCAACTGCGTGATATCGTCGATTTGGAAATGATGTATGGCGATGATGTCGAGGCTATGGCTTTGGAAGAAGATGATCCTAATGCAAATGCTACTGAAGATTTGGATAAAGTTGCTCAGGAGCTGGATGAAAAAGAAAGCCTCGGGGATATCGATGATGATCTTGATGATGATATGGAAATCGAAGGGCCGGTAGACGAAGATGAGGAAGAAGATAGCGCCGATGATTTGAACAGTGACGGAGAGGATGGCGAAAACGGCGATAGTGACGAAGATGAAGATGGTGGCGCAGGAAGATCTTCAGCATCTATCGCAGCTATGGAAGAAGCTCTTAAAGAACCGGTATTGGATATTTTAAATAAAATTGCCGGTTATTATGATGAACTGAAAAAAATCCAAAATCAGCGTGTGGCTGCAATTATTGCCGGAAAAAAAGTTTCGGCAAATGTCGAAAAAAGATATTTGGAAGTTAAAAAAGATTTGGTCGAGTTGATGAGTTCAATTCATCTCAATGCCAGCAGAGTAGAGCAGTTGGTGGAACAGTTGAATGAACTCAATAAGCGGCTTATGGGTTTTGAAGGAAAATTAATGCGTTATGCCATGAGTTGTAAAGTAAAACGCGATGATTTTCTTAGTATGTATCAAAAAGCCGAACTCGATCCGAAATGGCTAGAGGAAATTGCTAAAATCAAAGATAAACATTGGCAAGATTTTGTAACCAGATATGGTGTTGAAATTACCGAGTTGAGAGATAGTATCGCCCAAATGGCTCAGGAGTGCGGTCTGCCAATCAGCGAATATCGACGCATGGTAGATACTGTCAAAAAAGGTGAGCGAGAAGCCGAAAGAGCTAAAAAAGAGATGATTGAGGCAAACTTGCGTTTGGTTATATCTATTGCCAAAAAATATACTAACCGTGGCTTGCAATTTCTGGATTTAATTCAGGAAGGTAATATTGGTTTGATGAAGGCGGTAGATAAATTTGAGTATCGCCGCGGATATAAGTTCTCGACTTATGCGACTTGGTGGATAAGGCAGGCAATTACTCGTTCTATTGCTGATCAGGCCAGAACAATTCGTATTCCGGTTCATATGATTGAAACCATCAATAAGTTGGTTAGGACATCAAGACAAATGTTGGCAGAGATGGGTAGAGAACCCGTGCCGGAGGAATTGGCTAAGCGATTGTCGATGCCCTTGGAAAAGGTTCGTAAAGTTATGAAAATTGCTAAAGAACCGGTTTCCTTGGAATCGCCGGTCGGTGACGAGGAAGATTCTTCTCTGGGGGATTTTATTGCCGATGAGAGTGCTTTGCAACCGTTGGATTCGGCTATACATTCTAATTTGAAAGAGACTTGCACGCGGATATTGTCTTCTTTGACCCCACGTGAAGAAAGAGTTTTGCGTATGAGATTCGGAATCGGTATGAACACTGATCATACTTTGGAAGAAGTAGGCCAGCAATTTAATGTTACGCGTGAACGTATTCGTCAGATTGAGGCTAAGGCTTTGAGAAAACTTAAACATCCAAGTAGGTCGCGGAAGCTGCGTTCATTCTTGGATAATTAATGAAGAAAACTCCGATTTTATAAAATCGGAGTTTTTTGTGTCTTGTGAAAATAAATTCTTGACTATCATTACCGAATAGCATATTTTCTTCTCTGTCAACTGGCGGGCCCTTAGCTCAGTTGGTTAGAGCAGGCCGCTCATAACGGTCTGGTCGTTGGTTCGAGTCCATCAGGGCCCACCAATAAAAAAGCTCTCCCTTGCGGAGAGCTTTTTTATTGGTAAAATTACCTTGAAAATATTGAAAAATAAGATTAGCATAGTGAGCAAAATCTTAATTATTGCACAAATTAAATAAACATCTGATTTTATTATGAAAGAAAAACAAATGAAAAAAGAAGCGTCGTTGTCCATTGTGGAAGATAAAGTTAATCGCAAATTTTTGATGATTAAACATCAAAGAGGCATTAATCAAGGCTGTGTTAATTTTCCGGGTGGAAAAAAAGAGCCAAACGAAACTATGGAAGAATGCGTCGTCAGAGAAACTTTTGAAGAAACCGGCTTGAAAATCGAGAATCCGGTTGAAGTTGGATATATAGAGTTTCCAACTAAGAATTTTTATGTTCATGTGTTTAAAAGTACAAAATTCAGCGGCTCAATTCATGAGAATAAGGCTGAGGCAGAGGTGTTTTGGATTGATGAAGACAAAATACCCTATGATAAAATGCGCGAGGCTGATAGAAATTTCTTACCGGAAATAATTGCCGGAAAATATGTAAAAAGGCAGTTTATTTACGATGATGATTTTCATGTTATTGGGATTAATGATTTGTAATACTTTGGGAAGGCAGCTTTTGATAAGCTGCTTTTTGTTTTTTTACCAAAGCTTAAATATTAGGGGCTTAATATATCATCCAGTTGTTTTTTTTAATATTGTAAAAAAGGAGGTTAGCATGGCTTATCGTTTTATTTTGAATGAAACAAGTTATCATGGGCATGGCGCCATTAATGAAATTGTTAACGAAATTAAAAATCGAGCATTTAAAAAGGCATTAATCGTTACCGATAAAGATTTGGTAAAATTCAAGGTGGTTAAAAAAGTTACCGATCTTTTGGATAAAAACAAAATGCCTTATGAAGTTTTTGATGAAGTTAAGGCTAATCCGAGTGTTGATGTGGTCAAAAACGGTGTTAAGGCTTTCAAAAAAGCTAAGGCTGATTATATGATTGCTATTGGAGGCGGTTCACCGCAAGATACAGCAAAAGGAATCGGTATCATTATCAATAATCCGGAGTTTGATGATGTGGTATCATTAGAAGGGGTGGCTCCGACCAAAAATAAAAGCGTGCCGGTTATCGCAGTGTCAACAACTGCCGGAACTGCTGCCGAAACAACCATTAACTATGTTATTACCGATGAGAAAAAACGCAGAAAGTTTGTTTGTGTTGATCCTCATGATATTCCGGTTGTAGCAATAGTTGATCCGGATATGATGTCCTCAATGCCCAAAGGTTTGACTGCGGCAACAGGTATGGATGCTCTTACTCATGCAATTGAGGGATACACAACTTTGGGAGCTTGGGAACTTGCTGATACATTGAACCTAAAAGCAATCGAATTGATTTCTAAAAATTTGCGTAAAGCAGTGGATAATGATCCTGACGGTCGCGAAGGTATGGCTTTGGGACAATATGTAACCGGTATGGCTTTTTCTAATGTCGGTTTGGGTGTGGTGCATGGAATGGCGCATCCGTTATCGGCATTTTATGATACTCCTCATGGGGTGGCAAATGCTGTTTTATTGCCGTATGTGATGGAATTTAATGCACCTAATACCGGCAAAAAGTTTAAGGAAATTGCCAGAGCCATGGGGGTTAAAAATGTTGATGACATGAAACAAGCCGAATATCGTGAGGCGGCAATAAAGGCCGTTAAAAAGTTGTCAAAAGATGTCGGTATTCCAAAAACTTTGAAAGAAATCGGTGTTAAAAAAGAAGATTTGGAAGCTTTGGCCGAGGCTGCAATGGCTGATGTTTGTACCGGCGGAAATCCTCGTCCTTGCACCAAAGAATTGGTCTTAAAAGTTTATGAAAAAGCATATAACGGAAAATAAAACATAATTTATTTTGCTTTGGTGAGCCGCTGCAAGAAAATTGTGGCGGTTTTTTCATAATGCAAAAAAAATTATTGACACGCTTGATAAATTATATAAGACTTTACGAAGTGATTAGTTAAAAGGATTGATATGAACCATTTTGTGAGCAATAGATTTGATTTGTTTGCAACCCTGAAGTTAAATCAGGGTGGTTCTGTTGTGATTTCTACTCAGATTTTGATTATCAACTTGATTTTGTTGATTATGGTCCTCTGAGCATTTCAATTACGGTTTAGATAGCTTGGGTGCTTGGAGGATAATAACCGACAAGCTATTTTTTTATGTGCATGTGTTAATTGAATAGTCGAGAATTGAATAAAATGAGTAGATATAGTCAAGCCGTAGTGGCAAAAAAACCGGAATTTTCATATTTAGAAACCGAAAAATCTTTAAGAGAAACTTATACCGACGGGAATAAAACCCCGTATAATCCTGATGTATTTCCGTATGCGAAAGAATTTTTATCTCTGGTATTAAAGAGAGTAAAAGATACCTATGCCGCAGTTGTTGATGAGGATAATTGTGAGCTGTTGACAAAAGAACTTGTCGCACAGTTGAAAAGAGATTTTCGTTTTGATTTTTCCGATCATTTGGGGCCAATGAGACAGCGAGACAAACGCGGCGCTACGGCAAAAGCAGAAGAAAATGATTATAATATGTTTCACTCTTGCTATAAGTTTGTTAATCAGGCCGCACGAGCCAAAAGCCTTGGTGAAAAATTTAACCTGTCTTTAATGTCGGGAAGAGTTAATACCGATAATCAAACCGGAGCCGAGATATGTGATCCGTTTGTTTTTGGGGCTCCGTTGTATTTGTATAGTAAAGCTTATCCCAAAGTCGTTGCCATGACTTTGCCCGGGTTTGATTCTCAGCAAAAGTTAGCGCAATTGCAAAATCATGAAAAAGAAATCAAAAAGGACATGATGGCGCAAAAAGCTTTGGTTGCTAAAGAATTAAAAGCACGGTGGCATTTTTTAATTAATAAAAAATTTATGCCGGATGATATGAGTTTTAAGGATTTGAGCGAAGATACGGTTAAGAAACTTTCGGAACTTAACAAGGATATGTTAAATGAACTTTCAGCTCAAGTGGAAGAGTTGTATCAAAAAGATGTTACCATGCTCAGAAAAATAACCAGACTGATGAATAAACAAATGTTATATATGCAGAGGAACAATACTCCGCAGGAGGATTTGGCGGCGATACAACTGGCATCTTTGCATGCAATGCAGGCAAATGATTTGTTAAAAAATTCTTCGGTGGTGCAAGTTAGTATAGAGGCAGAAAAACCAATATATAACTTGATGGCAGATATATTGGAAGATGATGGCTCTTTGACGGCAAAAATATATGATAATCCTAAAACCAGAGAAGTTTTTGAAACGGAAATGAAAAAAATACATACCGTCAAAGAGGGTGAAACTTATGAAGGATTGCTTGATAGGCTGGTGGCGGTAAATAATGATAAGATGCCGGCATTTGCAAAAGTGGTTGGAGATGAGTATTCTGAAAAGATGAATCGCTTTCAAATGGCAGAGCTACTTAGAAAAGGTGAAGCGATGCCAAAAGTTTCATTTATGTTGGCCGTGATGTTATTGGAAACCGGTGCCAAAATAGAGGGAGGAAGTTCACAGATAGTTTATGCTAATAAAATCAAGCAGGCATTAGCGAAAGTATTTGCCGTTGCAGAAAACCAACCGGGGTTCGTTGGTGAAAACATGAGCAAACGATGGGAAGTAATTGAAAATTTGGATTATCGTACGGCTCAGGCACAGGTGTGGGGAGTTAAAGATAACGGAGATGTTTTGAGTTATCGTAGCTTAATTGACGGAAGTGTAAAAATAGATGACAATTTACTCGATAAAGTAGCAGATTTGCCGGCTAAAGATGCTTTTGATGCTGCAGCGGTACATCGCTTTTATAGCTTTGTTACCAAGCAACAGATGAGTGATGAGGAGTTGTCTGAGCAAAAGCAAAGAGTTAAAAATAGTGTGTTGCAGTTTGAAGACAAAAGCGATTTTACGCGTATATTAGCACCTAACTCAGTAATGTATAAAAAGCTGGCCAATATAATCAAGAACGATGCCAATGTGAAGAAAAAACAAGTTGTGTTTTTTGGCGCTTATACAAGGCATGCGGTTGCAAGATAGGAATTACTAACGATTAATATCAAATATTCCCAATAGCTTTTCCCAATAACGTAAAGGAGCCGGCTTGCGGAAAGCAAAATGCTTAAACAGTAAATAGTTGGTTATTAGAAGAAAACCAATGGCTATGGTTTGGGCAAAATATAAGTTAAGCTGCATATGCTCTATCATGACGACTAAAAGTCCGGCATTGATAATATAGCTTAGTGTCCAGATGGCAATACTTTTGAGGTATTCTTTGAGGTGGTTGCCTTGAGTATTAAATACCAGTTTTTTATATGAATAGAAGGCTATGAACGAGGAGATAAACCACATTAAAAACAGAGTTACTTGATAATGCAAATTGCTAAATAAAAGGCTTAGTACAATAAAAAGTACATAACGAAGTCCCATATTGAGCGAGGCCAGAAGTGTAAAACGGATACTCTCCGGGGTATCATACCAGTGGTCGATTATGTTTTTTTCTTTAATAAAAACATTTTTTAATGATGATATTATGCTCATTATGCTCTCCGTTAATTGCTTTTTATCAGAAATAATAACGGAAAAATAAAAGTCAATACCATAAAAAACGGCTCCTGTTTTTACAGAAGCCGTTTTGTTAATTTAACCAGTTTAATACATTGCTTAAGGAAATGGTTCTGGAAGAAATCCATTTGCCCTCCTGTAAAGAAAATTCTATCTTACCGCGTTCTATGTCGCCGTCGTAGAAAAAGAAATTTCTGTAAATCAGCTTTTTGGTCAGATTTTTTTCAATGACATACATTTCGGCAATAAAGATTGCTCGTCCATTGCTTTTGAATATTCCTTTCTCGACAGATAATTTGTGATAGCGGCGTAAACCTAAAACCATAGAGAAAAACGAGCTTTCAATTTTTGCATTGGTGAATTTTCCTTTGGGGTTGTAAAATACCTGATAATGGCTTTCTGTTTTGACATCAAAACCTTCAATAAAAAAATAATTACCGTGTTTTTGGTATTGATGATTGCGAGCCAAATCATGAACGACCATGTTGCCGTCGATAAATTCGACTGGTTTTTTAAAACTGAAAATTTTCATAATTTCGATTTTTTTATGATTAATAATATAATATGCTTAATTCGGTAATGAGCGTTTAACATATAATTTGAGCTATTGCAATATTATTTTTTCTGCGGTTGTTGTTTTATTGATAAACATTATTATATCAAGGATGGGGGAGAAGATATGATTGTGGTGAACGATAAGATGCAAAGCGGATATGCCTATGATTGTGTGGCAAAAGAAGGTTGTGATTTCGCCGAAGATTTTAGACCGGAGCTAACACCTAAAGAAATGCTTGAATTGGGTGTGTTTGAAGGGCATTATATGACTGATTGCCAAGAAGAATTTCCGAAAGATTGGTTTGTTAATGCCAAACTATCATACAAGAGTCCTGATGTCGGATGTAATTACTTTAAGATTAAAGCAAGGCAGCCGCTTACGATTTGGCGACAGAAAGGATGGATATATATGCCCGATCCTAGGGGGTGGTTTCAGTGGTATTGCCGCTACTATATGGGACGCAGAATTCCGGAAATTGATGCTTTACAGATTAAACGGTGGAAGTCGTTTAAGAGGCATAAAGCACAGGTGACTAAAAATTGTATGATGTATGATATTGAATGCAGGCAAAGGCAAAGACAGGCTTTGTTGCAGTGGGCATATAATCCGTTTTTTAAGTTAATTTAATTTGTGCGATAATTTATTTAGGCTATTGTATTTTAAAAACTCTCTTGCTAACATTTGAGAAATTGAGATTGATTAAAGGAGAGTAAAAATGCTTAAAACACATGAACATGAAGGCTTGTTGCATCACCACCATCATCACGAGGTAAGCGAAAAGTCTGTAAAATATTTGTTTATATCATTTATCATCAACATGCTTTTGAGTGTGGTAGAAGTTGTGGGCGGCATAATATCGGGCAGTGTGTCTTTAATCGGTGATGCTTTACATAATACTTCTGATGCGTTTTCGATTTTGATTGCGGTTATTGCGTTTAAAATCGGTCGTAAAAAAGCTGATAACAAGTATACATACGGTTTTAGAAGAGCTGAGGTTATCGGCGGTTTTGTAAATTTGATTTTGCTTTTTATTGCCGGTTGCTATTTGTTGGTTGAAGGAGTGGGGCGTTTGATAACTCCTGAGGTAATTGACGGAGCAATCATTGTTTGGGTTTCGGTGGCGGCTTTGATAATTGATGCTTTAACGGCTAAACTTTCGCATCATGATGCCGGACACAATACCAATATGCGAATGGTATTTTTGCATAACTTGGCTGATGCCCTAGGCTCTTTAGGTGTTATCATTTCCGGTTTGTGTGTGATTTATTTCAATGTCTTTTGGGTCGACGGAGTTGTGGCATTGTTAATTGCCGTTTATATGATTTATCAATCGGTTTTGTCCTTCCCAAAGATTGTAAACATTTTGATGAACGCCGTGCCGGAAGGGCTTGATTTAGAAGAAATTAAAGCAGTTATAAAAAATGTTGACGGAGTTAAAGATGTACACCACTTGCATGTTTGGTGCATTAATGAAGAAGATGTTTCTTTAGAGTGTCATGTAGTGGCCGAAGATATTAATTTGGTACATCATATTGCCGAAACAATAGAAGAAAAATTTGCAATTGAGCACTGCAACATTCAAATTGAAAATCAGAAAAATTGTCATAAGTGTAATTTGTAAGTACTTTGTTGGAAAGGGAAAATAATGAAGATAGTTGTTGTGGGTGGTGGTGCCGGCGGAGCCAGTTTTGCGGCCAGAATGCGTAGGCTTGATGATAAAGCCGAGATTACAATCTTGGAAAAAACCGATGAAACATCGATTGCCAGTTGCGGGTTACCATATTTCGTCGGAGATGTAATAAGTGACAGAGAAAATATGCAAGTGGCCAAACTGGCGTTATTTAAAAACTTGTTTAATATTGATATTAAACTGAACGCCGAGGTGGTAAAAATCGATACCGAAAATAAGGCGGTTATGACTTTTAGCGGGGAAAAATATGAATATGACAAATTGGTGCTGTCACTTGGGGCTGAGCCTTTTGTGCCGCAGATTGACGGCATTGAAAATATGCCGCATTTTGTGCTTAAGCATCTTGCCGATGCCGATAAAATAAAAGCCTTTATCAAACAAAATAATGTTAAGTCGGCTGCGGTTGTCGGCGGTGGTTTTATCGGAGTTGAAATAGCCGAAAATCTGGTGCATTTGGGCTTGAAAACATCGCTGATTGAATTGGCTTCGCAAGTTTTAATGCCTTTAGATGAGGATATGGTTTGTCAAATTCATACGGAGATGAAAAATAAAGGTATTGATTTGTATTTGGGCGACGGTTTGAAAAAAATTGAGCCGCAAAAAGTGGTGCTTAATTCGGGAGCAAAAGTTGATGCCGAAATGGTGATTTTAGCCATAGGGGTTAAACCAAATACTTATTTGGCAAAGGAAGCCAGTATTGCTTTAACGGAAAGAGGCTCAATAAAAACCAATGAATTTATGCAGACCAATATTGCCGATATTTATGCTTGCGGTGACAGTGTGGCGGTAAAAGATTTTGTCTCGGGCAATGAGGTTATGATTGCACTGGCCGGTCCGGCTAATCGTCAGGGCAGGTTGATTGCCGATCATATCGCCGGTAAAAATCCGTATCCATATAATGCAACTCAAGGAACGGGGATCGTTAAAGTATTTGGCTTAACAGCCGCATTTACCGGTAATAATGAAAAACAATTGCAAAAATCAGGTGTTTCGTATGAAAAAATGCTGATTTGGGGAAATTCGCATGCCGGATATTATCCTGATGCGAAAGCTTTAACCATAAAAGTTTTGTATGATGCAAAAGGAAAAATTCTGGGAGCTCAGGCAGTAGGAAGCGAAGGGGTGGATAAAAGAATTGATGTAATTGCCACCATAATGCGTTTGGGCGGAACGGTTGAAGACCTGAGAGACGCGGAGTTGTGCTATGCACCGCCGTATTCGGGAGCCAAAGATCCGGTTAATATGATTGGTATGGCAATATGTAATGCCCGAGACGGTTTGGTTAAACCTTATTTCAGTAATGATTTTTCTGATATGGTGGTGCTTGATGTGCGTCCGGAAGCCGTATATAATCAAGAACATATCAATGGTGCAATCAATATTCCGGCCGGACAGTTACGCAATCGTTTGGCCGAGCTGCCAAAAAATAAAACCATCATGGTACATTGCTTTAAGGGATATACCAGCTATGTGGCAGCAAGAATTCTGTTGCAAAACGGTTTTGATAAAGTTTTGAGTTATGCCGGAGGGTGGCAACAGTATAAAGCCATGACAAAATAGTAAAAAAATGCTTGCAAAATTAAATCGTTGTGGTATATAGAGGCGAATCTTTTCTGGAGGTAAGACCTTGAGAAAAGGTTTTGAATAGTGAAAATGTAATAATTTCGTGGGAGACCGGCCATCGTCTTGTTGACCACGAAACCTAGTGAAAAAGGTGATGAAATGGCTAAGTCTAAAAAACAAATTTTAGGTTTAATCAAGCTTCAGATACCGGCAGGAAAAGCAAATCCGTCTCCTCCGGTCGGACCTGCTTTGGGTAAAAAAGGCTTGAATATTATGGAATTCTGCAAAGCGTTTAACGCAGCTACTCAAAAATTGGAACCCGGTATTCCGGTTCCGGTTGTGATTACCGCTTATGAAGATAAATCTTTCACATTTGTAACCAAACTTCCTCCGGTTGCTTATTATTTGAAAAAAGCTGCCGGTGTTAAGTCTGCTTCTAAAGAACCGGGTAAAGTTGTTGCCGGTCAGGTTACTATGGCTCAAGTTAAGGAAATTGCTGAAACCAAATTGCCGGATTTGAACTGCTCAACAGTTGAATCTGCCATGAACATGGTTAAAGGTCAGGCTGTTTCCATGGGTATTAAAGTAGTGGAGTAGTCAAATGGGAAAGAGAATCGTAAACGCTTACAAAAATCTTGATAAGAACCAAGTTTATTCTTTGAAAGATGCTGTTAAAATCGTTAAAGAAAATGCTAAAGCAAAATTTGACGAAACTATTGATATTGCTATCAACTTGGGTGTTGACCCCAAATATGCCGACCAGATGGTAAGAGGCGTTTGCTCTTTGCCGCATGGTACAGGTAAAACCGTTAGAGTTGCCGTTTTGGCTCAAGGTGAAAAAGCCGATCAAGCTAAAGCAGCTGGTGCCGATATTGTTGGTGCTGAAAATCTTATTGATTCAATTCTGGCCGGAAAAATCGATTTCGACAGAATGATCGCAACCCCTGATATGATGGGTATTGCCGGTAAGGTTGCTCGCGTTTTGGGTCCTAAAGGCTTGATGCCGAACCCGAAGTTGGGTACTGTTACCGTTGATGTTGAAAACGCCGTTAAAAAAGCTAAAGCCGGTGAAGTTCAATACCGTGTTGAAAAAAGCGGTATCGTTCACGCCGGTATCGGTAAAGCTAGTTTTTCTGAAGATCAAATCTATGAAAATACCAAAGCTTTCATCGATGCTATCGTTAAGGCTAAACCCCAAGGCGCCAAAGGTACTTATATGAAGAGAATATCTTTGAGCTCTACCATGGGTGTCGGCGTTAAAGTCGACTTGACTGCTCTCTAATTGTATAGAGGTAGTTATCTTGAAAAGTTTCGGGTGGTGAACTTATCATCACCCGCTCCTTCAAGAGATTTTATCTTGAAGGAAACTGTCCAAGACTGTAGGTGGTGGTTTTAGAGCAGGTCGCTTGTATAAACTATCTTAAATATCCTACATAGACGGAGTTAGTAAGATTTTTTATAATCCTTTTTTCTCCTGGACAGATGAGTTGCCGCGTGTAACAGTGCAAGGCTTGCCTTGCGTATGTTTGGGCGGTGTGTGTGAAAAGGTTGCATCTTTGCTTTAGATTGAAGAAAAGATGTTGAAATTGGAGACAATAAGTGAACCGCGAAGAAAAAACACAATTGCTGGCTGAACTTAATGAATTGTTCAACAATTCCGAAACTGTTGTCATCTCTCACTATAAGGGTTTGACAGTTCAAGAAGTTTCGCAGTTGCGTGACAATATCAGAAAAGCAGGTGCCGGCTTTAGAGTTACTAAAAACCGGATTACTCGTCTTGCTCTTAAAGGCACAAAATTTGAAGCTTTATCAGATTTGTTCGTCGGCCCGACCGCTATTGCGTTCGCAAACGATCCTCTGTCTGCTTGCAAAGCTTGTGTCGAATTTGCTAAAACCAACGAAAAGTTGGTTGTTATCGGTGGCGCTAATGCTGCCGGCGTTTTGTCTGTTGAAGATATCAAACGCTTGGCATCCTTGCCTTCACTCGACGAACTCAGAGCCAAAATTATTGGATTGCTGCAGGCTCCTGCTGCTCAGTTGGCTCGTGTTACCAAAGCTTATTCAGAGAAAGACCAAGCTGCAGCTTAATTGTTGTGGTTAAAGTTTTTAGTTTAATTTGTTAATTTATTTAATTGGAGAAAAAAAATGGCCGATTTAGCCAAATTAGTAGATGAATTGTCAGCTTTGACCGTTATGGAAGCTGCTGACTTGTCAAAAATGTTAGAAGAAAAATGGGGCGTTTCTGCTGCTGCCGCTGTTGCTGTTGCTGCCGGTGGTGCTGCCGGTGGTGCCGCTGCTGCCGAAGAAAAAGATGAATTTGATGTTATCTTGGCAGAAGCTGGTGCTAAAAAAATTAATGTTATTAAAGAAGTTCGTGCTATCACCGGTTTGGGCTTGAAAGAAGCTAAAGACTTGGTAGACGGTGCTCCGAAGACCATTAAAGAAGGCGTTGCTAAAGCTGAAGCCGAAGAAATGAAGAAGAAATTGGAAGAAGCCGGCGCTAAAGTTGAATTGAAGTAATTTTATTTCAGTTTGATGCTTTTATAAAAAGCTCCTTTATCTGTTGATGAGGGAGCTTTTTTCTTGAGTATGACAGTATTTAGGAGTATTGTCATACTCATAAATGAAAGTTTGGTCTATTGTGTTTTAGGTGTTTGATATGAATGCCCCTTTTGTAAAAAAATTACCGTTAAATAAGATATTAGCTGAGGCATGGGAATTTTGTCGCAATGACGAAAAAAACAGTTTGATTTTTTCAGCCGTTGCGTATTTTGTTGGCGTGGTTGCATTGTTTTCGTGGAAAAGTTTGGCTTTTTGGCCGGTTTTGCTCTTGATGTATGTTTTGTGGGGAGCACATTTTCGTTATTATTTACAAAGAAGACCGTATTTTGATTATAAAATGCTGTTTAATTCATTAGTACCGTCAACCAAGATAGTGTTGCTTTCGGTCATTATTGTCAGCATTCTGTTATTGCTGCCTTTGTTACCGTTGTTTATGGATTTGTCGCCGGAGTTCAAGACGGAATATGCTAAAATGTTGCAAGGTGATTTTCAAGATCAGCAAATGTTTATTGTATTCAGTGATGTATTTTTTCTTTTGATTTCTCCGATTGTGGCTTATAGGCCGTTTTTAGCGTGGATTTCGGCTTTGGTCGGGCGTTCGGGCTCACTGCGTTTTGCATGGAGCCGCACAAAAGGAAATTATTGGGAATTTTTGCTTATAGCTGTCTTGACCAATTTGACGATTATGTTTGTTCGTTGGGTGGTGTTTGAGCTTGGCGGCAACGATTATATAACTTTATTATTTGTCGCACCAATGGTAATATATTTTAATGTGGTTTCGGCTAAGGCATATGAATTTTTCTTTTTGGATAAGGAATAAAAAAAAGACAGGTTTTAAGACCTGTCTTTTTGAGTTAAGACAGGTCTTTTCCTGTCTTTTCATTCCGGATAGCCATATTTACGGATGTAGCCGTAGAATATGGTGTTATCGGTTGATTTTGTTTCTTCATCTTCATGGGGAAACATCCTGACCCATGAATGCGGGTGTCCTGCCGAAACAGCGTGTTCGTCAAAGTCGGTGGGAACCCTTGTGGAAATTTCAACCGAATAAGCTTCTTCTTTGGGATCATAGGTATATTTTTCATATAAAATACCGTCTTTAGACAGTCTTCGGATGAAAAAGTTATACCCTTTTTTTGATCCAAACAAATCTATAGCTTCGTTGTTTTGCTGCAGAAGCAACAGTTTATCGCTACGGGACTGCCAGATGATAATATCGTTGCCAATCTGGTATCCGGTTATTTCCAAGTTGTGGAATCTTCTAGAGATGTCCTTGCGGTAAAAAAAACCGTTACACATAGCAACTCGGCACATAAAATTGCTGTTTACTGCAGCGATCTTTTGGTTCTTGAACAATTGTTCAAAGAATGCACATCTTTCAGCTTCGCTTACCGGATGCAATTTTTTTACTTCTTTTTTCATAAATAATAATTTTTAAAATTTTTAATTAATGTGACCATAAGATAGGCGTGAAAATCCTTTGTGTCAACGGATATTTTATGGCTTATGATAAAAGAATCACAGCAGATTTAAGAATTCTGGTTCGCTTAAGATTTTTATACCTAATTCTTGGGCAACTTTCGCCTTGGAACCGGCGTCAGCACCCATGATTACATAGTCGGTGTTTTTCGATACCGAACCTGATACTTTGGCTCCCAAATCTAAGGCTTTTGCTTTGGCTTCGGCTCTGGTCATTTGCGTTAGTGTGCCGGTGAAAACAAGAGTTTTGCCCGAGAATATGGAATCAGAGCGGGAAGTATCAATAAAGTCTTCAACCTTTATCTCTTTTAGCAGTTGTTCAATAATGTTGATATTGTGCGGTTCTTGAAAAAATTCAACCATGTCGGTGGCCATGGCAGCACCAATACCGTCAATCGAAACTATTTTTGCGGTTTCTTTATTTATCATATCTTGCATAAATGATGAAAATGAGCCGTAATTTTTAGCAATAAGCAGAGCTGTTGCACTGCCGACTTGCCTAATGCCCAGAGCATAAATAAAACGAGGTAAAGAGATTGCTCTTTTGGCATTAATAGCCTTAAACAGATTGTCAACCGACTTTTTGCCCCAGCCTTCGCGGCGTTCCAGATGCAATCCTTGAGCAGAAGAAAATAAATCGTCTCCGCCGTTGCGGCGTTCAATAGTGAAAATGTCGGCAGGGTTCTTTAGAATACCTTCAAGGTAAAAATCTTCAATAATTTTATCACCTAGTCCGGCTATATCAAAGGCATCTTTGGAGACAAAATGCTTTAGTCTTTCTTTGGCTTGTGCCGGACAGCTAAGACCACCGGTGCAACGGCGAACAGCTTCGTCTTCTTCTCGGATGGCATGAGAAAAACATACGGGGCATTTGTCAGGAAAGATAAATTCTTGTGTATCGGCAGGCCTTTTTTCGAGCACAACACCGACAATTTGCGGGATAACATCGCCGGCGCGTTGAATAATCACGGTGTCGCCGATGCGGATATCTTTGCGTTTAATTTCATCTTCATTGTGAAGAGTGGCATGCGAAACTAAAACTCCACCAACATTAATCGGTTCGACATCGGCAACCGGGGTCAAGGCTCCGGTGCGACCGACCTGAATGCGTATGTTGTTGATTTTGGTAAAAGCTTGCTCCGCCGGAAATTTATGTGCTATTGCCCAACGCGGAGTGCGGGTCAAAAAACCTAATCGTTCTTGTAATTCAATCGAGTTTACCTTGTAAACAACTCCGTCAATATCATAGGGCAGGGACGAGCGAATCTCCATTAAGTGAGAGAAGCTTTGCTCAATGTCTTTAATATTTTGGCATAGAGTGTTGTGTGGATTGGTGGGGAAACCCCAAGCTTTTAGGCATTCGAAAAATCCGGCCTGTGATTGCCATTTTCTGGTCGAAACTTCGCCCCAGGTGTAGGCAAAAATGCTTAAATTGCGTTCGGCAGTGATATTGGGGTCTAATTGACGCAAAGAGCCGGCGGCGGCATTGCGGGGATTGGCAAAAGTCTTTTTGTTTTCGGCGGCGTATCTTTCGTTGAGAGCAAAGAAGTCGTCTTTGGCCATGTAAACCTCACCGCGAACCTCTAAAATATCCGGAGCATCGTCAGGCAAAAACAAAGGCAACTGCTTGATGGTTTTTAGGTTGGCGGTTATATCCTCGCCGGTAGTGCCGTCGCCTCTGGTGGCTCCGGAAACGAATCTGCGGTTTTCATAACGGGCAGAAAAAGATAAGCCGTCAATTTTGGGCTCGCTCATAAAGGCAATCTCATCGGCCGTATTTAAAAATCTTTTTACCCCTAAAATAAAGTCTTCTACTTCTTCTAAAGAAAAGACATCTCCTAATGACAACATCGGAAAACGATGGGTAATTTTACCAAATCCGCTTTTAACTGCGGCGCCGACTTTTTTTGATGGCGAATCAGGGCGAATCAGTTCGGGAAATCTGGCTTCAATATCAAAGTTACGGTGCTTGAGTTTGTCATATTGGGAATCGGTTAAATAGGGTGCATCATTTTGATAATAGGCCAAATCAGATTTTGCCAGTTCTTTTGCCAAATATTCCAGCTCGGCTTTGGCTTCTTCCGCCGTTAGAGCTGAGATTTCTTTATCAAACATATAAATTCTCCCATATAATGTTTTGTTATTTCATATATATGCTCTTTGGAAAGGCTTGTCAGTAAAAATCGGGTGATTATCAGAAAGATTTACTTGTTATGGAGAAAATATGTAAATATAAATGTAGGCGAAATTTTATTAGTTATACATTATGAGAGATTATGAAGAACTATGTCTAAGCACCGTATCTGATACCGTGTTTAGAAAGAAAAAAGGTATGTCGTTGGATGCTGCTCGTAATTGTTTGGGCGAGTGTTCTTTAACTGCGGTAAGGGTACATGAAGAAACCTCCGGTAAAACAGAAAAAGAACGCGTCTGGATGGCAGCAAGCGGTAGTGCCTGGGTCAGGACTTCGGGGTATGTACAAGTTTTGACGGTGAAAGGTATTTATAAAAGTTTACCGGTCGTACGACAGTCTAAGTTTGAAAAAGCTAAAACAAGTTCACTTGATGAAGCTAAGAGATTATTGGGTGCATGTTCTTTAAGCAAAGTGGTGCTTTGTGATGAAGAAGATCGAATTATTTTGCAGGACGGAAAACCAAGAGAGGAGATGGTTTGGCTTAGTTTGTCTTGTACATACTGGGTTAGGGCTGTCGCGTCTGATAGTGTTGGTTTTGTTTTGTAACGATTAAAAAGGGAGGTCTTTGATAACCTCCCTTTTAGTTTGATGAAGTGGTCAGTTTTATATTGGCGATACAATCATCATCATCTGTTTGCCCTCTAACTTGGGGGCAGAATCGACTTTGCATAAATTTTCCAAGTCTTCAAGCAAGCGGTCTAAAACTTCTTTGCCTAAGTTGTTGGCACTCATTTCGCGGCCTTTGTAGCGCATGGTAAACTTAACCTTATTACCTTCAGACAAAAACTTTTTGGCTTGTTTTACCTTAACTTCGTAGTCATGAGTATCAATCATTGGGCGAAGTTTTAGTTCTTTTATTTCAACAACTTTCTGATTTTTCTTAGCTTCGGCTTTGCGTTTTTGAACTTCGTATTTATATTTACCATAATCAAGAATTTTGCAAACAGGAGGGTTAGCTTGCGGAGATATTTCAATCAGGTCATACCCAGCGTCATCGGCCATTTGCAGAGCTTGAGATATCGAAACAATTCCGCGGTTTTCACCGTTTTCATCTATTAATCTTACTTGTTTTGCAGTTATTTCTTCGTTAATGCGTGGTCCGTCACTATCGCGTACTGGCGCATTGGTGTATTCCTTTGCTATTTTAGCCTCCTATTTAATTGTTAAACCGCAGTCATAATACAAAACAAATATAAGTTTTCAAGATAAAAAATTGGTTAATATATAAGAAAAAAGCAAAATTATTCGTGTTTTTTCAATAATTCGGAAATATCGGTGTTAAGAGCATCGGCAATGGCATATAAAGTGTTTATGGTAGGATTGGTCTTGCCGTTTTCAATTTCGGAGAGATATGCTCTGTCAATGCCAATTTCGACAGCTAACTCAATTTGAGGTATGTTTTGTTTTTTGCGAATCTGGCGAATGTTATTGCCGATATTTTGCAATCTGTTTGTCAAAAAATTCACTCCTAAGGTTTGTTTACTATTTGGAAGTTTATGCTTGTCTTGCTCAAATTGTGTTGACTATAGTCAACATATGTGATATGCTTTAATAAATAGACGAAATTTTGACAAAGGAGCGATGAAATGATTACGGAGGAAAAATTAGAGAGTCTTACTGGTTTCATAAGAGGTTTGGATACTAGTAGTTCGGGCGTCGTTACAGGTAATATAAAAGATTTTGGTGAGCAGAAGAGTTTGGAGGATAGAATAAGCAGAGAAATAGGAGGAAATGTTGGCGTAAGTGTAAACAAAGAAAACAAGTTTAAGGAAAGAGCTCTGACAGAATGTGAAAAGGAATGGGTGGATAAGAAAAATTATTATTTGGACATCAATAATAATGTTGAAAAAGTGGATTTAGGCTTAAAAACTAATAATCAAGATTTTAGCACATTTGAAAAAGAATTAGCTTCGCATTTTTTTGCCTTAAGTCAGTATAATATGCTGGCGGAAAGAAAACAACTAATTAAAGATGTTGTTGAGATTAATGGGAGTGTTACCTATTTGGTAGAAAAAGAAGGCAAAAATTTTGAAAGATATGGATTTGATAAAGACAGTGTTTTTAATGCGGTTATGCATAATTCTAGTATGTCAGATGACAAGAAAATTGAAGTTCCCAGACCTAAGTTGAAAAAAATGTCGTTTATGGATAAAGTAAAAAAGCGTTTTACAGGAAAAAGCGAAGTTGAAGAATATAACAAAAAAATACAGAAACAGTATGATGAATTCACGGGCAAGGTGGAAAAGTTATTTTCGGGAATCGACTTGGGATACATATCGAGATCTATCAATCAAATTAGTGATTTGGAAAAAGTTGGAGACTCTATTGAAGATCTAAGAGCATATAGCGCAATCGATTTTAACAAAAGATTGAAGGATTATCTTGAAGCAAAAAGGTATGAAGCTGTAAAAAATTCGGTGGTGCGTGATTTTAATGAACAACATAAAGATGAATTTGCGGAGGTAAAAGGAATAAGACAAGAAAGAATAGAAGAAGCGAAATTGGCAAAAGCAACTGCAGTGGTGGATAAGATTTCCGATGGTCAGTTCAGAGATGTTGATGTAGCAAAAGATGATGCCGGAAAAAAGAAAGAAACTGAAGAAAGGTATGAAGCTAGAAAATATCTGAAGGATAGAGGGCTTTTGCAAAGCAAGCTTGAGCAATTACGGGGATTGGGACAATTATCTTCTAAGCCAGTAGTGAAGCGTGAGATGTCAAAAGATATGGTACGACAGGTATCTCAAGGAGGGCGACAATAGTATTTTGACATTTTTTAATAGCCTCGTGATGAGAATCACGGGGCTATTTTAGTGAATGTAGATATAATAGTGTAATGGTTTTTCTGGAATCGATTGCCAGTGAACAGGAAAAGAATCGATTTTTTGGGGCTGTTTGGGGCTGTGGATAAAGTTTTTTATATAAATTTCCGTTTAATTTCAAATGGATAAAATATTTTATGCATTTTTTTTATTTTTTTTGCAAAAAGGTGTTGACTTTGCAGATTGGTTGTCATATAAACCCTCTCGCTGACGCTGATAAACGAAAGCAAGTTTTGAAAAGTCAGTGGTTATAAAAAGATAGTGAATAAGAGATATAAAAGGATACGCAGACAGTATTATGTATGTAAAAAAACATGATAAAGTCTGAAGTATGAATAAAGGAACCTGTAATAAGAAATTCTTTATGAGTA
>CALYBC010000017.1 GCA_944393725.1 uncultured Alphaproteobacteria bacterium | reverse complement strand
AAATTGATAAACTTACAAAAGATGCAATAAACGAAATTCTTGACAGCAACCTCAATGGACTAAACAAAGACAGTTCACTTGCTTTAAAGTTAATAAATTTTGCAGATATGGACTATTTAAAGCAGCGCAACTTTATCCGTAACTTTGTTAACAAAATAATTTATCAAAAAGATCGCTTAACATTCTTTTTTAACACCAATCCTTTAATTCTATCAGCTTATACAGGCAATGCGTTAAACGAAAATAACAATCCATTAGACTTTATAGCCGACAATACAAACAATCAAATCATTTATGAAAAACAAGTGATTATTAATCGCGGATTATCAAGTAATGTCTATAATGCCGGAAAGATTGGACTAATGAGTGTCAATGATAACAATCGCCTCATTGTCCGAGCCTTAGCTTATGCTTGGAAATTTAAGAAACTCTACGAAAAGGGACTAAGTACCGATGACATAGCCAAACAAGAGAAAATGTCGAAACGAACTATCTACAAATACCTTAATCTTGCCTACCTCTCACCAAGAATGATTAATAAACTTCTCGATGGAGTCTTAACCGTTAACCTGCAAAAACTATTTGAAACCGCTTCTAAAAACCTGAGCTTTGACGAACAGGAAAAATTAGTTTATAATCGTTTGATCTAATATTGCTTTAATTCTGGGAGATGTAAGATTAATACCTCGGATTATATTTTGAACATATTTTCCTTTGTATATATTATTTTTAATCATTTTTTGTTTATGCTCCACATTTTCAATGACTATAGAAACTAGATTTCCCCTGCTGTCTAAAATAGGAGCTCCCGAACAACCTCGTACATGTTCCTTATCTGGATTATCTGGAGACTCAAACTCAAGTATATCGTCATCTATTTTTTTTAATTTCAGATTATTATACCCAACAAAATTTAGCAGATATCCTTTTTGATTATTTGGAAGACTAATCATACTACTAACATCTTCATTAGGTTTAATACATCCATAAAATCCATATTCTTCATTTTCTGATGGAATAGCAGACAAATCTGTTTCAATAAAAATTCGTTCTTCTCCAGATACTACTGCCCCATCTAAAGCAGGGTAAATTACTTGACTGGGAATAAATTCTTTTTTAATAAATGCAAAATCAATATTTTTTGCTCCAAATGCTTTTAAAGAACTTATAATTTTATCTGGCATAAAATGTGTTAGGATAGACAATGTTTTGTTCGTTGCTCTTGCACAAATAAACTGCCACAAATCTTTTTTACCTAAAGTTAATACAACATGTATTCCATTAGAAAAAATAGAAATTCCCCAATCCCAAGGATTGTTAATTTTTTTATCTTTATCATACAAATGCCCTGCTGTAATAAAAAGCATTTGTCCTTTGTACTTACAAAAAAATCCGCTTCCTATACCTAAAGGAGCGCTGGCTATACTATTTTTATATGTAATTTTTATTAATGGCACTACGCTTAATGCTCTTTTTTTCTTTATATCCATTTTGTATATTTTCTATCCTGAATTGACTCTGCAAAAATCAGCAATGTATGTAACTGCCGGAAATTTTGTGTTTTTTGATTTTAAATGAGCTTACCATAGTCAATTTAGCAAAGTCAACCGCCAGCAAAGCCCGCAATACCGCCAGATACGAAAAAAGACGCTGTTATAAAGCGTCCTTTCAAATAAATTGGCGGATGAGGAGGGATTTGAACCCCCGATACGAGTCACCCCGTATACACGATTTCGAGTCGCGCGCATTCAGCCTCTCTGCCACTCATCCATTCGGTGTTTTTATTTTCAAAATAATATTTGTTTCAAATTCTTTCGGATGCGCGCTCCTTCGGGCTAAAGCCCTCTCGCGCTTAATTGGCTCGTCACATTGGAAATGCTCCTCGCCGATCTTCACTGCGTTGCGATTCCAGCCTCTTAAGCCACTCATCCATTCGGTGTTTTAGCTCAAAATAATATTCGTTTTGAGAAAACACACTATCTATTAGCCGTTTTATTTTTATTTTGCAAGCAGATTTTATATTTTTTATTATTATTGCGGATTTAATTTTTAAGGTTGATTTATTTTGCTTGCAGAGTAAAATGCTTTCATTCGTTGAAACTTATATAAAGGATAGCTATATGAAAACTTTGATTGGTATTCCAGCTCGTTATGGTTCTACTCGTTTTCCCGGCAAGCCTTTGGCTAAAATTGCCGGCAAAGAAATGCTCTTGCGGGTATGGGAAAATGCTCTTAAAGCTGCAGCGAAGTTTGATGGTTGTGAGGCTTTTGTGGCAACCGATGATCAAAGAATTGTCGATTTTTGTAAACAACATAATATCAATGTAATGATGACCTCCGAAAATTGTTTGACCGGAACCGACAGAATTGTCGAACTAGCCCATAAAATGCCGGAAAAACCGGAATTTGTCGTTAACTTGCAAGGGGATAACCCCTTGTGTCCGACTTGGTTCGTTGAGGCCGTTATTGCCGCTTACTATAATGATAATACCGTCGATACCGTTACTCCGGTAGTTAATTTGAGCTGGGAGGAACTCGATAATTTACGTGAACATAAAAAGTCTACTCCTTTTAGCGGTACAACGGCCGTGTTTGACTGTAAGGGCGATGCTTTCTGGTTTTCGAAAAACATTATTCCGGCAATTCGTAAAGAAGAAAAAGTTAGAGAAAATTCGCCGTCTTCTCCGGTGTATCGTCAAGTCGGATTATATGGATATCGTATGGATATTTTGGATAAAATTGCTAACCTCCCCGAAGGAAAGTATGAAAAACTGGAAGGCTTGGAACAGCTCCGCTGGATTGAAAATAATATTAAGGTGCGTTGTGTTCAGGTCGATTATCGCAATTATAAAAAAATGGCTTCACTCTCCGGTGTCGACTCTCCTGAGGATGTGGCCAGAGTGGAAAAAGTTTTGGCCGAGTGCGGCGAATTTTAGGAGTTCTTTATCATGACTACCAGAATAATTATTGCCAGACACGGAAATACTTTTACCAAAGATCAAACTCCAACCCGCGTTGGCGGAAGAACCGATTTACCGTTGGTCGAAGAGGAAAGAGGGACATTGGTTGGAAAATATCTTAAAGATGTCGGCTTACTGCCGGATAAAATTTGGGCGGCTCCGCTAAAAAGAACCATGAAAACCGCAGAGTTGGCGGTAGCGGCTATGGGAATAAATTTGCCGGTTGAAGAAGATAATTCGTTTCGCGAAATAGATTACGGACCGGATGAAAATAAAACCGAAGACGAGGTTATTGCTCGTATCGGCAAAGAGGCTATTGATAAATGGAATGCCGAAGCAATAGTTCCTGATGGCTGGAAGGTCGATGTCGAGGGTACAATCAACACATGGATTGATTTGGGGAAGAAAGTATTTGCCGAATATAAGGATAAAAATGTGTTGGTGGTTTCATCAAACGGGGTTATTAGGTTTGCTCCTTATTTGACTGGAGATTTTGCGAAGTTTGCTTCTGAACACGATATTAAAGTCGGAACCGGTTGTGTTTGTATTTTTGAGAAAGAAAATGAAAACACTCCGTGGAAGTGCATTGAGTGGAACTTAAAGCCAAAAAAATATTTTGAAAATAAGTAATAAAATCAAAAAACTGCCGAGAAAAAATTCCGTACGAGCTGCGGAATTTTTTTTGGCATAAAGAAAAGCTGCAACAAAAAAAAGGTGGTTTAGATGATTGTTTCAAGTTTAATCGCAATGCGGAGCCCGATGCAACCAAAAAGCATTTTTTGGTTGCAAAAAAAAAAAAATACTTATCATAAGAAGTATAGGGTGTTTATTATTTAGGGGACGTGTCATGAACAGAATCGTTTTCTTTGTGATAGCGGCAGTAATGTGCTATGGTGCGTGTTGGGCCAAGGTGGTGCCTGTGCACGAGTATATGCAGACAAAGTTAAATCCGCCGTGTTATACTTATCCGTTGGATAATTGTCCGGCTAACGGTGTTTGTGATAAGTGTCCTTCTGGCAATAAATATGTTTTGAAAGAATGTGTTTCTCCTTATGTTTTAAGTGGGGGTTCTTGTGTGTGTTCTGCAACGGTTAAGCTGACATATACTAATGATAAATGTGTACAAACATGTAACGGAAATTGTGTTAAGAAGAGCTGTACCCCTAGCCCGAATCAAAGTGGTTGTACAAACGGAACCATGAAGTGTGATAATGGCTGCGGTAGTAAGACCAGAGTTTGTTGTAATGCCTGTGTCGATTTGATAACGACGAAGCCAAGTAATTCAAGCTATACCTACGCATCATGTAAAGATGGAAGCGGAACTAAGCAAATTAAAAACGGTTGGCAATGTAATAACGGGTATTACAAGGTTGGTAATGCGTGTGAAAAAATCTGTAATACAAATTCTTGTTCCGGTTATACTTTGACATCTTGCCCAGCGGGTAATGTGTGTAGTGAGTGCAGTGTAGTTAATTCAGATTGTTCTAGCGGCGGTAAAAAATATAAGATTACCGGATGTGCAGTAAACTGGGTAGATACGCAGAGTTATTGGTGTACCGTGCCACAGACTACCGATTGTTTGGAGTTGGGTTATACTCATAGTTCGGGTGGGTGTAATACTGGCTATACTAAAATAGGGTGTCCGTTTGATAAAACCAAATTTGCCTGTATTGAACTATAATAGGGAGAAAAATGATGTCTATGTTGCGTAATGTATTGTTATTGGCCGGTGTGTGCGGCGGATGTTTAGCCGCTTGGAATGTGAACGCGGTTGATTGTGTGGAAAGCGATTGTGCCGCTTTGGGATATTCACAACCAGTTGGAGATTGTGAAGGAGAGAAAATACTATGTCCGTTTGATAAAACCAAAGCTATTTGCAAGGGAAAACCGAAGACAAAAATTTGTGATACTGTAGGTGATGTATTGCTGGATAATAGATTGTGTGCGGTTGATCCGTTTGATGTTGATTCTGATCGTGTGCCTATAGGAATAGTATATGATGTTGAGAATAGGAAAGCGGGAGCTACATTGAACCAAGAGGCTGTAAAGTGGTGTAGTAATACACCTGATGATGTTTTAGTAAAAAACAGCTGTAGTGAAGAATATCTAGATATCTATGTAAACGGTGAGCAAAAGACGGCGAAAAAATTAGCTTGGTGTGAAGAGAATAATGAGGATTGCGGAATATATCGAGTGGCTAATGAGTATGTAACAGATGGAACTAGAGCTGGGGATTGGTACATTCCTGAAATTGGGGAATTGGTGCAGTTATATAAAGCTTACAAAAATTTATGTGATGGCGAAACTCGTTGCGCCAGCGATAGTTTTCTGAGTAAGTTTGAACCTGTGACTGCATATCGTTTGATTCCTACGTCTACTGCAGTTTCCACTCTTATTCAGAGTCAAATGATGTGTGCTATGCAAAGTGGACGTGCTGTGAGCACTTCATGTGGTTCGAAATATAGTGGATGGTATTATTTGTCAATAAACTATTAAAATAGCATATATTAAGTCCACTTAAATTAGACCCCCCGAGTAAGATTGTCTTGCTCGGGGGTATCGCCTTTTGTATAAACTGTGTTACTGAAAACTGTTCATCAAAGAACCGGCTAACATATACCAGCCATCTATTAATACAAAAAATATTATCTTAAACGGCAGAGATATTACACTCGGTGGTAACATCATCATACCCATCGACATTAAAACCGAGGCAACTACCATATCGATAATTAAAAATGGGATGTAAATTAAAAATCCTATCTCAAATGCTCTTCTTAACTCGCTTATCATAAAGGCCGGAATGGTCGTTTTTAATGAGGCTTCTTTTACATTTTCCGGTTTTTCTTTGGCTAAGTCATTAAATAACAATAAATCTTTTTCGCGCGTGTTTTTGACCATAAATTCTTTCAGAGGTTCGGCGGCTTTTTCCAAACCTTCGGTGAGTTCTATCTTCTCATCAATAACCGGCTTTATACCTTGCTCCCATGATTTTTCAAAGGTCGGGCTCATTATAAAAATAGTCATAAAAAAGGCTAAAGATATCAGCACCATATTAGGCGGAGTGGCGTTGGTGCCCAGAGCCGAACGGGTAATCGAAAATACTACAATTAAGCGGGTAAAAGATGTCATCATGATGACAATGGACGGAGCCAATGACAGAATCGTTATAAGTGCCAAGACTCCAAATATGCGTGCCGATGCGGTGCCGGTGGAAACTTCGCCTAAATCCAGACTCAAATTTTGAGCAAATGCCTCTTGTGCCGCACTTACAAAAATTATGCCAAACAGAATTAATCTTATAATCTTTTTAATCATTTTTCCCGACTTTCTTTACGGAAGAGTGCAGTAGTACATTGTTATTGCCGATAAGCAATAAATACTCGGAAGAATCACATTCCATTAAAACAACGGAAGTTTTGGAATCGATAATTTTCCTTTCGATAATCTTGATATGATTGATTTTATTGCTTGGTCCCAGATTAATCGCACAACCTTTGCTTTGGCAAAACTTGATAAACCACAAAACAATAAATACCAAGCCCAGTACGAATACGAGCGATAGTAAGGCTTGCAAAACATGTCCAAATTCCATCCGATTTTCCTTGAATTAATACTTGAACCGATTATACTTCTTTGTGCGGGGATTAGTCAATAAAAGCCTTGCCCTTGTTGATATTGTTTGTTATCTCTACAATTGCTATGGAAAAGAAAAAAGAAATTATCTCTCAGGATAGGCGAACCGACGGTTTGGTGAATATGAGCGGTTTGTTGATGCCGTTGGCTAAAAAAATGCTCGGAAAAAAAGCTTTTGCCGAGGCTGATGTGATATGTAATTGGCAAAATATTGTCGGCGAGAATATTGCAAGTTTTTCTAGGCCTCTAAAAATAGAATTTAAAAAGGGTGAAAAAATTAACGGATGCCTCTATATCGAAACATTAAGCGGTGCCGCGGCTCTTGAGCTACAGATGAAAACCAAGCTGATTATTGAAAAAGTTAATACATTTTTCGGGTACGGAGCCGTACAAAATGTTAAGATACTGCAAAATCTACAGGATGTACCCGTCAAGCCTATCAATAACCATGAAAAAATACTTGTAAGCAAGGAAGAAGAATCTTATATTGAAAATGCGGTTGGAGAGGTTAAAAATAAAACTTTGGCCGAAGCGTTGCAAAATTTGGGACGCGCTGTGGTTAAAAATAATAAAAAATAGCGGAATGGATTATGGAAAAGTTTATTAAAAGAATTAGTGCGATTTTAACAGTTGTAGTCTTGTATCTTCTGGTGGGCGGTTTTTACCTGCAATCAAAGGGTTTTGTTTCTGATCCCGAGAATTTTTTTGTATTGGCAAGTCCGGCTCAGGCGGCTCAAAAAGCCAAAAAAACAATCCCTGATAATTATGCTTTTCCAAATCAGCATGTGATGGGTGATAAAAATGCTCCGGTAACTTTGTATGAGTATTCCTCATTTGCTTGTACTCATTGTGCGACTTTTCATCTTCAAGTATTGCCGCAGATTAAAAAAGAATTTGTCGACAAGGGGATGCTAAAGGTGGTCTTTGTACCACTGCCGTTGGATAAAAATTCTATGGATGCCGCTTTGTTGGCAGAGTGCGTGGGGGAAGATAAGTATTTTGATTTTATAAATGTGTTGTTTAAAAATCAGGGCGATTGGAGTTTGTCTTTTCATCCGCAAAAAACTTTAATCCAATATGCCGTGTTTAGCGGGGTGAATAAAGATATGGCCGAAGCTTGCCTTAAAAATGATGCTAATGCCGAGATAATTTTGACTAATCGTCAAAACGGATTGTCTGATATCGGAATCTCGGGAACTCCGTCGTTTGTAGTATCTTCTAAAAAAGGAAATGAATTGGTCGAAGGCTACAAATCTTTTGATGATTTTAAAGAAATTATCAATAAACATTCTAACTTTTAAAAAATAATATTCGTTGTTTGCCTTTTTTTAATAACTGCTTAATAATTGGTGGTGTAGTGTCTTGAGTATGGAAAAAGCATCTGAAGATATTGAACAGCTGGGTAAAAAAATTACCAAGCTTCGCCAAAAAGAAGCTGCTGTCAGGCATGAAAACAATAAGACTACTCTAAGCAGAGCGTCTAAGCTCGGGTTTAGAATCGCGGTGGAGTTGTTGTCGGCTTTGTTCGTCGGTGCCGCAATAGGGTATCTGGTCGATGAAACTTTTGCTACCAAGCCGTGGTTTATGGTGGTGTTTTTGTTTTTGGGAGGTGCTGCCGGAGTGCTTAATGTGTACCGCTTGGCAAAGTCTGAAGATGCTAAAATATGAGGAGATAACGGAAAGTGTCAAACCCACTTGAACAATTTGTCATTAAACCTATCATCCCGATTGAAGTGGCCGGGGTTGATATATCTTTCACCAATTCATCATTATTTATGGTGTTGGCAGTGGTCGTGTCAACTTTGGTAATGGCACTTTGCTTAAGAAAAAGAACCATGGTGCCGGGAATGTTGCAATCTATCCCCGAAAGCTTGTATGAGTTCATAAATAATTTGCTTAGAGAAAATGTCGGGGTCGAGGGGCTGAAGTATTTTCCGTTTATCTTTACCATATTTGTATTTATTGCTTTTGGTAATTTGTTGGGTTTGTTTCCGTATGCCTTTACTTTTACCTCTCACCTTACTGCTGTGGGCAGCCTGTCTTTGGTCGCTCTCTTGTTTAATATCGTTGTGGGAATTAAAAACAAAAAATTGGGTTGGCTCAGAACTTTCTTGCCCAGAGGTATTCCTCTGGCGTTGGCTCCGCTTATTGTGCCAATTGAGATGATATCGTTTTTATCAAAACCGTTTAGCCTTACGGTTCGTTTGGTTGCTAATATGACGGTTGGGCACATTATGCTCAAAATTATTGCCGGATTTGTCGTAAGTTTGGGTGTGTTGGGTATAATTCCGCTGTTGTTTAACGGGGCTATTGTCTGCTTTGAGATATTTATTTCTTTGTTGCAGGCGTTTATTTACACCGTGCTTAGCTGCATCTATCTTGGTGAAGCTTTGCATGAACACTAATATATAATTATGTGAAACAACTAATATTTATTGGAAAGGATTAAAAAATGGAACCTTTAGCTTTTATCGGCGCCGGTATGTGCGCTTTGTCAATGATGGCTGCCGCTTGGGGCGTTAGTCAGGTTTGGACAACTATTATCTCTACCGTCGGACGCAATCCTCAGGTAAAAAAAGATGTCGATATTTACGGTTGGGCCGGATTTGCAGCCGTCGAAGCTATTGCATTGTATGCTTTGGTTATTGCTTTGGTTATGTTGACCGGAAACTAAGTTGTCTTAATTATCCTTTCAAAACGGGAAGCTTGCTAAAATGCTTGCTTCCCGTGTGAAATGGAAAATGAAAGCGAGATGTCTTATGCCACAGTTAGATTTTAGTGTTTTCCCTTCGCAGCTGTTTTGGTTGGTGGTTTGCTTTGCAACCATGCTTTTTATCATGAGCCGTTTTATTATACCTAAGACCGCCGAGATGATTAATTTGCGTCGTGCCAAAATTGATGCTGATTTGGAGCAAGCCGAAGAAATTAAAAAACATGTGGAAGAGACATTGGAAAAATATAAAAAATCTTTGGCCGAAGCTACGGCTAAGGCTAATATTTCTTTGCAGAAAACTCGCGACGAGCTTAATGAAACAGTGGCCAGAAAACAAGAGGAAATCAGCCTTAGGATGAAATCAGAGATGGAAGAAAACGAGAAGAGAATTGACGAGGCCAAAGATAAAGCAATGAAAAAGGTTGAAGAGGCGGCGGCTGATTTGGCCGTTGATGTATTGGAAAAGTTGGGGTTTTCGGGTATTAAGATTAAAGATGCCAAAAATGCCTTAGATTTGGTGAAGAGAGAGCAATTATGACACAGATAAATCCTGATGCCGAATTAATTGATGCTACGCAAATGGCTGTTTTTGATGCCGCTTCCGATGTCGTCGGGTGGTGGGATAAGTTGGTTGATGCCGTAAAAGCTAATCCGTTTTATTTCGAGGCGGAGTTTTGGGTCGCGGTTGCTTTTGTTTTGGTCGTTGTTGCTTTGGCTAAACCCGTGGTGCGGGCAATCAAAAAAATGTTTAAACAACGCAGTGATATGATTGCCGAAAGAATTAATGAAGCGGTGGAGTTAAAAGAAGATGCTCAGAGATTGCTCGCTGAGTATGAGAGAAAGTTTCGCAGTGCTGAGAAAGAAGCAAATGATATTTTGTTAAAATCTGAGCGCGAAATTGAGGTGTTGAAAAGAGACACTTTGGCCAAACTGGATGCCGAAATGAAGGTTAAAGAAAAAGAGATTGAGTCTCGTTTAAGAATGGCCGAGGTTAGTGCGTCAAGAGAAATTGCAGATAATACTGCAGATTTGACAATAGATGTGGTAAAGAAAATTTTGGCTACAAGTCTTGATGATAAGGCTTTGGCAAAGCTTATTGATAATTCAATCGACAATCTCAAAAAATCGGCTTAAGCGTGTCCGTCGCGGTAAGGATGGCTGCGGTAGGTGCCGAGTATTGTGATTCCATCACTAAAGAATTGCAGTTCGTTTATTGCATTCTTGAAGGCTTGGCGGTCGGGATGAGATTCTACCTCTATATAGAATTGGGCGGCAAAAAATTTCCCATCTAAAAGATAACTTTCGAGCTTATTGATGTTTATGGCATTGGTAGCAAAACCACCGAGTGCTTTGTATAGTGCTGCGGGGATATTTTTTGCCTTAAATATCAGCGAGGTAATAAATTTCTGACCATCATCTTGCGGAATTGTGTGTTCTCGTGACATCACCAAAAAGCGCGTGGTGTTATTGGCTGTATTTTCAATGTTTGAGGCAAGTATCGGCAAATTGTAAAGTGAGGCCGCCGATTTTGAGGCTATGGCGGCAATAGATGTGTCATTGTTATTTATAATAAGTTCGCAAGAAAGAGCCGTATCGGTTTGAGCGGACGGGGCAATGTTATGACATTTTAGGAAATTTGAGCATTGGGCCAGAGCTTGCGGGTGCGAAAATGCAGTTTTAATCTCGTCAAGGTTACTTTCAGGCAAGCCGATAAGTTGGTGATGAATATGCAAAAAATATTCTCCGATTATATAAAGCGGAGTCTGAGACAGCAGAAAATGGACATCAGCCACTCTGCCTGCTGCCGAATTTTCTATCGGAATAACCGCTAAATCTGCTTTTTTATTCTGAACTGCGAAAAAAGCTTTGTCAAAGCTTGTACAGGGCATATAATCATCATCGGGATATAGTTCTTGGCAGGCCAAATGCGAGTAGGCACCGAGCACTCCTTGAAACGCTATTATTTTTTTCATATTAATTTGCCTTGAGCTTGTTCCATCCGGCTCTGCGAGCTTTTTTATTTTCTTGCTCTTGTTGCCAATTTCTTATCGGTTCATTCTTTTTTTGAATCAAAGCTTTTTGCTCTTCGGTTTGTGCAACGCCAATCGGCATTAGTTGGTTAAACAGAGCCGGAGAGGCAAAATCTACCTTGTTTTTAATAAGCGGATCAATTATGGCATCAATAATCTGTGCTGCCGGTTTGGCATTAAACGCGGTAATATTGCCGGCATAGAAAAAGGCCAGAGCATGGCAAGGGGAAGATAACAAAACATCGGTGGAGTCTATACCGCGGACGAAACGCAACATAATTTGCGGGCGGATAACACAGTTTTCGGTTTGGTTAAACTCAATATTGTTGGGGTTCATCATAAGTTCTGATTTGATGAGCGTTTGCAGTTCTTGATTGATAACACCGCAAAATCCGACAATCGCCATTCCGTCAATGGTGTATCCGGTGTAGTTTTCCGGACGATTGGCAATCTGATAACAAAAAACTTGTTCTGAATTTACAATGTTATTTAATGCCGAGGGGCCGATCGCCGATGAAATTCTTTCCAGTACCGTATTGTATTTTGGGTCCGGTTTCCAGGTGGCTTCCTGAGTGGTTGGGGATGTGGCGTCGGTATCTTGAGCAAAAGCCGGTGCATAGGTGATAAGGCAATATAGTGAAACGGCGATGAATCGCAACAACATAGTATTTTCTCCTCTATTTATCGCACAAGATTATATTACTTTATTTTTCATTTTCCAAGGAGATAACAAAAGATAGTAACACAAAAAAGCCTCCGATTTCCACGGAGGCTGAGAGTCTCTAAAAATTTAAAATATCAACGATTAACCTTGACGAGCTTTGAGCTTCGGGTTCTTTTTGTTGATTACATATACGCGGCCTTTGCGGCGGACAACCTGACAGTCCTTATCGCGAACTTTTTTGCTTTTTAATGAACTGTAAACCTTCATCTTCTTAATCCTTCAATCTTAAAAGTTGTCTGCAACCTATTATAAATTAATCTGATTGTCAACTGATATTTTTTATTTCTTGGTAAAAAATAAGATTAATTTGCTTTTTTTATGATTGCTTATATAATTACAGTCCTGTTGGGAGGTTAGTTATGTGTAAAAAAATACTGTTTTTTTGGGCTTTGATGTGGGCGACTCCCGCGTTTTCGCAGATGTCTTATATCGACGAGGCAAGAGCCTTGGGCGCCGTGGCCGGTCAGGGGTTGGCCTGTGGTTCGGCCAAATATGATACTTTTGAGTTGTTGGCCAGAGCCATAATTTTAACCAAATCTCCCAATGATGCTTTGCAAGATAAGGCTTTGAGAGTGTTTACCGAAGAAAAAGCCGATGTCTTTGTGTCAAAACAGTTGGATAATTTTGCCGATTGCCAAAATATTGTGAATCGTTTTGATGCTCAGGATATTTTTAAGGCTTCGCTTTATGCCGACGGTACCATAAAAATGCCGGACGGTCAGGTGCTTACGCCGCGAAATCCATATGATGCAACCATGATTTATGACAAAAACTCTAATATCAGACAAAGAGCTGCGGCTATCTATAATAAAGATGTAAGCAAAATTAAAAAGGTGGAGTTTAAGGATGCGTCAATGCAAGCCGGACGCCAAATAAAGCCCGCCGGAGCTCAAACCGGAAGCCAACAAATTTTGACGGCTCCAAAGCGAATCTCCCGTAAAAAGTAAAAAGTTATTGCATAATCCCAAACTTGCCTTTATATTGCGGGCAAGTTTAATTTGTTGTGGAGAATTTATAATGGCTGCAGTCCAATATGTATTTGTCATGCAAAATTTAACCAAGGTGTTTCCCGGCGGTAAAGAGCTGTTTAAGGGCATAACTTTGTCATTTTTGCCGGGGGCTAAAATCGGTGTCTTGGGTGTGAACGGTGCCGGTAAATCGACTCTTTTAAAAATTATGGCCGGTGTCGATAAAGAATTTAACGGCGAAGCTTGGGCGGCAGACGGGGTTAAGGTTGGATATTTGGAGCAAGAGCCAAAGCTCGATCCCAGTAAAAATGTTATGGAAAATATTATGGACGGTTTAAGCGAAACCAGAGATTTGTTGAAAAAATTTGAAGAAGTTTCCATGAAGTTTGCCGAGCCGATGTCTGATGAAGAAATGAACGCCCTGATTGAAGAACAGGCCGAGTTGCAAGAAAAAATCGATGCATGTAACGGTTGGGATTTGGAGAGAACTATTGAAATCGCCATGGATGCTCTGCGTTGTCCGCCGGCCGATGCCGATGTTACCAAACTTTCGGGCGGTGAAAAAAGACGCGTGGCTTTGTGCCGTTTGTTGTTGCAACAGCCCGATATGCTCTTGCTTGATGAGCCTACCAACCATTTGGATGCCGAATCGGTGGCTTGGCTGGAAAGACACCTCAAGGATTATAAAGGTACGGTGGTGATGGTTACTCACGATAGATACTTCTTGGATAATGTAACAGGGTGGATTTTGGAACTTGATCGCGGACAGGGGATTCCTTATGAGGGAAATTATTCTTCTTGGTTGGAACAAAAGCAAAAGCGTCTTGAACAAGAAGCCAGAGAAGAAACCGCAAGACAAAAAGTGCTGGCTAATGAGTTGGAGTGGATTCAAAAAAATCCGAAAGCCCGTCAGGCAAAATCTAAGGCTCGTATCAATGCTTATGATGAATTGTTGGCTCAGGCAACTAAAGATAAGATTACCACGGCCAATATCAATATCCCGATGACTGAAAGATTGGGCGATTTGGTGATTGAGGCAAATCATATTTCTAAAGGATACGGCGACAGAATTTTGATTGATGATTTGTCATTTAAAATTCCTAAAGGTGCCATTGTGGGAATTATCGGACCTAACGGTGCCGGTAAAACTACTTTGTTTAGGATGATTACCGGTCAGGAAAAACCGGATTCCGGAGAAATCAGGATTGGTGAATCGGTTGATTTGGGGTATGTCGATCAATCGCGTGATGAGCTGGATTCTAATAAAACTGTCTGGGAAGAGATTTCCGACGGGCTTGATATGATTAAACTCGGAAAAGGCGAAGTGCCGTCTCGAGCTTATGTCGGACAATTTAACTTTAAGGGGAGTGACCAACAAAAGAAAGTGGGACAGCTTTCCGGTGGTGAAAGAAACCGCGTGCATTTGGCTAAAATGCTTAAAAAAGGAGCCAATGTGATTTTGCTCGATGAGCCGACCAATGATTTAGATGTTGATACATTGCGTTCGTTGGAAGAAGGTATTATGGCTTATCCGGGGTGCGTGTTGGTTACCTCGCACGACAGATGGTTTTTGGACAGGCTGGCAACTCATATTTTGGCTTATGAGGATGATGGACATGTCGAGTGGTTTGAAGGTAACTTTGAAGAATACGAAAAAGACAAGGTTCGTCGTCTTGGTGAAGAGGCTTTGCGTCCTCATCGCAATCGGTATAAAACTTTAACCAGACAGTAAAAATTAATTTCTTTTTAAGGAAAAATATGATATTATATATCCCGTATGGAGTAGAAGGCCATACGGGATTTTCTTAAGGAAACCAAGATTTAAGGACGCAACAAGAATGTTGAGTAAAGAACTTAGACATAGCCTCTTTAGTGAGGAATTGTTGGCTTTCTGCCGTTTGGCAGAGAGTTTTGTTGCGTCTATAGTATGTACGAATCGCCTTAGCAGAAATGATATAATTTATCGCCGATGGGCGGGAGGTGAGAGATGAATAACAACATCACCTTAAACGCCTCAATGCGGAGCAATTTGCTAAGTTTGCGAAATATTTCCAAACAAATGGATAAAACCCAGTTAATATTGGCGACGGGAAAGAAAGTAAACTCGGCGATAGACAATGCGTCCAGCTATTACCAAGCACGTTCTCTGACCAATCGGGCGGCTGATTTAACCGCTCTTTTAGATGCGATGGGACAAGGTATCCAGACCATTGAAGCCGCCACCCAAGGCCTGACCTCGGGAGCTGAATTTTTGGAGCAAGCTTCGGCGGTAGTTAATGAAGCTATGATGGTTGCGGTACCGGAAAAAGAATGGTTCGCGGCCCAAGACGGTGTTGCCGCAGTAGTATCAAACTGGCAAGAGCTAAAAGCGGCGGTTACATCTAATTTGACCGGCGATATTGTTATTTACGGCAATATCGAATGCGAAGAAGCTTTTACCCTGAAAGACGGGCAAAACTTAGTCGGGGTTGGTAAATTCGGTATTGCTCAACCGGATAAAGATAAATACTCGCAGCTTAGTTTTGATATGGCCGCAAACAATATTACCACAAACTATGCCATCAGACTAAACGGCAATAATGAAATTAGTGATTTATCGGTTAAAGCGGTGTCAGCGGAGAACATAACTTTATATGTTATGCGAGGTATTAATAAAACTGCGCCTATTAACATTCACAATCTTGACATAATGTACAACAGCAATAGTACTACTTTTGGAATCCATACGGGAACTATAAAATTTACTGGTGATAACTCTATTTATGAGTATGGGGGAGATGGACTTGCACCAAGAGGAATTGAGGGAGCAATTATAAATCTTTATGGCAACTTGAGTATTTATTCTAAAAGTAGTGATGCTCAGGGGCTCGTTTATAGTGATTTAAACACATATAATGACAGTGTACTGAAAATATCTACAGGGAAATGGTGTATTTCAAGTTGCACATCCAATTTTTATGATAACAGCAAGATTTACATACACTCAAATGCTGGTATATATGGCAGAAATCTTTCTTTTCATGATAAAGTAGAATTATATTCTGATGTTCCATGGCTTTTTTATGGCGTGGATAGCATTGCCATAACATCAAATCAAGTTAAACTAAATTGTAAGCTATCCCTTTTTATAAGGGCAGGTAGTGGAACAAATTTTCAGGCAGTTAAAGGAGCTCAGATTACGATAAATGGAAAAGTTTATAAGATAAATGACGATGTTGATGAAAATGTTACAGCATTAATAAAAGAGCCTCCTAATTCGACAGTGATTGCGACCGGAGCGGCACAGCCGGTAGGGCTGGGGGATATGCTGGCGGAAAACAGCTTGCGAGTGATGGAGTATCAAGCCGACAAAACCAATAAAAAATATTCCGAGCAATATAAAAAGATATTGGAAGAATATGATAATTTGTTGGCGGATAGCTCGTATCAAGGAATTAATCTGCTTAAAGGCGGCAACTTGGAAGTTACTTTTAACGAAAGTCGCTCTAACCAATATACGGTTGCAGGTGTTTTGGCAGATAGTATGTCGTTGGGGTTGGAAACGCGAGATTTATTCGATACATCGGTAATCAAAAAATCGTTGGAAGAAATTACCAAGGCAGTTAATTCCATTCGTTCGTTTCAAGAAGAACTGGGCAATCATTACAGCATAATCCAAACTCGCATTAATTTTACCGAAGCTTTGACCGATGTGTTGGAAACCGGTGCCGATAATTTAACCTTGGCCGATATGAACGAAGCTTCGGCACAATATCTTACTTTGCAAACTCGTCAGCAGTTAGCAATTAATTCACTATCGCTTGCCTCTCAATCAGCCAGTAGTATTCTTGGCCTGTTTTAGACTTGTCATTCTCGGACTGTGTTTTTTTCTTTTTCGTCATTCTCGGGTGTTTTTATTTTTTGTCATTCTCGGGCTTGTCCCGAGAATCTAATCAAATAATGTGCCACAGCGTATGAGACCCTCGGAACAAGTCCGAGGGTGACGATATAGAGTAGATCCTCGGAATAAATCCGAGGATGACGGAGAAGAGAGTAGACCCTCGGAACAAGTCCGAGGGTGACTATAAAAAAGAAATGTCATTCTCGGGTGTGTTTTTTCTCTTTCGTCATTCTCTGGGCTTGTACCGAGAATCTATAACAAAATCACTCCAAGTCCTTTATTGTAAACTCTAATCTCTTCCCATAAAATTTTAGCAATCGTTGATAAAGATTATAGCGGCGGCGATTGCCTTGCTCCATATCATATATCATCTGTACCGACAAAGGCGACATTAGTGCTACTTCTTGAATGCTCAAGCCTTTTTCTTGCCTGAGTTTTCGTAATTCAACCGACAATTTTTCTCTTAATTCTTGTTTTAGATTCACAGTTTTAACTCCCCATAAATTTTGTTCATGATTAAAACAAAACCGCCTTAAAAAACTAAGGCGGGGAGTTCACAACTGTTACAAGTACCAGTCTGGGTTATTCGTGCATAGCCTTATATCCCCAGCTCCCCAAAAGGAGTTGGTATTTTCTTGTATGAAGTTGTGACACTCCACCAAAGCCTCTCGCTTTGGCAAGAGATAAGTTAGAGCAGATTACAACATTTGGCAAGAGGTTTTTCCTGCTACCCTATATAAAAACAACTTAAAGTATAATAAAACAAATCAGCATAAAAATAAAGTTGTGGAAAACTTTGCTAACATCTTTATATTGTCCATATTTTGTTCTATTATGCATGGCGACGGATATAAAGAATACTCAAAGAATTTGAAAGTATAACGCATATTTGCAAGACCACAAAAGGAGTTACCTTTTTATCTGTAATTATTGTTTTATTTGCCGCTACAAATTGCGGTAGATATGTTTTAATTTATAAATAGAAAGGTAACCAAAATGTCTAACAACTCTAAATTAACACCCTTCCAACAGTATATGGAAGAACTAACCAAAGCTAAAGAGCAAAAACGCCTGGCACAACTGCAACAAAAATATACCACATCCCCAGATTATTCAAAAATGAGCCTTCGCGATGAGCTAAAAACGCGTTTTGACCTCCAAGAAATGAATGATTTGCAGAAAAAATATCAAAATCCGATAAAATCATTATATAATCTTGGACAAACGGCCGGAACTGTAGCCGGTAACTTATTTGCTTCTATGAAAGATATGCAAACAGCAAATAAAATCGGTTATGACAACTATGCTCACAGATTGGGTATGTGCCTTAATGCTCAGGAAGGTCTTGGGGCCGCAGCTCTTTCACTTGGTGCCGGCGTTTTAAAAGAAGGGTATGATATTTATTGTAAAGCTCTTGATAATAAAGCTGGCAATATTGGTAAAAATATGGGATTATGTAACAATAAACAAACATCATCACTTAATGAGGCATGGGCTGATTCTAAAAAAGATATGGCTAATAATCTTGAAGGTATCCAATATGGGTTAAATAACCCTAACGGAAACTGCAGAAAATGGTTAAACAACTTAGATTATAGGAAAAACCAATGGCGAAAATAATTAAAACACCCCTAAAAATAATATCATACATTTGTGTGCTGTTTATTTTAGGTGTTATTGTGCTGGGATTCATATTGAGTTCACCGGAAAATACTAAATTATATAAAAAATGTATGGAAAATTGCGTAGCACAGGGAAATTCCGCACAAGATTGTGACCTATCTGCCTGCTCATAAAAAAGCCCCACATGATAGTTTTGTTATCCTTTATTGTCATTCTCGGGCGTGTCCCGAGAATCTAATCAAACAATGTTGCCATAGCTAATGAGATCCTCGGAACAAGTCCGAGGATGACGGTTGTGTGGTGTCCGAGGATGACGGAGAAGAGAGTAGACCCTCGGAAC
>CALYBC010000016.1 GCA_944393725.1 uncultured Alphaproteobacteria bacterium | reverse complement strand
TCTAAGTTCTTTACTCAACATTCTTGTTGCGTCCTTAAATCTTGGTTTTCTTAAGAAAAATCCGCACGGACAGCTACTCCGTACGGATTTTATTTTACCATATTTTTCCTTAAAAAGAAATTAATTTTTTTTAATATTCCATATTCTAAAATGACTATAAAATGTTGACTCCTTGTTTTTGTTGTATTAGATTGCAAGGAAAAGTAATAAATAAAAGGTTTTTTAATATGTGCACTCAGTTTTTCATATCAAGTATTTCTCGTATTATCCCTTAGGGGATTGAAGTTATTTTGCACATATCATCAAGTTTTTTTGTTTTAATCAGTCAATTTAAATTTTTAAGGTGTTTTAAGAGATGAAACATTACGCAGATGTTAAGGCTAAGCCTGATTTTGTAGAATTGGAAAAAGAAGTCCTAAAGTTTTGGGATGAGGACAAAACATTTGAAAAATCGGTTCACAATCGTGACGGAGCTGCCGAATTTGTATTTTATGACGGACCTCCGTTTGCTAACGGCACCCCGCACTACGGACACATGATGGTGTCTTATGTTAAAGATGTGGTTGCTCGTTTTCAAACCATGAACGGTAAAAAAGTTGACCGCCGCTTAGGCTGGGATTGTCACGGCTTACCGGCCGAAATGTCTGCCGAAAAACAATTAGGTGTATCCGGTCGCAAGCAGATTGAAGAGTTCGGTGTTGAAAAATTCAACAATTTCTGCCGTTCCGATGTATTGAAATATTCCGGCATTTGGGTTGAAATGTTCAAACGCATCGGTCGCTGGGTTGATTTTAACCATGATTATAAAACCATGGATTTGCCTTTTATGGAGAGCGTAATTAATAACTTCAAACAACTCTACGATAAAGGTTTGGTCTATGAAGACTACCGCGTTTTGCCATATTCTTGGGCGGCCGAAACTCCGCTGTCAAACTTTGAGGTAAACCAAGGCTACCAAGACAAGACCGACAATGCCATCACGGTATTGTTCAAGCTTGAAAACGGCATGAAGATTTTGGTTTGGACCACCACACCTTGGACTTTGCCGTCAAACTTGATGTTGGCAGTCGGAGAAGACATTGATTATGTCGTTATGGAAGAAGACGGTCAGAAATACATTTTAGGCCGCGCCTTATTGCAAAGATACAAAAAACAACTTGAACATGCGGTTGAAGTTGGCTCGCTCAAAGGTAAAGACTTGGTTGGCTTGAGCTATGAACCGATGTTCCCTTACTTTAAACACCTTAAAGAAAAAGGATGTTTCAAAGTGCTGTCCGGTGAATTTGTATCAACCGAAGACGGTACCGGTGTTGTTCACATTGCTCCCGGATTTGGTCAAGATGACTTTGATGTCTGCCGTGCTTATAATGAACATTTTCCGGTTGTTTGTCCGGTAGACGAAGCCGGTAAATTTACTTCTGAAGTTTATGATTACGCAGGCAAACAGGTTTTTGAAACCAATGAGCCGATAATGGCTTGGTTAAAAGAAAATGGGCTGTTGGTTAAAAAAGAGCAATATACCCACTCATATCCGTTCTGCTGGCGTACCGATACTCCGTTGATATACAAAGCAATGTCTTCTTGGTTTGTAAAAGTAACCGATTTTAGAGATGAGATGGTCAAAAACAATCAAGAAATTAATTGGATACCCGAGCACATTAAAGACGGTCGTTTTGGCAAATGGCTTGAGGGTGCCAGAGACTGGTCAATCTCTCGCAACCGTTTTTGGGGTACTCCGATTCCGGTATGGAAATCCGATAATCCGGCCTATCCGAGAATAGATGTTTTTGGTTCGGTTGCCGAGATTAAAGAAAAAACCGGCTTTGATGTGGTTGATTTGCATAAGCCTTATATTGACGATGTTGTTTATCCCAACCCCGATGACCCGTCGGGCAAGAGCATGATGCACCGCGTCGGCGATGTTTTTGACTGCTGGTTTGAATCTGGCTCCATGCCCTATGCTCAAGTTCATTATCCTTTTGAAAACAAAGAGTGGTTCGAAAGTCATTTTCCGGCCGACTTTATTGTTGAGGCTATGGATCAAACCCGAGGTTGGTTCTACACCTTGACCGTATTGTCAACCGCATTGCACAACAAGCCTGCGTTTAAGAATTGTATCTGCACCGGTTTGCTGATGGCCGAAGGCGGACAGAAATTATCCAAGAGATTAAAAAATTATCCTGACCCCAATGAAGTGCTTGAGACCATTGGTTCTGATGCCCTGCGTTGGTTTTTGGTATCATCTCCGGTATTAAAAGGCGGCAATCTGGCCGTAGACAAAGAAGGTAAAGAGATTGCCAAAGCCTCTCGCGAAGCATTGATTCCGCTGTGGAATGCTTTTTACTTCTTCACGCTTTATGCCAATGCCGAGAGCTACAAGGCCAAAGAGGTATATTCTTCAACCGAGGCAATGGACAATTATATCTTGTCTAAACTCAAAAATTTGGCCGCAAGTGTCAGAAAGAATCTGGAAAGTTATGATGTTGCGGTTGCCTGTGATGAAATAGCTTCGTTTATCGAAGTATTAAACAACTGGTACATCCGCCGCACCCGCGACCGTTTCTGGGAAGGCGAGGCCTTGGCTTTTGATGTTTTATACACGGTTTTAATTAATCTAAGCAAGATTGCCGCGCCGTTAATGCCGTTTGTCAGCGAATATGTATATAAGACCCTAAGCGGTGAGGAATCCGTACATTTGACCGACTATCCGTCATTATCAGAAATCAACTTTGACAAGAAGTTGGTTGCTGATATGGATTTCTTGCAAGAATTATGTTCGGCGGCCAAATTTATCCGCGAGGAGAAAAACTTACGCAATCGCTTGCCGTTAAATTCTTTGACCGTAGTCGGCCAAGAGTTATCTTCGGCCTATTGCGACATTATCAAAGATGAGCTTAATGTAAAATCGGTCAAATTTGATAACAATTTAAGTGCTTATGCCGACAAGAAGATATATCTGTATACTCCGCTTTTGGGCAAAGCCCTGGGTAAAGATATGGGAGCCGTAATGGCGGCTTATAAGCAAAACCAGTGGCAGCTCTTGCCCAATGGCGAACTGCAAATTGCCGGACATAATTTGACAAAAGATTTGTTTGAAGTTCGTCTTGATATGAAAGAGGGGATTGCCGGTAAGGCCTTTGCCGATAACAAGGCTTTGGTGATGCTCGACACACAAGTAACCGATGAGCTCAAACGCGAAGGCATGGCCAGAGACTTTGTTCGTATGGTTCAAACCTTGCGTAAAGACAAAGACTTCAATATATCTGATCGCATAGAGCTTTGTTATTCCACCGAGAATCCGGAGCTTGCCAAGGCATTGGAAGAAAATAAAGACTATATTGCCGAGCAGGTTTTAGCCATTAAGGTAAACAATAACTGCAACAACGGTACTACCGGTGATATCGAAGGATTATCAATTCGTTACGATGCCAAAGTTGCCTAGGTAATAATTATTTAATTCCATACATAAGACCCCGTCGCAAGGCGGGGTTTTGGTTTATCAAAATATTAACTTTTATCTGTTAGAATCCAGTAAAAATAGGGGTTTGCCAACTTTTTAAAGAAAAAATACAAAAAATTGACAAAAAAGCTTGCAACCGTGCAATAAATGTTGTACTATCTATAGTAACTGGAAGTTTAAATGAAAAAACAGGAGACGGACATGGCTTCTAATTGGAATATGAGTTGGGATGACGAAGATTGGCGTAAAAGACAAAGTTTTACTACGCTTTATCATGTATACCAGACGGCGGCAACGGAAGGAAACACCGACACAGCTGATAAGATTAAGACAGAGCTTGATGCGCGTTTGAATGAGGTCGAAAATTTCTCTCAAGAAAGTGCATATGATTGTTTAAGCTACTCCAGATTCATGGGAGCAGATAACCAATATTCTGACAAGCGCATAGATTTGTATCAGGTTGCAGCGGCAAATGCCATGGACGGTCTTGATCGTTTGGCAAATAATGAGGAATCAGTAAAGTTTGATGAAGCCGCACAAATTAAATCATGGCTTGGAATAGTAAAAGAAAGCAATGGCAGCGATTCCAACCGCAATGTAATGAGAGAAATCATTGGAGAGGACTTTTTTGAACAATCATTGGTCGATACCGCCGATGGTATGAAGAAGTGTGATAAAATTATTGAAACGCGGTTACAAAATGCCGACGAAATATCAGACAATATGTTCTATCACTACAATCAAGCCGAAGAAGCCAACATAATAGCCCCCGAGACTAAAGAGAAGTTTATTCAAAAATTAGCTTCTTTGTCGGGCTTTGACAAAGTAGATGGCAAAGTTATTGAGAAAAATGACAGTGCTTTGTTAAGCAATGTTAAAAATTTGGATGTATACGATGAAGAAGGCAAATTAAACGAGTTATATTCTGATTGTGCCGAAGCTCTCAATGAAATTGAGTTTGATTTTCCTGATACTATGAGTGCAGCCGAAAAAGATGCGATGCACCAAAGTTTGGTACAGCAGTTACTTTCGAACGCGGCCTTACGCGCTACCCACGATGTCTTGGCAGACCGTAGTTTTCTGTTTCAAAATCGTACACCTGAGCAGGTTGTTTCAGCTTACAAAGATTTGATAGCCAAGCAGTTTGAACGCAGTGTTTTATTGGCTAAAGTTGCAAGCAGCAAGGACTTTGTAGCCTCGCTGGATGATGTTAAAATAGAAAAAGGTAACATTGTTAAATCGGAAGCTTTAGAAAAGTTTTTGGATGAAAATGCCAATGGCGAAGGTCTGAAAATAAATCCGCTGGCTGTTGAAATGGATGTTCATCAGCTTGATATGGAGACCAAACGGGTTGAGACAATTTTTGAAGCCAAAAGAGTTAAAAAAGACCAGTTAAAGTTTTGGCAAAAAGGCAAAATGCTGCTTAATGCCGCCTACAAAAATATGGTTAAACAGGGCGGATGGAAGAAAGTTGTTGCCAACGCGGCTATATTCGGTTTGTCTTCTGCCGCAATGGTTTCTGGTGGATGGGCTATTGCCGGAGCCGGTGCTTTGGCTTATGCCTCATGGACCGCGGCAAACGCCTGGGCAATGCCTGTTCATGATGCCTTAAATAAAGAAATGGATGCTCTTGGCATTACAGACAAAAAAGCTCGTCAGGCATATCGCAAAGAAAATATTAAGAGAATAAGACAAGAAAAGTATGCGGAAGCAGGGTTCAAACGCAGAGCATGGACCAGAACTGTTGAAGGCGTCTTAAGCGGAACAGCTACTTTGCTGGGCGGGGCCGTATGGCGTCCGTTTATTTCAAGTGCCGGCAAAGGTATAACGGCAGGACTTACCTGGTGGCAAAAATTAAAGGCTAAAAGATTATTTAAGAACGATTACTCTGTAGAAGCCTATAAAAAACTCAATACATTGCAATCACAGCTAAAAAGTGACGCTATAACCTTAGGTGCTGTAGTTGTCGGCTCAGCCATAGGTGCCGGAGTTCGCTTTGCTAATAATCACGATGAGTTTGACAATACGCTTAGCGAGATAAAGAGTGGCTTGCAAAATAAGTTGGATAGTGTTACCGACACTAATGAAGCTCCCATGGTAGAGCAAATTCCCGAAGCTTCGGTAGCAGAGCAAACTCCTGATACTTCTGTTCAAACACCGGAAGCACCGGTAGCTGAAGTAACTCCCGAAACACCGGCGGCCGAAGTAACGCCGGAAGCACCGGTAACAGAACAAACTCCTGATACTTCTGTTCAAACACCGGAAACTCCGACGGTTGAATCCACTCCGGAAGTAGTTACCGAAACAGCACCTGAATATAGCTTTGATTCGTCCAGATTGAGTCATGACGAAATGCGTATGTATCAAAATTCCGTTAAAAAATGGACCGAAGAAAGCTTGGAAGGCTATGTCAGAGGATTACGCAAAGACGGCTCAATTATTTCCGTTGAAGTTGAGAATGTGTTAAGAGGAGATGCCAGCGGTAAGAGTGTCGTCGAGGCCTTCTATCAAATGGTTGAATCCGGCAAGGTTGAAACTCTGCCCGAAGGTGTAAGTGCGGCAGAATATGTCGACAAATTAACCCGTTTGATTCAATTAGCCCCACACGCCCAAAGACAAGCAATCAATGTTATGATAAAAGATTTGTTGTGCGATGACTTCAAAGCCTCAACCGCCGAGATTTCACTCGTAAAGAATGCTCTTGACACCATCGTTTATGAGAAAGGCTCAATGGAGTGCGTTATTCCTGACGCTAATGGTAATTTGTGTGTTACCTCAACACCGATGTTCGGACAATATGTCGGCTCGCAACGCATGGCAGAGGTAGAAATGCCCGATGGCACGATTAAAGAATTGCCATTGCGTACATCTAACCGCACCTTAAAGATTGGTGCCGAAGTAAATTGTGATGACGGCAGCGCAAAGATTGTAAGCTTATATAAAAGGGGTAGCATTGATTGCGGTTGTGAACACACTGAGGTTAACACGGAAGAAAATGTTGACTTAACGCTTAGACATCTTGAAAAAGAAGCCAGCTTAGATGTCGATCCGATTAAAGCTCCTATGCCCGAAATCAATCAAGAGGCAGGAGAAAGAATTTCTGTCAACTTTGCCGGTGAGCAAGAAATCGGCTCTAAAGGTACTGCAGTATATTCTTCTGGCAAAGATGATTATGGCATTATGACACAAACAACCGACGAAAACGGTAATACCGTTTATACCATACCGGAAGATGCTAAATATCTGCGTATGGGTATGGATGGTAAAGTTCGCGTATGGCAGAAAGGAGCCATGGTTAATGAGGATTTAACCAGCCAACCTACAGGTGTTGAGACTTCTTATCCCGTAGCCGTAGAGCTTGATTTGAGCAAAATTAACCTTTCTGAAATCCAAGATAACGGCGACAGCTTATATATGAGATATGGTGAAGGCAGAGGTGCCTTAAGTGTCGAAATCAACAAAGCAGATGGTTTAGCCCATGTCTTCATCGGTAAAAAAGAATATATGCTTGATCAAGAAACATCGCAGCAGCTCGGTAGCAAAATCAGTGAAGATTTGCAAACAAGTCAGCTTAAAGGTCAATACACTTTCAGCTTAGGTGAAGAAACCGAGCAAAACAATGAGCACTTAGGTAAAATTGCCGAAAACGAAAGATTCTTGCATCGTAAAGAAGTAGTTGAAAGCCGACTTGAACGCAGAATTAATAAAGCTCAGAGCGAAGATGCCGTTACTCAAACCGGCAACGGTGCTGATTCTGCAACCGAGACTACACCGGCACAAGAAACAGCTCCGACAGAAAATGTTGCCGAAGCCGCTGCATCTGCCGCCACTTATCAAGATTACACCGTATCCTCGGAAGTTGCTCAAGGAGCATATCGTATTGATAATGAAGGTATATCGGCTAATTTGAATATGTCTTATGCTTCACACCCGAGTTACAATCTAATCCAATCCAAAATGGTTGTTACTCAAGGCGAAGATGGCCTATATCACAACGCCATCGGTAATCCGAGTAACAACTACGCTGATGCGGTCACTAACAATGGTGTCGTAGCCAAGTTTTTGGTTCGTAATGAAGTTATTTACGAAGACATTGCCCAAAGAAAAGCCGCCGGAGAGGTTTTGCCTGCCGGAGCCGATAAATTTATGAAGAGTCACGAAGAAATGCTCAACAGAGCCGGGCTTGAACACGGTAAAGACGGCAAACTCGTATCGCAAGCCAAACCTAATGGTACATGGCAGCAAATTTTGGCCGCCAAGCAGTCTCAAGGTCGCTTGTAGTAATTAAGGCAAAACAAAAACCCCGTCGTAGTGACGGGGTTTTTTGATTATTTATTTTATTGTTTTTGTGCTTCTTTAGCTTTTTTGGCATTAAACAAAGCCGCAAAGTCAATCGGATTGAGCATCAAAGGCGGCAAGCCGGCACTACCCATGGTCGAGGCAATAATCTGTCTGGCAAATGGGAACATCATACGCGGAATTTCTACCATCAAAACCGGTTCGATATGCTCTTCAGGGATGTTCAAAGACACAACAGCGCCGTAAGAAAGTTCCAAAATAAAGGCCTTTTCGTCTTCGATATCACCGTTGATTCTGAAGTTAACCAAAACATTAAAGGTCTTTTCTTCTTCTAATTTATTAACCCCGATATTAGCTTCGATATTAACCTTTGGAGCCGCACTTTGCATTTTTTTGAAAATAATCGGGGCATGTGGAATCTCCATCGACATATCTTTAATATATTGGTTTTGAATTACAATCGGTGGATTGGATTGACTGACCATAAATTTTCTCCTGCAAAAAAGTTTATTCAAATTATATACATTCATACATTTAAAAATTGTTTAGGTCAAATAATAATAAACAGTTGATAAAAATTTGCGATAAGTTATATTAAAAACAAGTTATATGAGAAGGAATAAGTGATGATGTATTTAGACATATTGGTTCTTTTGGTAGTTGTAGCACTTATTTTTCAAAGGCTATGGCGCGTTTTGGGCACTCGCCCCGAGGAAGAACCTCGCCAGATAAAACTAAGCAAAGAAGGAGCCGAAAAGCTTTGTGATTTGTTGCGTGACGAGGTAGAGAAGCGGTCCACTTCACAAGACGAAGTTAAAGAATCAGGTAATGTTGCGGAGATGAGCGACTTAGATATTACTTTAAGTAAGATTCCCGGCTTTAATAAGATTGGTTTTATCAATAGTGCCAAAAAAGCATTTCAAATTATCACCGAAGCTTTTAACAAAGCCGATACCGAAACCCTAAAAGTGCTGGTTGATAAAAACATTTTTAAAAAGCTAGCCGCGATTATTAAAGAACGCAAAGAAAACGAAGTTACCGCCGAAACCGATTTTATCTGTTTTGATAAAGCCGAAATTACCAAAGCGATAATTGATGACAAAGACAATGCTTTCTTGAGTGTCGAATTTGTGAGCGAGCAGGTTAATGTCTTAAGAAACAAAGAAGGCGAAGTTATTCAAGGCGATGAAAACTACATCCAAACCATTACTGATGTTTGGACTTTCACAAAGCCTTTAGATGCAAAGATAAACAGCTGGCTTTTGGTTTCGACGAAGAAATAATGCTAAAAAGACTTGTACTTATATTGTTGTTGTTTTTATCTCTTTCCTGTTCCGAAAAAAAGGAAGAAGAGATAAAGCCGTTTCGCCTTGAAGCGACATCGTTTTCTGATTTGTCAGATTTTGAAAACGAAGATTTTTCCAAGGTAAGAGAAGTTTTTATCAAGAATTGTCAGGTCATAGAAAATACTGCAAAAGAATTTATCGGCGAGGGTGAAGCCCAAATAAAAGTTGCCGATTATAAAAAGCTTTGCCATGCCGCGAGGGGTGTCCCCGCCTCTGAGTTCAAGGAATTTATCAAGCAAAATTTTGTTCCCTACAAGGTTTTTTATGAAGGCTCTGCGACCGGCAAATTTACTTCATACTACGAGGCCGAAATCAGAGCATCGTACACTCCGGATGCAAAATACAAATATGCAATTTATGGTTTGCCGCAAGATTTGGTCGAGGTTAATTTGCGCGACTTTGACGCCTCTTTACCGGCTAAAAAACTTGTCGGCCGAGTAGTTGCCAACAAGTTGGTTCCTTACTATACCAGAGCCGAGATACACCAAAACGGTGTCAACGCTCCTACAATCTTGTGGGGTGACAGCGATATAGATATATATATTATGCAAATACAAGGCTCGGCGGTTGCTAAGTTACCCAACGGAACAGAGGTAAGGATATCTTACGCCGGCAACAATGGTCGGCCGTTTAAGGGAATAGGCTCGATTCTTCTGAGCAAAGGGTTGTTGCCTTCAGGGCAGGCCTCAATGGGTGGAATCAAAAAATGGCTCAAAGCCAATCCCGATTTAGCCACCACCAATATGAACGAAAACGAGCGTTACATATTCCATCGCTTAAGCAATGTCGAAGGCCCGATAGGAGCATATGGGCTTCCGCTGACGGCCGGACGCTCTTTGGCAGTGGACCAGCATTTTATACCGCTTGGGTCAATGTTGTGGCTTGAAACCACCGACCCTGATAAAAATGCAATCAACAAGATTGTTTTTGCTCAAGACATCGGCGGAGCCATTAAAGGCGGAGTTCGCGGAGATTATTTCTGGGGTTCCGGCGGAGATGATGTTTTAGATAAAGCCGGCAGAATGAACTCAAGCGGCAGATACTTTTTGTTGCTTCCCAAAAATTCGGAGAATAATAAATGACGGAAAGAATTAACAAAGCCGATAAGATGGTTTTTAAGGCACTGCAAAAAGCAATAAACAGTGATAAATTGCACTTATGTCTCCTAAGTTCCAAGCTCAATGTTCCCTCATCTCCGGTTTATAATCCGTGGGAGGTTTTATTACCCGGTTTAATTCCTGTAGTGCTGGGGCTCATATTAATATGGGCAATGGGAGTTTTATGGGGGCTTGCCTTTATGATTGGCGGAATTTTATTATCCAATAACTTGGTTAAGAAAAAACTTGAACAGCGGCTATTTGAGCGAACCAAAGCAATGTTTATATCGGATTATCATCACTGCAACGAACTATGGGATTTTGGCGGTATTGTACTGGTCAACTCTGCCGACAAAAGTCAAGGCTGCATATCTCCCGACGGTAACTGGAAAGAGTTTGTTATTTTGCACTATGCCGATTTAATGATAGATAATTCGGCCAATGACAAAACCTCAGATGAGGCCAAGAAAGAAGGCGGCAAAGATGAAAAAGCTGCCTGAATGCCAAGCACCCCAAGACACTGATGCCTGGGAAGAAGAAATAAAGGGGATAACCCCCTTGGCTCAACCGGATGAAAAGCCCGAAGCTCCGCTTATATTAAAACATGTTTCCCCATCACCCAAGATGGAAAATGTATATAATCGGCAAAGTTTTAGCTTTTTGAGGGTTGGAGATACATCTAACTTGGATAAAAACACGGCTGCCAAATTCCGCAACGGGTTATTTAAGATTGAGGCACGTTTGGATTTGCATGGACAGACCGAAAAACAGGCGTATGCAGCGGTTTTGAATTTTATTCGCGATTCTTTTGCCCTCAAACGCAGATGTGTTTTGGTAATAACCGGCAAGGGGATAAAAAAAGACGACGACTACTGGTATGAACCCAAAGGAATAATCAAAGATGCATTACCGGCTTGGCTCAACCACGATGAAATCCGTCCTTTTATTTTAAGCATCTGCCGTGCCCAAGTTAAAGATGGCGGCGATGGAGCAATGTATATATTGTTAAAAAGGCAACGAACTTTACAGCAGACCGAAGAATTTTAACAATCCCCAAATTGCGATAAACTCCAGCACAATCATCAGTTTGTACATATTCTGAAAGCTTTTTTTAGCCGTTTTGTGGCGGAATACTTTTTGACCGATGAAAGCACCTATCCAACCGCCCAAAAATTCCAAAGTGTGCAATTCGTTTTCCGGAATTCTCCAAGCTTTTTTAATGGCGGCTCTTTTGTCCAACCCATAAGCCAAAAAGGTGGTAAAATTAATTGTAACCAGCTGAAACACCAAGAATAGCAATATTGATTTATATGAAAAAAGGTTTTGAATGCGAAACAAGTTGTTTTCCGCGTAATAGGCCAGCACAATAATCAATGCCGAATTTAAGAGATAAAATTTGTTGCGTCTGAGCGGCGGAATTATTGCGGCTAACCCGAGTAAAATCGCACAAAACAAAACAGTCATAACAATCCTCAACTAAAAAATCAACAATGGCACTATCCTATAATAAAGCAAAATAAAAATCAAATAGTGAATAAGTAGAAAATAAGATTTTCCTTTTGCGTTGATATGTCTATTATAAAAAACAAGGGAATATCTGGAGATTATGTTATATGACTAAAAGATTGTTTTGTCTGTTAGGCGTGGTTTTATTATCCGGTTGCGGCACCGCCAGCACCACTATATTTGATATGTTTACCTCAGATAATGATGGTTATTATGAGCAACCGGCATCAACCGTTGAGCATCAAGAATTGGTAGTCCCCGATACAACTTACATTGCAGACGGAGTTGCCGCTACGGAGAATGTTGTTGTCGGCAAGTATAATCTGGTAAAAAGACAAGAGAGATACGACAATGCCGATTATACCATAACCTCGCAAGACTATTGGACTGTAGGAATGCGTGCTTCCAATAGCATGCTGGAAGAGATTCCCGGAATATTTGCCGAAAACAAAGATGCTCCGGTTTTTGTAGAAGAGACGGTAGTTGTCGATAGATATTTACCTGATGGATACTATTCGGCTGAAAAGGCGTTCCGTTACACAGTCGAAGGCTCCAAAATGTTTAATCTGACCCCGGATAAAGACAAGGCTCACTATGTGCTGAAGAGTTATATAAATAATATCGGTACTCCGGAAATTCCGGTGATTTCTTACAGAATAGAACTATTTGATAAGAACAATAAAAAAGTCGGCGAATGGCAAGAAAACATTCGTCAGGTTCTAAACGATGACGGAAGTTGGTGGTAATGTTCGCAAAAATTGCGTTGTCCCTTATATCCTTTCTTTCACTTACCACGCAAGCATTGGCTCAGGTCGAAGAAAATGCTGATGAAATAGCCGTTTTTGCCGATGTCTGCGAAAACTTGATTAATGACGAGAGTAAAGCTTCGGCAAGACTGAGAGCTACCGATAAAGCATCATTTAAGGCTGTGGAGAACATAACTGAACTAAGAGAATACAAAGATAAGCTACCGTCACCCGATTTTAATATGCGGGTTTATAAGCTGGTAGATAACTATCTGGAAGACTTAAAAATTCTTATCACCTCGCAAGACGATAGGCAAGTCTGCGTTGAGGTAAGCGGATATCTCCCTATATCTGCGGTTGATGAGGTTTTTGGTTTGGTTTCGGTAGATGAAGTTCAGGTGCTAAAACTTCCGCCCAAGCCAGACATCACCATCAATGAGCAAATAGCCTATGAAGAACCGGATGAAGAAGAAATAAAGCCTCTGGCAGTAGCCGAAGATGAACCCCAACCACAAAAAACTACAGAAAATAAAGTTAAATTACTTATCTCAGATACCGAATTTTATAATGGTAGCTCAACTAACGGCTTTTTCCCGTATCTAAAAGAACTTTTTGCCGCTGATAAAAAGCTTGAAGTTTTATCTGCTTCCGATAATCCGGACTATATTCTAAAAACCAAAGTACTCAAAGCAAAAGTTGATAATATAAATTCCGAGACTTCGCGCCTGCAAATAGTAGTCGCGGTTGATTTTACCGACACCAAAACCGATAAAACTTCAACCGAGCATAAGAATAGATTTGTCTTGTTTAACTCAACGGAAAACGCGCAAGAAGTTGCTTCAAATTTAACTAAAAAGCTTCTGGCCGAAGGTATTGAAAAATTTAAGCCGATTTTAGCCAAATCAACCTCATCGGGTGCAATAATCACTCCGCAATAACTCTAGTCAGCAACCCAAGGTAGGTGATTTTTGATATTCAAGAGTTTAAATCCGATATCGTCCATTCTTTCGCGATTCATACTCAAGAAATAGCCATTGATTTTTTCATCTATTTTTTTTAAAAGATTTTGGTTTTGCTCAATATCCAAGTCGGTAAAGAAGATAAGTTCAACAAAATAACCGTTTACCAAATTGTAATCAAACGCACAGATGTTATTTTTAGCCTCATTCATCAACACGGTCATCATGGCGGCAAAGTCTTTTGAAGTTGCATCAAAAGCATGATTGTTGGCAAAATCAAAAAGCGGAAATTCAAGCTCATCAACATTAGGATATTGACTTATCTGGCTGATGATGTTGAGGTTGGTTGACAACAAAGAATATTTAGCCATCGGCATGTAGAAAAACTCAAGGTTTGCGGCAATATTGGCAAGGCGGGATTGCAACAATATTCCTGCTTTTTTTACCTCCGTCAGATTGAGCAGACAGTCTGTATAAATCAGCTCAAAAAAGTCAGATATTTCACCGCCGATATTCCAAATCTTATCGCTGAGTTCCAAAGCACTTTGCCGATTTCCCAGCATTATTGCAGCAAGCATCAACCCGATTAAAACTTCAATGGAATTAGGGTAGAGGGACTGCAAATCTTTTAGTTTTTGCTCAGCCGGAGCAATATCGAATATTTGAGAGTAAGAATAACCCAAAAGCTCATTAATTATTTCGCGCGCCTGTTTTTTATAATCTTCGTTATCCATTATTTTAATTCCTTTCCAACATAAAGGTTACGGGGCCGTCATTAATAAGTCCTACTTTCATATCGGCTTGAAATATACCGCATTTTACTTCCAAACCATAAGTCTTAAGACACGCAACAAAATACTCATAGAGTTTTTTGGCTTCTTTGGGTTCTGCGGCATTATCAAAACCGGGGCGGTTACCTCTTGAAGTATCACCGGCCAAAGTAAATTGCGAAACTGCCAAAATTTGACCTTTGATATCGCAGATTGAGATATTCATTTTGCCGTTTTCATCTTCAAATATTCTCAAATTGGCAGTCTTTTTTGCCAAGTAATCGGCTTGTGCGGTGGTGTCGTTTTTTTCTATTCCGACCAGAAGCAAAAAACCTTTGCCGATTGCGGATACTTCTTTACCGTCAACCACTACATTTGCATTTAAAACTCGTTGTACCAAAACTTTCATTTTTTTATCCTTGATAAAATAAATACGCCAAGATTATTGCTGCGGTAATACCGGCCAAATCAGCCAATAAGGCTAAAGGAAGTGCGGCACCGGTTTTAGATATTTTGACCGCTCCGAAATAAACCGCCAAGACATAGAATGTTGTTTCGGTAGAGCCTTGTACCAAAGAAGCGGCAAAGCCGGCAAAACTGTCCACGCCGTAGGTTTGGAAAGTGTCTAACATCATAGCTCTCGCCCCGCTCCCGGACAATGGTTTCATCAGTGCAGTTGGCAAAGCCGGTACAAAATCGGTGTTAAGGCCGAAAGTTTCGCAGATTATGGCAATTCCTCGGGTAATAAAATCCATGCATCCGGCAGTTCTGAATAAGGCAATCGCAGTAAGCATGGCAACCAGATACGGAATGATTTGTACGGCAATTTTGAAACCGTCTTTGGCTCCATCAATAAAGAGTTCATAAACATTGAGCTTTTTAATAAGTCCCGAAATTATAAAACCCGATATAATCAGCATCATAATCAGGTTGCTTAATATGACGGATACTTCGGCTTTAGTTTGTTCATCAAGAGCATAAAATCCCCAAGCGGTAGCCGATACAAACAGTATGGCTGCGGCTAAATAAGCCATCACTACCTTATTGAGGATATTTAATTTTTGATATGCGGCGGTGGCCAAAAATCCGACCAAAGTAGAGATTGAAGTTGCAAGGAGTATCGGAATAAACACGGCCGCGGGGTTAAGCGAGCCGAACTGGTGTCGATACATTAAGATAGTAATCGGAATTAAAGTAACGGCCGAGGAGTTTATAACCATAAACATGATTTGCGGATTTGAAGCTTCGTCTTTGTGCTTATTAACCTCTTGCAGTTGCTCCATGGCTTTAAGTCCCATTGGAGTTGCCGCATTATCAAGCCCCAAAACATTAGCGGCAATATTCATTACAATTGAGCCAAAGGCCGGAGAGTTTTGCGGAACCTCAGGCATAATTTTTCTAAACAGCGGATAAAGAGCTTTAGCCAACATATCGGTAAGGCCTGACTTTTCGGCAATTTTCATCAACCCCAACCAAAAACACAAAATTCCGGTAAGGTTGAGTGCAATTTTGAAAGATGTTTCGGCGGTATCAAACAACGAATTTAGCATTTGTGACCAGATTTGCCAGTTTCCGCAGGCCGAATGAAAAATTGCGGCAAGCAGGGAGAGAATAAAAAATGCTGCCCAGATAATGTTTAACATCTGCTATCCTCCGTATTTAGTTTCTGGCTCAATTTTATGCTTAAATATCCTATTAAAGCTACGGCGATATTCAAAAGCAAAATCAGACTTTTTAGGATTTCTTGATTTTGCGCCATAGCAAAAATAATCACAAAGACGAATCCGGATATTCTTCCGGTATTCAAAAAGCATTCCCGTAAAGTCAAATATTCGGTTCGATAAAGTACCGATACGGATTTTAATTGAGATACTTTGTAACTGTTAACATCAACGGCAATCCTTATCACCTGTGTGGCACAGGCAAATATCAGATTATAGACGATAAAAGATAGTTTATCGGTATCAAAAACAAAATAAGCTGTCGCAATGACCGTTAATACGGCACATATACTTAAAACCTTGGCAAAATATTCGTACTTGCAAAATCTGCCGAAAATAAAGTTGGTTGCAACCGTGCAGATGGCAAAGACGGAAGTAAAAATACCCAAGTTGAGATTGGTCTTAAACATGTATATCACATATAAAACAATCAAGACATCCAATACATCAAAAATAAAACCCTTCATCATCTCAATCCACAAAGACAGCTTTATTTTATTTTTTCTCATGGCCAAGATAAACATGGATTTGAAGTTAAAATCTTTTTTATACGGTTTGGCTTCTCTAAGAAAATAAGAAGGAATTATACCGGCAAAAGCTAAAAGCAACACAAAAGAAGCGGTGGATATATAAGAATCAAGCGAAATAAACCAACCGAATGCCACCGGCATCAAGATTTTTAATAGGTTGTTGATGGCATTGCGGTATCCGTTAAATTTAATCAAAAGATTTCCCTTGGCTTCTTGCGAAGTCATTAGGTTCTGCGGCATATAAAACAGAGCTTTTTCAGCTCCCAGAACAACACCAAGCAGCCATATATATTTTACAATGTCTTCTTTTAGATATATAATCATAAGCAAAGATAAGGAATTAACCAAAAAGCTAAAGCGATAAAACAGTAATTTGTTCCCGCATTTTATGTGCTGTCCCAAAATAACGGCAGTTGAGGTTAGAGTAAAATAAGTAACGATATAAAACAACGATACCGGCACGATATTGTTATTGGTTAGGTCTAAGAAATAGGCTACCAAAAAGGTGTTTAAAAACAGCTCTATTATCCAATGCAAAGAATGGATAAGAATAAGCAGCCAAGCATTTTTGCTCAAATCAAGCATCAAAAATCCCTTATATAAAAAACATAAGGAATTATAAAACTTTCAGACTTAAAATTTATTTAAGAATGTTTTTTAAGTTGAGATTTTTTCAAGTTAGTAAGTTTTTCACTAACCATTGCGGTATCTCTGCCGGCTTTTGCCAAGCGGTCGTACATCCTTTCGATTTCTTTTTCCAGATAAGCTTTTTCAATTTCATCATGAAGTGCTTTTTTCTCGTCCCAAGAGCCGTTATTTTCAATTTCATTCATGTCGGCAATCAAGTGTTCGACCCAGACTTTACCGACCTTCTTTTTGATGAAATAGGGCATTTCATAAGCCAATTGTCTGGCATGATAATATGCTTCCTTAAAGCTTTCGCAATCATTATAGCGCAACTTGAGCAGACGGAACGCAATTTCCAACTCTTCTTTGCTGTCAACCACAATAAAAGGAACCGGCTGAGCAAAACCGGATTTGACCATTTCTTTTAAGTACTCAAGAATATGGTAGAAAAATCCGTTAATGTTATAAACTATGAACGGCTTGGTTTTAATAAAGCCGTCTTGCATGGCCACACAATCATACGCCAATTCGTCCAAAGTTCCGACCCCGCCCGGAGCAAAGACGATAATGTCGGCGTCAAAAAGTTTCTTTTTGCGGTTTTCAATAGTGTCGGTAAGAACGACATCGGTAACTTTTTCAAGCAGAGCATCTTTTTCATACAGGTCATAGTATTCCTGTGTGGTAATACCGACAATAGGGCTAACCTCGGAATAAAATTCGTCTTTTCTTGCTTCCCACTCGTCCAAAACACCTTTGGCCACTGCTCCCATAATACCGGAGTTTGAAAATCCGTAGTCGAGACGGAATCCCATTTTGGCAATAAGTCTGCCCATTTCATAAGATTCTTGAGCATATATCGGATCATCACCCGAAGAATGCCCACCGGAAACGCAAACTCGCAAATTTAGTGCTTTCTTTTCGGTATCAGCCATAATTTATAGCTCCTCAATATCGCCTAAACTTTGCAACCGGTAGAATTCGGCAGCAAAATCGGCTAATTTTTGTTGTTCTATTGCCTCACGCAACCCTTGCATCAGTCTTTGATAATATCTGACATTGTGCCAAGTCAAAAGCATAATGGCAAGAACTTCGTTACATTTCTGCAAATGATGAATATAAGCGCGAGAATAATTTCTGCACAACGGGCAATCACATTCTTCTTCCAAAGGTCTGGGGTCTTCACGGTGGCGGGCATTGCGAATGTTAACCGTTCCTCTGGCGGTAAAGGCTTGCGAGGTTCTGCCCGAGCGTGTAGGCATAACGCAGTCAAACATATCAACCCCACGCAACACTGCACCGACAATATCATCAGGTCTGCCCACACCCATCAGGTAGCGAGGTTTGTCGCTTGGCAACATTTGCGGTGCATAATCCAAAACCTTAAACATGGTTTCTTGTCCTTCACCGACGGCCAAACCTCCGATGGCATAACCGTCAAAGCCGATTTCTTTAAGCTTTTCTGCGGAATAAGCTCGCAAATCCTGATAATCACCGCCTTGTTGGATTCCGAATATTCCATAACCGTCTCTGTCAACAAAGGCATCTTTACTCCTTTTGGCCCAACGCATTGACATCTCAACCGACTTTTTAACTTTATCATGAGGAGCCGGCAACTTAACACACTCGTCCATGCACATGGTTATGTTAGAATCAAGTTTGTGTTGAATTTTGATTGATTCCTCGGGAGACAGAAAAAATTTTTTCCCGTCGACATGAGATGAAAAAGCCACTCCTTCTTCCGATAATTTTCTCAAGCCCGAAAGGCTCATTACCTGAAAACCGCCGGAATCCGTAAGGATAGGCTTGTTCCAATTCATAAACTTGTGTAATCCGCCCATTTTTTCCACCAAATCAGCCCCCGGACGCAACATTAGGTGGTAGGTGTTACCGAGCAAAATTTCTGCACCTGTTGCCGCCACCGATTCCGGCATCATGGCTTTAACCGTAGCACAAGTACCTACCGGCATGAAAGCAGGGGTATTTACAATTCCGTGTTTGGTGTGTAATTTTCCGCGGCGTGATTTCCCGTCGGTTTGCAATATTTCAAATTTAAGAGCCATTACAGAAATCCTTAAAGCAAAATTTAATTTCCCTGATAATGCCTTATAACGGGAATAAAAGCAAGATTATTCTTCTTCGCCCATCGGGTTTGTATCAATGGCATAACCGGTAGCTCTGACGGTTCTGATATAATCTTCGCCAAATTCATTAAGAGCTCTGCGTAAACGACGAATATGTACATCTACGGTGCGAGATTCGACATAAATATTGGAGCCCCAGACATTTTTAAGCAAAAATTCGCGCGAGAACACTTTTCCCGGAGTTTCCATCAACATTTTAAGCAGACGAAATTCGGTCGGTCCCAAATGGATATAGTTATCTCCGCGGAACACTTTTTTCTCAACCAAATCCATTCTGATGTCTTGAAAAACAATTTCTTTTGCGGTTTGAGGTTCCGGAGCGCGTCTGATTTGCGCTTTAACTCTGGCCATAAGCTCAGGAATTGAGAATGGTTTGGTAACATAATCGTCGGCACCGGCGGACAGGCCTTTAACTTTATCTTCTTCTTCACCTTTTGCCGTAAGCATTATAATCGGAATATCTTTGATGTCGGGTTTTGAGCGGATTAATTTGCAAATCTCCACACCGGAGATTTCCGGCAGCATCCAATCCAATAGAATTACTGAGGGCATATTTTTTTCAACATCGGCAATGGCTTTGTTGCCGCGGGTTTGTACCACAACATCATAGCCTTCTTTTTCAAGGTTATACTTGAGCATTAAGCCCAAGGCCTCTTCATCTTCAATGACTAAAATCAAGTGCTTCATAAAACAGCCCTCCGCAATTTAAAACTTTTTTAAAAATTGTAGGGCATAGGAGTTAAAATTATCTTAAGGCAGCAATGTTCTTAGCCATATCCTCGCCCGAAAATACGGCAGTTCCGGCAACCAGCATATCGGCACCGGCGGCAATAGCCTTTGCTGCGGTCATGGGGTTTATGCCGCCGTCAACGCTCAAGATAATATCGCGATGTCCGATAAGACTTCTGATTTTAGCAATTTTTGGTAATTGATTTTCCATAAATTCTTGTCCGCCGAACCCCGGATTTACGGTCATCACCAATATTAAGTCGAGTTTATCGAGCAGATATTCCAATACATTCTCCGAAGTCGAAGGATTAAGCGAAACGCCGGCTTTAAGCCCAAGAGCATGAATTGCATCTATTGTCTTGTCCAAATGCGGACAAACCTCTGCATGTACGGTAATCATGTCCACTCCGGCCAAAGCAAACCATTCCAGCATATCATCGGGGTTTTGCACCATCAGATGAGCATCAAAGGGTAAGTCAGTGTAGGGGCGTAAGGCTTTAATAACGCAAGGACCAAAAGTAAGGTTAGGCACAAAATTGCCATCCATTACATCCAAATGCACCATATCGGCACCGGCTTCGTTTAAGCGAAAAATTTCATCTTTCAGGTTGGCAAAATCAGCGGCCAACAAGCTTGGAGCAATCCTAACCATATAACCTCCCAAATAATAGTCTTTGCACATTATGATAGTAGCATAAGAAGAAAAAATCACAAAGGCAACCTTAAAAACCGGAATAAATTTATCATCCTGATTTTGTGTAATATTTTTTTATGTGGGCAATTATATATTGACATATTTGTTAAAATAGTCCAAAATTTTGACAAAATTAGAATCGGATAGTGATTATAATATATAAAGAGTTTTATCTGTCACCAGAAGCATTTATAAACAGCAGACCATAATCACTTTTCCAAATAAACTCCAGCGGTCTGCACATAAATCGCCGGAAACAGATAAATAGGAAGCCCCGCTTTTTAAGGCGGGGCTTATCCTTTAGTCTTGAATGTATATTCGTTCAAAACGAGGATTTTTTCCGAGTCGCGACATAATTTCGTAAGATATTGTGCCTGCATCTCGTGCTACATCGTCCAAAGTGTAGAAATCATCGGCAATGCTGACTAAATCACCGGCTTTAATATCCGAAATATCAGTCACATCACAAATTATGTTATCCATCGAAACACGACCGATTATGCGGGCTTCGTGTATTTTGCCGTTGTTTAAGAATATTTTTCCGACATTAGACAGCGAACGCGGTAGGCCATCGCCGTAGCCTATTGATACAATGGCAATTTTTCTTTCCGAGCCGGCTCTGTAGGTCGCTGAATATCCCACAAAGTCGCCCTTGTGCAGATTGGTTACTTGCAAGACCGGAGCCAAAACTCGTACCACATTTTTCATCTGATTTTGGCGGTAAGGAGCAGTATTAATGCCGTAGACGGCAGCGCCGAGTCGCACCATGTTTTGATGAAACTTTTCGCCCAAGAAAACACCGTCTGAAGCCGATAAGCTTGCCGGAGTATTAGGAAAGAATGTTTTTTTTATTCTCTCAAAATTTTCAATCTGTTTAGCATTCATGAAGTGATCTTTTTCATCTCCGCACGCCAAGTGCGACATTACAAGAGAAAATTCGGTAAATTTATCTTTAGGCAAAACTTTGAGATCATCTTCACGAAAGCCCAGACGATTAAGTCCGGTTTCTACCTGAATGGCAACTTTGCGATTATCCGGCTTGTTCTCCTCCCAGTATTTGAGCACCTCAGGCGATGAAATAACCGGTATTATGTTTTTTTGCTGTCTGAAAATTTCAATCGAATCAGCACCCACACCTTGTAAGATATAAAATGTGGCATTGGGGTGGGTTGCGGCGATTTCTTTAACTTCAACGGCATGTGCAGCAAAAAAATTGCGACAGTTTGCTTTTTCGTAAAGCAATTTGGCCACGATTTTAGCCCCCAGACCATAGGCTTCATCTTTTATAACGGCCGCCGGAGTGGCATTTTTGGCCAAATTGGCCAGCATTTTGTAATTATCCAAGAGATTGTTAAGATTTATTTCCAAAATTGGTCTTGTCAAAATATTCATAATTTCCTACTATCAGTTACCAAATAAACAACCATCAAAAGTGCTATGCAGTTTACCGATTCACACATCCATTTGCAAGATTATAAGACAAAAGATGCTCAACAAAATATTTTTTGTTTGCAGCAACTTGATTTTATAAAGGTTGCCGCCGTGAGTGCCGAGTTTACGAGCTGGGACAAGGTTGCGGAATATGCCGAAAATTATCCCGATTTTGTGGTGCCGGCCTTTGGCTTGCATCCGTGGTACATCAGTGAAGCACCGGAAAATTGGCTTTTTGTTTTGGAAGAAAAATTACAAAAATTTTCTCTAGCCGCAATCGGCGAGTGCGGACTTGATTTTCTTAAAAGTAAAGAAGATAAAGAAAAGCAAGAAGAAGTATTTACGGCACAAATAGAATTAAGCAAAAAATACAATCGCCCCTTAAATATCCATCTGTTAAAAGCCGAAGAAAAAGCGTCAGCCCTAATGCCTCAAATGCCCGTAAAATTTGTCTTGCACTCTTTTTCCGGCAGTATAAATTTTTTGCGTAGGGCACTGGATTTTGGGGCTTATATATCAATATCGGCGGCTGTTTTGCGTCGCAAAGAAAGTGAAAAGATTATCCGCTATATTCCCTCAGAGCGGTTGCTTTTGGAAAGTGACGGACCTTACCTTTCGGATTATAATGCAATTCCCGAATTGGCTCAATCTGTTGCCGCAATCAGGGGCGAAGATGTTGGCGAGATGGTTTGGCGGGTTAACAATAATTTTATGGAGTTTTACGGTGTCAAATAAAAGATTTATGCGAACGGAGATGTTGCTTGGAAAAGAAGCTATGCAAAAGTTGCAATCTTCGACCGTGATGATTGTAGGGCTTGGGGCTGTAGGCGGCTATGTAACCGAAGCATTGGCTCGTTCTGGGGTTGGCCGATTGATTTTGGTTGATTTCGATGAATTTGAAGAAAGCAACATCAACCGGCAAATTTTAGCGCTGTCTTCCACTCTTGGTCAAAAAAAGACTGTTGTTGCCGCTCAAAGAATCAAAGAAATTAATCCCGATGCCGAAGTTGAGATTAAAGATATTTTTGTAAACAAAGACACTTTGCCCGCGCTTTTGTCTTGCAGGGTAGATTTTGTTGTAGATGCCATAGATGCTCTCAATCCCAAATGCGATTTGATGGAGGCCTTATATGCGGCAAATATCCCATTTATCTCTTCCATGGGAGCGGCCCTAAAAACTGACCCAACCAAAATAAAAACCGGATTTTTAAGCAACAGTAAGAATTGCTCTTTGGCCAAATTCATTCGTAAAAGACTGCGTAAACGTGGGGTTGATATCAGCAAGATAATGTGTGTTTTTTCTGAAGAGGTCGTCAATCTACCCGATACGGCTTTGGCACTTCCCGCAGATGAAGCTAAACAAGGCCGTACGCGTCACACCCTAGGCTCATTACCGACCATCACGGCAATTTTTGGATTAACCTTGGCAAATTATGTGATATTAAAGCTTTCATCTGTTAAAAAATAAAGGATTTTAACTTGTTTTTAAGCTAAATACTTGTACAATTAAACCATTAAAAAGTTTTTTGAGGCTGCAAGACAATGAAAATGATAAAACCTATAGTTAATATTTCCAAGATAACAGAGCTGTATGATAGCTATGTATTTGGATTTAACGGGGTTATTTATGATGGGCAAAATATATATCCGGAAGCCGCAGAGTGCCTAAAAAAGTTAGCTCTGCTCGGCAAAAGAATAATCATTGTCAGCAATACCTCAAAAAGGGTTGCCGAAGTAGTTTCAATATTGCAGCAAGGCGGCATAAATATAAGAACCTTGCACAATGTTATCACGGCAGGCGAGGTTTTGCATTATAAACTGAAATATGGTGCCGCAGAATATGCTGCCATCGGTAATGAATATTATCAGATCGGTTCACAAAAAGATGATAGTGTTTTTTCCGGTCTTGAATTTTATTCGGTTCCCTCAATCGAAAGAGCTCATTTTTTGTACATGAGCGGAGTTGCATCATCGGAAGAACTTTTGGATAGCTATCGGCCGCAATTAGAGCAGGCGGTAAACTTTGGTTTGCCTTTTGTTTGTGCCGGCAACGATACCTCATGCTTTATTGGAGGCAAGTTGGGATTGGCATCGGGAGCCTTTGCCGAGGCATATGCTATCTTAGGCGGAAGCATAATTACTTTGGGCAAACCCGATATAAAGTTTATGCAGTATGCCCTGGAAGGTATTAGTGACACATCAAAAGTTCTTGTCATCGGAGACAATATCGCCACAGATATTAAAACGGCCTCATTAATGGAAATTGACAGCATACTTATTTCTAAAGGTCGTCATGTTAATTATCTGGGAGAGGGGTATATCCCTGATGTTGCCAAGACCAGAGAATTGTCCAACAGTTACGATGTTTCGCCAAGCTATGTAATATCTGCACTGAGGTGGTAATATATGCAGCGCAAGTACAAATTTCTGATTATAGTCGGATGTTTTTGTTTTTTAGGTTGGTTTGCGTTTCAACCATTGAGCAGCATGTTCGTTTCCCGGCCTTATGCCGAAGCTCCGACGGCAGAACATACGATAAATGTAGAAGAGTTAAATGCTTTTTTACAGTTATGGTCGCAAATTATGCAAGGTCCGCTTAAAGAATATATCGGACAGGTATCTCTGAATTCTTCGAGTCAATATCCCAAAGAAATAAGAGAATGGTTGGAAATCCAAAACTGGAATGTAGAAAGATTTTTCTACGATGAGCAAAGAATAAGAGAAGTGTTGTCCTGCATAGTTTTGCAAGACAATATGGAGGGTAATAAGAATCTGTCTCGTATAAGCGGAAATAATATGAAAAAAATCATAAATCGCCAAAAAGAAGAATTGCAAGACTGTAAATATTCTCAAGAAGAATTATCCTTAATAAAGGATAATATGTACACAATCACCGAAGTTCTGTCCGGTAAGGCAGTTTTGGTAAATTAATATAGGAGAAATAGAGGATGGCAACGGTAACGGAAACCAAATTTTCAGATGCTTACATATCGGCAGCGGATCACAAGGCCTATATTCAAGACAAACGCACCCTAAATGCACTTAAGGAATTTGAAGCAGATGACCTCGATCAGTTTTTTAAGGCTGTTGAAGATGGTTATGATGGCACCAACTCAAGCTATTCGATTCTTTATGACAAGATATATTACCGTATAGAACGAAGCGAAGCAATATCAGGAATTCAATATTGTGCGCGTAAAATGCCGTCATCGGTTCCCTCCATAAGAGTTTTAGGCTATCCGGTAGAGTTGATAAACTTTTTATTGATGCTACGTCGTTCAACCGGACTTATTTTATGTGCCGGTCCGACCGGTTCGGGAAAAACAACCTTGGTATCAAGTCTGCTTAGGGAATTTTTGGTAAAAGAGGGTGGTTTTGCCTATACGATTGAAGATCCTACCGAGCAACCGTTAGATGGTGTTTATCAAGTTGAAACCGGCGGACTTGGCGTCTGCAAACAAACCACTCCGATTAGAGGAGATTGGGGCGAAAGCTTAAAATCTGCCTTGCGTTCTAAACCTAGGTACATTTTAGTAGGAGAGATAAGAACTCCGGATGGTGCCAGCGAAGTTTTGCGAGCAGCAACTTCTGGGCACCTTGTTTTTTCAACCATCCACGCCAACAATATTACCGATGCCATTAACTCGGTGGTAAAGTATGCTTCGGCCGGTGATATGAGTGAAGATTTGGCTTATGACTTATTTTCTCGCGGAATATTGGGAATTATACACCAAACTCTGGTCGGTAAAGGTATAAAAAAGCCGCAAATAAGCTTTTTGTTTGCCAATCCGGATACTTCAAAAGGAGACCAGATACGAGGAATCATCAAGAGCGGTAAATTGAACTTGAACACCTCCATAGAGACACAAATGATAAGAATGGCTCGCGGCTTAAACTTATTTCCCGAGAACGATTAAGCACTAAAGCTCATCAGCTAGCATTTGTATCTCCAGCCATTGGTCTTCCTTGGCAGACTTTTCTGCTTGTTTTTCAGATAATGATTTTGAATATCTATCAAAGGCTTCCGGATCGTTCTGATATAGGTTGGGATTAGACAGAGCTGCAACAATATTTTTAATTTCTGCGTCAAGCCTGCTGATTTCATCGGGCAACACTTCCAATAAGCGCTTCTGGTTATAACTAAGCTTTTTTTGTTTTTGCGAACTTTGTTTTTCTTGCGGCACTGATTTTTCGCTTTGTTGCTTGTTTTTGGTTTGGTTTTTTGCGGGTAATTCTTTTATTTTTTCAATGGTCTCGCTGTAACTTCCGGCGTTTTCAAAAGCCGAGCCGTCACCTTTGAGATAAATAACCGATGTGACAATTCTGTCCAAAAAATCGCGGTCGTGGCTTACGACCAGCACCGTTCCGTTGTATTCATCCAATACTTCCTGCAACAAATCTATGGTGTCCATATCCAAATCATTTGTCGGCTCATCTAATACCAAAAAGTTTGAAGGCATTGCTAGGGTTTTGGCGAGCATAAGGCGATTTTTTTCACCACCGGACAGAGCGGCGACCGGACACTGAGCCTGCGATGGTTTAAATAAGAAATCCTTAAGATAGGCCACGACATGGCGCCAATGCCCTTGTACCATAATATGGTCTCCTTTGTCGCACAGGGTTTGCCACAGAGTTTTCTTTGGGTCTAAGGTAATACGGTTTTGATCAAAATAAGCTTCTTCCAAATTCTTACCGATACGAACCGAACCGCTGTCGGGCTCCAGTCGCTTAGTAAGCATTTTAATCAAAGTTGTTTTTCCGGCCCCGTTAGGTCCGACAATTCCGATTTTATTTCCACGGATAATACGAGTCGAAAAATCTTTTATTATTTCACGATTGTTAAAGCTTTTTGAGATATGTTTGGCCTCAATAACCAATTTTGAACGAAAATCACCTTCATCAATATTAAGATTTATATTGCCGATTTGTTTAATTTGCTCTTTTCGTTCTCTTCTTAATTCAATAAGACGCCGCAATCTTCCCATGTTTCTTCGTCTTCTTGCGGTAACACCCTTATGTAACCACTCGGTTTCTTCGGCAATTTTTTTGTTGAGGTTGTTCTGTTCAATAATTTCTTGGTTAATAATCTGCTCCTGCCACTCTTCAAAATTAACAAATCCTTTGTTGTTCATGTGCATTTTGCCTCTGTCGAGCCAAAAAGTATTTTTAGATGTATGATTAAGGAACATGCGATCGTGAGATATTATCACGACTGCGCCCTTAAAATCGGCAATTATTTTTTCGAGTTTTTCAATAGCCGAAATATCTAAGTGGTTTGTTGGTTCATCAAGAAGCAAGATATCGGGGGAGTTAATTAAAGCTCTGGCCAAAGCAGCTTTGCGACATTCACCTCCGGAAGCTTTATTGGGGTTTATTGACAAATCAATATCCAGATTATCGGCCCAAATATCAGCCAAATATGCAGAATTTTCACCCTCATCTGGCAAAGCATCAAGTAAAGCATCTCTGAGCGAAGCATAATTTGATAAATCAGGCTCTTGCGGCATATATGCGATTTTAATTCCCGGTTGGATAAAAATTTCACCTTCATCTGGTTCAATGACGCCGGCAATAATTTTTAATAAGGTTGATTTGCCCGATCCGTTTCTGCCGACCAGACAAATTTTGTCGCCTTTATTCATAAAGAGCTCAACATCAGAAAACAACTGGTTGTCACCGAAAGCCAGTTTGACATTTTTCATTGTATAGATTGGCGGTTCGCTCATAATTCCTCACAGATAGCAAAATCAACACGCCAAGGGTTTTATAATAATTATGCACAATATGCAAATAGATATTTACTTTTTTTTAATAAATAAATATCTTTTAAGCATAAACAGGCAGAAAGCAGGGAGAATTAGATGCCTTTAAAGATAGAACTCAAGCCCCGTGAGAGTATTATAATAGGGGATGCAATAATCACCAACGACAATGACCGTATAAGATTTTACATAGACGGTAATGTTCCGATATTGCGAGAGAAGTTTATTTTGCGGGAGAAAGATGCTAACACACCGGCTCGCAGGGTATACTTTATCGTTCAGCAGATGTACTTGTCCAGAGGCGGTAAGCAGTTGCAGCAGATGTTTATAGATTATATAAAAGATCTTCAAACGGCGGCTCCGAGCCTCAGGCCCTACATTGCTCCGATAGCCGAGGCAATGATAGTCGGTGACTATTATGCCGCCATAAAAGACGCGGCAAAGCTCATTGAGCAAGAAGACATATTATTTGGCAACACATTAAAAGGAAAATAAAAGCTGCAGGATACCGCAGGTACTAAGGAGATACTAAGATGGCTCACACAATAACATTAACAGACAGTATGCGCTCCAATCTGGCTTCTTTGAAATCGATTCAAAGCCAGATGGACACTACCCAAGAAAGATTGTCAACCGGTAAAGAAGTCAACTCCGCCATAGATAATGCGTCAAGTTTCTACCAATCACGAGCACTGACCAACCGTGCCAGCGACTTGGATGCTCTTCTTGACAGTATGGGACAAGGTATTCAAACGATTGAAGCCGCCAACGAAGGAATTGAAGCGGTTACTTCATTTGTTGAACAGCTGAAGTCGGTTGCCGAGTCGGCTTATGCCTTGGATCCTACCTCTGCTACTTATGCCGATCAGATTGCAAGTTATGAAGAACAGTTCAATCGTATCCAAGAAGAAATTACCAAATTAGTCAATGATGCTTCTTATCAAGGTATTAACTTATTAAAAGGCGGCAGATTAACCGTTACCTTTAATGAGACCCGCTCTAATAAGTTTGAAATTTTGGGTGACGATATATTAACCGAGATGGATATTCAAGGCGTAGACACTTGGGCTTTGGAAGAAACTACGCAGCTCACCGAAGATAAAACCACCGAAGAGATAGAGCTAAAAGATGACACTGGTGCGGGTGATGAAGGTACTGTTCCCGAAGGATCAATTATTTATACCAATGACGACGGTACCACAACCTTTGTTAAAACAGCAGATGGCAAGTATTATGAATTACAAGGTGATGGCACGGCAGACCGTGTTGATGCTCCTGGTGGTACAATGGTTATCAATAAAGTTCCCGTAGAAAGCTATGGTGCTTCTATTGATGCCACGATTAATTCTATCGCCAAAGCGACAGATTATTTGCGTTCATATGCCACCGAGCTTGGTAATAACTATGCTATCATTCAAACTCGTCAAAACTTTACCGATGCTTTGATTGATGTGTTAGAAACCGGTTCTGATAATTTGGTGCTTGCCGATATGAACGAGGAATCAGCTAACTACTTAGCATTGCAGACCAGACAGCAATTGGCTATTAATTCACTGTCATTGGCTTCGCAATCAGCTCAGTCAATATTGAGCCTATTCCAATAATACACATCAAGCTATGGTATCTCCCGGAAAAAGACACCTCTTGCAGGTGTCTTTTTTTTGTTGTATACTAAAGAAGTAACTGAATATTAATAAATACTGCATAACATTGTGTAGGATTTAAAGTATTTTAAATCCAATATTTTAACTAATGGAGAAGAACCATGGCAAACACAATTACATTAACATCTAGTATGAGATCGAATCTTGCGTCGTTGAAGTCAATCCAAAGCCAAATGGATATGACACAGGAAAGATTGTCAACAGGAAAGAAAGTAAACTCAGCGATAGATAATGCCTCGAGCTATTATCAATCAAGAGCATTGACCAATCGTGCCAGCGATTTGGAGTCATTGCTTGATAGTATGGGACAAGGTATTCAAACAATTGAAGCCGCCAACGAAGGATTGGAGGCCGTAACCTCATATGTTGAGCAGTTGAAATCAGTTGCCGAGTCGGCTTATGCATTGGATCCTGCTTCAAAAACCTATGGTGATCAGATTAAAAGTTACCAAGAGCAGTTTGCAAAGATCCAAGGCGAAATTACCA
>CALYBC010000015.1 GCA_944393725.1 uncultured Alphaproteobacteria bacterium | reverse complement strand
AAAGGAATTAGAAAATGATACAGATGCAAACCAACCTCGATGTCGCCGACAACTCTGGTGCTCGTCAGGTGCAGTGCATTAAAGTTCTTGGCGGTTCCAAGAGAATGCACGCCTCTGTTGGCGATGTTATTGTAGTGTCGATTAAAGACGCTATTCCAAAGGGTCGTGTGAAGAAAGGTGATGTTCACAAAGCTGTTATCGTTCGTACGGCTTCGGACATCAGACGCAAAGACGGATCCGTAATCCGCTTTGATAAAAACGCTGCTGTTCTCATTAACAAAGACGGTGAGCCAATCGGTACTCGTATCTTTGGCCCTGTTACCAGAGAACTCAGAAACAAGAAATTTATGAAAATTATTTCATTAGCACCGGAGGTATTATAATGCCTAAGTTAAAAATTAAAAAGGGCGACCAAGTTGTCGTTTTGTCAGGTAATGACAAGGGCAAAACTGGTGAAGTTTTGAAAGCAATGCCGAAAGAGAACAAAGTGGTTGTTCAAGGTGTTAACTTGGTTAAAAGACACACCAAGCCGAGCCAGACCAACCCCGGCGGTATTGTTACCAAAGAAGCACCCGTTAATGTATCTAATGTAGCTTTTGCCAAAGATGGTAAAGCAACCAAAATCGGATACAAAGAAGTTAACGGTAAAAAAGTGCGCGTTGCTCGTAAAACCGGTGAAGTAATCGATTAATGGGAGAAAAATTTATGGCAAATTTTGAAGATTTATACAATCAAGTCATAAAAAAATCTCTTGTGGAAAAATTCGGTTACACCAACCCACATGAGATTCCGAAATTGACAAAGATTGTTTTGAATATCGGTGTAGGCGATGCCGTTACCGATAAGAAAAAACTGAACAATGCCGTTGAGGAACTCGCTTTGATCGCCGGTCAAAAACCGGTTGTTACCACAGCGCGTAAATCAATCGCTACCTTTAAGGTAAGAGAAGGCATGCCGATCGGATGCAAAGTTACTTTGCGTTCCACAAGAATGTATGAGTTCTTGGAAAGATTGGTAAATATGGCTTTGCCGCGTGTAAGAGATTTTCACGGTATTTCCGGTAAAAATTTCGACGGCAGAGGTAACTTCGCTTTCGGTATTAAAGAGCAAATAATCTTCCCGGAAATCAACTATGATAAAGTTGAAAATATCAGAGGTATGGATATCTGCATTTGCACTTCTGCTAAAACCGATGAAGAAGCTAAAGCTCTTTTGACCGGATTTAACCTGCCTTATAAGAAATAGTGGAGAGATCACATGGCAAAAACAAGTTCAGTTTACAGAAACTTGAAAAGAGCTAAAATGGCGGAGAAATATGCTTCCCGTCGTAATAAGCTCAAAAAGATAGTTATGGATAAAACCATCTCTCCGGAAGAGAGATTCCAAGCTACTTTGAAATTGGCCGAGATGCCTCGCAACTCTGCAAAAAACAGATATAGAAATCGTTGCAGATTGACCGGTCGTTCTCGTGGTGTTTATCGGAAATTCGGTTTGTCTCGTGTTGAATTACGCGATATGGCAAGCTTTGGTGAAATTCCGGGTTTGGTTAAATCAAGCTGGTAGGGAGATTCGAATATGTCAATGACAGATCCTTTGGGCGATATGCTCACACGCATTAGAAACGCACAAAGAGCAAAGAAGAGTGAAGTCGTATCACCTGCTTCTCGCTTGCGTGAAAATGTATTGGAAGTTTTGAAAAAAGAGGGATATATCTTGGGTTATGAAAAATCCAATGTTCGTCCCGGTGTTGATGAACTTCACATTAAATTGAAGTATCATGAAGGTGCTTCGGTTATTACGGAAATCTTCCGTGTTTCTACTCCGGGCAGAAGAGTTTACTCTTCGGTTAAAGATTTGCCCAGAGTTTATAACGGATTGGGTATTTCCATTATTTCAACTCCGCAAGGCGTTATGAGCGATAACGAAGCTCGTAAAGCCAATGTCGGCGGCGAAATTTTGTGCCAGGTATTTTAAGGGGAGGATAACGATATGTCTAGAGTTGGAAAATATCCGGTTATTGTTCCCGATGGCGTTACTGTTACCGTTGAGACCGGTAATGTTTCGGTTAAAGGTAAGAATGGTGAATTGTCTTGCCATTATGATGCCGATCATGTTTCGGTCGTTTTGGAGGGTAACAAGGTCGTAGTTTCTCCTAAAGCTGAGACTAAACAGGCTCGTGCTTTGTGGGGTACTACAAGAGCTAACATCAACACTTTGGTTAAAGGTGTTCATGATGGCTTTACTAAAGAATTGGAACTGGTTGGCGTTGGTTATAAAGCCCGTGTTGAAGGTAATAATTTGGTATTGTCTTTGGGGTATTCTCACGATGTTAAAATCGAGACTCCCAAAGGTTTGAAAATTACCTGTGCTTCGCCGACACAAATCAGTATCTTTGGTGCAGATAAACAACTTGTCGGTCAGACTGCTTCGGAAATTCGCGAGTGGAGAAGACCTGAACCTTACAAAGGTAAAGGTATTAAATATGTAGGCGAATATATCCGTCGTAAAGAAGGCAAGAAGAAATAAGGATAAATAAATATGAGTACACCAAAAGAATTGTTTGAAAAGAGAAAAGGCCGTGTTCGGTCTGCTCTGAAAAAAGCTGCTAACGGGAAAATGAGATTGTCCGTTTTCCGCAGCGGTAAACATATGTATGCTCAGATTATCGATGACACTAAAGGTGTAACGGTTGCTTCGGCCTCTACTTTGGATAAAGAAGTTAGAGATAGCTTGAAAAAAACTGCCAATATCGAAGCTGCTAGCTTTGTTGGTAAGTTGGTTGCCGAAAGAGCTGTTAAGTCGGGCGTAAGTGAAGTGGTCTTTGATCGCGGCGGTTATATCTATCATGGTCGCGTAAAGGCTTTGGCTGATGCAGCACGCAGTGCTGGTTTGAAATTCTAAGGGAGAGTAAAAATGGCACAACAAGCTGTAGAACAACGTCGTAATAATAAGACTGAGAAAAAAGAAGAATTGGTTGAAAAACTGGTTCATGTAAACCGCGTTGCCAAAACCGTTAAAGGCGGTCGCACAATGTCTTTTGCTGCGGTTGTCGTTGTCGGTGACCAAAAAGGTCGCGTAGGTTACGGTTCGGGTAAAGCTTCGGAAGTTCCGGAAGCTATTACCAAAGCTACAAACGAAGCTAAGAGAAATATGATTCGTATTCCTCTTCGTGAAGGCAGAACTTTACACCACGATGTGTCTGGTCGTTTCGGTGCAGGTAAAGTTTATTTGAGAACTGCTCCTGCCGGTACCGGTGTTATCGCCGGCGGTCCGATGCGTGCGGTATTTGAAGTTTTGGGCGTACAAGATGTAGTTGCTAAATCTGTAGGTTCTAATAACCCCTACAACATGATTAAAGCTACATTCAACGCTCTTGAATCAATTAATTCGCCGAGAATGGTTGCTGCTAAACGCGGTAAAAAAGTCGGTGATATTGTTTCTCGTCGTGAAAACACCGGTGCTAAATCGGTAGCAGAGGAGGCTTAATCAATGGCTAAGAAAACTATTAAAGTTACGCAAATTGCAAGCCCGATCGGTAAACCTAAAGATCAAAGAGCTACTTTGATTGGTCTTGGCTTGAACAAGATGCACAAAGTTTCTGAGCTTGAAGATACTCCGTCAGTTCGCGGAATGATTAGAAAAGTTCAGCACTTGGTTAAGGTTGAAGAATAATAAAAGTTTGCAAAGGAGGTGTCATACTAGGATTTTTTTCACTTGTGTAGCTATTGGTACACCGCGTTCAAAAAATCCGTCGTAGCACATCTCCTTATCAAACTTTTGTGGGATAGTTCATTATTTGATTAGGATTAAAACAATGAAACTCAATGAAATTAGAGATAACGAAGGTGCCAGAAAGCCTCGCAAACGCGTAGCCCGCGGTATCGGTAGTGGTTCTGGTAAAACCGCAGGTCGCGGCCAAAAAGGTCAGAAGTCTCGTTCGGGTGTTGCCGTAAACGGTTTTGAAGGCGGTCAAATGCCTATCTACCGCAGACTTCCGAAACGCGGTTTTAAAAATCACTTTGCCAAAGAGTTTGCAGTGGTTAATTTGGATACCATTCAAAAGGCTGTTGATGCCGGAAAGTTGAATGCCGAAGATATTAATGTTGAGGCATTACTTAACGCCGGTATTATCAGCAAAAAGTTGGACGGTGTACGTTTATTGGCCAGAGGTGCTATCACTTCTAAGGTTAATGTTAGCGTTAACTCGGCTTCGAAATCAGCTGTTGCTGCAGTTGAAAAAGCCGGCGGTAAAGTTAATGTCGTAGCCTAAGACTTTGGTTTGAAGCAGATATAAAAGCGGTTCATGAAAATGAGCCGCTTTTTTGTTGTATAAAATGATGATTGATGTAGGAATGAAGTGAAGATAGTGTATTGATAGACGGTATAAAAATATCCCCTCATTATCGGTTTTGACAAGGAGGGGATATTTTTATAAAGCTAGTTCATAATTGTAGCGTTGAGCCAGGGTTTTAAAGCCGAACTTGGCATAAACCTTTTGGCTCATTGCTCCGGCACTTAAAACAAATTTTGTGCGGCCGGTACTAATTTCTTGGTTTATGACATGAGCAACAAGTGCTCGAGATAGACCAAGATTTTGGAACTTAGGGGTGACACCGACCCATGCAATCAAATTAGCAGCACTGCCTTGCGAAATCTCAATAGCTCCGGCAGGATTTCCGTTAATGTATCCGATATATTTACGGCACTTTGGTGTAAATTCGTCAACATAGAGGGATTCAGCCAGTTTTTTGACATCAGGTTGCATTTGAAATGCGTCACCTACCACCTGGCAAAAACAATCAATATCCGGTTTAGTTTGCGTGAGTTTGATGTCAAAGTTGGTTTTTGCTTGCAAGGGCTGATTGGTTTCTAAAATCATAGATACCGTTTCGCTGCTAAAGGTTAGGTTTGGCGAAGAAATGCAACATGGTTCGTTGCAGGTAACATTGATTTTAATACCTTTGAAGTGTCTTTGCAGAAACTCCTGCTCGGCTCTATCAAACTTGTTGCAGTGAGCAACATTTAGTCCGGCAATTTGCGAGTCGTTCCACAGAACCAGAAACATATTTTCGGTTTCGATTACCTTAAAGCCGGATTTGAGTTTGTTTTGGTAGACCTCAAATACCGTTTGTTGAAATAGGTTCTTCTTCATAATTGTCATATTTATATGGTTTATGGCCGGATGGTAATTTAAATTTTGTCAAAAATTAAGTTAAATGTTTAAATGCTGAATGTTGAATAATCGCTAATTCTCAAATGGTTATTTGGTACCGTGCAAAAAAATAAAAATGCTTTATTGTTTTTTGCGGATAATTTGTCTATTTTTCTGTTTACTAAATCTTAAACTTGTGTTATTATGATATTACAGAGACGCTTAAAAAGTATCTTTGTAAGCACCGAAAGGTGCGGAGCCTTCATAAGCTCTTTGTTGTGTACGGCGTCCTAGGCAACGTCGTTATTTGGCAGATGTCGGGAGCATCGCCAAAAATGTCCCCGCTGTAAAAAGGCCGGGGAGCCTTGGGCGTATGTTCAGAAACAGCGGCCGCCTACGTAGAGCCACTGTTTTAAAGGCCTAAGGGATCTTTTTACACAACAAGATTTATGAACTCTCCGACTACCTTTTGGAAAAGGTGGTTTTTTTATGCGTTTAAGGAGATTTTACCATGGATACTAAATATTTTTTCACCAAATATGCACAAGCTGATATGAATAGTGTGGTGTTTGAAAACAAGGAAAAAGGTTATTTTATAACTCAAAAAAAATGTGATGAAGAAGATTCTGATGCCTATTTTTTTGACGGGCAAAAATTTACAAGGGATTTTAGTCGGGAACAGTTGTTTGTAATCTATCAGAGAAGTGACGAGCATCCCGAAGGAAAAATGCTTGGAATTAATTATTCGCTTCGCAAAGAACGGCCTTTTATGGATGTGAAAAACGGCGTATTTAATATGGATACAGGTTTTGCGGGTGTTTATCAGCTTAGGGATGGAGAGCCGGTCAGAGTGGCTTGGGGAAAAGCAGTGGAAAAATTGTCTCCGGATTGTATAGTCATAGATGATAATGACTCAAAGATGATATTTGATGTCAATAAGAGAGAAGTTGTTGTTGATGATTTGAAAGATGCCACAAATATCGGTGGTGGTGTGGTGCAATATATAAAAGATAATGAAGCCGTGGTTGCCATGCTAGAACAAGGTAAAATGAAAGTGCTGGAAACCTGTGATGCCTCAATCTGTAAAGATTTGTATTACTATTTTCTAGATAAAAAGTTATATCGCCACCTGTCAGATAATTTGTATGTAAAGGTGAAAACTGATAGAAAAAATGAGATAGTGTCGATAACCAAAGAAGGCATAGAAAAAATCTCTGAGAATCTTTCAAACATTAAGAAAAGTGAAGTGTTAAAAAACATTGAGGCATTTTATAATAATTCTAATTATTCCAAAGGGGTTAATGAATTTCTTTTCAGAGATTTGGAAAAAAATCCGGATAAGATAGAAGCCTATTCTAAATTGATTGAAAAATATGGTCAATCAAGAGAAGAAAGAGAAGCAATAATCGAGCTAATAAATAAAGCTGAAGATCAAAAATATAGTGAAATAAAGGTTGGTAAAGCAGATTTAAATCGTTTGAAGGGAATGTCCTCAGCGGATTTTGATGGTAGATTGCTGCTGGATGCGATAGATGTGTCAAAGCTATCGACATTGGTTGAGGTAAATGTTGACCATAAGGGAAGTCCTGCGGCAGAATTAATTACGGAAAAATTTAAAGAAAATTATGATGCTCAACTGGTGGACTCATTGGTTTTGCATGCAGACGAAATTGTGAAGTTGCCATATAAGAATAAATTCTTTAGAACGGTATCCTATGATAACTCTTCGAAAGAAGGTTTTTTAGGAGCGTACCAGAAAAATTTGGTAAATCTGGCAGAGAAGAAATATGGAGAGAACTCTCCTTGGTACAGTATTGCCAATAAACTGCTAGGGCCAAAATTTGAGAAAGATGCCGACGCTATTTGGAATAATATGATGAAGCAGCCGGAAAGATACTTTGGTTCAGACTATATTTGTGATAAATTTATGTATTCTGTTTTTTCGGATAAGGTAGACGAGCTGCAAAAGTATATTGAGAAAAACGATAGTGTAGAATCCAAGGTAATCAGAAGTATTGAATATTTGCAAAAAGTCGGAAAAATGCAACATATTATAAGTGATTATTGCAGGGATAACAGTTGTTATCTGAACGGTAATTTGCATTTTGATTTGGTTAATGCAGGAGTTGAGAGCAGGAAAGATGCAAAACACTGCTTGGATATTTGGAACACCATAAATGAAAGACCGTTTAAGTATGGTTCATCGTACAATGAATATTCGATTGCCCAAATAGCAAAGATAGCTAAGACCGAAGTTATGCAAGACTGGATGTATCCGGTGATGATAAAAGCCGTGCAAAGTGGAAGTTTGAATACATACAGCGAAAGATTGCCCAGCGAGCGAAGTTTGTTTGATTGTTGCAAGGCTTGGAAAATCTGCCCCGAGATGCCGCAGAGGTTGGCCGAAAAAGTGGGACGTCACAGTTTGTACGGCAGAATGCTCGCCGGTGCGGTATTTGAGCAGATGAGTAAGCAGGGAAAAACCGAGCCGGAGGAATGGAAAGAAAATAAGGCATTGCATGAGAAGTTTTTTGAAGAACTGTCACGGGCCGAAAAAATGGACAGAGCAAAAGCCTTGAAACAGTATGTGCCTAATACGGTTGTTAATCGTAAAAGATTGGTCGGTGCAGCTCTGGAAGAAGGAGGTGTGGAAAATACTCCGGACAACTTTAGAGCTCTGTACCAAAAAATGCGTAACGAAGGTGTGTTTGATAAAATGTTGGCTAAACCCAAAGAGGCAAAAACAACATTTAACTCAAGGTTGCTGGTTGAAACGGCTCGCAGAAAACACAGCAAAGGTAAATAGTATTTGATTGTTGCCTTGCATAAAAAGCGGTTCATGAAAATGAGCCGCTTTTTGTTTGGGTGTAAAATATTGGTTATGGCAGGTGATTATTTATCGGGAGTGTATAAATATACTTTTGCTTTTATAAAACCCCAGGCAATACAGATCTCTGATTTTAATTTTATGCCGGCAAGCTTGAATACTTCGGATATAACAAGACTGTCTTTGGCTAATTCTTTATTTAGCTTACTGCCGATTTTTTCTTCAATGCCGGTTCCGAGATAACACAGCACCAAGTCGTACTTGCTTAAATCTTCCTTAAAAAAATCGCGGTAGAAAATTGTTACATTGGGCAGATTGCGGGTTTTGTATACTGCAAGCATGTAAGGAATGATATCCCATTCATAACCTACAAATTCCGTATCGGGGAATTGACGCGCCAGAGGAATGAGTAAACTGCCGGAGCCACAGCCTAAATCGGCAACTTTGGCTTGAGGGTTCGGGTTTATAAACAATCCTGCCTGCTTGATTACTTCTTGTTTGGGACGACCAAAAGAAGCAATAAACGGCGGGTTTTTGCCATTGCTTTTTATAAAATAAAATATTAGCCAAATATTCAATAGACATGCAATGGCAAAGATAACAAAGGAAAAGTATAGTAACATATGTGCAGCTCCATCTTATTAAAAAAGCCGCCGTTTAAAAAGGCGACTGGAAGTTGGTAACTACCGAAAGATAGTGCGACATATTGACTGAAATAGCGTATTTTGCCGCCTTCCAGTCATGAAAGACTTTCAGGCGTGCAAATGTTTCGTCTTTACACAAATAGACGCTTTCGGAGAGGTTACCACACCCCAGAACATTGTTAAAAATTGTTCTGATGTGGAATTTATAGAATTTTGCTTAAAATGTAAAGAGGTTTTATTGCAAGAATAAATATATCAAAAATGTAATTTGCGTGGTGTAAGTGGATAATTTTGTTGAATTAAAAATTTTTTAGTGTATTAATATCTTAGCTTAAAAGGACTCTGTGTTTGAGCCCGTGGTTTTTTGTATTTAAAAAGTAAGGATTGTTAAAATGGTTTCATTAGCAGAAAAAATGGCCGCAAATATGGATATGTCAGCATTCAGTAAAGCTGATGAGTTGAAAAAAAGATTGTGGTTTACCGTCTTGGCTCTTATCGTATTTAGAATTGGTACTTTTGTGCCGCTGCCGGGAATTGATTCTACCGTGGTAGCTGAGCTGTTCAGCCGTAACTCCGGAGGTCTGCTCGGTATGTTTAATATGTTTGCCGGTGGTGCTTTGGAACGTATGACAATTTTTGCTCTTAACATTATGCCATACATCTCGGCTTCGATTATCGTGCAGTTAGGACAATCTATTATTCCGTCGTTGCAGTCTTTGAAAAAAGAAGGCGAAGCCGGTCATCGCAAGATTACACAATATACCCGTTATTTGACTGTGTTGATTACTATTGTTCAGGGTTATGGTATTGCGGTTGGTTTGGAAAGCATGAGCAACGCTAGTGGAATGTCTGCGGTTTTGTTGCCGGGTGCTTTGTTTAAGTTCACCACTATAGTTTCTTTGGTTGGCGGTACAATGTTTATCGTATGGTTGGGTGAACAAATCACATCAAGAGGTGTCGGAAACGGTTCATCTCTTATCATTACCGTTGGTATTATTGCCAATATCCCGGCTGCTTTGGCTCAGACTTTTGAGTTGGGTCGTGTCGGTTCTATGTCGGCCGGTGTTATCTTGATGCTCTTGGTAATGGCTGTGGCTTTGGTTTATTTGATTATTTTCGTTGAAAGAGCTCAACGCAAAATCATTATTCAATACCCCAAGAGACAAGCAATGGGAAGAATGGGTGCTGCCGAAAGTTCGCACTTGCCTCTCAAAATTAACCCGACCGGTGTTATTCCGCCGATTTTTGCAAGCTCTTTGTTGTTGTTGCCGATTACCATTGCTAATTTGTCGGCTGAGAACGGTCCGGCTTGGGTGCAAACCTTGTCGCAAATGCTTGGTCACGGACAACCTTTGTATTTAGCTTTGTATGCTTTCTTGATTGCATTCTTTGCATTTTTCTATACCGCAATCGTTTTCAATCCGGAAGAAACAGCTGAAAACTTGAAAAAACATGGCGGTTTTGTTGCCGGTATCAGACCAGGTAAAAATACAGCTGAGTATCTTGACTATGTTATTACTCGTTTGACCGTGCTCGGTGCAGTATATTTGGTCGGCTTGTGTATCTTGCCTGAGGTGTTGATTACGAAACTTTCAGTTCCTTTCGTTTTGGGCGGTACAACATTGCTTATCGTAGTTCAAGTTACAATGGACTTTGTAGGGCAGATACAATCTCATTTGATTGCTTATCAGTATGAATCATTAATCCGCAAGGCTTCGTTGGCCGGAAAGAAGAGAAGATAAGATGCCGAATTTGAAAAAAGGAATCTATGTCGTATTAACCGGTGCGCCGGGGTGCGGAAAGGGTACTCAGGCCAGATTGCTTAAGGAAAGACTCGGTATACCTCATCTTTCAACGGGTGAGATGCTTCGCGCCGAGGGACATACAGGCTCTGAATTAGGGCTTAAAATTAAGGCATTGATTGATAAAGGTAACCTAGTGCCAGATGAGATGATTATCGATATGCTAAAAAATAGAATCGAGAAAGATGATTGTCAAAATGGTTTTATTTTGGATGGGTTTCCGAGAACTTTACCGCAGGCAGAGGCTTTGGATGAGCTGTTGAAAGAGAAAAATATTACTCTTGATGCCGTAATTGAAATCCAAGTACCGGATGAAATTATCATGGAACGTATTCTTGGTCGTTATGCTTGTATGAAATGCGGACAGGGATATCATGATAAATATCAAAAACCCAAAGTTTATGGCGTTTGTGATACTTGCGGTGGAACCGAATTTTATCGCCGAATCGATGATAATCGTACAACCGTACAAAATCGACTCGTCAATTATAGAGCTTTGACTTATCCTACAATTCCTTATTTTGAAAAGGAAGGTTTGCTCAAATGTGTTGACGGAACCGGTTCAATCGAGGCGGTGGCTAATAAAATCGACAGCGTTTTGGGCGTGTGAAGCTCATAAATACTGTTTAAATTTTGAAAAAATTGTATTTTTTTGGAATTTTTGTGAAATCTGTGGTTGACACTAACAAATTTTGTCATATAATCCGGCTTAATTTTGAAAAGTGGTGATCAACTTTTTGAATGTGGTTTAATCTTTTAAATGGAGAGTTAATTTGGCTCGTATAGCTGGTGTAAATATTCCAACTGCCAAGAAAATTGAGATCGCTTTGACCTATATCTATGGCATTGGTAGAAAAACTGCTCAGGACATTTGCAAAAAATCCGGTGTTTCTGCAGATCGCCGTGTTCATGAGTTGAGTGAAGAAGAAGTTGCTAAAATTCGTGAAGTTATTGACAACGACGTTGTGGTTGAAGGTGAACTCCGCCGCGAAGTGGGTGTTAATATCAAAAGATTGATGGATCTCGGTTGTTACAGAGGTTTGCGTCATCGTAAGGGCTTGCCGGTAAGAGGTCAGAGCACCAAACAAAATGCAAGAACCCGTAAAGGTAAACGCAAAACCGTAGCTAACAAGAAGAAATAAGGTGAGTTGAAATGGCAAAAGCAGTATCACAACGTATTAAAAGAAAAGAAAAGAAGAATATTTCCGCGGGTGTTGCCCACATCAATTCTACTTTCAATAATACCAGAGTTACCATTACCGATGCTCAAGGTAACACCGTGGCTTGGTCTACAGCAGGCGCTCAAGGCTTTAAAGGTTCTAGAAAATCTACTCCTTATGCCGCTCAAGTTGCTGCTGAAGAAGCCGGTAAAAAGGCTCAGGAACATGGTATGAAAACTTTGGAAGTTGAAGTTAAAGGTCCGGGTTCCGGAAGAGAATCTGCTATCAGAGCTTTGCAGGTTATCGGTTTTACTATTACTACAATTCGTGATGTAACTCCGATCCCCCACAATGGTTGCAGATTGAGAAAAAGACGCCGCGTATAGTGTTTCTTTTGTGGAGGTTGCGGATGGCTCAGTCCGCAATCTCTGTTGTTGTTTGTTTGAACTTTGCTTCTAGGCAAAATTTTTAGAGGGCATTCCAGTGATTCAAAAAAATTGGCAAGAACTTATTAAACCGACTAACTTGAATATTTCTGCTCTGGAAGGGGCTAATAAAACCAAGATAGTTGTTGAACCTTTGGAAAGAGGCTTCGGTTTGACTTTGGGTAATGCGTTACGCAGAGTCTTGTTGTCGTCTTTGCAGGGCGGTGCCGTTACCAGTATCAAAATTGACGGCGTGTTGCATGAATTTTCAGTCATACCCGGTGTCAGAGAAGATGTTACCGATATTGTGCTCAATATTAAGTGTTTGGCAGTTGCCGTACACGGTGAGGGGCAGAAAACTATATCATTGAAGGCTGAAGGTCCTTGCACCGTTACCGCTTCTATGATTGAAACCGGTCATGATGTTGAAATTATGAATCCGGATTTGGTTATTTGCAACCTTGATGCCGGTGCTAAAATTAATATGGAGATGACTGTCGGTACAGGTAAGGGTTATGTGCCGGCCGCTATGAATAAAACCGCTGATACTCCGATTGGTGTTATTCCGGTTGATGCTATTTATTCTCCGGTAAGAAAAGTTTCTTACAAAGTTGAGAATACTCGTGTCGGTCAAGCTACCGACTATGATAAATTGACATTGGTTGTTGAGACCAATGGTGTAGTTACTCCGGAAGATGCTGTAGCTTATGCTGCAAGAATCTTGCAAGACCAGTTGAAACCGTTCATTAACTTCGATGAGCCGGAAGCTGAGGCCGAGGCTGAGAAGGAAGAGTTGCCGTTTAACCGCAATCTTTTGAAGAAAGTTGAAGAACTTGAGTTGTCAGTTCGTTCGGCTAACTGCTTGAAGAATGATAATATCGTTTATATCGGCGATTTGGTTCAAAAGACAGAGGCTGAAATGTTGCGTACTCCTAACTTCGGTCGTAAGTCTTTGAACGAGATTAAAGAAGTATTGGCTAAGATGGGAATCCATCTCGGTATGGATACTCCGGGTTGGCCGCCTGAGAATATTGAAGAATTAATTCGTCGTTGCGATGAAACATTCTAGTTAGAAATTTGAACCCCGCCACATCGGCGGGGTTTTTAATTTTGAAATAATGTGTCGTTTTTTGTTGATTTATGTCGAAAAACGAGTTATATGGGAAACATACAACTTAATTATTAACTCAAAAAAATAAATTACAATTATGGTTGAAAAAATTAAAATTCCAAAGGTAAGTGCTTCGCTTAAAGAGTGGGCTAGATTTGCAGCAATGGCTCCGCGCGGTGTTGTGGTTTCGGTGTATGGCAAAATCATAAAAAAAGAAATAGATGCGGAAATAATTAAAATAATGGAGGCGAGAATATTCTCGTTTGACCGTGTATTTGCTTATTTTTGTGCGGATGATATCTTCGGTGGAGTCATAGAAGTTAAACCTCGTGCAACCAATAGTGAGATAAAGGAGCAAATTAAAAAAGAAGGGGTTGCTTTTCCGTGTCTTGTCGTGGAAAAAAATCCTTTGCTTTCTGGCGGGGGTTGGTTTCGCGGAATTGCCATTAATCCAAAGTTGGTGATTTCCGGAGTAATTACCGAGGCAATTGATTTCGCTAAGGCAGAGGCTGTAGTCAGAGAAAATGATTTATCTCTTCTGGTTCCGGAAGATGTAGAGGCCTTGAACAATGGCAAGATGGAATGTGTTTCCGAATTATTTAGAATCTTTAATACCTCAATTAATAACAGGAGGTATTGGTTGGATGCTAAAATCGGTGCCGATCAGGTGGTCTGGACAATCGGAAATCCTTGCAAGTTTTCCGGTATGCCGCTTGAAAATGCCAAGGCGGCAATTATTGCCAAGCTTTAGAAGTTTAATTTAGAGCTTTTGTACTTTTTTATAAGTGCAGAAGCTCTTTTTTTATGGGTATAACCAACAAAAAAAAGTGGTTGCCAAATTAAAAAATTGCTATCATCCAAACAGTTTGTAATTGTTGATATTAAAGGAATGTAACAGTGGAAGAAGAAACTAATTTGGTGGAAAGCAGACAAGATATTTCGCCGGTGGAAATTTCCGAGGAAATGCGTCGCTCTTACCTAGATTACGCCATGAGCGTTATTGTATCGCGGGCTTTGCCTGATGTAAGAGATGGTTTGAAGCCGGTACACCGCCGCATTATCTATTCGGCCTATGAAAATGGGTATGATTACAATCGTCCGTTCAGAAAATCGGCGCGTATCGTCGGTGATGTTTTAGGTAAATATCACCCGCACGGCGATAGCTCGGTTTATGACGCAATGGTTAGATTGGCTCAACCATTTTCAATGCGTGTTCCTTTAATTGACGGCCAGGGTAACTTCGGTTCTATGGATGGTGACAGTGCCGCCGCCATGCGTTATACCGAGGCCAGATTGGCAAAAGTTGCTCATGCTTTGATTGATGATATTGATAAAGATACCGTCGACTTTATGCCTAACTATGATGAAAGTTTGCAAGAGCCTACAGTATTGCCGGCTAGATATCCTAACCTTTTGGTTAACGGTACTAACGGTATTGCGGTCGGTATGGCTACCAATATTCCGCCGCATAACTTGGGCGAAGTTTGTGATGCTTGCTGTGCTTATATTGATAATCCGGATATTCCAATTGAAGACTTGATTAAAATCGTTCCGGGGCCAGACTTTCCAACCGGCGGTTTAATACTCGGTTATTCGGGGGCAAAATCGGCGTATCTGACCGGTCGTGGCTCTATCGTTATGCGTGCTAAATGTACAATCGAAGAATTGCACAAAGATAAAGAAGCAATCATTGTTCACGAGATTCCGTATCAGGTAAATAAAGCCGCCATGATTCAAAGAATCGCCGAGCTTTTAAAAGAAAAGAAAATTGAAGGGATTTCGGAAATCAGAGATGAATCAGACCGTCACGGTGTGAGAGTCGTGATTGAGATTAAACGCGATTTTCAGGCTGATGTGGTATTGAATCAACTTTACAAATATACTCCGTTGCAGACTAGCTTCGGTATGAATATGCTGGCGATTTATAACGGTCGCCCGATGATGTTAACCTTGAAAGATATCATTAAAGCTTTTGTGGAATTCAGAGAAGAGGTTATTCGGCGTCGTACCATATTCGAATTGAACAAAGCTCGTGACAGAGCTCATACTTTGGTCGGTTTGGCAATCGCGGTTGAAAATATTGATCCGGTGATTGACTTAATCAGAACATCGCCATCCCCGCAGGAAGCAAAAGATGCCTTACTGGCTAAAGCTTGGCCGGCCGGTGATGTCGAGGCTTTGGTTAAACTGATTGATGAACCGGACAGAAAAGTTGAAAACGGAACTTATCGTTTGTCAGAAAATCAGGCTAAGGCAATTTTGGATTTAAAATTGCAAAGGTTAACCGGCTTGGAACGCGACAAAATTCATGAAGAGTTAGTCGGATTGGGCGAGGAAATCAAAGAATGCTTGTCGATTTTGGGCTCTCGTGAAAAACTTTACGGAATTATGCGTGATGAACTAGTTGCTATTAAAGACGAATATGCAAATCCGCGTCGCTCAAAGATTGAAGATATTGAATATGATACCGATATCGAATCTTTAATTCAACGCGAAGAAATGGTGGTTACCGTAACCGAAGCCGGATATATCAAACGAGTGCCGCTTAATGCATATAAAGCTCAGAAACGCGGCGGTAAAGGCAAGTCCGGTATGGCAACCAAAGATGAGGATTTTGTAACCCGCTTGTTTGTGGCTTCGACCCACACTCCGGTGCTGTTCTTCTCATCAAAAGGTTTGGTTTATAAAATGAAAGTTTATAAACTGCCGTTGGGCTCTCCGACTTCAAAGGGTAAACCGTTTATTAATTTGTTGCCGTTAGATAGCGGCGAGACAATAACGACAATTATGAAATTGCCGGAAAACGAAGCGGAATGCAAAGATTTGTCAATTATGTTCGCGACATCTTCGGGTAATGTTCGTCGTAATTCGTTGATGGATTTTGTTAATGTTCAATCGAACGGTAAAATCGCGATGAAGCTGGATGAAGGCGATAAGCTTATCAATGTCAGAATTTGCAATGAAAATGAAGATGTATTGTTGGCCGCTAAGAGCGGTAAATGTATTCGTTTCCCTGTTACCGAAGTGAGAGTGTTCGTCGGCAGAAATTCAACCGGTGTCAGAGGCATTAAATTAGCCGATGGTGATGAAGTTGTTTCGATGTCAATTTTGAACCACTCTGACGCAACTTCGGAAGAACGTGATGAATACTTAAGAATAGCGTCAAATTGGAAGAGAATTGTTGCCGAAAAAGGTGCCGATGCTGAATTTGATTTTGCTGCGGCGGCCGGGGATACTGCGTTATCAGAAGACAAGTATTTGGCAATGAAAGAAAAAGAGCAGTTCATTCTTTCGGTTACTACGACAGGTTATGGAAAACGGTCATCATCTTATGAATACAGGGTAACCGGACGCGGCGGACAGGGTATTGCCAATATGGAAATGTCGGCACGTAATAAAGAAGTGGTAAGCTCTTTCCCAATAGAAGACGACAATCAAATTATGATGGTTACCGATGCCGGAAAACTTATCAGAATGCCGGTTGAGGATATCAGAATTGCCGGCCGTAAAACTCAAGGTGTAATTTTATTTAGAACTGCTGATAACGAAAAAGTAGTTTCGGTTACCAAGTTGGAAGCTGATGCCGATGATGAAGAAGAATTGGAAGCTGAGGAGGGAACCGAAGTCCTGGGTGAGAGTATTCCGGAGTTTGATGAAACTGAAACTGTTGTCGAGGAACCGGAAGTAACATCTGAAGATGTTGAATAATAAACCATGTGGCGGTGTCTTTTGACACCGCCTTTTTATATGAGGAATGATTATGCCTTTTATTACAATAAAAACAAATGCTAAAAATAAAGATGATAGGCTACCGGAAAAAACTGCCGTGTTGGTGGCAGAATTATTGGAAAAGCCGCTAAAGGTTATAGCCGTAAGTGTGGAGTATAATCATAATATGGCTTTTGACGGCATTAAAGATAAAATCGGTGCGTGGATTGAGATAGCGGCAATCGGGATGAAAAATAAAGCGGAAATTGCTCAGAAAATGACCGATTTTGCTGAACAAAATTTGGGCGCCGAAAGAGAACTTATTTGTCTTAGGTTGAATGATTTAATAAAGTCGGATGTGGCTCACGGCGGTTGTCTTTTAGGATAGTGGAAAAGAGCGGTGTTTAAAACCGCTCTTTGGATTTGGAATTTATGGAGAAGTATGTCGGCTTTATTTCATAACGCATTTGGTCGAGTTCTGATAAGGCTCTGACACCATCTGTATAATTAAGACTTTCCGCTTTTTGGCTATTTATGGTGTACATGTAGCGGTGTAGATCGCGAAAGCGGCATAAAATTGTTTTAGGAGAGCCGTCAGAGTTTATGATAGGTTCGTCTGTTTTAGCGTTTCTGAGAACATATGGTTTAATTATTTCATGGTCGCCGTATCCACCAAAGCCTTTATAGAATTTATCTCCTTTATCTGCGTCGGCACATGGTACAAGAGTGAGTAGCTGTTTGCAATAAAAATCAAGTGTGGCACGTTCGCCGGAGGTAAGTTGGCGATTGGCTAGTTTTTGTTTGCAGGTTATATAAGTATTGTGTATTGCTTCGGCTTCGGCACTGGGGCGTCCGTTGATATCTGCTGGAGGAGTTTCATAAATCATCTTGGTTGTCTCATAAGTATTACGATAGGGTGATGTTAGCACAAAAATGGACAAAAATCAACAGGCTTTTTTATTCGGTTTCGGTTTCTAGCTTACTAGGCTCAATATATTTCGCCAAGTGTGCGTCGGTCACTCCCGCAAGCGGGTCCTCCTCGTGTCGTAAGGTTCGCGCTGCATAAATTTGTGCTCACCAACTATCCACTCCGAACAGGCAGCCGCTGTTCTCATTAAGGTAGCCAAAAGCCAATAAAAAAACCACCATGAAGGTGGGAAAAATAAGGACGGCTGCCAGATTGGGTACTCCCGCAAGCGGGTCCTCCTCGTGTCGTAAGGTTCGCACTGCATAAATTTGTGCTCACCAACTATCCACTCCAAACAGGCTCCCCTCGGTCGCCGCTCAAATCAGATAGCAAAGCCAAAAAAAATCCCACCATGAAGGTGGGATTTTATTTGGCTCCGGCTGCCTGATTCGAACAGGCGACCGATCGGTTAACAGCCGATTGCTCTACCGCTGAGCTAAGCCGGAATAATACGGTAAAAACTCTTGGAGGCCGGTACCGGAATTGAACCGATGTACAAGGATTTGCAGTCCTCTGCATGAGCCACTCTGCCAACCGGCCAACTTAAATACCGTTCTTCCAATCGGTGTTTCCTATATATACAGAAATTTTTATCACAGTCAATATATTTTTTTAAAAAATTCTTTTTTTATCACAATTATGTTGTATGATGCTCAAAGTTGTTAATCTTTTTGCGGGGTGATCGTATGAAAATAGCTATAGGTGCCGATCATGGCGGTTTTGCTTTGAAAGAGTTTATAAAACAAAATTATGCTAAAAAAGGTATAACTCTATCTGATCTGGGAACTTTTTCCGAAGAAGCTTGCGATTATCCGCTTATCGCCGATAAAATGGCCAATGAAATAATTAGCGGAAACGCCGATAAAGGTATCTTGATTTGCGGAACAGGAATCGGTATATCTATTGCGGCTAATCGCCATAAAGGAATCCGCGCGGCTATACTATATGACGAAAAAGTTGCTGCTTTGGCCAGAGAACACAATGATGCCAATGTCGCGGTATTCGGTGCCAGAATTCAAGATGAAAATGCAGTCTTGCATTATTTGGATATTTTCTTTAATACCGACTTCTCTAACGGCGAAAGACATTGTCGTAGAATCGCAGAACTGGATGAATAGGAGATGCTTAAAAATGGATTTTTGTGAAAACCTTGTTGTGGAAGATAAAGAAGTCTTTGAACTTATTGAAAAAGAACTTAATAGACAGCAAAATCAAATTGAGCTTATAGCTTCAGAAAATATTGTCTCAAAAGCAGTAATGGAAGCGCAAGGTTCCGTGCTTACCAATAAGTATGCCGAAGGGTACCCCGGAAAAAGGTATTATCATGGTTGTGAGTTTGTTGACGGAATAGAAAATTTGGCTATCGAAAGAGCTAAAAAACTATTTGATGCCAAGTTTGCTAATGTGCAACCCCATTCCGGAAGCCAAGCAAATACTGCGGTTTATCTGGCTTTGCTTAATCCGTTTGACACCATCTTGGGAATGAGTCTTGATGCCGGCGGACATTTAACTCACGGAGCAAAAGTATCAATATCAGGAAAATGGCTTAATTCTGTTGCTTACGGGGTTAAAAAAGATAGCGGATTGATTGATTATGATGAGGTTGAAAGAATTGCTTTAGAAAACAAACCCAAATTAATTATCGCCGGAGGTTCGGCTTATCCGAGACAAATTGATTTTGCCAAATTTAGGAAAATAGCTGATAAGGTTGGGGCTTATTTAATGGTAGATATGGCTCATTTTGCTGGTCTTGTTGCCGCCGGAGTACACCCGAATCCGCTTGAATGGGCTGATGTTGTTACTACCACTACACATAAGACTTTGCGCGGACCTCGCGGCGGTATGATACTTACCAATAATGAGGATTTGGCCAAAAAAATTAATTCGGCCATATTCCCCGGAACGCAAGGCGGTCCTTTGGAACATGTTATTGCTGCCAAGGCGGTTTGCTTTAAGGAAGATTTGTCCGATGAGTTTAAGGCTTATGCTAAACAAGTGGTGGCAAACGCTAAAGTTCTGGGTGAAATCCTTATGGAAAGAGGTTTGAATTTGATATCCGGCGGAACCGATACTCATCTGTTATTGGTTGATTTGCGAGCTAAAAATGTAACCGGCGATGTGGTGGCTGATGCTTTGGATAAGGCTCATATTACTTGTAATAAAAATGCTATTCCTTTTGATCCGATGCCTCCTAAAATTACTTCCGGTATCAGACTCGGAACACCGGCCGGTACAACTCGCGGATTCAAGGAAAAAGAATTTGCGGAAATCGGAAATATGATTGTTGATGTGATTGAAGCTATAGGAACACAAAGAGAGGAAGAACAAATTAAAAAAACCGCAGCTCAAGCTATAGAGTTGTGCAAAAGATTTCCGATATATTAAAATGTCAAAAGGCACTGTCAGTTGAAAGACAGTGCCTTTGGATTATATTTTTCCGGCATTATATAAATTTTCATATAATATGCCAATTTTGCGTTCTCCCGCTTTGTCAAGCCGTATTCTGTGCCTGTCGGGTTCGTCGTTTCCCACTTTGGGTAGAGATTCGACATCGTCAAATCTTTTTTTGGTTATCCGCCACGGCCATCCGAAACGAACCGTGCTTATCTCGTATACATTTTTCCCATTTTCGCGGAATTGATATACTAAGAAGCGGTGTTCCTTTTCATTTCTTTCAAAAGAAATGAAATATATTTGGATCGCAGATTGTTGAGATCTCCCATCTTGATTGGAATATATAAAATATTCCTTATCATAATTGGAGTACCCTAGGATTTTATCCCAAATAACATACGCAGTATCCAGAGCCGGATAGATGCGTTCTTCGGTGTAGGGGTTGTACAGATTGTACTTGCCGTACTCCGGTTGATCTGACGGGATGAGATACATTTCACTATCCTTAATGGGAATAAGCTCTGATCCGCAGGATGATAAACCGGCAATAATTGCCAAAGAGGCAACAAAATAAAAAAATTTCTTCATAATTGTATTGTTTTTAATATTAATAATTAATGTTATCGGTTGGAAAGTTTAATACAATTTTTTTGAAAAGCAAGTTTTTTTGTCTATTTAAAAAGCGAAGGCCGCTATCTTCACAGACGGCGGCGTTCTTTAGAAAAAGAAGTAAAGAGAATGGGCATTTTGTTTAATGCTCATCGAATCGTTCCGAAATTATCACAACTTGGGAAGGATTCTTATGGATTTGCAGCCTACTCAAAATACAACATATATCCCTTTAATCATTGTATTTTATATCGCGATAGGAGCAAATTTAAAAAAATATGGCAAAAAAATAAAATTGCAAGAGTCTTAGTATATTAATTTTTGTAAAAAAGCAAGCTTTTTTGTCAAAAATAAATAAATTTTTTATATTTTGTGCTGTATATTCTAGAGAATCGAGTATTTTTGAGGTATTTTGGAGATGAAAAAACTAAAAATTTCAGAGTTAATGCAAATTGTAGCGGCACAAAATGAGGTAACAGACGCAGAGTTTACCAATGTCGTAACCGATAGCCGAAAAGCAGGACATGGTGATTTATTCATTGCTCTTAAAGGTGAAAAATTTGACGGACATGAGTTTGTTAAGGAGGTTATTGCCAAGGGTGCGGTGGCGGCAATAGTTGACCATTTGTTGCCTGATGTGCCGGAAGATAAACAAATCGTGGTAGAAAATACTTTACAGGCTTATGGCAAAATCGGGGCTTATAACCGTTCGTTGTTTAAGGGTAAAGTTATCGGTTTGACCGGAAGTGCCGGAAAAACCACAACCAAAGAAGAAATAAAATTTGCTTTGCAACAGTTTGGCAAAGTGTATGCGACAGAGGGAAACTTTAATAACAATATCGGGGTGCCGTATACTTTATGTAATTTGGATATGGATGCTGATTTTGCCGTCATTGAAATGGGCATGAGTGCAAAAGGTGAGATTGAGGAGCTGACCGGATATGTTAAGCCAGATATTGCAATTATCACCAATGTTTATCCGATGCATATAGAGTTTTTTGAGAATTTTGAAGGGATTGCCGAGGCCAAAGCCGAAATTTTTAAGGGCTTAAAAAAAGGCGGTATTGCCATAATTAACGAAGATACCAATTTTGCCGATATCTTACAAAAAAGAGCTAAAGAAAACGGGGCGGAAATTATTACTTTCGGTAAAGCCAAACATCCGGAAGTTGAACTTAATTTGGAGAATGATGCCGAGCATAATCTTTATAATGCTTGGTGTGTTTTGACTTTAATCAAAGCACTTAATCTTGATGTGACTAAAACTGCTCGACATTTGAGCGATTTTAAGGCTTTGGCCGGCAGAGGGGCAAAGCACGAATTAAAGCTTTCATCGGGCGGAAAATATACCTTGATTGATGATAGTTATTCGGGACAACCTGAAGCTATGAAAATTGCCCTTAAAGGTTTGAACGATATGAAGCATAGCGGACGCAAAATTGCCGTATTGGGCAAGATGGCCGAGCTTGGCGAAATGTCTGAACAGTGTCATATTGAGGTGGGAAAATTGGCGGCACAAACCGATATCGATGTTATTATCGGTGTATGCCCCGAGATGAAAGATATGTTGGCTCAAATACCTGATACAAAAGAAAAGCACTATTTTGAAAATAAAGATGGTTTGGCTGATTTTTTGTTAAATAAGTGCTTGCAAAATAATGATATTGTCCTTATAAAAGGGGCAAGGTATTCTTCAAAGCTTTATCAAGTTGCCGAAGAGCTGATGGAAAAAGGAAAGTAAAAAGATGAAATGTCCGTTTTGCGGTTGTAATGATACTCAGGTTAAAGATTCTCGTAATGCCGATGATGATGCTTCGGTAAGACGGCGTCGGGAGTGTCCGGAATGCGGGCAACGGTTTACTACCTATGAAAGAGTGCAGTTGCGTGATTTGACCGTGGTGAAGAAAAACGGCGAAAGGGTTATGTTTGACAGAGATAAGCTGGCTCGTTCAATTTATATTGCCGTACGTAAAAGACCGGTGGCTTCGGAAAGAGTTGAAAAAATCGTCAATTCTATTCAGCGAAGATTGGAAAGCACCGGCGAAAATGAAGTTACATCGGTGCAAATCGGCGAAATGGCAATGGAGGCTTTGGCAAATCTCGACCATGTCGCATATATCAGGTTTGCTTCGGTTTATAGGGATTTTAGGGAACCTAAAGATTTTGAAGAATTTTTAGAAACTTTGGAAAAAATGGCCAGTCCTAAAGGAGAAGTGTAAATGGCTAAGTTTATTTCGGAAAAAATTAAGAAAAAATCGGCGGCGCGTTTGGCCGCGGTACAGGCCGCTTATATGATTGAGTTTGGTCAGCTCTCGGTTGATGAAGTTATAAAGGATTTTGTTAACGGCGAGGTCGGTCGCTATGTAATCGAAGAGGAAAGCGACGGCTATGAGGTATTAGAAAATATGGTCGAAGTGGAGGCTATGGATGTAGACTATTTTACCAAACTTACACGCGGCGTGCACAAGAATAAAGAACAATTGGAAAAGTCTCTGGCTCATTACTTAAAAGATGGATGGCAGTTTGACCGTTTTGACGGAACTTTGCGTGCTTTGCTGTTGTGTGCGGCTTATGAGCTCGCTAATACAACAGATGTTGATGCCGCAGTCATTGTGAAAGAGTATGTCGATTTGGCTTATGCTTTCTTTAGCAAAAATGAACCCAAAATGGTTAATGCTTTGCTTGATACTATTGCTAAAGCTATCAGATAAAACGGACTTTTGATTATGGCAAAACTAAAACTTTATGAATATCCGCATCCAATATTGAAGAAAAAGGCCGAGCCGGTTGAAAAAGTGGATGACGAATTGCGCAAATTGTTGGATGATATGTTGGAAACTATGTATGTTTCTAACGGTTGTGGTTTGGCAGCTCCGCAAGTCGGGGTATCTAAAAGAATTGTCGTGATTGATATTGCTCGTGAAGGAGAGGAACCGAATCCATTGTATTTGGTTAATCCGGAGATTATTTGGCGGTCGGATGAAACCGAAATTTCTGAGGAAGGTTGTTTGTCGGTACCGGGACAAAGAGCCGAGGTTGAAAGACCTGCCAGCGTAAAAATCAGGTATTTGGATTATAATGGTAATCAAAAAGAAATGTTGGCCGAAGATTTTCTGGCAGTTGCGGCTCAGCACGAATTGGACCACCTTGACGGTGTTTTGTATATCGACCGTATTAGCCGCTTGAAAAGGCAAATGCTTTTGAAAAAACTGGAAAAATACCGTAAAGAACATAAAGAATAAAATAAACCCGCCGTTGTCGGCGGGTTTTTAATTAAAGTTTTTTTACCATCTTGGCAAAGGTTATGCCGCGTTCTTCAAAAATGTCACCTTCTTGGTGGTAGCCCAATTTTTCGTAAAAACCTATCACATTAATCATGGCATGCATTATAATATTTTTATAGCCGGCCTCTTTGGCCCTTTTTTCAGCATAGGCAACCAGAGCATGGCCAACGCCTTCACCTTGGTATTTGCTGTCTACTGCGACCTGCATCATACGGATGTTTTTGTCGTCAAGGGGAATCAACATCAAACCGCCGATGAGCTTGTCATCAAGGTTTTCAACACAGCCGATGTGGAGATAATTTACCTCTTTGTCGCGGTGGGAATCCAAAAATTTTAACCCCAAAGGCTCCAACAATACTTTGTAACGGAGCTCAACAAGTTGGTCATAACGGCCGGAACCGAATTCAATGTCGATCATTTTTTTCATTAATCTTCTCCCCAATAATATATATCTTCCATTATGCATGCTTTATTTGTCTTAGTCAATCATAAAGGGCTAAAACAATGCTTGCGTATTTTAATTTTTTCGGTATGTTGTTGAGTAAGATAAATTTTATGCTTTGAGAAAGATTATAAAATGAGTAATCACGATATAAGTTTAATCAGAAATTTTGCAATTATTGCCCATATCGATCACGGAAAATCAACACTGGCCGACAGACTTATCGAGAAATGCGGCGGCTTGGAAAAAAGAGAAATGACCGAGCAGGTGTTGGATAATATGGATATTGAACGGGAAAGAGGTATTACCATTAAGGCTCAAACCGTCAGGCTTAATTACACGGCTAAAGATGGAAAAACTTATCAGCTTAACCTCATTGATACTCCGGGGCATGTGGATTTCTCGTACGAAGTTTCACGCTCTTTGGCATCTTGCGAAGGCTCGATTTTGGTGGTGGATGCAACGCAGGGCGTGGAAGCCCAAACACTTGCCAATGTTTATTTGGCGATTGATAATAACCACGAAATTATTCCGGTGTTAAATAAAGTGGATTTGCCGTCGGCAGATGTTGATAGAGTTAAGCAACAGATTGAAGATGTTATCGGTTTGGATACCTCGGATGCGGTAGAAACTTCGGGTAAAACAGGGTTCGGTGTTGATGAATTACTGGAAGCCATAGTCCATAAATTGCCGGCACCAAAGGGTGATGAAACGGCTCCGCTTAAGGCATTGTTGATTGACAGTTGGTATGACAGTTATTTGGGAGTCATCATTTTGGTGAGAATCCATGACGGGGTATTGCAAAAGAAAACGCAAATCAGAATGATGTCAAACAATGCAGTCTATCTGGTGGACAGAGTGGGCGTATTTTCGCCTAAAATGACTGATGTGGACGCTCTTTATCCCGGTGAGGTTGGTTTCATTACCGCCAGTATCAAAAGTGTGGGAGATTGCAGTGTCGGCGATACGATTACCGATAATAAAAAGCCTTGCGCCGAGCCTTTGGCAGGATTTAAGCCCTCAATACCGGTGGTGTTTTGCTCAATATTTCCGGTAGATTCAAGCCAATATGAGGCCTTAAAGGATGCTCTGGCAAAGCTTAAGCTGAATGATGCCAGTATTGATTATCAAAATGAAAATTCTGCCGCCTTGGGCTTAGGTTTCAGATGTGGATTTTTAGGCCTTTTGCATATGGAAATTATCCAAGAAAGATTAGGCAGAGAATTTGATTTGGACTTGATTACCACGGCTCCTTCAGTGGCATATAAGATTCATTTAACCAACGGTGAAAATATTACTCTGCATAATCCGGCTGATATGCCGGAGCCAACCAAAATCGCCTCAATTGAAGAGCCGATGGTGAAGGCTACTATTTTAGTGCCTGATACTTATTTGGGATCGGTATTAAAGCTTTGTACGGAACGCCGCGGTGAGCAGCAAGAGCTTACATATGTGGGATCAAGAGCAATGGTAGTGTATAAAATACCGTTAAATGAAATTGTGTTTGATTTTTATGACAGGCTTAAGTCAATCACCTCGGGTTATGCCAGCTTTGATTATGAGCTTATCGGTTATCAACAGGCCGATTTGGTAAAAGTCCAGATTTTGATTAATGAAGAGCCGGTTGATGCGTTAGCTTTTCTCTCCCACAAATCAGAAGCCGAATCGCGAGGTCGCCAGATTTGCGAGCGGCTTAAAGATTTAATTCCCAGACACTTGTTTAAAATTCCGATACAGGCTTGTATAGGCGGCAGAGTGGTGGCCAGAGAAACTATTTCGGCTTTGCGCAAAGATGTTACCGCCAAGTGCTATGGCGGTGATGTCACCAGAAAACGCAAGCTGTTGGACAAACAGAAGAAGGGAAAATTGCGAATGCGGCAGTTCGGAAAAGTTGAAGTTCCGCAGTCGGCCTTTATTGAAGCTTTGCGTATCGGCGATGAATAGAAATAGCGAAGTTTTATAAAAATATAAATTAAATGTTGTATTTTAAATCCGAGGATATATATTATCATTGTCGGGTGTGTGGTCCGACATATCATAAAAGCAGGGCAGGAGTTTTCAAATACGGTTTGAGAATTCCTGCCTTTAGTATGTAACCTTGTTTAAGTATAAACCGCAGGCCGGTGCCGTAATGCCTGCTTTGGAGCGGTCTTTGGCTTCTAATATATTTTTTATTTCCTGCGGAGAAATTTTCCCTTCACCGACCATTTTCAATGTACCGACCATGTTTCTTACTTGGTGGTGTAAGAAAGATTTGGCTTCAACCGTAAATATTATTTCATCTCCTTTTTTTTCAATATCAAGCCGGTCTAGGGTTTTTATTGGTGATTTGGCTTGGCAGGCGGCGGCACGAAAGGAAGTGAAATCATGTTTGCCCAATAGATATTTGGCCCCTTGTTGCATTTTTTTGACATCAAGAGGAACCGGAACCCACCAAACTCGGTTTTGTAACAGAATCGACGGAGCTCGGCGGTTTAGCAGACGGTATATGTAACCTCGTCCGGTGGCGGAAAATCTGGCATGAAAATCGTCAGGCACCTTTTCAACATTAAGTACGACGACGGGAGCGGCAAGCTGTCTTAAATTGGCATTGAAGGCTTCTCGGATTTTCCATTCTTCCATTAAAGTATCAAAGTCAATGTGGGCTACTTGAGCCAAGGCATGTACGCCGGCATCGGTGCGACCGGCAGCGGCAACTTCTGAATGTCGTCCGCTTAAAATTTCCAAGACTTTTTCCAGATATTCTTGAATCGAGGGGCCGTCGAGTTGGCGTTGCCAACCCAGAGTATCGGTGCCGTCATATTCAAGAGTGAGTTTGTAGCGCATTGGTTTCCTCAAAAAAAAATAAAAGGGGCATTTCTTTTATGCCCCTTTGTTTTATTTTTGGCAAGTGTTTATTCTGCGGCCATTTGCAGATTGGAACTAAAGTTTACGGCATTTTGCACCGCCCAAATTACTCTTAAGGCATCAAGAGCTTGTTCGCCGGAAATTCTCGGCGTTTCTTTGCCTCTGATGCAGTTAGCAAAGTGATTGAGCTCAGATGCAAGAGGTTGTGATTGCATTATAAACAAGTTTTCAACGCTTCCTTTTAAGCCGTAGCGTAGATTTTCCGGTAAGTCGTTGGCATTAATACCATGCATGCGACCTTGCGAATGAACGGCAATACTTTGGTTGATAAAGTCTAAATCAATGTAGTTATCGTTGGTGGTAACATTCAAGGTGCGAATCCTTGATTGAGTTATACGGGAAGCGGTCAAAACAGCGGTAACTCCATTGGCAAATTCAACCATGGCAGTGATGTAATCTTTACCTGCTGGTGATTTTTTGGTGCGAACCGCAGAGGCTTGAACATCCACTACCGGAGATTTTACCAAAGATAAGATGATTTCGGCATCGTGAATCATCAAATCCATGGCTACATCGACATCGGTGATGCGGCCGGAAGCGGCAGACATTCTGCGGGCTTCGAGCGAGCAGATTTGAGAGTTATCGGCCAAAATTTTGTGGAGCTGTTCTATGGCCGGATTAAACTGTTCTATGTGACCAACAAGAAGGGTTACATTGTTGCGATGTGCGGCAGAAATAAGCTCTTGGCACTCGGCTTCGGTGGTGGCAAGTGGTTTTTCCATCAGGCAGTGAATACCTTTGTTTAAGAAAAACAGACCTACTTCGGCGTGGGTCACGGAAGTGGTAACAATGCTTACGGCGTCAACATCGGCGGCAACTTCTTCTAATGATTTATAAGCCTTAATACCAAATGTTTCGGCAGCAGAGGCAGCTGCTTCCGGAATAATATCATATACACCGACTAATTCAAAGTCAGACAATGTTTTGTATGTTTTAAGATGGTTTTTGCCCATCATGCCGGCGCCTATTACGGCAACTCTAATCGGGTTAGTCATATTTATTTACCTCTAAATTGTTTGTAGAATTTTAATTTTGGTTTACATATACCAATTATTTTGGTAAAAAGCTTTTAAATTCTTGTTACATTTTGTTACAAAATCAGGGGGCTTTATGATTAAGAACTTCGCTCGCGGGTTGATGTTGTCAGTAACGATGTTGCTGGCGGCGTGTGCCGCAGATAAAAAATCATTGGGTAATGATTTGCAAACTACCGATTTGGTCTTTACCGGTACTTACGAAAAGGCTCCGGATAAAATTGATGTATATTATGCGATGGCAAGAGCGGCAAAATATAATGCAGATGTTTCGGCCCAGAATATGTTTAAAAAGATTTACGGTAAAAATGAGAATCCCGTTAATACGGTTGAGGCTATGTTTAATGCCGGACAACCAGAAGATAAACTATATAATGCCGCGAGAGCAATGGATTTTGCCGATATTTATGCTATGAGCGTGTTGACGGATAATCAGGGATATATCGAAAATAATTTGTACGCTAAATCTGCTCAAAACCTGAGCTTGGCTGCCATCAAATTACAAAGAGAGGAAATCTTTGCTCTCAAGCAAATTAAAAAAATTGACAGAATCCTAAACCAGCAAGGAAAAATCTTAACTAAGCTTAACGAGCAGGCAGAAAATGATGAATTGACCGTGCCGCAACTTAATTACCGCAAAAATCTGGAAGTGGCTTTGAATAATTTAGGTGAAATCAAAAAACAGCTGCTGTTTACTTCTACGGAATATTCGCAGCTCTTGAAAATGACCGATAAAAATTTGTCTTTGACGGGAAAGAGATTTTATGAATTGGAGGACTTTGACAAGAATTATACGCCCGATATCTTTGCTGATTCCGCTGCCGCAAATCGTCGTGAATTTGCACTGGCCAAAGAACAATTAGGTTCTTTTAATACCGCAAAGGCAAGAAGGCAGGCTTATGTCGATTATCCTCCGGTGGCCAGGCTTGATATCAATGGTTTGCAAGTCGATGATCTAAGGTATGAGACCGAGCTGTTTAATAAAGCCCAAAGAGTTACGATGAATTTACTCAACGCTGTTAACGAATATCAGAACGATAAAAAAGATGAAAGGGTTAAACAAAAAGCTTTTGATGAATTGGCGGCTTTGGTCATGACGCAAGTAGAGTTGGCTTATAGGTCGGTCGAAAAAGCTTCGTTTGATTACGAGGCTAATCGCTATAAACTGTCTGAAGCTAAGGAATTATTGCGGGAGATGAAGAAAAAGGATAAACTGCCGGATTATGAAAAAATCGATTTGTTGAATCAAGAAATAGCGATAATTGCTTTGGAGCAGAAGGAAGCACAGATATTGGCCGAAAGAGCTGCCGCTTTGCGTAATTTGTACTATTTGGCCGGATTGTCGCCGTTTGATAAAAATATGTTGAAAGGAAAAATAGCTGATATTGAAGACACTTTAAGAAAAGCTTTTAATAAAGATGTCGTCGTAATGCTTTCGGCAGTTAAAGAACAACCAAGATGGGATGACGGCGGTAATGCTTGGGCGCATAAAGACGGTTGGCTCGAGGAGTTGATTGACGGTGGGGATAATAAATCACATAAAAAGGTTAGCCCAGCTAAGAAAAAAGCTAATAAACAAATAAAAACGGTTATGAGTGCACAAAATAAAACACTGTTGCAACTTGGAGCCTATACCGATATGAACAACGCCGTTGAGGAACAGTTGCGAATAAAAAACAATGTAGCTGCTTTGAGCGGTTATGATATGTTTATTGAAGATGCCGTGGTTAACGGTGTGTTGTATCATCGAATTATGGTTAAGCCGGAAAAGCAAAATCTAAAATCTTTGTGCAATCAGATAATTGCTCAAGGTTTTGAATGTATTTTGCGATAATTCGTTTGTAAAAATATAATTTATGAGGTAATCTTAACCTAATAAAGGGCTGAGTCAGGGGTTTGGGATGACGGATGAACATAAACTGGATGAACTGAGAAACAGATTAAAAGAACAAACCGAGGCTTTTGAAAAAGAACTGTCCGAGGAGGACAGCGGGGGAACCTGGCATAGTGTGGCAAAACAGGGCGGCGATACGAAGGTGTTGTTTGATGATGATTTGCAGTTTGTCGGCAAAAATTTAGAAAGTGGAAAATTTGCCAATGAAGATTTGAAGGGGGCCAATTTCTCGGTTGCTAATCTGAGCGGAGTCGACTTTTCGGGGGCAGATTTACGCGGGGTTGATTTCTCGGGAGCAAATTTGACGGGAGCAAATCTTTCCGGTGCCGATTTAACCGGAGCCGTATTTTCCGGTGCCGTGCTTCAAAACACTAATTTTGCTAAAGCAAAAATGCATGGGGTAAAGCTTACCGATGCCGACTTGGAAAATGCAATTTTGGTCGATGTCGATATTGATGCCGCAGGGTTGGAGGAACTACAAGCCGTAATTGAATATTTGGCTAAATATTATCCGCACAAGCTTAGCCTTAAAAATATCAGTTTGAAAGGAATAAGACTCGCTAATATTGATTTGAGCAAACTCGATTTGCGGGGAGTTGATTTTACCGGTGTGGATTTTACCGGTGTTAATATCGTCGGTTTGGATTTGAGCGAATGTATAATAACACCGCAGCAAATTGCTCAAGCTTTGGGTAGAGTACCCGGACCCGAAGAGCTGGCACGAATTATGGCTCCGAAAAAGAAAAATAAGGCAAATTATAAAGGTGTCGATTTCACCGAATTGTTCTTGGGTAGCGGAAAGGAGTTCGGAGTCTGGGATTTTCAAAAAGATAAAGGCGTGAGCATAGAAACCTTGCTTAAAATGGGGAAAAAAGTTTTCGGAAAAGCTGATAAACCCGAAGTTAAAGATAAAGAAGCGTTAGATAATGCAAAATCAGAGCAGGAAAAACAATCTAATTCACATAATGAGGAATTGCGAAGAATTATTGAAGAAAGAAAGCAAAAGGAACTTGCAGCACGTAAGGCTATGAAAGACAGTTTGGAAACTGAAAAACAGAAAAATAAAGATACAAAACGACGGATAATTCCGTTTAGAAGCGGAAGAGGAAGATAAGGGCAATGGGTGAGAATATTTCTATCACCGAAGAGAAAAGCCGCGTCAGAGCATTGATAAATGCCGGCGCGGTTTTGTTGCTTACTTATTTTAGCTTTTGGGGAATATCAGTATTTTGTTTTGCTCTTTTAGAAGGGGCTTATGCACTGGGGCTTATTGCCGGAAACGGTTTGAATTGTGAGTGGGCTAAAGTTTTTTATAATCCGTTTTATATAGCGGAAATTTATGTGAATTGGTGGAATGAATTGGTGCTGAATATGCGCCTTATGCAGTTCTCTTTGCTGTTGCTGATTCCGATCGTGGTGCCGGTGGTGATGGGCGGAACTTTGGTATTTGCTTTTTTAGACAGAAAGTATTCTTTTAAGTTATGGTATATTTTAACTTATCATTTTGCCAAGCATTCCGATGTTGAAAAAATGGGAATAATCGGCAATGAGGGAATAGTGTTGGGGAAATTTGCCGGTGACATCTTAAGCACAAAAAAATCTGAATCCGTTCTGTGTGTGGGTGAAATGGGAACGGGAAAAACCTCTAATGAAGCTATTCCTTCAATGCTTAATGCCGATGGTTTTTCAATAATCGCGATGGACTTGACCGGAGCGTTACCTAAATACACAGCAGGATATCGTGCTACTTTGGGAAAGGTTTTTTATTATAACTGGGATTTGGTTGATGAACCGGATAAAAATCTTTTCTATCCGCGATGGAATCCTCTTTGCCATAAAAATATTCCGCAAAATCCCGACGATAAAAAAGCCTATATTAAGCGAATCGCTAAATATATTATTGATGTGAACGAAAAAGAAAAAAATACTTATTGGAATCTGTTGGCATATACTTTTATTACCGCAATATTGGAGTTTTGGACGGCAAAGGTTACTCAAGCAAAAGCTAATGATTACTTCTTGGAAAAAATAATATCTGGCAAACATCTATCTAAAGAAGATAAAGAAATCCTTATGAGTTATTATATTCATATGCCGGATAATTATGCACAAAAGGCCATCGATTTATTGCTGAGTAATACGGTAGATGAAGAAAATTACATGCCAATCGGAAGTTGGGCCGGAATTCCGGAGCCGTGGTGCGGAAAAGATGTTTGTTTTGCAGCAATTACCGATTGGTTGATTGATAATTATATTACTAATAAGGATGACGAAAAAAGAGATTGGAAATCTTGGGTGGTTTCTTTGTATAATGAAGCTATGCTGTTTGGATATGGGGAGCTGGCAGTAGAAGGATTCAATAAAATAATTATGTTGTCACCTAAGCAAAGGCAGATTGCTTTTGTTTATACTCTTAGGCCTTTTAAGATATTTACCAACCCTTCAGTGCGCGAGCGAACAGACGGAAATGATTTTGATTTTGATTTTATCAAAGGCATGGTTGACGAAAAAGACGGATTGTTAAAACCGGTTACGGTGTATTCTTTGGCTAATTCGTATCCGTCAAAAATATTAAATCAAATATTTGTTGATGAAATATTGTATCGTAATTTAAATGAAAAAGATAATATTGATGCTCTGCCGGTTATGTTGGTGCTTGATGATGTGGGGCATAATTTAAGAATTAGAAATTTGTCCTCGCTTCTGGAAAGCGGAAAAAAGACAAAAGCGGCAGCCTTGCTTTTGTGTAATAGTCTGGATTTGCTTGAAGAAACATATGGACATGATGATTTGGAGACAATTGTAAGTTGTTCGGAATATAAAATCATTAAGGCCAAAAACAATAGATTGTTGAGTAATCAATTTTATAAATTGGCAAATTTCGCTACAAAAACCGTCCAGATATCACAGTACAAAGAAAAACTAAAGCGATATGACGGAAAGTATTTTGCCAATACTTACTATTTTGAAAAATTGGCACATTATTTTGAGTTGGACAATGATGTTGATACTAAAGATTGTCAAATCCTTTTGGCTGAAGGATTTTATAATCGTCCGATATTAGCCGATAATATATTGGTTAATGATGATGATGCTTTTAAGAAATTGTTGGTGTTGGATACTGATTATACCTTGTCTGATGAGGTTATGTTTAATAAAACCGCAAAGGATTTAAATACTCCGAAAATCAGAGACATGTTTAATAAAATGAGGCTTAAACCTGAGGAATTGCAGGAGCTGCAAGAAAATTTTGATTTTACTTTTAATGAGGTCGATGAGTTAAACAAACAAGACAGGGCGGAAATTGAGAATAAAATAAAAGAAAAAAAACAAGCCATCAAGGAAAAGCAAAATAAAATACAAACCGATGAAAAAGATTGGTGGATGAAAGAGGGGGCTTTTGATGTTTATGAAAAGGATGATAAAAATCCGTTTGCCTTGAAAAAATAATTGTTATTTGGCTGATAAATTTGGTATATTAGGCTTTGTAAAAACGAATCGTTTTAAAGTAAAACAATGGAAGAAACTTTATTTTCAACACAAGTAAAAAGACCTTTGGCCGATAGGTTGCGTCCTAAAACTTTGGATGAAGTTGTGGGGCAAGAACAGGTTATAGGTAAAGATGCACCGCTCGGGAGAATGCTGGCTTCGGGAAAAATCGGGTCTTTCATTTTATGGGGACCGCCGGGGTGCGGTAAAACAACTATTGCCAGATTGATTGCCGAAAATACCAAACTGTATTTCGAACAGATTTCGGCAGTGTTTTCCGGGGTGGCCGATTTGAAGCGAGTATTCCAGTATGCGCAGGAAAGACGAGCTAATCAGGGAATCGGAACTTTGTTGTTTGTGGATGAAATTCACCGCTTTAATAAATCACAGCAAGATGGTTTCTTGCCATATGTTGAGGACGGTACCATAATTTTGGTCGGTGCTACTACCGAGAATCCGTCGTTTGAACTAAATGCCGCGTTGCTTTCAAGATGTCAGGTCTTTGTGTTGAATCGCTTGAGTGAAGATAATTTTGAAGAATTATTGCAAAGAGCCGAGCGAGAAGAAGGTAAAAAACTGCCGGTTGATGATGAAGCGAGAAGCTTTATGAAACAAGTGGCCGATGGTGACGGACGATATATTCTCAATTTGGCCGAAAGCGTGTGGAATTATGCTCAAAGCGGTGAGATTTTTGATAAAGATTCCATTGTTAAAATAATTCGATCCAGAGCTCCGGTGTATGATAAAGGGCGTGACGGACACTATAATCTTATCTCGGCAGTACACAAATCATTACGCGGCTCGGATGTCGATGCGGCTTTGTATTGGGTCGCCAGAATGATTACTTCCGGAGAAGATCCGAAATATATACTAAGAAGGCTAACCAGATTTGCGGTTGAAGATGTATCCTTGGCAGAGCCGGGGGCGGTGGTTCAGGCTATTGCTTGTTGGGATACTTATGAAAGACTTGGTTCGCCGGAGGGTGATTTGGCTATTATGCAGTTGACAGCTTATTTGGCTACTGCTCCAAAGTCGGTCGGTGTTTATAAAGCAATGCATGCCGCTTTTGATTTGGCCAGAAAGACAGGCTCTTTGATGCCGCCGAAAAATATTCTTAATGCACCGACTAAGTTAATGAAGCAGTTGGGGTATAGCGAAGGGTATGAGTATGATCCGGATTGTGAAGACGGATTTTCGGGGGCTAACTATTTTCCGGAGGGAATGAAAAGAGTTAAATTGTATCATCCGGCTGACCGCGGCTTTGAACGAGAAATTAAAAAGAGGGTAGAGTATTTTGATAAATTGCGTGAGGAAAAACAACGCAAGAAAGGAATGAAAGATGAATAAGCCGCAAATCGTCGTGGTGAAAGAAAGCGATGACGGAATGAGATTAAATCGCTGGTTCTTGAAGTATTATCCGAACTTGCCGTTGTCAAGGTTGCAAAAATTGTTGCGAACCAAACAAATTAAGGTAGACGGTAAGAGAGGCGAAACATCTCTCAAGTTGGCGGCAGGGCAAGAAATACGAATTCCTCCGATTACAGATGAGGTGCAGATAACAAAAGATAAAAAAATTTCGGAGAAAGATGAGGCCTTTATTAAATCATTGGTGATTTATAAAGACAAAAACATTATAGCCATTAATAAGCCGAGCGGTCTTGCCGTGCAGGGCGGAACCAATACCCTGCGACATGTTGATGCCATGCTGGAGGCTTTGAAATTCGGTGATGAAGAAGCTCCAAAATTAGTACATAGAATCGACAAGGATACATCAGGAGTTTTGGTCTTGGCCAGAGACAGAAAAAATGCCGATCTTCTGACCAAAGCGTTTCGAGAGCATAATTTGCAAAAGACATATTTGGCTTTGGTGAAAGGGTGTCCGAAAAAAAGTAAAGGTGAAATAAAAGCTCCGTTGGAAAAGGTTGGCGAAAAATCCATAGTGGTTGAGGAGGGCAAAAGGGCTATTACCGAATATGAAGTTTTGGATAATCTTGGTGATAGATTTGCCTTGGTAAAAGCTTTGCCTTTGACCGGTCGTACTCATCAAATCAGAGCTCATATGGAGTACATCGGGACACCGATTGTCGGAGATGATAAATATTTCGGCTTAAAGAGGGAAAAGTTTAACGGAATTAAGGATAAGTTATATCTTCATGCCTATAAAATAGATTTATCAAGCATATATAAAAATGTGAAAATAACAGCCGAGATGCCGGAGCATTTCAAGGAGGCTTTGGCTTTTTTGGGATTGGATTGTAAGGAGAAGTAATAATGCGGTTTATCAAAAAAACAGCGTCGGTAATTTCAAGTTTAATTATAATTTTGGCTTTGGGCGGTTTTGTCTTTGTCAGAAATTTTGATTTGAACAAATACAAGTCATATATTGAAGATATTGTTTTGAGAGAAACCGGAAGAGAACTTAAAATTAACGGAGAAGCTAAGTTGGCTATTTCTTTGGTACCGACTTTGGTGGTGAATGATGTGGAGTTTGCAAATCCTGATTGGGCATCAACACCGCAAATGGTAAAATTGCAAAAATTGGAAATTAAGGCCGCCATACTTCCTCTGTTAAAGGGGAAAATCGTAGTGGACAAGCTGGTTTTAATCCAGCCGGAGATATATTTGGAAAAAGCAGCTGACGGAGCGGTGAACTGGATGTTTACGCCCAAGTCATCTGCCATAAAAAAAGCTGCCGTGGTTAAAAAAACAAGCGAGGCAACACAAGAAGTTCCGTTGCTTGCCGCAGGTTTGATTGCCAGAGAGGTGGAGATAGTAAATGGTGTGTTGCTCTACAGCGATATGGCAAACAATATGACTGAGCAGTTGGTTATTAACGATATTAATATGAGTATTCCAAGTAGTAACGAAAATACTAATATAATTATTGATGCCGAACTAGATGGCGATAATATTACCGCGGAGGTTAATCTTGACAATTTGTATTCTCTGCTTAATGAAAATAAATTTAGTTTTACTTTTGTCGGCAGTGCTTTTAATGTAAAAGCCGATGTTGCCGGTTCGGTGGAGGATGTTACACAATCACCCAGATATGCGGCAGAGGGAAGTGTTACAAATCCTGACGGAAATTTCGGCGCTCCGGCTATATCGGCCGAGCTTAGGGTGGATGGCGATATAAATCAAGCCGATATAAATTTCAAAAGTTTATTGTTGGCAGGTAATCAGATAACCGGAACGGCTAAGGTAAATTGGAGTAAGGCTAAACCATATATTAATCTCAATCTTACTTCTCCGAGTATCGATGTTGAGAGCTTGACGCAAAGCTCTAAAACGGCATGGAAAATGCCACAACTTATAAAACAAGCGCAAGCATTAGAAATGGTGCCCAATGAAAAATTACCTTATGAATATTTGGGCTTGGTTGACGCCGATGTAATGCTTAATGTTGCGAAGCTTGCTGTTAATAAAGATATTATGTTGAACAATGTTTTGCTTAATGCAAAACTGCAAAATGAACAACTTAATGTTACGAAATTTGATGCCGGTATCGGTGGCGGAAATTTAAGCGCAACCGCACAAGTTAATGGTAAGGCTAAAACGGCGGCTATGCAGCTTAAGACACAAAATATGAAATTGCAGGATTTGCAAAAAGATTTGGCAACCGGAAATGCCGGCAGCATGCAGGTATTAAGCGGTGGTGATTTGGATATAGATGTTAATTTGTCGACCAGCGGAACAACTTATCGTGAGCTTGCGCAAAAAGCTTCCGGCAGAGTGATAGCAATTGTCGGAAAATCGGAAATAAAAACCGGTAAATTATCTTGGTTGGCAAGTAATATTTTTACCAAACTATTTGAGGTTTTGCGGATAGATACCAATGCCAATACAAATATGAACGTGGAGTGCGCGGTCTTGCGTAGTGATATCGGCAACGGTAAGGCCGTGTTTCCGCAAGGAATTGTGTTTAACGGTTCTAAGTTAAAGATAATAAGCAGCGGTAATATTAATTTGGTTAATGATAAAATTGATTTTACCATAGCTCCGACCTTAAACAAGTTGGCAGATGGAAATATTGCTCAGGCATTGGCTTCATTTGTGAAAATTGAAGGTACTTTAGAACAGCCGAAAATAAGATTGGATAATGAGGCCGCACTTACTACCATTGTCGGCAGTATGGCAAGCGGTGGATTGTATTTGGGGTCGCAAGTGCTTTTGAATGGTGATGAAAGTCCTTGTTATACGGCTTTGCAGGGCACTGCTTATGCTTCAAGATTCCCTAAGCCAACCGGAGTGAAAGCAACAACGCAAGATATATATAACGGAGCTGATGAACAAACCAGAAAGGCAATAAAAGATTTGGGTAATACCGCAAAAAATTTGTTTGATGCTTTTTCGGGAAGTTTGGGTAGGAGGTAGCAGATGCAACAAAATTTAGATGAGAGCGTAAAAGAAATCGTAGGTAACCGCGAAGAGGTTATTGCCAAACTTCTGGAGTTGGCCAAAACCGATGTGTTGTTTTTTTGGGGAGAAAATAAGGAATTAGTGTTGCGGCAGAAGGAAAAATGGTTGCCGATTTTGGATTGGGCGGCTGAATTGTTGAAGACGGCCATTAACAAAACCAATACTTTAGATGTGCCGGAAAATAAAGCCTTGAGAGCTCCGCTGAAGGTGGTGTTAAGCAAAATGAGCGATAAGGAGTTGGCTTGTTATTTGGCGGCTACTCTGAATATGAGATCTACATTGTTGGCATTGGCTTTGGTTAAGGGCAAAATTCACGCGGAAGAAGCCTGTGAGCTTTCGTATCTGGAAGAATTGTGGCAAAATGAGATGTGGGGTACCGATAGTGAAGCTGCCGCAAAAAGAAAAGAAAGATGTGATGAACTTAAAGAAATTGAAAATTATCTTAGGTCATGAAAGAAGTTACTATCAGAGTTAAAGGACGCGTACAAGGCGTGGGATATCGCCGCTGGGCTGTATCAAAAGCCAGAGAAATCGGCGGAATCTCCGGTTGGGTACATAATGATTGCGACGGTTCGGTCATGCTTAGGTTAAGAGGGGAACCCGATAAGATAGATTTGATGGTTGCGGCGTGCCAAAAAGGTCCTCTATGGGGCAGAGTAGATACTGTGGAATTTGTGGTGGGCAGAATAAGCTCTTTTTTGCCGCCAGTGGAAGACGGTATTTTTACCAGAGTTTAAATCCTTTTATCGCTGCTGCGGCAAAATTGTGCCAAGGGGCAGTTTGTGCAATCCGGTTTTTGAGCTTTGCAGATATAACGCCCAAACAGCACCAGCCAGTGATTGACATACAAACGATAGTCGTTAGGTAGTTTATTTAGGTCTTCTTCGACACCGAGGGGAGTATTCTTATCGCTGAGTTCTAGTCTTTTAGCCAAGCGAAGAACATGAGTATCTACCGCGACGGTGGGTTGATGCCACCAGACATTTAGCAAAACATTGGCGGTTTTACGGCCAACTCCGGGGAGCGTTTCTAAAATATCGCGGTCGTTGGGAACTTCGCCGGAATACTTATCTACCAAAATTTGGGATAAGGCCATTACATTTTTGGCTTTGTTGTTATATAGTCCGATAGTCTTGATATGTTCTTTGAGTTCGTCGATACCTAAATCCAACATTTTTTGCGGGGTGTCGGCAAGTTTGAATAATTCTTTGGTGGCCTTGTTAACTCCCTTGTCGGTACTTTGAGCCGAGAGTATAATGGCGACCAACAAAGTAAAGGCATTGTGAAACTCAAGTTCGCTTTTAGGTTCGGGGTCAGCCTGTTTTAAGACATCAAGAATTTGACATATTTCTGAAATTTTTCTCATGCTTTTACTCCTCCGGCGCCGGCGGCTTTGGGCGCGTTTTCATCTAAGGGCCAACGCGGGCGAGGTTTGAAATCCAAACCGTTATATAGGCCTTTGAGAGCTCTTTCTACTCCGGCCCAAGCAATCATGACGCCGTTATCGGTGCAAAATTTAATTGGCGGTGCGGCAAAAATTAAACCTTCTTTGTCTGCTAGGTCTTTTAAGTGTTCTCTTAAATAGGTGTTAGCCGCAACTCCTCCGGCAACAACTATGTGTTTTCCTGCGGGACACTGCTTGCGGAAAAGGAAAATAGCTTTTTGCAGTTTGTGAAGCAGGCTTTCGGTAACGGCTTTTTGGAAACTGGCGCAGATATCGGCGACATCGCGTTTGCGCATGATGGCATGCTCAATTATACCATCTTCGGAATAGGATTCAATAATCTTGCGAACGGCGGTTTTAAGACCGGAAAATGACAAATTGCAGTCCGGCGAGTTGTAAAGCGGGCGAGGTAGAACAAAACGATTTTCATCACCTAAGGCAGCCATCTTTTCGATTATCGGGCCGCCGGGATATCCCAGCCCTAACATCTTGGCAACTTTGTCAAAAGCTTCGCCGGCAGCATCATCAATGGTGGTACCAAGCCTTTCGAAATCGCCGACACCTTTGACAATTAGAATTTGGCAGTGACCACCGGAGGTAAGCAACAATAAATACGGGTAGCTGACATCGGAATTTAGACGGGCAGTCAGAGCGTGCCCCTCTAAGTGGTTTACGGCAATAAAAGGCTTGTTCAATGCCAAAGACAGAGCCTTGCCGGCCATAACTCCGACGGTTACTCCGCCGATTAAACCGGGGCCGGCGGCGGCAGCAACGGCATCAATATCTTGAGGTTTAACGCCGGCTTTTTTGAAGGTTTCTTCAATTATCTCGTCTATATGCTCAAGATGAGCTCGGGCCGCAATTTCGGGGACTACACCGCCGAAATTTTTGTGCTCGCTCTGCGTTAATACCGTGGAGCTTAAGATTTCTTTTTTGTCGTTAACCAAAGCTGCGGCAGTTTCGTCACAGCTGCTTTCTATTCCTAATACCAACATTGTTCGTTCTTCTTTACAAAATTAATTTGCAGTTGCTTCTTTTTTTATATTGTATACACTATAAAAAAAATCTTGCCAAGCCTTTAATTGCACAATAACGGGAGAGGTATTATGTCAAAGAAAAATGAAGTTACTGTCGAGACGGTTGCGGAAGAAGCGGTTGCTCCAAAATTAAAAAAACGCAAAACTAAAATTTGGTTTTTGGTGGTAATTGCGGCGGTTGCGGTGTTGGGATACAAATTGTGGGAAAATCCAAAACTTTTGAATCAATTTAGAGATATGTTGGCAAATAAACAAGTTGAAGAAGATGTGTATCTGGTGCAAATAAACGAATTGCAAAAACAACTTGCAATGCTTAAGTCAGAAGTTGCGGAAGTGGCTCAAACGGCAGCTAATCCGGATTTGTCGGAAGTTTATCAAAAGTTGGAAAATATGGAAAATATTACGGTTAATACCATAAAGTCAAAAGCCGATGTCGATGCCGTTTTGGGTTTGGTGCAGCGAATGGACAGAGCCGAAAGTAAGATTGATGATTTGGCAAAGGTTACCGATAAGTCGGCATTGACTTTGACTGCGGCAATGTTGGTTAAAGATGCGGCTGCAAGAGGCGGAAGTTTTGTTTATGAGGCCGAAGTTTTGAATGAATTGGTTGCTGATAATTATAAAATAGCCCAAGAAATTGCCGTTATTAATAAGACGGCGGTTGAAGGTGTGCCGTCTTTGAGCAAGTTGCAGCACAGATTTGCCGAAATTTATGCTGCCGAGTTTAAAGTGACGGATGAAAACTTGGTTGCGGCAGATAATTGGAAAGATAGAATTTATTTGCAGCTACAAAAGGTTGTAAAAATTGAGAAAAAAACAGATGAAAAAAATCCGCAACTTACACCAAAAGATGTTTTCTGGGCAACTTTGAGTGAGATGGTGGCTAGAGGTGAAACCAAACAAGCCGTATCGTTTATTGATAAGCCGCTTAATGACGAGTGGGCTGAGAATAAAAATTTGCAAGAGTGGAAAGAACAGGCAGAGATGTATAATGATTTTTATGATGCCGTTGCAAGAATTTCGGCTAATGCGTTGGCGGTAATGAAAGTTAAATTTTTGCAAAATAATTAAATAAAAGCCCCGTAAAACGGGGCTTCGTTTTTTAGAGATATTTGAGAGCGGCAAATCCGCCAATCAGCAAGGCTAAGAATAATACTGATAATATACCTAAGTGTTTTTCGATAAATATTTTCATCGGAGCGCCGTATCTCTTTAATAGCCAGGCAACCAAGAAAAATCTCATGCCACGGGCAAGAACAGAAGCAATGGTAAATACTACCAAATCAAGATGCACAACACCGCTGGCAATGGTGATAATCTTGTAGGGGAACGGGGTGATACCTGCTCCGAAAACTATCCAGGCTCCATATTCGTGGTAATAATTTTCAAATTCGTGAAATTGTTCAAAAGCATTATAAAATTCCAAAATCGGCTTGGCAATCATGTCAAACGCAAATATGCCGATACCATAGCCAAAATATCCGCCTAATACGCTGGCAAAAGTAGCCAGTCCGGCAATACGCCATGCTTTATTAGGTGTGGCCAAAACCATGGGGATGAGCATTACATCAGGCGGAATCGGAAAAAATGAACTTTCGGCAAAAGCCACGATAAATAAAAATAACATGGCATTGGGTTTAGCTGATAAATCCAACATGACATCGTAAGTGCGTTGCACAATGTGGCGAAAATATTTTATCATCGTCAGTAAAACTCCAAAAAAACAGTAATTAGTGGTGACAGTGACAGCCGGATTTGCCACAGGAACATTCCGGTTCGGATTGCTGGCGAATAAAAGCGTCAAAAGTGTTGCTTAAGAGCATGGCAATAGTCATAGGACCTACGCCGCCGGGAACCGGAGTGATGTAAGAAGCTTTGCCTAAGGCACTGTCATAATCAACATCACCACAGAGCTTGCCGTCTATCCTATTGATACCGACATCAATTACAACGGCTCCTTCTTTGAGCCAATCACCTTTTATCATTTTGGCTCTGCCGCAAGCGGCGACAACAATGTCTGATGTTTTTATGATATCAGGAAGATTGGTGGTTTTGGAATGAGCTAAAGTTACGGTGCAGTCATGATTGGTGAGCAACATGGCAATGGGCTTGCCGACAATGTTGGAGCGGCCGATGACTACGGCGTTTTTGCCTTTTAGATCTATTCCGGTTGAAAGGAGTAAGTGCATTATGCCTTTGGGGGTTGCCGATATAACAGCTTGTGCGGAATTATATGAGAGTAACCCGCTGTTATAGGGGCCAAACCCGTCAACATCTTTGGATGACTTTATGCGGGATAATACCTTTAGGGTGTCAATATGCGAGGGGAGAGGAAGTTGGACGATTATGCCGTTAATGTGGTGGTTGGAATTTAATTCGTCAATTACTTCCAATAGAGCATTTTCACCGATGGAAGAAGAAAATTCCATAACCTCGCAACCCATTCCGATCTTGGCGGCGGCTTTTTGTTTGTTGCGAACATAAATTTGGCTGGCTTCGTTGTCGCCTACCATAATCACAGCGATAATCGGCGTTTCTTCGGTGGGCAGAGCGGAAATTTCAGCGGCCAAATTCTGCAGGATTTTTTCGGCACATTCCTTACCATTGATTATTTTAGTTTCCATCTCTCCTCCTATTTATTGTAGTTTGTTTTCTATATCTTCTACTTCGCCAGTTATAAGGATTTTTTTGTATCTGTCAAGCGTGCCGGAAATTATTGTGAAATTAGATTTGGCCAGGTGTAATTTCTTGGAAAGTAAAGAAATCAGTTCCTGGTTGGCTTTGCCTTTTTCGGGGATACTGATAATATCAATTTTCAAAAACTCTTCACCGTTGGGGGCAATAAAAATTCCGAATATTTTACAACAAGAAGAGTTAGGCTTGAGCCTAACTCTTAAAATTATTCCGTTATTTGTGTGTTCGTAAAACAAGTTAGCCCGCTATGAGAACACGAATGCTTACTATTACACGATATACAAAGTAAACAGCCAAAAGCAGAATAAACGGTGAAAAATCAATACCGGAATAGGTGGTCGGTATTTTAGACTTGATTTTTTCATATACCGGAACGGTTACTTTGTCCAGTAACTCAACGGTCTTTTGAGCGTATTTGTTAGAGGGTTCAAGAACTTTAAAGTGAATGAGCCAGAACAAAACGACTTGGACAACGATAATCTTGAAGTAAATATCAACGATAAGACCTAATATTTCAAAAATCGGATCAAAAATAATCATAATTAAACTTCCTTTATGTTTGTTGATTGTTATATATTGGCATAGCCTAAGTTTTTTCAGATGTCAACTCTTATGCCGACATTTGGTTGGAATATTGCTTAAACATTGCGGCTCTGAACCCTTGGAGCTTGCGAACTTTTTCGCGAGTATTTAAGGATACTTGCGGGGCTTTACCTTCTTGTTTCATTTTAAGCCATTCGTCTTTTGATATGCCGTTGCGCATAGCCGTAAACATAGAAATCATTTCCTCACGGTGCAGTTTGGCAGCGGCTATTTTTTCACGAACCTGTTCCGGGGTATGAGTTTCCGGACGAAGTCTGACAAAGCTTTCGCCAATGCCGTGTTCCAGCGAATCGGTGTTTTGTGTCTCTTGCAGTTTCTTTTCTCCTAAGCTCATAATTTCCGGAGCCAGAGCCAGAGTGCTGATGGCGGCGGTGGCTGCGATGGCTTCTCTTCTGTCGGCTCTTTCTTTGGCGTCAAAATATTCTTTGCTGTCGGCGTGAGACTTGGTGTTTTGAGTCTTTTCTCTTAAACGACGAAGTTCACTCAGCTTAAAGGTTAAAAATTTGAGCTTTTCTTTAGCCTCGGTTTGCAGCTTGCTGTTTGAGTTGAAAGCTGCTCCGCTGTATAGCTGGATAATGCGTTTAATATCGGTTTCGCGGTCGTCTAAAAATGTGATGAAAGTGTTGCGGGCAACTATTTCATCTTCGGTCGTGCCATCGGTCCGAATGTCAATTTCAATTTGTTGTTGCCGTTCAATCCAATCATAATATTCGGCCTTGGGGTCTTCGCCGGAATATAACTTTTGTAAGCTTTCGGCAATCATAAAATCGAGGTCAAAACTTTCCATAACCTGATTACCGACATTAACTTTTGCGGTCTCTGAGGTTTCTCTGGATTGCCACAAAAGCGGAGACCATTGAGAGGAAAAATGAGCATAATTGCCATTGCTTTTGGAGGCCATATGGTCAATTAAATCGTCATAGCGAGCCGGAATATTTTGCGCTTTTAACAGAGCATCGGCCTTAGCTTTGAGCGTGGCTGTGTCTATTGAGGCCAAATGTGCCGAAACGGCTTGATTGCGTTCCCTTGTTTCTTGCGGAATATAGGTGTGGGGAAAAGGGCGATTTTCCTGTTCGAAATTGAGTTGCTCCTTAAAATCCTCATAGCCTTTGAACTCGCTGTCATCGGTAATGTCAACATCCGAGAGGTTTACTATCATGTTTTCCATTAGCTTGCTCCCTTAAAATTATACTTGTTCAAAAATCAATTTGCCCTCTTCAAGCCAAATAATGCGATCAATAACCCATTGGCTGATTTGCTCGATTTTTTCAAGCTCTATTCCCATAGCTTGTCCTAATTTGCCTATTAAGACAACTTCGCGTTCGGATAAGTCACCATCGGAGTTGGCCAGTAAGCAGCATTCCTTGATGAGCTGTAAGGCAGCTTGGCGATTTTTGATTTTTGATACTTCTTGAATAAGTTCCTCATCGGTGAGCTTTTGCAAAACCTTATCGGCATTGGCTCTGGTGATGCCGAAAGCTATAGCTAAGTCTTTGATGAAAGCTTTCTCTTCGTCGTCAAAATTGCCGTCGCAACGAGCAAGGCAAGCTGAGGCTTGAACAAAAATTATTCTTTCGTCCTCAGATAATTGTGAAATGTAGTTTGTTTGAGCTTCCATATTAAAACCAGACATTTAATATCTCCCGATTGTTATAAATACAAGTTGAGGTTAGCAGAAATATATGCTTTTTTCAATTAAAATAAGGGAAAAAAGTAAAAAAAGTTTGAAATATCGCAAATATTGACTTACCATACGGCTTAAAGTTGTGGAGTAATGTGTAAAAGATGAAAAAATATTATATCAAAACATTTGGCTGTCAGATGAATGTTTATGATTCACACCGTGTGGCCGTGATACTCGAAAATATGGGAATGAGTGAGGCTTCTTCAATCAGACAGGCTGATTTGGTGATTTTTAATACTTGTCATATCAGAGAAAAAGCTACCGAAAAGTTGTTTTCGGACCTGGGTAGAGTCAATCTGATTAAACAAGAAAGAGCCGCCGAGGGAAAAAATACCGTTATCGGGGTGCTGGGGTGCGTGGTGCAGGCCGAAGATGAACAAATTGCCAAAAGAGCAGACTTTGTGGATTTTGCGTTGGGGCCTTTGACTTATTATCGGTTGCCGGAAATTTTGCAAAAAATAGCTCGCAAGTCGGGGCAGACAATTATTGATACCGATTTTCCGGCTATATCAAAATTTGATTTCTTGCCGGAGAATAAAAGTGCCGGAGGTTGTTCTTTTTTGGCAATTCAAGAAGGTTGTAATAACTTTTGTACTTATTGCGTTGTGCCTTACACCAGAGGGGTGGAAACTTCAAGACCGGTGGAACAGGTTATTGAAGAGGCTAAAAAGTTGGTCGACGGAGGTACTGTCGAGATTAACCTCTTGGGGCAAAATGTTAATTCCTATCATGGCGAAGATAAAAACGGTAAAGAGCAGAGTTTGGCTTATTTATTACGCAAATTGAACGAAATTAATGGATTGAAAAGAATTCGCTATACTACTTCTTATCCGGCAGATGTTACCGATGATTTGATTGAATGTCATCGCGATATCAAGAAACTTATGCCGTATTTACATTTGCCGATACAGTCGGGTTCGGATGCCATATTAAAAGCAATGAACAGAAGACATACTTCGGGTGAGTATTTGGAGATAATTGATAAATTAAAATCAGCTAATCCGTACTTAGGCTTTTCTTCGGACTTTATTGTCGGATTTCCCGGAGAAAGTGATGCCGATTTTGAAAAGACTTTGGAGGTTGTAGATAAAGTTAAATTTATTCAGGCATTTTCTTTTAAGTATTCAAAACGCCCCGGGACACCGGCCGCCGTTATGCCAAATCAGGTAGAAGAAAAAATTAAAAAGGAAAGATTGCAAATATTGCAAGACAAGCTGTTTGATTATCAGCTGAAGTTTAACCAAAGTTCGGTCGGAAAAACGATGGAAGTTTTGTTTGAAGGCAAAGGAAGGCATCCAGGACAACTTACGGGCAGAACTCCTTATATGCAAAATATATATGCAGATGCCGATAAAGACTTGTTGAATAAGATTGTTAGTGTTAAAATAGGAGAGGCGACGATGAATTCGTTGTCAGGAAAAATCGTAAGGGAATAATCGCCATGGCAGAAATAAATTTTGAATTATTTAATAATACTTTGGTTCAGCAGTTGGTAGGGGCTCAGGATGCCAATTTGAAAATGCTGGAGAAGAGCTTGGGTGTCGAGATAACCAATTTCGGTAATAACATTAATATTAAAGGTGAAAAAAGTGCTATTGAGCAAGCCAAAACCGCGATTGATGTTTTGTATAACAAGGTGAGCCGCGGTATTGAGATCGGCGAACAAGAAGTTAAGGCAGCGGTCAGAATAAGCGGTGGAAGCGCCGATACGCAAACGGCGCAGGATTTGAGCAATATTGTATTGAAAACCAAAAAAAGACATATCTATCCGCGTTCGGCAACTCAGGCCGAATATATTCAGGCTATGATGCAAAATGAGTTGGTGTTCGGGTTAGGACCTGCCGGTACCGGTAAGACTTATTTGGCCGTGGCTTTGGCCGTGTCTATGATGCTTGAAGGTACTATCGATAAAATTATTTTATCAAGACCGGCAGTGGAGGCCGGTGAAAATTTGGGTTTCTTGCCGGGGGATTTGAAAGATAAAGTAGACCCGTATTTGCGTCCGCTTTATGATGCATTGTATGAGATGTTGCCGGCTGAGCAAGTAGATAAAAAAATAACTCTTGGCGAAATTGAAATTGCCCCGCTTGCTTTTATGCGTGGTCGTACTCTGTCAAATGCTTTTGTAATTTTGGATGAGGCTCAGAATACAACGCCAATGCAAATGAAGATGTTCTTGACCCGTTTGGGTGAAAATTCTCGAATGGTCGTTAACGGTGATTTGAGCCAGGTGGATTTGCCGCGTGGGGTGATATCGGGACTTAGAGATGCTCTGGAGGTGTTGAAAGGAACACCGAATATTGCTTCAGTTAGATTTTCGGCAGATGATGTAGTTCGTCACGGCCTGGTCGCCAAGATTGTTCAGGCTTACGAAAAAAAGAGTAAAAACGAGTATGGCGATGAGTAACCTTTTGGAAGTTATCGTCGATGACGATGGGTGGTTGAAGTTACCGCTTGATATTGAAAAATATGCCAAAGATGTGTTTGCTGAAACTATGGAATATATGCAGCAAAACGGGCTTGACGAAAGCATAAACTACGGAAAATCTATTACGGCAAATTTAAGCTTGAGCAATGATGTACAGGTTAAAGAGTTAAATGCGGTGTTTAGAAAAAAAAATGCACCGACCAATATACTCTCTTTTGCAAATATTGATGATGATAATTTTCCCGATGATTTTTGCGATGACGAAATGTTGGAATTAGGCGACATGATTATGTCGCTCGAAACTTTGCAGAAAGAAGCAGTAATCAAAAAAATTTCATTGCAAGACCATTTTGCTCATTTGTTGGTGCACGGAATTTTGCACTTGTCAGGCTATGATCATCAGAGTGACGACGAAGCCGAGGAAATGGAAACAATCGAAATAGATGTTTTACATAAGATGGGGATTGAAAACCCATATGCCGATGAGGAGACAGTTTAGAAAATGACCGAAGAAGAAAATCGCGAAGAAAAAGTAAATATTTTTGCTAAGTGGTTTAAACCAAAACCGCAGGAAAATGTGCGTGAAACCATTGAAGATTTGATAGAAGAAGCCGCTTTTAACGGTGATGAAGATTTGAGCGAACATGAGCAACTAATCTTAAACAATGTTTTGGATTTGAAAGACAGAAAGTGCGGTAATGCCATGATACCAAGAGCGGATATCGTGGCGTTTCCTAAGGACGGAAATGTCAGAGATTTGGCAGAACTGATGATAAATGAGGGACATTCGAGAATCCCAATTTATGGCGAATCGCTGGATGATATAATAGGAATCGTCCATGTTATAGATTTGGTTAAGGAAGTGTTGCAAAATAGAAGTGAGGCAAAAGTTACTGAAATTGTCAGTGATAAGATAAAATTTGTGTCCCAAGAAAAAAGAGTGTTGGATTTGCTAAAAGAAATGCAGCAAGAAAAAATCCATATGGCGGTGGTTGTAGATGAATATGGCGGCATTGAAGGATTAATCACAATTGAGGATTTGTTAGAAGAGATTGTGGGAGATATTGAAGACGAATATGATCGGGAAGACGATCCGTTGATTTGCCGCCAACAAAACGGTAATATCTTAGCCGATGGCAAAGCCGAATTAGATGAAATTAAAGATGTCGTCGGTATGGATTTGTGCGAGGGACTGAGCGAGGATGAGGCTGATAATCTTGAGACACTAAACAGTCTTATCGTTCATTTTATTCAGCGTATTCCCGAAAAAGGCGAGCTGATTGAGGGAAATAACGGGGTTAAATTCAGAATTTTGGATGCCGATCCGTGCCAGATTAAAAAAGTGGTTATTGTTAAACCTCAGATTAAAGAAGAAGCTAAAGGCAAATAATGCAATATTTACTAAAATATGCCAAATTGGCGGCTTTTGTCGCCGGTGCGTTTAGTGCACTGGGGTTCGCTCCATATTATTATTGGCCGGTGATGTGGTTGTCTTTTGGCTTGTGGTTTTGGCTGTTATTAAATGTTGACGGATACAAAAAATCTTTTGCCGTTGGGTATTGGTTCGGTTTTACCCATTTTGCCTGCTCTTTGTCGTGGATCGGCAATGCCTTATTGATTGAACCGGATAAATTTGGCTGGCTTTATCCTTTGGTGTTGTTGGGAAGCGGCGGATTTTTCGGGCTGTTTTTTGCCGTTCCGGCAATGATTGTGGCAAAAATCAGCAGACCTTGGGAAAAATGGGTGGCCTTGGCCGCAGCTTTTGTTATAGGCGAGTGGGTCAGAAGTTTTATTTTTACAGGTTTCCCTTGGAATTTATTGGGGTATGCTTGGGCTTTTTCTGATGAATTTATTCAAGCTGCGGCGTGGGGCGGAACTTATCTGTTGTCTTTGATTGCAATGTTGTTTTTGACGGTCGCCGGAATTTATTTTAAAGAAAAAAATAAACAAACTTTCATCAGAGTGTTGCTCGTTGTACTTGTAGTGCCGTCGTTTTTATGGATAAGCGGATATTTAAGACTGAAAAACAGCAATGTTGAAGAAACAGACACAGTCGTGAGAATCGTGCAACCCAGTATAAAACAACAGATGAAATGGCAAAAAAGGGAGCTTGAAAATAATTTTAGGCAGTATTTGGATTTAAGCGATGAGGCGGGTGATAAAAAGCCGAATCTTATCGTGTGGGGAGAAACGGCGTCGCCGTTTATGTTGGATGTGGATGATGTGCATATGAATGACGTCAAAAAAATTATTCCTAAAGGGGCATATCTTATAACCGGTATGATATCATATCAGCTCAAAGGCGACTTTTATGTGCCGCATAATTCCATGGCGGTGATTGATGATGAGGGCAGAGTGGTGGATTATTATCATAAAACTCATTTAGTGCCGTTTGGGGAGTATATTCCATTGCGAAAATATTTGCCGGAGTTTATTAAACCGGTGGCTAATGCAATAGGAACTTTTGGAAAAGGCGAAGGACCAAAGAATATTAAATTATCCGGGGTGCCGAGTTTTAGTGCCATTATTTGTTATGAGGCAATTTTCCCGCATGAAATATTAAATGACGATGAGAAGCCGGATTTTGTGGTTAATTTAACCAACGATGGTTGGTATGGGGTTTCGTCGGGGCCGTATCAGCACTGGGTGGCAACCAGACTACGAGCCGTGGAGGAAGGAGTGGCAATTGTAAGAGCGGCTAATAATGGAATCAGCGGAATGATTAATGCCTATGGGCAAGTGAAAAAATTTTTAGGACTTAATTATAGCGGATTTGTTGATGTAAATCTTGATAAACCTATGGTTGAAAAGACCTTATACGGCAAGTTGGGTAATTGGGGAATAATCACCTTTTGCTTGATTTTATGCTTTTTAACAGGTATAAAGGTAAGAGGGCGTCGGTAAAAGTTGGGTCGTTTAGTGCGACGCCCTAAAAAACTTATTTGTAACTGCTTTTATGATAAGGACTTGAAAAATGAAATCAATATCGCGAAAAGCATCAAGAGGGCGGACGCCTTCGGGAGCTCCGAATCCGATTGATATCCATGTTGGAAAGCGCATAAGAATGCGTCGTAATTTGTTGGGATGGAGTCAGGAAAAATTGGGAGATTTGCTTGGCTTGACATTTCAGCAGATACAAAAATATGAAAAAGGTTTAAACAGAGTTAGTGCAAGCAGACTGTGGGATTTTAGCGTAGTCTTGGATGCACCGATAAGTTTCTTTTATGATGATATGGATAAGACGGTTGCAAAACAGAGTCCCAGAATGTTTAGCAATCCGGAAGCAGAAATGGTATTGAATGAAGATGCAGAAACCTTTAATGCCGATCCGATGCTTAAACAAGAAACTTTGGAATTGGTGCGGGCTTATTATAAAATTCCTAATCGTCAGGCGGCCAAACATTTGTTTGATTTAATCGTCGCAATGTCTAAAAGTACTTATTTGTACAATAAGGATGACGATAAAAAAGACGATAAATAAAAAAGTCCGGCTCTGCCGGATTTTTTTATGATTAAAGAGGATTTAATCCACAACAAAAGCTTTTTGCTTGAGCTTGAATAATGCTTTATTTAATATCTGGTTATTGAGTGCGGAGAATCAAAATGTGGAATTTTAAATATCAACGGCCGGACTATCAAAGAGTTTTTAAGCTCGTTAGAAGAAGATTGAGCTGGGAAGAACAGCGGCAAAGGGTTGATTTGTTGTATCAGCAGCTCAGTAAGGATAAGGCTTTTCGCAAAGAGTTAATGCGTAAAGCCATACATTTAAGCTCGCTTTGGATACCGGCGGCGATATACTTTATGCCCAAGATTGTTTTGGTGCCGATTTTGTTGGTAATATTAATCGGTAATGTGGTTTTAGAGTATGGTAATTATAAGAAATATCCATGGGCTCGAAAGTCTTTTGGCGCTTTGTTTTTTAGAACTTTGCGCAATAAAGAAACCTCAAGAGAGCATTTTCAGTTTACCGGAGCCATTTATGTGTTGTTTTCTTCATTGTTGTGTTTGTGTTTCTTTTCAAAAGAAATTGGAGCGATAGCTTTAACGGTGATGTTGGTATCTGACAGTGCGGCAGCTTTGGTCGGAAGGTCAATCGGAAAAATTAAAATTTATAAAAATAAGACCTTGGAAGGTACTTTGGCATTTTTCTTGTCTGCCGTAGTGATAAATCTGTTGTTTTGGCCGATATATCCGTTTGGATGGTTGAGTGTGTTGGCTTGCTTGGTGGCGACTTTGGTTGAAGTTTTTGAAGATAAAATTGAAATAGACGATAATTTAGCGATACCGATATTTTTTGCGGCGGTATTAGCATGGGTATAGATAAAAATTAATTTCTTTTTAAGGAAAAATATGGTAAAATAAAATCCGTACGGAGTAGCTGTCCGTACGGATTTTTCTTAAGAAAAACAAGATTTAAGGACGCAACAAGAATGTTGAGTAAAGAACTTAGACATAGCCTCTTTAGTGAGGAATTGTTGGCTTTCTGCCGTTTGGCAGAGAGTTTTGTTGCGTCTAAAACATATACGAATCGCCTTAGCAGAAATG